>NZ_JAPUBV010000001.1:0-930319 GCF_030397695.1 Janthinobacterium sp. SUN118 | reverse complement strand
TGTGGCAGATCGCCCAGGCGCGGGAGCTGGGCCTGCCGTATGTCTACCTGGGCTACTGGATAGAGCAAAGCCCGAAGATGGCCTACAAGATCAACTTCAAGCCCCTGGAAGCACGCATCAAGGGGCAGTGGATAGTGATGTAAAACCTGGAGTTATTGGGTAGGTCGGATTAGCGCGCAAGCGCGTAATCCGACACTGCGATGCCAACAATGGTGTCGGATTACGGTGCTTCGCCCCTAATCCGACCTACTTGCTCTTGTCCGGAAACGCCGGACGCGCAGGCCGCGCTGGCGGATTTTTCGCCAGTTCGGCCTGGATCACCTCGATGGCCTTTTCCAGCTGCGGATCGCGCCCGGCGATGACGTCGGCCGGCGTTTGCTCGACTTCGATGTCGGGCGGCACGCCCTCGTTTTCCACGCCCCAGCCGTTTTCGCGCGTCCAGAAGGCCAGGTTCGGTGCCGTGATGAAGCCGCCATCCATCAGCACGGGAAAGCCGAGGACGCCCACCAGGCCGCCCCACGTGGCCTTGCCGATCAGCGGACCCATGTTATTTTTGCGGAACATCCACGGCAGCAGGTCGCCGCCCGAGCCGGCCGTTTCGTCGATCAGCATGGCGCGCGGGCCCTGGATCGAGGCCGATGGCGTCTTCATGTCGGCGCCATAGCGCATGGTCCACCAGGCGATTTCCTTCTTCTGCAGGATCTCGATATAGTAATCGGCCACGCTGCCGCCGCCATTGAAACGCTCGTCGACGATGATGGCCTGCTTGTCCGCCTGCGGGAAGAAATAGCGCTTGAAGTAAGTGTGGCCCAGCCCCGCCGTATTCGGCACGTACACATACGCCACCTTGCCACCGGTGGCCGCATTGACCTTGCGCATATTGCCTTCGATCCAGTCGCGGTTGCGCAAGGCATCCTCGGTCGGCACGGGCACCACGGTAATCGTGCGCGCGCCCTTGCCGTCGGCCGATGGCCCCACGGTGAGGTCGATGGCCTTGCCGGCCGTATTCTCGAAGGCGCTGTACAAATTGGTGGGCGGCGCCAGCGGGCGGCTGTCGACGGCCAGCAGGTACTCGCCCGCCTTCACGTTCAGGCCAGGCTCCGTCAGCGGCGCGCGCAGGGCCGGATTCCAGTTCAAGCCGCCATACACCTTCTTGAAGCGGTAACGGCCGTCGATGACTTCGTAATCGGCGCCCAGGAGCCCGCCCGGCACCTTCTTCGCCTCCAGAAAATCGTCGCCGCCGCCGCCGCGGTGGTGGCCCACGGCCAGTTCGCTGCACATCCACTGGATCAAACGATTCAGGTCGGCACGGCTGGACAGCTCGGGCAGGAAGACGGCGTACTTGTCGCGCATGGCCTTCCAGTCCACGCCATGCATGCCCGGATCATAGAAATAGTCGCGGTTGATGCGCCACACCTCGTTGAAGATCTGCGTCCACTCGGCGCGCGGATCGGCCCTCACCTCGATGGCGTCGACCTTGATCTTGCCCTCGCCCGGCGCCAGCAGCTTGCCCGTGGCCGAGCCCATGGCCCAGTTTTCCTTCTGGCGGTACAGCAGCTTCTTGCCGTCGGCCGAGACTTCGAAATCGTCCGCTTCGGCCACCACGGTTTCCGCCTTGCGCTCCTTCAAATCGAAGCGCTGCACGGCCTTCTTGCCGTCGCTTTCGCGCAGCAGGAAGATCTGCCCGGCGGCGCCCGCGGCCAGGCTGGAGAACTGCGCGGCCGGCAGCGGCAAGTCGACGATGCGCGTGGCGATGCCGTCGAAATCGATGTGGATGGGCGCCACCGGCGCCACCGTCACCTTCGGGTCGTCGCGGCCCGTCTTCGGATCGATTTTCGGCTCGCTCTTCGCTTCCGCCTCGTCTTTCGCCGTATCCTTCTTGCTCTCCGCACTGGCCGCCTTTTCCTCGTCGCTTTCCTTGATCAAGGGCGACGGCAAGTCGCGCCGCAGCACGGCCATCCACACCGTGCGCGTCACGAGGTTGTCTTCGTTCTGCTGCGAGAACCAGTTGTTGCTGGGGCCCGCATTCGTCGAGGCGAAGAAGTACAGGTATTTGCCGCTCTTGTCGAACACGGGTTCGGCCACGTCGGACAGGCCATCGGTCACCGGCATGGACTTGTTCTGCTCGACGGAATAGATGTAGGCGCTGCGCGTGTAGGTGGGCGAATTGAGCGTATAGGCCAGCCAGCGCGAATCGGGCGCCCACGAGGCGCGCATGCTCTTGTCGACGCCATACATCGGTTCCGTGGCGATCTTCTGCACCTTGCCCGTGCCGACATCGATCACGTACATGCTCCAGCCATTGTCGGCAAACGCGATCTTCCTGCTGTCGGGCGACCAGACGGCGTTGTCATAGAAGCCGCTGCCATTGAGCTTGAACTTGCGCACCGCGCCCTTGCCGTCCTGCGCGCGCACATGCAGCTCGTATTCGCCCGACTCGTCCGAGAAATACGCGACCGAGCGGCCATCGGGCGACCAGATCGGCGTGCGCTCGTTCGCGCCGGCCGTCTGCGTCAGGTTGCGCACGTCGCCCTTGTCGGCGGGGATGGTGACGATCTCGCCCCGGTATTCGAAGGCGACGCGCGCGCCCGACGGCGAAATCGAGGCGTCGCGGATGTATTTCGCATTCTTGACCCAGCGCGGGCGCGTCTGCCCCAGGTCGCTGGCCACGCCGATGGCGAGCTTTTGCGCCTGGCCGCTGGCGATATCGAACGAGTGCAGATAGCCGGCCTGCTCGTAGACGATCTTGCCGTTCGCGGCCGACGCGTTGAGCACCGGGAAATCCGCGTGCCGCGTCAGCTGGCGCACGGTTTTCGTCTTCACGTCGTAGGCAAACAGGTTGAATTCGCCGTTGCGGTCGGAGCGGAAGTACACGGTGTCGCCTACCCACATCGGGTCGACGTCGTTCGAGCGCGTGGCGGGCTGGGGGATTTTTTCGATGGATTTATCGGCGGAAGAAAACAGCCACAGCCAGGAATTGGTGCCGCCGCGGTAGCGCTTCCACTGCTTGAACGCGGGCGCCAGGGGGTTGTAGGCGATGCGCGTGCCATCGGGCGAATACGTGGCGCGCGAGGCGTTGGGAATTTCCAGCTGGGTTTCCACGCCGCCCGCGACGGGTACTGTGAACAGCTTCTGGAAGCGGTTGTTGAAGGCGGCGCGGGGCGAGGTAAACATCACGGCCTTGCCATCGGGCGTGAACGCCTGCGCCAGGTCGGCACCCGGGTGGAAGGTCAGGCGGCGCGGCACGCCGCCGGCCGCCGCGATCACGTACACGTCGACATTGCCATCGATATTGGCGCTATACGCGATCAGACTGCCATCGGGCGAAAACACGGGATTGGACTTGTCGCCCAGGTCGGACGTCAGGCGCCGCGCGCCGCCGCCGTCGAGGTTGGACAGCCACAGGTCGCCCGCATAGATGAAGGCGATATGGCGGCTGGAGACGGCCGGTTCGCTCAGCATGCGGGTGTCTTGCGTATTGGGCAGGGCCAGGGCCGGGTGACTCAGCAACAGTGCGCTGGCGGCCGCGATGGCGCTCAGGATGCGTGTCTTTTTCAATCGATGTCTCGCTTATAAGGTAAGTGAACAGGGAAGAAACAGGAAAGTCCAGGGTCGCAATGCGAATTGGCAATGAATCAATATTGCATTAGACCAAAAAGAACTATACACCCGGCAGCCGCGTGGAACACGGTAAAATACGGCAAATTACACAGCGCGCCGCCAGCCTCTCCCGGCGGCCTGCGCACCACCCTAAAAGCGCCCCATGTCCGAAAAATTCCTGTACTCCCTCGCTCGCCCGCTGCTGTTCTCGATGGATGCCGAAGCGGCCCATCATCTCACCCTGCCTACCCTGAAACGCGCCAGCGCGCTGGGCCTGACGAAGCTGGCCGGCAAGCCGGCCCTTGACCCGCGCACGGTGATGGGCATCACCTTCCCGAACCCGGTCGGCCTGGCCGCCGGCCTGGACAAGGATGGCGCCTATATCGATGCGCTGGCCGACCTGGGCTTCGGCTCGATCGAAGTGGGTACCGTCACGCCGCGCGCGCAGGCGGGCAATCCGAAACCGCGCATGTTCCGCCTGCCGCAGGCGCAGGGCATCATCAACCGCATGGGCTTTAACAATGGCGGCGTCGATGCGTTTGTCGCCAATGTGCAGGCGTCGAAGTTTTACCAGAACCGCACCGGCGTGCTGGGCCTGAACATCGGCAAGAACGCCGACACGCCGATCGAACGGGCGGCCGACGACTACCTGCTGTGCCTGGAAAAAGTCTACCCGTATGCCAGCTATGTGACGGTGAACATCTCGTCGCCGAACACGAAAAACCTGCGCCAGCTGCAGGGCGCGTCCGAACTCGACGCCCTGCTGTCGCAGCTCAAGGAAGCCCAGGCGCGCCTGGCCGACCAGCACAAGCGCTACGTGCCGCTGGCCCTGAAAATCGCGCCGGACATGGATGGCGAACAGGTAAAAAGCATCGCCGAGTCGCTCACGCGCCACAAGATCGACGGCGTCATCGCCACCAACACCACCCTGTCGCGCAGCGCCGTGGAAGGCATGCCGCATGGCGCGGAAGCGGGCGGCCTGTCGGGTGCGCCCGTGTTTGAACTGTCGAACAACGTGATCCGCCTGCTGAAGGCGGAACTGGGCGATGCCCTGCCCATCATCGGCGTGGGCGGCATCATGCAGGGCAGCGACGCCGTGGCCAAGATCGAGGCGGGCGCGCAGCTGGTGCAGCTGTACAGCGGCCTGATTTACGCCGGCCCGGCCCTGATCAAGGATTGTGCGCGCGCGCTGCGCGGCAAGCAGGCCCGCTAAGGCAAGGTCATGGAAAAGATCAAGCTGGGCACGAGCAGCCTGGAAGTAAGCCGGATCTGCCTGGGCACGATGACGTTCGGCGAGCAAAACAGCGAAGCGGAAGCGCACAGCCAGCTCGATTACGCGCTCGAGCGTGGCATCAACTTCATCGACACGGCGGAAATGTATCCGGTGATGGCCAGCGCGCAGACGCAGGGCAGCACCGAGCGCCATATCGGCAGCTGGCTGAAGAAAAGCGGCAAGCGCGGGCAGATCGTCCTGGCCAGCAAGGTGGCGGGACCGAACTCGCGCATGCACTGGATACGCAAGGGCAAGACCGACCACGACGCGGTGAATATCCGCGCCGCCGTCGAAGACAGCTTGCGCCGCTTGCAGACGGAGCACATCGACCTGTATCAATTGCACTGGCCCAGCCGCAACCTGCCCATCTTCGGCGCCAGCGTGTACAACCCGCGCAAGGAGCACGCCTCGGTCGCCATCGACGAGACGCTGGCCGTGCTGGGCAAGCTGGTCGAGGAAGGCAAGATCGGCCACATCGGCGTGTCGAACGAATCGTCGTGGGGCGTGTGCGAATACATCAAGCAGGCCGAACTGAAAGGCTTGCCGCGCATCGTTTCGATCCAGAACCTGTACAACCTGACGGCGCGCCATTTCGAGACGAGCCTGCTCGATGAAACCTGCCACCGGGAAAATGTCGGCTTGCTCGCCTACAGCCCGCTGGCATTCGGCCAGCTGACGGCGAAATACCTCGACGATCCGCAGGCACGCGGACGCCTGACGATTTTCCCCGCAGGCTGGAGCCCCCGCTACATCCGTCCCGCCACCATCGAAGCGGCCCGGCAGTATGCGGCGCTGGCGCGCGCCAACGGCATGACGCCGGCGCAGCTGGCCCTGGCCTGGTGCTACTCGCGCTGGTTCGTGGCCTCGACCATCATCGGCGCCACCAGCGTCGAACAGCTGCGGCAGAATATCGACGCGTATCAAGTCACGCTGGCGCCGGAACTGGTGGCGGCCGTCGACGCCATCCACGCCAGCCTGCCCAATCCGGGGCAGTAAGCGCCATACCGTCTGGCGGCGCCGCACAGCGTCGCGCCAGACGCCCCGCTCTCATCGCAGATAGTCGTATTTACGCAACAGCTGGCAATTTACTGCTGTGCAGCATTGCAGCCTTGCCATGCCCGGTCGTATGCTGGAAATGAGTCCATATGCGCTACCCGCGTCACTTGGGTGCATATCAGACATTTATTGCATATCGATAGACAGAACTATTCGTAAGCACGCCAAGTGCCCGCTGCTAAGCTGTTTTCGTCATCGGACCGCCATGGTCCGCGCATACACTAACCGAAGAGATATTGTCGATGAGTTCAAGCACCGCCCGCTCCCAGCTTCCCGCCCTTCCCGTGAAAACCGTTCTTGCCGCCAGCCTGATCGCCTGCTTCAGCCTGCCGATGCAGGCGCAAGCGCAGCAAGAACTGCCGGCCGATGGCGAACTGCAGTCGGTGGTCGTCACCGGCACCTTCGCCAAGAACCGCCGCACCATCGATTCCGAATCGCCGATCGACATCCTGACCTCGCGCGACCTGCAAAGCACGGGTTCCAGCGAACTGGCCACCGTGCTGGCGCGCCTGCTGCCATCGCTGAACTTTGCCCGCGCCACGGGTGCCGACGCCAGCGATGCCGTGCGCCCGGCCCAGCTGCGCGGCCTGTCGCCCGACCAGACTCTCGTGCTGGTCAATGGCAAGCGCCGCTACACCTCGGCCGTCGTCAACGTCAACGGCTCGCTGGGCCGCGGCTCGGCGCCCGTCGACCTGAATGCCATCCCGCTGGCCGCCATCGACCACGTGGAAGTGCTGCGCGATGGCGCGGCGGCCCAGTACGGCTCCGACGCGATTGCCGGCGTCATCAACATCATCCTGAAAAAAGGCGCGGCCGGCGGCGATGTCGAAGTGGGCTATGGCCAGACGCAGGAACGCGACGGCAAGCAAAAGAGCATCAAGGGTTCGGCCGGCTTCAAGCTGGGCGACGACGGCTGGGTGCGCGTCTCGGCGGAAGTGGCCGAGCGCGACCCGACCAACCGCGCCGGCGCCGACTTCCGCAACCCCCTGGAACCGCGCTACGGCAAGGTCAACCAGCGCTATGGCGACCCGGAAAGCAAGCCGGCCACCGTCTTCATCAACAGCGAATACCGCATCAACGACAATCTGGACTGGTATGCCTTCGGCAACTATGGCAAGCGCGACACCTCGGCCGCCGCCACCTGGCGCACGGCCTTGATCCAGGACCCCGTGACCAAGGTCTACTCGCAGCGCACGCCGATCTATCCGGAAGGTTTTTTGCCGCTGCAAAACAGCACGCTGACCGACCAGTCGCTGGTGACGGGCTTGCGCGGTGAAGCCGCCGGCTGGCGCTGGGATGCCAGCCTCAATTATGGCAGCAACAAATTCGAGCTGGACCTGGACAACACGGTCAACCAGTCGCTGGGCGCGAACAGCCCCACGCATTTCTATGCGGGCTCGCTGAAGAATGAACAGACGGTATTCAACCTGGACGCGGCGCGCGAATTCCCGGTCGCGTTCTTTTCCGGCCCCCTGACGGTGGCCGTGGGCGCCGAAGCGCGCCATGAAAAGTACAGCATCGGCGCCGGCGAGGAAACATCGTACATCACCGCCGATCCGAAATTGGCTGGCGGCGCGCAAGGCTTTTCCGGCTTCCGGCCGGCCAACGCGGGCAGCCATTCGCGCCACAACGAATCGATCTATGTAAACCTGGAAGCGGAAGCGACGAAAAAACTGTCGGGCGGCGTGGCCCTGCGCCATGAGCGCTACAGCGATTTCGGCAGCACCACCTCGGCCAAGGGTTCCGCCCGCTATGCGTTCACGGACGCGCTGTCCCTGCGCGGCACGGTGTCGAGCGGCTTCCGCGCGCCGTCGCTGGCACAGCAGTACTACACCATCACCACCACCAACTTCCAGGTCATCAACGGCAACAACACGGCCATTGAAACGGGCACCTTCGCCGTCAATACGCCGCAGGCGCGCGCCCTCGGCGCACAGGACCTGAAGCCGGAGAAGGCCCGCAACTACAGCCTGGGCCTGCAGTTCCAGCCTAGCCGCAACTTCACCACCTCGATCGACGCCTACCGCATCGACATCGACAACCGCATCCTGTTCTCGGCCAATCTGGCGCTGAATGACAAGCTGAAGGCCCAGCTGGCAAACCAGGGCTCGACCGTGGGCGCGGCGCGCTACTTCACCAACGCCGTCGACACGCGCACCGAAGGCGTGGACATCGTCAGCACCTACCGCATCGACCTGCAGGACAAGGATCGCCTGGACTTTATCGTGGCCTACAACCACAACAAGAGCACGGTACAGAAAATCGCCGACAATCCGGCCATCCTGACGGCCAACAATCTGAAGCTGATCGACCGCCAGAGCATCGACCGCATTACGGTGGCGTCGCCGAAGGACAAGTTCAGCCTGGCCGCCGACTACGCCTTCGGCATCTGGAATGCGCATGGCGTGGTGACGCGCTACGGCAGCTTCACGGTGCCGCAGAACGATATCAAGCTGGACCAGACGTATGATCCGCAATGGGTGCTGGACGTGTCCGGCTCCGTAAAGCTGGACAAGCACTGGCGCTTGGTGGCCGGCATCGACAACGTCACCAACCGCTATCCGGCGCAGGTGACGAGCGCGGGCAACCTGAACGTCAACGGCACGCAGCCATACAGCATCTTCGCGCCGAACGGCTTCAATGGCCGCTACTACTACGCCAAGGCCGGCTACAGCTGGTAAGCGACAAACCGCCCCAACAGGCAAAAAGCCCGGAACGCATGGCGTTTCCGGGCTTTTTTTTCATGCATGGCGCCAGCGGTGCATCGGACTTAGCCGCGGCGGCGGCGCGCCATGAAGCCCAGCAGGCCCAGGCCCATCACCAGCATGCCGTAGGTGGCCGGTTCCGGCACGGCCGACACCGAGCTGTAGGCGCGGAAGTTGCTGATGCCACGTGGCAAATTACCGATACTGAACAGCGTATTCGCAGCCACCGGGCTGTCCCAGTGGAACAGCAATTCGCCACGGCCGTAATGGATGGCCAGGTAGTCGAAGCTGGAATTGACGGAGAAGGAACCGGACTTGCCACTGTTCAAGTCGCCTTGGGTGGCCAGCACGAGCGAACCGGTGCCGCTCGACGGCAAGCCGAACTGCGTATTGAGCAAGGACTTGATCGCAGCCGCGCTTTGCGCGCCGGGCGGGTTGGCGCCGTCATACACCCAGACGCTGGCGGCCGCGACAGGGCCGTAGGTGACGGTATTGCCGCCCACCGTAAAGCCGCCTTTGGCAGGGTTGCTGATCTCGACCCAACTGGCGGCGCTGGCCAGCGGCGCCACGAAGGCCGACACGCTGAGGCATAGTCCCAGTACTGCATGTTTCGTCATATTCATATATTTCCCCTAGCCATTATTTCAATATTGCAACTTAATTATATTTTTATCACTTCCTTGCGATAGGACAAAAGATATCACTGAGGAAATCAAAATGCAATTAAAGAAACATATTTTGCCATTGGCATTTTTAATCGAACCCAGCCGTTTATCCGCTGGGCCGGCTATCGCAGGGGCATGGCGCCATGGCTTGCCGCACGGCTGTTGCAGATCCACCCGTGACGATACGGAAAAACTACAACTCCAGATTGGTATCGGGATCGCCGCCCTGGCGGTGTGCGCCGTCGAGCAGCGCCAGCGCCGCCAGGTCATCGGCGTCGAGGGCAAAATCGAAGAGCGCCAGGTTTTGCCGCATGCGCGCCGGGTCCTGCGACTTCGGAATCGCCACCAGGCCGTGCTGCACATGCCAGCGCAGCAGGATTTGCGCGGCCGAACGGCCATGTTTCTGCGCCAGGCGCGCCACGGTGGCGTCCTGCAGCAGGGCGCCGCGTCCCAGCGGGCTCCACGACTCGATGACGATGCCTTGCGCCGCATGCCAGGCCCGCAGCGCCGCCTGGCTAAAATCCGGGTGCAGCTCGACCTGGTTGACGGCAGGCAATACCCCCGTCTCCGCCCGCAGGCGCTCGATATGGGCGGGCTGGAAATTCGACACGCCGATCGAGCGGATGCGCCCTTCCCCGCGCAAGCGCACGAAGGCGCGCCAGGTGTCCACGTACAGCTCGCGCATGGGCAGCGGCCAGTGGATCAGGTACAGGTCGAGGTAATCGGTGCCCAGGGCGGCCAGCGTGGCATCGAACGCCCGCAGGGTGCTGTCGTAACCGTGCTCGCTGCCGCGCAGCTTGCTGGTGATGCAGACCTCGGCGCGCGGCACGCCGCTGGCGGCGATGCCGCGTCCCACGCCCGTTTCATTGCCGTAGCGGGCCGCCGTGTCGAGCATGCGGTAGCCGCATGCGAGCGCCGCCTGCACGGCCGTCTCGGCTTGTGCATCGTCGAGCGGCCAGGTGCCAAAGCCGATCTGCGCGATGCGCCGGCCATCGTTGAGGAGTAAATGGGGTATCGTAGCGTCAGTCATGCCTGTCCTTGGTGTGAGAGAGGGAAAGAACATGATACGGCCTGCGCGCGCGGCGTGCTTTCAGGCGTGCAATCGGCTACCATGGGCTTTACTCTTCTTGACGACGGAGCACCATGCCCAGCTGGCACCTGGCCGACGCCGCCGAACTGGCCGCGCGCCACCCCTATACCTTCTACAAATCGCCGCCCGAGGCCATCGCCCAGGTGCGCCCCGGCGAGGTGGTCAAGCTGATCTTCGCCTTCCACAACGACGCTCCGCAGGCACCGGGCGCCGAGCGCATGTGGGTGCTGGTCGATACGGTGGAAGCCAACGGCCACTTCACGGGCAAGCTCGACAACATGCCCGGCTACATCGCCGATTTACAGGCAAAAGACACGGTCGCCTTCGAAGCGCGCCACATCATCAACACGCAGCATGACGATGACGACAACCTCGTCAACCGCTATGCGGGCCTGTGCTTCGTCACGAAAAGAGTACTGGAAGACGGCGCGCCCGTCGGCTACCTGTACCGCGAGGAACCGGACAATGCCGACGACAGCGGCTGGCGTTTCACGGCCAACGACGAGAGCGACGACTACATCAACGACAGCGCCAACGTGGCCCTCGTGTCGCTGGGCGCCGTGCTCGGCGTGGATGACCGTTTTATTGCGCTGCTGGACTCTCCCACCGGCGCGGCCTATGCCTTCGACCGCAACACCCGGCAATTCATGGCGGTGGACGAATGAAGACTGATGAACTGAAGGAGCTGTGCGCGGCCCTGCCCGGCACGCAAGCCGTGCTGTACGGCCCGCCGTCGAACATCCTCGTGTATGCAGTGAGCGGCAAGAAATTTGCCTATTTTAAGACCAGCATGCCCGAGCAGTGGCGCTTCAGCCTGCGCGCCAGCGCCGGGCGCTTCATCGAACTGACGGACATGCCCGGCGTGAAACCGGCGCGCTACATGGGCCGCTTTCACTGGGTGACGATCGTTGATGTAGCGCAATTCCCTGCCGATTACCTGGCGGAACTGGTGCAGGACAGCTACGCGCGCGCCGTGGCCGGCCTGACGCGCGCGCAGCGGGCCGCGCTGGATTAAAGCGACTCTTCGCCCGCCATGGCACGGTCGATGTCTTCGCGCGTCAAGTCCGGCGCCAGCTGCAAAATGAATTCGTAGGCATAGGCGCGCAGGTAGGCGCCGCGACGCACGGCCAGGCGCGTCGTGTTGGTGGCGAACAGATGCGACGCTTCCACGGCGCGCAAGCCCTTGTCGCGGCCATGGTCGAAAGCCATCGAAGCCACGATGCCCACGCCCAGGCCCAGCGCCACGTATTGCTTGATGACGTCGGAATCCATGGCCGTCAGGATGATGTCGGTGGCCACGCCCGCCTTGGCAAACGCATCGTCGATATGGCCGCGTCCCGTGAACCCCTTGTCGTAGGTAATCAGCGGGTATTTCGCCAGATCTTCCAGGCGGATCGGCGTATGTTCGAGCAGCGGGTGGCCGTCCGGCACGACGATCAGATGGCTCCAGCGGTAGCATGGGAACGACACGAGATCGGGAAACTGGCTCAGGCCTTCCGTGGCGATGCCGATATCGGTCTTGCCCGACAACACCCATTCCGCGATATGTTCAGGCGCACTTTGTTGTAGCGCAATACGCACCTCGGGATAGGCGGCGCGGAAGCTTTGCACCACCTTCGGCAGCGCATAGCGGGCTTGCGTGTGCGTGGCCGCCACGGACAGGGTGCCGCTGGTCTGGCCGCTGTACTCGAGGCTGGCCTGCTGCAGGTTTTCCGCCTCGATCAAGAGGCGGTCGACGATTTTGAGGATGCCCTTGCCCGGTTCCGTCAAGCCCGTCAAGCGCTTGCCGTTGCGTTCGAAAATGACCACGCCCAGCTCGTCCTCGAGTTCGCGGATTTGCCGGCTCACGCCCGGCTGCGACGTGAACAGGGCGTTGGCCACTTCCGTCAGGTTATAGCCGCGGCGGGCCGCTTCGCGGATCGAGCGCAATTGTTGAAAATTCATGGTGTTCCAGCCTTTAGGTTCTTGTCGGTTCAACGAACACGTGCAATCGTTTCGGGCGCACGACCAGGGTCTCGCCTTCCTTCAGCTGCAGATGGGTGAAGCGCTCGTTCGACATCACCGCCTCGATCAGCTCGCTGTTATCGACGCGCTGCAAGTCCAGCTGGGCCAGCGGGCCGATCGCATGCGCGCGGCTCAGCTTGACCACGATGCCTTCCGCGCCCTGCGTGTAGCGGTCGATCTCCAGGTCGTGCGGCCGCACATAGGCCGTGCCCTTGCTGTCGCTCACGCCCGCATAGTCGGGCACTTCGAAGCTGGCGTCGCCCGTGGCCATCACGCCGTCATGCACGCGGCCATGGAACAGGTTGACGTTGCCGAGGAAACCGTAGACAAACGGCGAAGCCGGGTGATTGTAGACTTGCTCGGGGGAACCCAGTTGCTCGACCGTGCCCTTGTTCATCAGCACCACCTGGTCGGCCACTTCCAGCGCTTCTTCCTGGTCATGCGTGACGAAAATGCTGGTGACGTGCAAGTCGTCGTGCAGGCGGCGCAGCCAGCGGCGCAATTCCTTGCGCACCTTCGCATCCAATGCGCCGAACGGCTCGTCGAGCAGCAGCACGCGCGGTTCGACGGCCAGCGCGCGCGCCAGGGCGATGCGCTGGCGTTGCCCGCCCGACAGCTGCGGCGGATAGCGGTCGGCCAGCCAGTCCAGCTGCACCAGCTCCAGCAAATCCTTAACCTTGCGGCGGATCTGGTCTTCCGACGGGCGCTCGCTGCGCGACTTCACGCGCAAGCCGAAGGCCACGTTTTCAAAGACGGTCATATGCTTGAACAGCGCGTAATGCTGGAACACGAAACCGACCTGGCGCTCGCGCACGTGGCGGTTCGACGCATCTTCCGCATCCAGCAGCACCTGGCCGCTGTCCGGATGTTCCAGGCCAGCAATAATGCGCAGCAAGGTTGTTTTACCGCAACCCGACGGGCCCAGCAGGGCCGTCAATTCGCCGGCGGGAAAATCCAGCGAGATATTGTCGAGGGCGACGAAATCGCCGAAACGCTTGTTGATGTTTTTAACTGCGATGGTCATGTCAGTGCTCCGTGGAACGTAAGGCGGAATCGTCGGCGTCGCTCTCGTTCAAACGCCACTCAATGAAGGCTTTCAGGGCCAGGGTCACCAGGGCCAGCAAGGCCAGCAGCGAGGCGACGGCAAACGCGGCGGCGAAGTTGTACTCGTTGTACAGAATCTCCACCTGCAGGGGCATGGTGTTGGTTTCGCCGCGGATATGGCCGGACACGACCGATACGGCGCCGAACTCGCCCATGGCGCGGGCGTTACACAGGATCACGCCGTACAGCAAGCCCCACTTGATATTCGGCAAAGTCACGCGGCGGAAGGTATTCCAGCCCGAGGCACCCAGCACGATGGCCGCTTCTTCCTCTTCGCTGCCCTGCGACTGCATCAGCGGGATCAGTTCGCGCGCGACGAATGGGAAGGTAATAAAGATGGTGGCCAGCACGATGCCGGGCACGGCGAACAGAATCTTGATGTCGTGCGCCTGCAGCCACGGACCGAACCAGCCCTGGGCGCCAAACATCAGCACATAGATCAGGCCGGAAATCACGGGCGAGACGGAAAACGGCAAGTCGATCAGGGTCAGCAGGATGCTCTTGCCGCGGAACTCGAACTTGGCGATGCACCAGGAAGCGGCCACGCCGAAGACCAGGTTCAGCGGTACGGCGATGGCGGCCGTGATCAGGGTCAATTTAATGGCGGAAATCGCGTCCGGATCGATGATGGCCGCGACATACGCTTCCCAGCCCTTCTTGAACGCTTCCGCAAACACGGCCACCAGGGGCACGATCAGGAAGGTCGTCAGGAACAGCAGGGCAATGGTGATCAATACCGTGCGCACCCACAGCGGTTCGAGCACGACGGGGCCGATGTTCGGTTCGATGCGTCGCGTTTTCGGCAACACATCTTCCGCGCCGGCGACGGCAGTAATATTCGTACTCATGTTTTCTTCGCCTTTCCGCGCGTCCATGCTTGCAGCAGGTTAATCGTCAACAACAGCAGGAAGGACACCACCAGCATCACCACGGCAATGGCCGTGGCGCCCGCATAATCGTATTGCTCCAGCTTGGTAATAATGAACAGCGGCGTGATTTCCGACACCATCGGCATGTTGCCGGCAATAAAGATCACGGAACCGTATTCGCCCGTGGCGCGGGCAAAGGCCAGCGCAAAGCCCGTCAGCAGCGAGGGCAGGATGGTGGGGAAGATGACGCGGATAAAGGTTTGCAGCGAATTGGCACCCAGGCTGGCGGCCGCCTCTTCCAGTTCCTTTTCCGCGTCTTCCAGCACCGGTTGCACGGTGCGCACGACAAACGGCAAGCCGATGAAGGTCAGCGCCACCACCACGCCCAGCGGCGTGAACGCCACCTTGATGCCCAGCACGCCTTCGATGAACTGGCCGAACCAGCCGTTCGACGAGTACAGGGCCGTCAGCGTGATGCCGGCCACGGCCGTCGGCAGGGCGAACGGCAAGTCGACCAGCGCGTCAATGATGCGCTTGCCGGGAAATTTGTAGCGCACCAGCACCCAGGCCAGGATGCCGCCAAACACCACGTTCAGGAAGGCGGCGATCAGCGAAGCGCCGAACGTCAACCGGTACGACGCCATCACGCGCTCGGACATGACGGCGCTGAAGAAGGCGTCCCATGTCATGGTGAAGGTTTTCAGGAACACCGACGACAGCGGAATGAGGACGATCAAGGCCAGGTAAAAGAGCGTGAAGCCCAGTGACAGCTTAAACCCCGGCATGACTCGAAACGGCGCGCCGCGCGCCTTGACCGGCGCGGGCGATGCTGATGCTGCAGACATAAAGACTCCTTCTTATTACATTTTCGAGTAACAGGGTGCAATATTCACATGCAATCGTTATAAAAAGAACTAACCATTTCTCATTTGCTTAGATGGATTTTGCATACTTGCCCAGCGAATCGTTGGGCGAAAAAAAACGCACCGGCGAGGTGCGTTTTTATGGAGTGCCGAATAAAACGTTCAGGGCCAGGCGCGTTGCCGAACACAGTACGAGGGTACGGCGAGGCAATGCAACAACGCCATGGACGTTTTTCGCTGCCCTTACTTGTTCGGTTGCGGCGTAAGACGCAGGTAGGGCTTGGCCGCCGTAAAGCCCTTCGGATATTTCTGCTTGATCACGTCCGGGTCTTGCACGGTCAAGGGAATGATGACGTCGTCGCCATCCTTCCAGTTGCCGGGCGTGGCCACCGTATAGCCGTCCGTCAGTTGCAGGGCGTCGATGACGCGCAGGATTTCATTGAAGTTGCGGCCCGTGCTCAGCGGATACGTGAGGATCAGCCGTACTTTCTTGTTCGGGTCGATGATGAACACGGAACGCACGGTGGCCGTGACGGACTGTTCCGGGTGGATCATGTCGTACAGCACGGACACCTTCTTGTCGACGTCGGCGATGATGGGGAAGCCCACCACCGTGTTTTGCGTCTCCTCGATATCCTTGATCCAGCTCTTGTGCGACTCGGCCGCGTCCACGGACAGGGCGATGGCCTTCACGTTGCGCTTGTCGAATTCCGGCTTCAGCTTGGCCGTCAGCCCCAGTTCCGTCGTGCACACGGGCGTAAAGTCGGCCGGGTGGGAAAACAGCACCACCCAGGAATTGCCGGCCCACTCATGGAACTTCAGCGTGCCGATGGAGCTGTCTTGTTCAAAATCAGGGGCGACATCGCCCAGGCGTAAAGTCATCGTAATCTCCTTGTGAGGTTGTGTGGCGGGATGGTCGTCGAATCAGGCTGCCTGACGGTGGCGCTTGTCGTTTTGCGCCAGATCAAACAGTGTCTGCAATTGCGCCTGGCCATAGATCCAGTCGCCCAGACCCGATTCCGCGTTGATATGGCCCAAGGCACCGCCATCAATATACTTGCAATTCCAGCGCCGCGCCCATTGCGTGGCGTGCTCGGCCGTCATCCACGGATCCGTCTGGCTGGCGATGAGGATGCCGGGACATGGCAAGCGTTTCTGCGGCAAGGCTTTCGCCACGCCAAACTTGTCGGGGTCGGCCGGCCCCACCAGCAACACGCCAGCCACGCCTTGCGCATCGCGGGCCAGGCTGTGCGCCGTCGTCAGGCAGCCGAAGCTGTGGGCGACGATCAGGGTCGGACGCGTATCCTGCCGCCGCACCTGGTCCAGGCGCGCCGACCAGGTGGCCAGGTCGGGCCGCTCCCAGTCATCCTGCTCGACCCGCTCGAATTGCGGATACAGGCGCTGCCAGCGGCTCTGCCAGTGCTCGGGCCCGCTGTTATGCAGGCCCGGCACGATCAATACCCGGTAATCGGAAAAGCTGCGCAGCGCCATGATGGATCCTTAACAGTGCAGGACGGGCAGGCTTGCGCCTGCCATGGACGATTATTTCGGTTGATAAATCTGGTCGAAGATGCCGCCGTCGGCGAAGTGCGCCTTCTGTGCTGCCGTCCAGCCGCCCGCCACTTGCTCGATGGTGAACAGGTTGACCTTGGCGAACTGCGACGCGTATTTCTTGGCCGCCTTGTCCGTTGCCGGACGGTAGTAGTTCTTGGCGATGATATCTTGCGCCTCGTCCGTGTACAGGTAGTTCAGGTAAGCCTCGGCCACCTTGCGCGTGCCGTGCTTGTCGGCAAACTTGTCGACGACGGCGACCGGCGGCTCGGCCAGGATGCTGACGGACGGCGTGATGATGTCGAACTTGGTCGGCCCCAGTTCCTTGACGGCAAGATAAGCCTCGTTTTCCCAGGCGATCAACACGTCGCCGATGCCGCGTTCGACGAAGGTGGTGGTGGCGCCGCGCGCGCCGGAATCGAGCACGGGCACGTTTTTATACAGTTTGCCGAGGAAATCCTTGGCCTTGGCTTCGTTGCCGCCCGGCTGGCGCAGCGCATAGCCCCAGGCGGCCAGATGGTTCCAGCGGGCGCCGCCCGAGGTCTTCGGGTTCGGCGTGATGACGGACACGCCCGGCTTGATCAGGTCGTTCCAATCCTTGATGCCTTTCGGGTTGCCCTTGCGCACCAGGAACACGATGGTCGAGGTGTAAGGCGAGCTGTTGTGCGTCAAGCGCTTTTGCCAGTCGGCGGCCAGCAGCTTGTGCTCGGCCAGCGCGTCGATGTCGTAGGCCAGGGCCAGGGTCACCACGTCCGCCTCCAGGCCGTCGATGACGGCGCGCGCCTGCTTGCCGGAACCACCATGCGATTGCTTGATCTTGACGTTGTCGCCCGTCTTGCCCTTCCATTCCTTGGCAAACGCCGTATTCACATCCTGGTACAGCTCGCGCGTCGGGTCATACGACACATTGAGCAGGGTGATATCGGCAGCTTGCGCGGTTTGCAAAACGGCAAACGCACTGATGGCGGCGGCAATGATGATTTTTTTCGACAGCATCTAAGATCCCCGGTGGTTGAACTTTCAGAGCCACCAGATTACGGCGCATCGGCCGCAAAGAGAACGAAGCGTTTCGCCGTTTGATATGCGTTTTTCGCATATGGACGGCGTGCACCGGGGATAAAGCAGTTAAGACCGAGGACACCTGACAAAACCGTAGCGAGCGGAAGGGAGCGGCGGTCGAGAAGCGCAACTGTGCTGAGCACGGGGCCGCCGAGGCAGTGAGCATCGCAGGCTGCCCATGCCGACGCGCAGCAGGGTTTGACAAGTGTTCAATAGAAACGGTTGAACATGACCACGGCCCACGTGGCAAAGGCCAGCAGGCAGGTCAGCAGCACGGCCGCGCTGCCGAAGTCCTTGGCATTTTTCGACAGCGGATGGCGTTCGAGCGAGATGCGGTCGACCACGGCTTCCAGCGCCGAATTGATCAATTCGACGATCAGTACCAGCAACAGCACGCCGATCAGCACCAGCTTTTCAAACGCGGAGATGCGCAGCAGCAAGGCGATCACCGTGCCGACGACAAACAGGCCCAGTTCCTGGCGAAACGCATGTTCATGGCGCCACGCCGACTTCAAGCCGTCGAGCGAATAGAAAAAGGCGGAAAAGATCCGTTTCAAGCCACTTTTACTCTTGAATTCATTTACAGGTTGCATAGTTTTCCAGGGTTCAAAGCACGTGCCGTCCACGCATTATGACGGCCGGCATAGGAATTGTGACAATTTTTTCGCTGAATATCTCAGAACATTTCACTATTTTTTCACATCATGGTATAAAGAAGCATGAATACTGCATTGCACCAAATCCATCATGAAAATTGAACCGGTCGCAGCCCCGAAGACGACGATCCAGGTGATCGAGCGCATGGTCGCCCTGCTCGATGCCCTGGCCAAATATTCCGATCCGGTCAGCCTGAAGGAATTGTCCAAGGTATCGGGCCTGCACCCGTCGACGGCGCACCGCATCCTCAACGACATGGTGCTGACGCGTTTTGTCGACCGCATCGAACCGGGCACCTACCGTCTCGGCATGCGCCTGCTGGAACTGGGCAATGTGGTGAAAAGCCGTCTCAGCGTGCGCGAAGCGGCGCTGGACTTCATGCGCCAGCTGCACAAGAAAACCCAGCAGACGATCAACCTGTCCGTGCGCCAGGGCGATGAAATCGTCTACATCGACCGCGCGTTTTCCGAGCGCTCGGGCATGCAGGTGGTGCGCGCCATCGGCGGGCGCGGCCCGCTGCACCTGACGTCGACGGGCAAGCTGTTCCTCTCCGTGGACGAACCGAAAGCCATCCGCGCCTACGCCACGCGCACGGGTCTTGCCGGGCACAACAAGAATTCCATCACGGATCTGCAAAAGCTCGAGCGCGAACTGAGCCTGGTGCGCGAGCGCGGCTATGCGCGCGACAATGAGGAGCTGGAACTGGGCGTGCGCTGCATGGCGGCCGGCATCCGCGACGACTCTGGCAAGCTGATCGCCGGCCTGTCGATCTCCGCCCCGGCCGACCGCCTGCAGGATGAGTGGCTGGTCGACCTGGTCGAGACGGCGAACCAGATTTCCGTCACCTTGGGTTTTATCCCGCAAGACTAGACCGCTGCCGCATAAAAATGTTCAGGGCAAGGCAACGCCGCCCTGGACACTTTAGCCGCCAGGCAGGCTCATATTGGCGGGTTTCAGTGCCTCCAGCCACTTGCGCATGCGTCCCGCATCGGCCGTACGTGACTGTTTCCCTTTGGAATCGAGGAACACCATGATCACGGCCCGTCCTTCGATGACGGCCTGCATCATCAGGCAACGTCCCGCCTCATTGATGAAGCCCGTCTTTTGCAAGCCGATTTCCCAGCCCGGATTGGCCACCAGGTGATTCGTATTGCCAAATTGCATGGGTTGGCCGCTGGCTTCGACGATGGCTTTCGGGTCCGTCGAGTACTGGCGCAGCAGCGGATGCTGGAAGGCGGCCATGGCCAGCTTGCCCAGGTCGCGCGCGCTGGCCACGTTCATTTTCGACAAGCCGCTGGAATCGACATAATGCGTATCCATCATGCCCAGCTGGCGCGCCTTGCTGTTCATGGCGTCGACAAACGATGGCAAGCCGCCCGGATAATTGCGGCCCAGCGCAGAAGCGGCGCGGTTTTCCGAACTCATCAGGGCGATGTGCAGCATATTGCCACGTGTTAATTGCGAGCCCACTTTCAGGCGAGAACTGCTGAACTTGGCACGGTCGACATCCTCGTCCGTGATCGTCAGCAGCTCATCCATGTCCTGGCGCGCTTCGACCACGACCAGGCCCGTCATCATCTTGGTAATGGAGGCGATGGGCAGGGCCACGTTGGAATTCTTTTCAAACAGCACTTCCGCATTGGCCTGGTCCAGCACCAGCGCCACGCTCGATTTGAGGTCGAGCGGATCGCGCGTCAGGTTCAGGCCGGCCAGATCGCCCATGGTGGGCATAGGCGCGGCCATCGGCACGGCCACGCTGCTGACCTTCTGATACACGACCTTGCGCTTGCCGCGCACCATGACGACCCGGCGCACGGTCTTTTCGCGCGGCGCGGCCGTCGCGCCTTTGCGCAGCACGACTTTGACTTTCTTGGTATTTTGTTTCTTGGATGCCGAGGATTTGCCGTGCGCTTCCCTGGCTTGCACGGCCGCGGCCGGCGCCAGCGCAAACAGCAGGGAAGCCAGGATACCCAGCGCAAGTTTAAACTTAGCCATTCGATAATTCCCCGTGAAGCTGTTGCCTTATTGCAGTGTAGCGAAATGCAGAGTAATCGCAAGCCTATTTAACAGTTAAGACAGTATTTATTGCAGCAATGAAATACAAATCGTTAGCGATCAGCAAACAAGCTCATCCTTGATGATCTGTTTACTTATTTAAATAACCATAGATTACTAAGTGACAATGAATTTAACAAAACCGGACAGGGGCTCGCGCTCCGTGCTCAGGCGGTTCTCGACCTTGTCGGGGTCGGCATAGCCAAGCGCCATGCCGCACACCACCATTTCACTGGCGGGCACGCCCAGTTCGTCGCGGATGATGTCATGGTAATGGATGAAAGCGGCTTGCGGGCAGGTATCGAGTCCGCGCGCACGCGCGGCCAGCATGATGTTTTGCAGGAACATGCCGTAATCGAGCCAGGAGCCCTGCTCCAGCACGCGTTCGATGGTGAAGATCAGGCCGACGGGCGCGTCGAAAAACTGGAAATTGCGGCCATGCTGGGCGGCCATGCCGGCCGTGTCGCCCCGCTCCAGGCCCAGCAGTTGATACAGGTCCAGGCCGATCTTGCGGCGGCGCTCGATGAACGGCGCCGTCCACTGGCGCGGGTAATATGTATACGAAGCCGTGCGGGCGGGCGCATCGGGCGCTTTCGGCGCCGCATAGGCGTCGAGGATGCGGCGCGACAGGCGCTGGCGCGCCTCGCCCGACAGCACATACACTTTCCACGGCTGCATGTTGGCGCCCGAGGGCGCGCGCGCCGCCACTTCCAGGATGCGCGCGATGTCGTCCTGCGCCACCGGCGTGGGCAGGAAGGCGCGGATCGAGCGGCGCGACTGAATCGCCGCGTCGACGGCTTGCTGCTGTGACATTTCCATGGGTAAACCGGATGCTTGCTTGCTCACTGTCCTGCTCTCCTGCTATTTCTTGACAACAAAAACCACGCCGACGACGGCCACCAGCATGCCGGCGATACCCAGCATATTAAAGGCTTCGCCAAACATCAGCCAGGCCATGACGGCCGTCGTCGGCGGCGTCAGGTACAGCAAGCCCGTCACTTTCGTGGCGTCGCTGCGGCGGATCAGGGCGAACAGCAGGAAGATGGCGCCGATGGACAGCACGAGTACCGACCACAGCAGGGCGCCGATGAAGTTCGCTGTCCATTGCACATTGCTGAAATGCAGATCCAGTCCCTCGTAATACAGGGCGAATGGCAACACGACGACGATGGAGGCGGCAAACTGCACCACCGTGCCGGTGCGCAAGTCGAACTGCGGACAGTGGCGTTTTTGGTACATGGTGCCGGCCGTCATCGACAGCAGCGCGAACACGCACAGCAGCACGCTTTCCACGGTCAGGCCCACGAGGTTGATCTTCGCGTACACGACCAAAGCCACGCCCAGCAAGCCAAAGAACAGGCCCAGCCACTGGCGCGGACGCACGGATTCGCCGATCAGCGGCGCGGCGCAGGCCGTCAGCACGGGCTGCATGCCCACGATCAGGGCGGACAGGCCGGCCGGCATGCCCAGCTTGATGGCGCACCAGACGCCGGCCAGGTAGCCGGCCTGCATCAGGATGCCGGCCACGGCGATCTGGCGGAACTGTCCCACGGGCCACGGCGCGCGCAAGATCAGCACCAGCGGCAGCAAAATGACCAGCACGCCCAGGAAGCGCAGCAGCAAAAAGGTCAGCGGCGGCGCATACGGCAGGCCGAACTTGGCCACGATAAAACCTGTGCTCCATAACAACACGAAGAAAGCGGGCAAGGCCATCGGCGCCACGGTGGTCAAGAAAGGGGCTTTGGGGGCTTTGCCGCTGGCGCCAGCCGCGGCGGGAAGATTGGACATGGTATCGACTCGGGAAACGGGATACTCACCGGGGCGGTGCGCCGGTGCGGGAGGCAAAGTCTAGCATGCTGCGCCGCACCCGTCCTGAAAGGCGGGGAAATAATGGTTTAGGGCTAAACCATTGACACTCAGAAATCAAATATTTCTCTTTAGAAACAATGGCTTTTGATGCAAATCTATTCAATTGTTGCATCGCACAAGAATCGCTTGACTTCGTTTTTTTTAACCGTAGAATAGGGTTTGTTGCGTTGCACAATTACTTGTTCAGCTTGAAAATTTAGATACACCTGCTTCCCAAACGGTACACGCAGCATCAAATTAACCAGATTTCGATTTTTTGGAGATTTATATGTTTTCAATTCCTGAGCAGTTCTCGTCCGCCACCAAAGCCAACCTGGAAGCCCAATTCGCCCTGTTCTCGTCGCTGACGGGCAAGGCCTTCGAAGGCATCGAAAAGATCGTCGAACTGAACCTGACCGCCGCCAAGGCAACGCTGGAAGAATCCACGGCCGCCGCCAAGCAATTGCTGTCGGCAAAAGATCCACAAGAATTTTTCTCGCTGACCGCAGCCCAAGCCCAGCCTAGCGCCGAAAAAGCCATCGCTTACGGCCGTCACCTGGCTGCCATCACGTCCAGCACGCAAGCTGAATTCAGCAAAGCGGCTGAATCGCAAATCGCCGAAACGAACCGTAAAGTCATTTCGCTGGTCGATGAAGTGACCAAGAATGCACCAGCCGGTTCGGAAAATGCCGTCGCCATCCTGAAAAGCGCCATCGGCAACGCCAATGCAGGCTACGAGCAATTCTCGAAAACCAGCAAGCAAGCCGTCGAAGCCATCGAAGCGAACCTGACCTCGGCCGTGAACCAGTTCACGCAAGCGGCTGAAAAAGTCGTGCCGCGCGCTGCCGCCAAGTAATTTTTGAGGCACGGGCCGCCATGGCGGCCCCCGCACTACCCGCTCCTCCGGCATCCGTCTTGTACTCCTCCACGGATGTCTCTTGCCCCGGCACCACTGCCGGGGTATTTTTTTGCCTGGCGCTTCCTACTCGCCCAGGTACGCTGCCTTCACGCGCGGATCGTCGAGCATGTCGGCCGCGTTGCCGCCCATGGTCACCAGGCCGGAATCCATCACATAGCCGCGGTGCGCCGCCTGCAGGGCCAAACGGGCATTCTGTTCGACCAGCAAGATCGTGATGCCTTCCGACGACACCTTGCGGATCACCTCGAAGATTTTCTCGACCATGATGGGCGACAGGCCCATCGACGGCTCGTCGAGCAGCAGCAGCTTCGGATGACTCATCAGGGCGCGCGCCATGGCCAGCATCTGCTGCTCGCCGCCCGACAAGGTGCCGGCCATCTGCGCCGCCCGCTCCTTCAGGCGCGGAAAGACGTCGAACCAGCGGCCGATGTCGGTCTCGATCCCTACCTTGTCCGTGCGCGTGTAGGCACCCATCATGAGGTTTTCCCGGATCGACATGCGCGTAAACACGCCCCGCCCTTCCGGCACCATGGCCAGCTTCTTCTCCACCAGGTGAAACGACTTGCTGCCCTTGAGCGACTCGCCCATGTAAGTGATGGTGCCATCGACCTTGCATGCAGGCAAAGTTCCCGTGATGGCTTTCAGTGTCGTCGTCTTGCCTGCGCCGTTCGCGCCGATCAGGGCGATCAGCTCGCCTTCGTTGACTTCCAGGTCGATGCCCTTGACGGCCTTGATGCCGCCATAGGCCACATGCAGGCCCGCCACTTTCAATACGTTCTTGTTCCATCCATTGCTGCTCATGCGTGCGATCCCCCCAGGTAAGCCTCGATCACGGCCGGGTTTTGCTGTATTTCGGCCGGCAAGCCTTCGGCGATGCGCTTGCCATACTCGAGCACCGTGATGCGGTCGCACAGCCCCATCATCAGTTTCACGTCGTGCTCGATCAGCAGCACGGTCTTGCCTTCCGCCTTGATTTTCACCAGCAACTCGCGCAGGGCCAGCTTTTCCGTCGCGTTCATGCCGGCCGCCGGCTCGTCGAGGGCCAGCAGGGTAGGGTCGGTAGCCAGCGCGCGGGCGATTTCCAGGCGCCGCTGGTCGCCATACGACAGGAAGCGCGAAGTGCGGTTGGCGAACTGGGCGATGCCGACGAAATCGAGCAGCTCCATGGCCCGCTGGCGAATCGACGCCTCTTCCTCGCGCGCCGCCTTGTGGCGGAAGATGGCGCCGAACACGCCCTGGTGCGAGCGCACATGGCGCCCCACCATGACGTTTTCCAGCGCCGTCATGTCGCCGAACAGGCGGATATTCTGGAAGGTGCGCGCGATGCCCGCCTTGGCCACCTTGTGCGGCGCCGACGGCGAATACGGCTTGCCGGCCAGCTCGAACGTGCCCGTGTCCGGCTGGTACAGGCCCGTGATGACATTGAAGAAGGTGGTCTTGCCGGCGCCGTTCGGGCCGATCAAGCCATAGATCTGCCCCTGGCGGATGGTGATGCCCACGTCGGTCAACGCCTGCAGGCCGCCGAAACGTTTATTCACGCCGGCGATATTGAGAATGATCTGTTCGCTCATGGTGCTTTCCTTCCTTAAGCGGACACGACGCCGGTTGATTTGTTCGGTTGATCCACATCATGGTCGGGCCGGTCCTCGTGCTTCGGCGCCGGCCACAGGCCGGCGGGACGGTTGAGCATGATCAAGACCATGGCCAGGCCGTACAGCAGCTGGCGCAGCACTTCCGCCTCGATCACCACGTGGCCGAACAGCGCCTGCTGGGCCGGCTCCACCACGTGGCGCAGCACTTCGGGGATCGAGGCGAGAATCACGCCGCCGAGGATCACGCCGGGAATATGCCCGATGCCGCCCAGCACCACCATCGCCAGCACGGCGATCGATTCCGTCAGCGAGAACGATTCCGGCGAGACGAAGCCCTGGAACGACGCGAACATGGCGCCAGCCACGCCGCCGAACGAGGCGCCCATGGAAAAGGCCAGCAGTTTCACGTTGCGCGTGTTGATGCCCATCGCTTTCGCGGCGATCTCGTCTTCGCGGATGGCGACCCAGGCGCGGCCCAGGCGCGAATGCTGGAGGCGCTTGGTGACGAAGACAACGGCGATGCAGAGGAACAGGAACAGGAAGTAATAGGCGTTCACGGACGGCATGGAAAAACCGGCCACCGTGACGGTGCTGTTGGTGCCAGCCTCGCCCGCCAGGTTGACGCCGAAGATGCGGATGGGGTCGATCAAATTGATGCCTTGCGGACCATTCGTGAAATTGATCGGGTCGTTCAAATTGTTCATGAAGATGCGGATGATCTCGCCAAAGCCCAGGGTCACGATGGCCAGGTAATCGCCGCGCAGTTTCAAGGTGGGCGCGCCCAGCAGTGCCCCGAACAGGCCGGCAACAAAGGCCGCCAGCGGCACGATGATCCAGATCGACAGGTGGATGCCGTTTTCGCGGATCTCCGGGCCCATCAGCTGCACCAGGGTCTCGCCCAGCACCGGATACTGGTTCACCACGGATTCGAGCAGGATGGCGAACTGGGGCGAAGCCAGCAGGGCCGTCAGGTAGGCGCCCACGGCGTAGAAGGCGATGTAGCCGAGGTCGAGCAGGCCGGCGAAGCCGACGACGATGTTCAGGCCCAGGGCCAGCATGATGTACAGCAAGGCCATGTCGATGATGCGCACCCACGAGTTGCCGAACTGGGCGGCAAAAAACGGGAACACCATCAGCAGCGCGGCCAGGCCCAGCATGCCGGCATACGCCTTGGCCGGGTGCTTTTTGACGTCGAAATCGAGTAGTGCCATGATTTAATCTCCCAGTTTCACGTCAGGCGCGGTCGGCCACGCGTTCGCCCATGATGCCGGACGGGCGCAGGGTCAGCACGATGATCAGCACGACGAAGGCAAAGATATCCTGGTAGTGGCTGCCCAGGAAGCCGCCCGTGATGTCGCCGATATAGCCGGCGCCCAGACTCTCGATAATGCCCAGCAGGACGCCGCCTATCATGGCGCCATAGATATTGCCGATGCCGCCCAGCACTGCCGCGCAGAACGCCTTCAAGCCGGGGATGGCGCCCATGGAAAATTGAATCGAGGCATAGTTGGCGCCCCACATCACGCCCGCCACGGCGGCCAGCGCGGCGCCGATGGCAAACGTGGCGACGATGACCTTGTCGGAATCGACGCCCATGAGGCCGGCCACGCGGGGGTTTTCCGCCGTGGCCCGCATGGCGCGGCCCATTTTCGTCTTTTCCACCAGTAACACCAGTCCGCCCATCGAAATGGCGGCCAGGGCCAGCAGCAATACTTGCGTTTGTGAAATGACGGCGCCGCCCACATTGATGGGGTCGGTCGACAGCAATTGCGGGAAGGGCAAGGGATTACGCGTCCAGATCATCATGGCAAAGGTTTGCAGCAGGATGGAGACGCCGATGGCGGTAATCAGGGGGGCGAGGCGGGGGGCGTTGCGCAGGCGGCGGTAGGCGACCCGCTCGATGATGATGTTGACCAGAATACAGATGGGAATGGCGCCGAGGATGGCGGTGGCCAGTTTCAGGTAGCCGGGCCAGTCCGGGACATAAATGCCCAGCAGCTTGAGGATGCTCAAGCCCACCATGGCGCCGATCATGAGCACGTCGCCGTGGGCGAAGTTAATCAGGTTCAAGACGCCATACACCATCGTGTAACCGAGGGCGACTAAGGCATACATGCTGCCCAGCACCAAGCCGTTAATGATCTGCTGGATGAATGTATCCATGATTGCCCTATCCAAATATGCATTTTTCGGGAACAACTTCCGCCAGAACATGTATCGCTGATACAAAAACGGCACCGGAGGAAAAATTCCTGCAGTGCCATCCCTGGACCGTTCTCACCAGCATGGTGCACGCACTGAAAATGGGCGTGACCGCGCTTAGTCATAACGACAACATATTCAAGCTTGAGGCAATCATAACGATCTTTTGCAAAAACTAAGCTTGGAATAATTCAATCATTTCCGAATTAAATTCGGTTTTGAGGTGGCTATTTCATCGATACTCGGCTGCCAAGCCAACTCAGGCGACGTCGCGCTTGATGCCGTCGAGGCCTTTCGGCATCGGGAACGTGACGGCTTCCTGCACGCCGTCGAGCGGACGCACGCTCTTCACGCCACACTCTTTCAAGCGGTCGATCACGGCTTGCACCAGCACTTCGGGCGCCGAGGCGCCGGCCGTGACGCCCACGCGCAGCTTGCCTTCCAGCCAGGCGGGGTCGATTTGCGAGGCATTGTCGACCATGTAGGCAGGCGTGCCCATCTTGTCTGCCACTTCGCGCAGGCGGTTCGAATTCGAGCTGTTCGGGCTGCCCACGACGATCACCACTTCCACCAGCGGCGCCATGAATTTCACGGCTTCCTGGCGGTTGGTGGTGGCGTAGCAAATGTCGCCTTTTTTCGGCTCGGCAATATTCGGATATTTCTGCTTCAACGCTTCGATAATGTCGCGAGTGTCGTCAACTGACAACGTTGTCTGCGACACATAGGCCACGCTGTCCGGATTGGCGACCTGCAAGGTCGCCACATCTTCCAGCGTTTCCACCAGGTGCATGCCCTTTTCAGCCTGGCCCATCGTGCCTTCCACCTCGGGATGGCCATCGTGGCCGATCATGATGATTTCGCGGCCTTCGCGGCGCATCTTGCCTACTTCCATGTGCACCTTGGTCACCAGCGGGCAGGTGGCGTCAAAAATGCTCAGGCCGCGCGATTCCGCCTCGGCGCGCACGGCTTTCGACACGCCATGCGCGGAAAACACGAGGGTATTGCCAGCCGGTACGTCATCGAGGTCGTCGATGAAGATGGCGCCCTTGTTGCGCAGGTCGGCCACCACATAGGCGTTGTGGACGATTTCATGGCGCACGTAGATCGGTGCGCCAAATTGCTGCAAGGCACGCTCGACGATTTCGATCGCCCGGTCGACGCCAGCGCAGAAACCCCGGGGCTGGGCCAGTAACAGTTCTTTATCCATCGCTATTCCTTGTTTACAGCACCGAGATGAGCTTGACTTCAAAACGCAGCGGCTGGCCAGCCAGCGGATGGTTGAAGTCGAACAGGGCCGAATCGTCGCGCAGTTCGCGCAGCACGCCGGCAAAGCGGCCGCCGCCCGGGGCGGCGAAGTCCACCAGGTCGCCGATCTTGTAGTCGGCGCCCGGCACCGAGTTTTCATCGAGCGTGGCGCGCGAAACCGACTGCACCAGCTCGGGATTGCGCTCGCCAAAGCCTTCGCCGGCCGCCAGCTCGAAAGTCTGGTGCGTGCCTTCAGGCAAACCCAGCAAACGCTGCTCGAGGAACGGCGCCAGCTGGCCCTGTCCCAGCATCAACGTGGCGGGATTCCCGCTGAAGGTCGTGACAATGTCAGTACCGTCAACAGTGGCAAGACGATAATGCAGAGTGAGGTAAGCCGCTTCGGTGACGACTGCTGGTTGCTCGTTGGACATAGTAGGTTTCAAGTAGCTGGTGCAAAACGATATTGTAAGCCACACTGGCCGCGCCTGCCCCATGCCATCTCAGCGCAGCCATGCTTTTGTCAAAAAACATGGCCGCGCCCCTGTCACCTGTCAGACGTTGACGTACGTCAACCCGCCAGGTGTGCTGGCGTGATTGCCGAAGCCCGAACTGTCTTCCAGATTGCCGTCGAGCTTCCAGCGCCCCACGGGCCTGTGCACGATGCCGTACTGGCCATAGTCATACACTTCCTTCGGCGTCAGCACGCGGTCGTACAGGATGACATCGGACAACTGCCAGGCGGGTGCGCCCTGCTCCAGCGCATGCACGGGGCGGCCGATCACCAGGGGCGTGGCGGCGGCATTCACAAATGGCTTCACCATCTTGCTGCCCTGATACATGAGAAAATCGTCGACATACAGGCTGATGGAACCATCATGCTTGACGGTGTAGGTACAGCGTAGCCAGCGGTTGGCAATATCCACCTTCACGCCGTGACCATTGCTGTTGGCGCCCAGGCCATGCTCTCCCTGGTTATTCCATAGATGCAGGAAAGTAGTGATGTCGTTCTGCGTAGTAATAAACTTTTGCAGGAGCGCCCAGCCTTTTTTATCCGACTGACGCTTGATGAAAGCCAGTTCAATGTCCTTGATCGAGGAAAAAGCCTGCTGCCGGATGCAATACGACAGGGAAAAATCCGCACTCTCGTAGCGCGCGGACGACGGCACGGTGAGCATGAGGCCAGGCTGGAATTGCAAGGTCTTCGTCACGCCGAAACAGGGCATGGGCGGCGCGGGGCGGATGGCGTCCTCGCCGCGCAAGGCGTTCCAGACGGGCGTGCGGTAATTCGTTTTCAATGGCGTTTCAGCCTCGACCAGGTTCAAGCCTTCCTTTTCCGTGGTGGTCCCCGCATTCCAGGCCCAGTAGCACGCCAGCTGCACGCCCGTACGGCGTATGGCGCTCAACAGGGCATGCAGGTTGTCTTGCCGCTCGGTATCCTGCAAGGCCAGCTCTTGCTTTTTCGACAGGCCGAAACTGCCGATGTAATACGGCTTGCCCAAGGCCTTGGCCGCACGCTGCATCACTTGCAGATAGGCGAGCGAGGAGGAAACAAAATCAGCGGGCAACTCCGTATTGCCATCGAGGGCGCTGCTCACATATTCATTGCCTAGGAACAGATTTTCGCAAATGCAATCGACCGGATCTGGATTCATCAAGGGCAGGGTTTCCGTGATGTATTGCTGTAAAGAGCCTTGACGGGGCGAGGTATGGGCAATGCCGACATTGCCGGAGGAAATCATACGGCCCAGCGCATCGTTGTCGCGCAGTGTCTGCGCCGTTTCCTGAATCACGGCATTGACGGTATGGACTCCCAGGTTCTTGATGATCTGCAATTCCTGCGCCGCCATCCAGCCGGCGATGCCTGCATGGCTGGCGTAGCGCAAGGCGAATGCCCTGGCAAAGGCACGCATGTAGTTGCGCGTCTTCGATTGCGCATTGCTCAGTTCCGCGACGACGTTGGTCCCCTCGCCCACCAGTTCCGGCACGGCTGCCGGATTCCAGAATGGACAGGCGATGATGCCGATGCCATTGGCCAGCGCACAGTCGAGCAGCGCCTGCACCGCGGCCCAGTATGTCCCGTTGATATTCAGCGTCACGACCGTGTTGTCGGAAGCAAATTCCGGCATGCCGACAACGTAGTCCCACACCTGGTGGCCCGTGCCGTTTGCCACTCTGCCGTTAAATGGCGCCACCATCACCTGGATGTACTTGACACCGTTGGCCGCGAGGTAGGGCAAATCGGCCGGGTAGTCGGGATTGCCGTCATTCGTGGCGGCCGTCGCGTCGGGACTCCAGGCGCGGCGCTCCAGATAGGCATGCGAATTGAGGCCAATGCCGCTGACCTTGCCCGTATTGACGCCGGCGGCGTTGAACTCTTGCATGACTCCGTTGATAACTTTGATATATGGCATGACTGCTCCTGCGAAACTAAGTGGAAGACATTGAGTTCAGGGCCCTGACTCCCCGCCGCCGCAATTTGCATAGAGTGCAACGACAGGCAAATGATAGCGCCTGAAAATGGCCATTCCGGGCATCTTGGTTTTTGTTTTTTTGCCATGATCTGACAGGAAGACGAGCTAGCGCAGCATGGCCGCAGCAGAACCACGCGACAATCGTCGGCAGGCGCCGCCACTACCTGCACGCGGCATGGGAGGCAAGATGGGCATCAAGGATTGGCCGGCCGGCGAACGGCCGCGCGAACGCCTGATCGAGGATGGCGCGCACTCGCTGTCGGACGCGGAATTGCTGGCAGTGTTCCTGCGCACGGGCGTGCGCGGCAAGAGCGCCGTGGAACTGGCGCGCGACACGGTCGAGCATTTCGGTTCCTTGCGTGGACTGTTTGGCGCCAGCCTCGTGAGTTTTTCCGCCGTGCACGGCATGGGCAGCGCCAAGTTTGCCCAGCTGCAAGCCGTGCTGGAACTGGCGCGGCGCGCCATCATCGAGGATTTGCAGGCGGGGCAAGCCCTCAATTCGCCGCACGCCGTGAAGGACTATCTGCGCCTGACCCTGGGCCACCTGGCGCATGAAGCGTTCCATGTGTTGTTTTTGGACGTCAAGAACCGTTTGATCGCCACCCAGGAAATGTTTCGCGGCACCCTCACCCACACCAGCGTGTATCCGCGCGAAGTGGTCAAGCAGGCGCTGCTGCACAACGCGGCCAGCGTCATGCTGGCCCACAATCATCCATCCGGCACGCCGGAACCGAGCGAATCGGACCTGCTGCTGACGCGCGCGCTGGTGCAGGCCCTGTCGCTGGTCGACGTGCGCATCCTCGACCATTTTGTCGTTGCTGGGCGGCAAGTGCATTCGTTTGCCGAGCATGGCCAACTCTAGGCCGTGCGCGATCCCGACGCAGTTAACCATGTGTAAACAAGGACATACGTAAAAACAACAGCATGCTTATCTAACGGTAAACAACAGTGTTTACCAGCGTTTCCCCTATGAGAAATCGCAAAAGTCAAATTGTTAAATATATTTACAACAACAAGACACAATTGTTTTTCGCAAGTCATTGATAAATCGGCTTATTTTGGATATACTCTCGTTTTTCCAATTTGGAATATCTTTAAGGAGTGCGCCATGGCACGTGTTTGCCAAGTCACTGGGAAGAAGCCGATGGTCGGCAACAATGTTTCCCATGCAAACAACAAAACCAAACGTCGTTTTTTGCCTAACTTGCAGAATCGTCGTATTTTTGTTGAATCTGAAAACCGCTGGGTCTCCCTGCGTTTGTCCAACGCCGGTCTGCGCGTCATCGATAAAGTCGGCATCGACGCCGTATTGGTCGATATGCGCGCTCGTGGCGAAAAAGTCTAATTAGCAGAATAAGGGAGCTATCATGGCAAAATCAGGCCGCGACAAAATCAAGTTAGAATCGACCGCCGGTACGGGTCACTTCTACACGACTACCAAAAACAAGCGTACGACGCCTGCGAAAATGGAGATCATGAAATTCGATCCTAAAGCACGCAAGCACGTAACGTACAAAGAAACCAAGATCAAGTAATTGATACTGTGTTCTGTAAAAAGAGCCGCTCCGATGAGCGGTTTTTTTTCGTCCTGATTTTAGGCCATCCCCTCACCCGCTTTCCCGGGACGAAAAAAAGGCCCTGGAATCCAGGGCCTCGATAGGCTGCGGCAGCTCAATCAGGCATAACTGCGCAGGCGCAAGGAAAAGTCTTGCAGCGACTTGATGCCCGACGCTTCGGCGCGCGCGCACCAGTCTTGCAGCTTGTGCAGCAATTGCTCGCGCGTAAAGTGCGAACGCTCCCAGATGGCGCCCAGTTCCACGCGCATATGGTGCATGGTTTCCAGTGCCTTGCTGTGCTGGAACAATTCCGACAGCTGTTCATGGTGCGCATCGGCCAGCTTGCCCGGTTCGCGCTGCATCAGCTTGCGCGACGACTTCAGGAAGCGCTTTTCCAGTTCGGCCTTGTGCTTCAGGTGTTCCAGCTCTTCCTTCCACGCATGCTTGATCGATTTCGCATACTTGGCCATCACGTCGTAGCGGTTGGCGATGACGGACTGCAAGGTCTCGAAGTCCGCTTCCAGCTTGCCGTGGGAAAACTTCGGCTCCGGCGCCAGTTTCTTGACCTTCGCCAGGCCCAGCATTTCCAGCGCGCGGATATAAGCCCAGCCGATATCGATTTCATACCATTTCGATGACAGCTTGGCCGACGTCGCATACGTATGGTGGTTGTTATGCAACTCTTCGCCACCGATCAGGATACCGAAGGGAATGATGTTGGTGGCCGCGTCCGCGCAGTCGTAGTTGCGGTAGCCCCAGTAATGGCCGATGCCGTTGATGATGCCAGCCGCCGTGATGGGGATCCACATCATTTGCACGGCCCATACGGAGATGCCGATCACGCCGAACAGGATGAAATTGATGACGAACAGCGAGACGACGCCCAGCCAGCTGTATTTCGTGTACAGGTTGCGCTCGATCCAGTCCGTCGGCGTGCCGTGGCCGTACTTGGCCATGGTTTCCATGTTCTTCGATTCAGCGCGGTACAGCTCGGCGCCTTCCCAGAAGACTTTCTTGATGCCGCGCGTTACCGGGCTGTGCGGATCTTCTTCCGTATCGCACTTGGCGTGGTGCTTGCGGTGGATGGCCGCCCATTCCTTGGTGACCTGGCCCGTCGTCAGCCACAGCCAGAAACGGAAGAAATGGCTGGGGATCGCATGCAATTCCAGCGCGCGGTGAGCCTGGTGGCGGTGCAAATAAATCGTGACGCTGGCGATCGTGATATGCGTGACCACCATGGTGTACAGGAAAACTTGCCATGCAGACAGATCGGTAATGCCAGTTGCCATGAACTGCAAAACGTCGTGTAAAACGGAACTCAATGTCATTACTACTACTCCAAGTGGACAGGGCGTGCGCACGGTCGCTCCAGTTGCTCTGGAGGTCCGGCAGAGTTAATTTTAGGCGTGATTGTACGCCCTAATGGGTGCGATCAGGCAAAAACGGAGGCAGGCAGCGAGGTTAAGGCTGGGTGCCGGATGGCGCGGACTCACCCTCTGCCGCGCCGACGAGCGGGGCAGGAGGCGTACCCACAATACGCAATTCGCGTTGCGGGAAAGGTACAGAGACCTTCTGTTCCTGCAAGGTGCGCCAGATGGCGCGGTTCACATTCGACTTCACGCCGCCGGTGCCGTTTTCCGGGTCCGCGATCCAGAAACCGATCTGCAGATCCAGGCCGTCGGCGCCGAAACGCACGAGGGTAACGGATGGAGGATTACTTTGCGACACGCGCGGCACGCTGGCCGCAGCCGCTTCCAGCAAGGGGAAGATGGCGTCGAGGTCCGTTTCATAGCCCACCGACACGGCGGTCGACAGCCACACCATGCGGTTGCTCAGCGACATGTTCTGCACGCCGCCGGAAATCAGCATTTCATTCGGCACGATGGATTCCACGCCATCGCCACCCAATAACACAGTATAGCGCGTATTGATCTGCGTGACTTTGCCCGTGAATTGGCCGACGGTAATCATGTCGCCGATGGTCAGGCTGCGGTCGAGCAGGATGATGAAGCCGGAAACGAAGTTGGCGGCGATCTTTTGCAAGCCGAAACCGAGCGCCACGCCGAAGGCGCCGCCGAATACGGACAACACCGTCAGGTCGATCCCCACCAGCGACAGGCTGATCAGGACGGAAACGAGGATCAGCACGGCGCGGCCCATGCGCGACATGACCACGCGCAAGGAGGTATGCAGGCCCTGCATTTTCATCAGGCGCTCGTCGAGCGAGGTGCCGGCCCACATGGCCAGCACCAGCAGCACGGCCACGGAAATAGCGGCTTGCAAGATGGCAGCCACGGAAACCTTGTTGCGGCCCAGCGGCACGACGATACTCTCCAGGAAAGCATGCAACTCTGGCCACAAGCCCGTGATATACAGGGCCATGCCGGCCCACACAACGACGGTAAATACCTTTTCCAGCAACAGCATGGTCGGGCTGATCTCGCCGTGGCGGGCAAAGATACGGCGCAGCACGTAAAAGCCGAAGCGCACCAGCGCCATCGAGGTGCACAGGGGAATGGCGATATTGAGCAGGTTCACCGACTGGAACTTGGCCAGGAAGTGTTGCGCAATGCCCAGCAGCATGGCCGCCAGCACGGGCGTGAGGATGCGGATGAAACTGTCCGTGCGCTGCAGCGTTTCCGGCGTGGCCGGCGTCGTCGCCGCTTCCGCCCGCTTGTGCAGGAATTCGCGCAACTGCCGCACCAGCAGCCAGCTCAAGGCCAGGCAGGCGACGATCGCCAGCGCCTGCCACAGGATGGCCGGTTGGCGGAAATCGTCGACAAAGTCGGTGATCAGGTTCAGCAGTGGGGTTTCATTCATGGCGCAGGCGGTCCGGAAGGTGGGACAGAAGTGATACGGATGGGCATCTAGCCCATGCCGCCAGGCTGGCTGGCGGCATTGCGTGGCCGCCGCTGCGGGAGCGGCGGCGGCCCGTGACAGGCTTACTCGGCTGGTTCAGCGTCAGCGTCGTCGGCCGGCTTTTCATCGGCGTAGACTTTTTTCGGCATGACCTTGCGTTCGAACACGGCGGCAAAGAAGCCGTCGGTCTGGTGCAGGTGCGGCAGCAATTTCAGGTAATCGCCCATTTCCAGCTCGATCTTCTGTTCCGCCAGCACCTTGCTCATCGGCACCAGGGTGAAGTCGGGATGGGCGGCCAGGAATTGCTCGGCGATCTGGTCGTTTTCTTCGTTGAGGAAGCTGCAGGTGGCGTACACCAGGCGGCCGCCGCCCTTGACCAGGCGCGCCGCGCCGGCCAGGATCGCCGCCTGCTTGGCTTGCAGTTCGACGATGGAATTCGGCTGCTGGCGCCATTTCACGTCCGGATTGCGGCGCAGGGTGCCCAGGCCGCTGCATGGCGCATCGACCAGCACGCGGTCGATCTTGCCGGCCAGGCGCTTGATCTTGGCATCGCGCTCATGCGCGATCTGCACCGGATGCACGTTCGACAGGCCGCTGCGCGCCATGCGCGGCTTCAGCTTGGCCAGGCGTTTTTCGGATACGTCGAATGCGTACAGACGGCCCGTGTTGCGCATCAGCGCGCCCAGCGCCAGGGTCTTGCCGCCCGCGCCGGCGCAGAAGTCGACCACCATCTCGCCGCGCTTGGCGCCGACGATCTGCGACAGGATCTGGCTGCCTTCATCTTGCACTTCGATGGCGCCGCTCTGGAACAGGGGCAGGTTTTGCAGCGATGGCTTCTTGATCACGCGCAAGCCCAGCGGGGCAAACGGCGTCGGCGTGCTGAGGATGGGCGCTTCGGCCAGGGCCAGCATCACGTCTTCACGCGTGGCCTTGAGCGAGTTGACGCGCAAGTCCAGCGGCGCCGGCGCGTTCAGCGCATCGGCCAGCAGCATGGTTTCCGCTTCGCCGAACTGGGCGATCAGCTTGTCGAACAGCCAGGTCGGCATGTTGGCGCGCATGTTCGGCGGCATCAGGTTGCGGTCGATCTGCGTGATGCGTTCCAGCCATTCCACTTCCTCTTCCGTCAAGCCGCCCAGCGAATCGGCGCCGACGGCTTCGGCCAGGCCGAGGATGGTCAGGCGGCGCATGGTGGGGCCGTTGCCCGCTTCGGCGAAGTCGGTGAAGAACGATTTGTTGCGCAGCACGGCATAAATGCCTTCGGCGATGGCGCCCCGCTCGCGCGAACCGAGGCGCGGATGGTCGCGGAAATAGCGCGACAGGGTGGTGTCGGCCGGGGCCGTGAAACGTAAAATTTCGCGCAATACTTCTTCAGCATTGGCAAGTATCGCTGGTGGCAATCTCATTGTTATTTTTCCTGTAATATTTTATTGAGGGTCCACGCGGACCTGGCCATGCTCGACTGACAGTTTATCGTCAATGAACAGGCGGATGGCGCGCGGGTAAAGCAGATGTTCCTGTACCAGCACGCGCGCCGATAAGCTTTCTTCTGTGTCGCCTGGCAAGACGGGCACCACCGCGCTCGCCACGGCAGGGCCATGGTCGAGCTCGGCAGTTACGAAATGCACGGTCGCGCCGTGTTCCGTCACGCCCGCCTCGAGCGCCTGGCGATGCGTCGCCATGCCCGGGAACAGCGGCAGCAGCGACGGGTGGATATTCAGCATGCGCCCCGCATAATGCTCGACGAATGGCGCAGTCAGGATGCGCATGAAACCGGCCAGCACGACCAGGTCGGGGGCAAAGCCGTCGACCGCGGCTTGCAGCGCCGCATCGAACTGCTCGCGGCTGGCATAATCCTTGTTGGCAACGACAGCGGTCGCTATCCCATGTTCCGCGGCAAAAACCAGTCCCTGGGCATCGGCCCGGTTACTGATGACGGCGGCAATACGGGCTGGCCATTGCTCGGCTTGCGCCGCGCGCACGACCGCTTCCATGTTGCTGCCGCGTCCGGAAATGAGGATAACGATATTTTTCATAGCGCGCATTGTACCCGCTATGGCGATGCGAATCTAGAAAGGCCGGCATTATTGTTGCGGCGCAACATAAGCGCAGGAGCGCTGCCATTGCCCGCACGGCGTGCCTGCCGCGCTCGCGCCAGGCTGATTTTTCTGCACTACAGCGCGAGTAAGTCTTTACTCAAACGAATAGAAGACGCGGAACGGGACTTTCTTTTCGGCCCAGTAGTCGGCCGCGTCGCGGAACACGTCGAGCAGGATCTCGCGCGCTTCCTTGTCGAATTTTTGCGTATTTGGCAATTGCTCGAGCACCACCAGGAAACCCGTCTGCGGACCGGCCTTGTACATGGTGTCCGTCAGGCACAGACGCAGCGCGTCGAAATTCTTCGCCAGATTTTTCGGAAACAGGAATGCTTCTGCAATAATGCCGATGACTTGTTGTTTGGTCTGCCCAGCGTGGCAATGCGCATATAAAAAGTGCTGCCCGAGACGAATCGCCTCGTCTTGTAATTCGGTCACGCGAAAGGCACGGATGGACTGGACAAGGTTGGGCGGCACGGTTAGTAACAAACTCATTTTTCCCTCAAATCGACCTGTTATGTATGGATCTCTTCTAGTTGCTCGTCTTATTGCATCCCCGCACGCGGGTCAATGCGCACGCGGTGATTCGATCTGTATCAACTTTTATGCGATTCAGTGCGATTTTATATAAGCCATACGCGTATTAGGGTAACGTGTTGTCCTGCATGAATCAACCCGAATATGATGTCAAACGCAAGATTTGTTACAAACCGCCGGTTTCAAGTCATTTCAACATCTTGTATCGATTGAAAGTGCATGTTACAGACTGTGGGGCGAGGGGCTTGGGCTGTTACATTTTGTTGCCAGGCGAAACACAAGTATCGGTCCGGCGGGATTACTATAGTCCCAAGTTGTAAAAAATACCCTGAAAGATTCTCTACATAACGAGGTTACAAATGAACTTGCAAGCCAAATTGATGATGTCAGCCCTTTGTATCGGTGCATTGCCACTCGCCCAGGCCGCCGACTTTGAAGATTTCGGCAAGGTCGTGCGCGTCGTGCCGCAAGTCGAACAGATCAATCGTCCACGCCAGGAATGCCGTACGGAATACGTGCAGGTGCAGGCGCCGCCGCAACAGCGTAGCGCTGGCGGCTCCATCGTCGGCGGTATCGCCGGTGCCCTGCTCGGCAGCCAGGTCGGCGGCGGCAATGGCCGCACGGCCGCCGCGGCAGCGGGCGCGATTGCCGGCGCCGTCGTCGGCGACCGCGTCGACAACCAGAACAACTACCAGGGTGGCGTGCAGGAACAAGCCGTCAAGCAATGCCGTCAGGTCGACCACTGGGAAAGCCGCAACAATGGCTACCAGGTCACGTACGACTATCGTGGCCGCAACTACACGAGCATCATGTCCTACGATCCGGGCGAACGCATCCGTCTGCGTGTCTCCATCGAGCCTGCTCAGCAGTAACGCCTGACATACGCTGCTGCGCGTCGGCATAGGCAGCCTGCGATGCTCACCGGCTTGGCGCCCCCGTACTGAGGACGGTTGCGCGTCTCGGCTATCCCTCCCTTGGGCTCGCGACGCTTCTGCCTGGCGTCGTTATTAAAAATGCCGGCCCCATGTGCTTCTCATGGGGCCGGCATTTTTTATGCCCCCCCCGGCACGGGCTATAATGCGGCACACTTTCAGGCCGCCTTATGCTTATCAAACGAAAATCCATCGAACAAGTCGAATCCTCGCGCCCTGCGCGCAAGCCCCGCTACGCCCCTGTCACCCTGTCGGAAATGGATGGCGTGCGCTATCTGCATTTCGGCACGGAATGGGTGCAGGGCGCCATGCGCATCCGCAAGCCGGACTGGCCGGAACTCGAATATGCGCAGCAGATGATGGCCTGGATGCTGTGGATCAAGGAACCGCAGCGCCTCGCCCAGCTGGGCCTGGGCACGGCCGCGCTGACCAAATTCTGCTACCGCCAGTTCCCGCAGGCGCAAGTCGAGGCCATCGAGCTGAACCCGTCCGTCATCACGATCTGCGCCTCGATGTTCAAGCTGCCGCCCAACGACGAGCGCCTGCACGTGCGCGAAATGGATGCGCTCAACTACGTCAACGATGCAGCCAACCATGGCACGCTGGACGCCCTGCAGGTGGACCTGTATGACGCCACGGCGCGCGGCCCCGTGCTCGACAGCGCCGATTTCTATGCCGCCTGCTGCGCCTGCCTGGCGCCGCACGGCATCATGACGGTGAACCTGTTTGGCGACCACCCCAGCTACGCCAAGAACATCAAGGCGATGAAGTTTGCGTTTGCACAGGTGGTCTGCCTGCCGGAAGTCCATGATGGGAACGTGGTGGCGATCGCGTTCAAGACGAAAGTGGCACTCGATGCCGAGGCGCAAGCCACCTTGCTCGAGCGCGCCAAGCAGATCGTCGCCGACACCAAGCTGCCCGCCAAGAGCTGGGTCAAGGGCATCGTCAGCACGCTGTAAGCGCCGGCACGCCCACGCGTGGCCGGCAGCCTTGAAAGGCGCCGGCCATGCCCTCCTCCCTCCCTGCCACTGCCACTGCCACCGCGAGCGCCACGCTGGACTTGCCGCACCTGCTGCGCTGGCTGCAAGACGATGGCGTGCTCGATGCGGCGCAGGCGGCCACCATCCGCACCCACGCCGGCTTGCTCCCCGCGCCACCCATCCATCCGCTGTGCCATGTGGCCGATTGCCGGCTGTGCTCGGCCCTGGCGCCGCATGCCCTGCTCACGCTCGACGCCCTGTGCGCCTGGCTGGCGCAGCGCGCGGCCCTGCCCTATCTGCGCATCGATCCCCTGCACATCGATTTCAGCCAGGTGGCCGACGTCATGACGGCCGGCTATGCGGCCCGCTTCAACATCCTGCCCGTGGACAGCACGCCGGAACGCATCGTCATCGCCACCGCCCAGCCGTATGCGCTTGCCTGGCAGGCGGAACTGGGGACTGTGGCGCCACGCAAGCTGAGCCTCGTCATCGCCAACCCGCTGCACATCGCCGATGCCATCGCGCAATTTTTCAGCCTGGCCAGTGCCGTCAAGGTGGCGCGGCAAGCGTCCACGCAAGACCTGGCGCTGCGCCACAATATGGAACAGCTGGTGGAACTGGGGCGCAACAAGGCCAGCCTCGACGCCAACGACCAGCACGTGGTGCGCATCGTCGACTGGCTGTGGCAATACGCGTTTGAGCAGCGCGCCTCCGACATCCACCTGGAGCCGAAGCGCGACGCGGGCCTCGTGCGCCTGCGCATCGACGGCATGCTGCACCAGGCTTACCAGGTGCCGCCCGTGGTGCTGCTGGCCATGACGGCGCGCATCAAGCTGCTCGGACGCATGGATGTGGTGGAAAAGCGCCGCCCGCAGGATGGCCGCATCAAGACGCGCAATGCGCAGGGACAGGAAATCGAGCTGCGCCTGTCGACCCTGCCCACGGCCTTCGGTGAAAAGCTCGTCATGCGCATCTTCGATCCCGAGATCGCCATCAAGAGCCTGGCCGACCTGGGCTTCCCGCCGGCCGATGCGCAACGCTGGCAACAGCTGACGGCGCGCACGCACGGCATCGTGCTGGTGACGGGGCCCACGGGCTCGGGCAAGACCACCACCCTGTACAGCACGCTGAAGGCGCTGGCCAGCAGCGCCGTCAATGTGTGCACGGTGGAAGACCCCATCGAAATGGTCGAGCCGGCCTTCAACCAGATGCAGGTGCAGGCCGAGCTGTCGTTTGCCGATGGCGTGCGGGCGCTGATGCGGCAAGACCCCGACATCATCATGGTGGGCGAAATCCGCGACCTGGCCACGGCCGAGATGGCCATTCAGGCGGCCTTGACGGGCCATTTGGTGCTGTCGACCCTGCACACCAACGATGCGCCCTCGGCCGTCATGCGCCTGCTGGAACTGGGCTTGCCCGCCTACTTGCTGGAAGCCAGCCTGATCGGCGTGCTGGCGCAGCGCCTGCTGCGCTGCCTGTGCGCCGACTGCAAGCAACCGGATGCGGCGCCGGGCGCGGCGCAATGGCACAGCCTGGCCGATGGCCAGCTGGCGCTCCCGGCAAGCGTGTATCGCCCCGTCGGCTGCGCCGCGTGCCGGCACAGCGGCTACCGTGGCCGCGCCGGCATCTACGAACTGCTCGGCGTGACGGAAGCGTTCGGCCAGCTGATCAAGTCCGGCGCCGACCTGCACGCGCTGCGCCGCCAGAGCATCCTCGACGGCATGACGCCGCTGCGCATCGCCGGCGCGCACAGGATACGCGACGGCAGCACCAGCATCGAGGAAGTGCTGAAGCTCACGGCGGCCCTGCATTGAGCCATCTACATTTTCGTGCAGGAATGCTTTGCATTCTTTTTCAACTGATATATAATGCGGCCTCTTTCGGGTCGTTAGCTCAGCTGGTAGAGCAGCGGACTTTTAATCCGTTGGTCGCAGGTTCGAATCCCGCACGGCCTACCACGAATGCGCAGTACCAAAAAGCCCATCCTCACGGATGGGCTTTTTGCATTTCCAGCCCCGGGGTTATACTGGCGCCTCGTCCCGCCAGCCCGAAAGAAACGCATGAAACCTGCCGCCTTCCTCCTCCTGGCCACCGCGTGCCTGTCCGCGCAGGCGCAAACGCCGATCGTGCTCGATGGCCAGTACAGCGCGCGCACGGACGAAATGAGCCTGGAGATCATCGGCAAACGCGTCTGCTTCGCGCCCGACAAGGCGCAGTGGGGACGCCTGCCCCGCCCCGCGGCCGCACACGATGCGTGGTTCTGTTTCAGTAACGACGCCGAGGCGCGCCGCCTGCTGCGCGTGCCCGCGCGCCAGGCCGACAATTGCGGCTGGCAAGCGCGCGCCCGCATCGTCATCGACACCTATCAGCCCTATGTGGAACAGGGCGACGGCAACGACATGGCGCGTCTGGCGTCGGTAGTCAAGGTGGCCCAGCCGAACGCCATCGCCTGCGAATAATCAGCCCAGTTCGTATTCCTGCAGATAGCGGGCGAACAGGTCGCCATCGGCCAGCGGACACGCAAACCCCGCGCCCCAGTCGGCCAGCAGCAAGCGCTCCTTCAAGGGCAGCAGCAACAGTTGCGGCATGCCATCGCTGCACCACAGGTCGCACACGATGCCCTTGTCGTCCAGGCCGGCAAACAGGGTTTCCGTCTGCTCGCCGCCAAAGGCCAGCACATTCTTGCATTCCACGCGGTAACTGCTGTAGCCCGTGTAGACGGCGTCGTAGGGCGGCAAGGCATCGGCCAGCGCCAGCCGCAGCTGATCGGCCGTGAGGCCCAGCGCGGACAGCGGCGACGGCGGCGCCTCGGGCACATACATCGCCGTCCAGCCGGCGCCGCTGCGGTGCGCATCGGCAAACGCCTGCTGCTCGCCCATCTGCGTCAAACAGTGCTGCAGGTTATCCAGCGGCAGCAGTTCGATCATGCAAAAATCATCTTCGTGGTAATACACTTCCCGCATTTTTTAATTCTCCAGCAAGTCTTGCAGTTGCACATTACGCCGCGACGTCAGGCGGCCAGCCCACGTCTCGCTGGTGACGGACGGATAGCGCACGGCGCCGAAATTCATCCAGGCATCGCGGTACGCCAGCCACAGGCGTTGCGTGGCGCGGATGCCATCCTTGCCGACGGCGCCCGCATAGGTCGCCGCCGGCTTTTTCATCAGCTTGCCGTAGATGGCGTTGAGCTCCTTGTCGAGCGCGGCCGCCTGCTCCTTGGACATGCTTGCCGGCAGCTTGCCCGCTTCGTAGTCGCGCAGATCGTGCGCCAGCAAATCGAGCTCGGCCGTGCGGGCGGCGATGCTCAGGGCGGCGCGCGCCGTGCCGCTCAAGTCCGTTTCATGGGCCGCGCGCGCGTCGGCAAACTTGCCCGCCGCCGCCTGCAGTTTTTGCAGCGACGCCTGCGCCACGGCAGGCATCGCTTCGCTCGCCTTGCCCGTTGCCTGCGCGCGCACGCGCTGCTTCTGGCGCGCATCGATGGCGCTGCACACGCCCATCATGTAGCCGCTGGTGATGTCGTCGCACAGGTCGATCATGCCGCGCCCGCTGGCGTTAATCTGCTGCAAGTGTTCGATGCGGCCCTGCATCTCGGCCGGCGCCGCATCGATGCTGCACGCATACTTGAGCGCCAACAACGTATCCTTCTGCACGCCCTGGCCGTTCTGGTACAGCATCATCAGCACGGCGCTGTTCTGTGTGGCCAGGGCGCAATGGCGCACGGGACGCCAGTCGGCGGGCTTGGGCGAAGACATACTCTTGGTATCGTAATACAGGTCCGTCGCCTGGCACTGCTGCAAGGCGGTCACGGCGGACGGCGCCGGCAAGTCGGCCGGCGGCGGCGCACTATCCTTGACCTTCAGGCAAGCGGCATACCAGGCCGTGCTTTCCGCGTGGCCCACGCCCATGGCGCTGGTATTCGGGTATGGTGCGGCAGCGGCGGCAAGCGCCTGGGTTGCCAGCAGCGCGCCTGCACCCAGCAATAGCGTTTTCAATAAGGGTAGACAAATTTTCATGTTCAGGCAGCGCCAGCGTGAGTAAAGCGGCAAGTTTAACTGATCGGATACGCGTGGCCCGTCCGCCACGCGCGCGGCGGCCTGGTAAGTAACGGTTCATGGCCTTGGCAGTGCAGGAAACGATGGGCAATAATGTTGCCCGCTGTACTTTTTTCACTTCCCGGACCACGCCCATGACCTTACCCCGTCTTCGCCGTTCCATCGGCTCCCTGCTGATCGCAGCGGCCTGCGCCTCGCTCGCCCACGCCGCCGATACCACGCCTGCGTCGCCAGTTGCCGCCACGCAAACGAATGCCAAACACGCCATCACGCATGAAGACGTATGGCTGATGAAACGGGTCGGCGCACCCGTCGCCAGCCCGGACGGACGCTGGGCCGTGTTTTCCGTCGTCGACAGCGCCTACGACAGCAAGGATCAATGGTCGGACCTGTGGATCAAGTCGCTGCTTGACGACAGCCCGGCGCGCCGCCTGACCTACTCCAAGGGCGGCGAAGGCGCCGTCGCCTGGTCGCCGGACAGCCGCCAGCTGGTGTTTGTCGCCAAGCGCGACGGCGATGAAGCGGGCCAGATCTACCGCCTCGACGTGGCCAACGGCGGCGAAGCGCAACGCCTGACCTCGCTGACCCTGGGTGCGCGCATGCCGAAATGGAGCCCCGATGGCAAGCAATTGCTGTTCATCAGCGATATCTACCCTGGCAACAAGACGGAAAGCGACGTCAAGCAAAGCGCGAAAGAGCGCAAGGACCGCAAATACAGTGCCCGCTCGTATGAAACGACGGCGCCCCGTTACTTCGACAAATGGCTGACCGACAAGCAGGTGCGCCTGTTCATCGTCGACGCGCAGCCTGAGGCCGCGCCGCGCGACATCCTGTCGGGCACGCAACTGGTTACCCTGCCGGGCTTTGGCGGCGGCCAGGGCGATGAAGGACAATCGCTGGACGCCGTCTGGACACCGGACGGCAAGGCTGTCGTCTTCAACGCGGCCACCAACCGCGATGCGGCCCAGCGCGAAGCCGTGTATTCGCAATTGTATTTGCTGCCCGTGGCGGGCGGCGAGGCGCAGCGTTTGACGCAGGACAAGCATAGCTACGGCTCCCTGAAGTTCGCGGCCGACGGCAAGACCCTGTTTGCCTTGAGCGATGCGCAAACACCGGGCAAGGTGTATGACGTGAAACGCCTGGTCAGCTTCGCCTGGCCCATGAGCAACCCGGCGCCGACGATACTGACGGCCAAGCTGGACCGTTCGATTTCCCGCTACGTGCTGCCGGAAGGCGGCAAGCGGATCATCTTCAGCTATGAACATGCGGGCCTGGAAAAGCTGTACTCGATCGACGCCAGGGGCGGCGACGTGCGCGACGAGGCTTCCCTGCCAACGGGCACCATCAACTCGCTGAGCAGCGGCGGCAAGGCTTTGGTCGGCGTGTGGGAATCGGCCATCAACCCGCCGGAAATCTATGCGTTCAACGGCCGGCAGCCGAAGCGCCTGACGGCCTTCAACACGGACAAGGCGGACAAGATCGACTGGCAGGCGCCCGAGCATTTCTGGTTCACGACGGCCGACGGCCGCCAGATCCACAACATGCTCGTCAAGCCGGCCAATTTCGACCCGAACAAGAAATACCCGCTGTTTACCGTCATCCACGGCGGCGCGGCCAGCATGTGGCGCGACCAGTTCGTGCTGCGCTGGAACTACCACTTGCTGGCCAAGCCCGGTTATGTCGTGCTGCTGACCGACTACAAGGGCTCCACCGGCTACGGCGAGGAATTCTCGCGCTCGATCCAGTTCGACCCATTGAAGGGCCCGGGCGACGAAGTCAACCAGGGCGTCGATGAAGCCATCAAGAAATACCCCTTCATCGACGGCACGAAACTGGCCGCCGGCGGCGCCAGCTATGGCGGCCACCTGGCCAACTGGCTGCAGGCGACCACCACGCGCTACAAGGCCATCGTCTCGCACGCGGGCGAAATGGATCTCATCATGCAATGGGGCACCAGCGATGGCGGTTTCGGCCGTGAAACGAATGCGGGCGGCCCCGTCTGGTCGAACCTGCCCGTGTGGCGCGATCAAAGCCCGGTCATGCAGGCGGGCAATCACGAAAAAGGCACGGGTTTCACGACGCCTATCCTGATCACCGTGGGCGAACTCGACTACCGCGTGCCCGCTAACAATGCCTTGATGAACTTTGCCGTGCAACAACGCCTGAACGTGCCGGCCAAGCTGCTCGTCTTCCCGGATGAAAACCACTGGATCCTGAAGGGCGAGAACAGCCGCTTCTTCTACAGCGAAGTCGAGGGCTGGCTGGCGAAATACCTGAAATAATCCTGCCGCGTACTTCTTGAAAAGCCAGGCTCCGCTCGCGCGGGCCTGGCTTTTTTCATGCCGGCTGAGCTACGGCCACGGCAGCCTTCTGGCGCTGGATCGCCAGCACCAGCAGCGCGGCCACGAGGCAGGCGGCACCGGCCGCGAACAGGGCCGGATTGTAGGTCAGCATCAAAGTGCGGATGCGGCCCGCGCCATATGCGGCCACGGCAGCGCCCAGCTGGTGGCCGGCGAAGATCCAGCCAAACACCATGCCTGCCCGCTCCTTGCCGAACGTGGCGCCCACCAGTTTTACCGTCGGCGGCACGGTGGCTATCCAGTCCAGGCCGTAGAACATGGCGAACAGGGACAGGCCGTACAAGGTGAATTCCGAATACGGCAGCCAGAACAGGGACAGCCCCCGCAAGCCGTAGTACCAGAACAGCAATTTGCGATTGTCATAGCGGTCCGACAGCCAGCCCGACAGGATCGTGCCAAACAGGTCGAACGCGCCCATCATGGCCAGCACGGAGGCGGCCGGCACGGCCGACAGGCCGGAATCGCCGCACAGGGAAATGAAGTGCGTCTGTATCAAGCCATTGGTGCTGAGGCCGCAGATGAAAAACGTGCCAAAGAGGATCCAGAAGGTGCGGTTCGCTGCCACGCTGCGCAAGATCACAAACGGCGTGGCAAACGTCATTTTCGCCGCCGGCACCGGCGCCAGGGGCGTGGCCGGATCGGCGCCGTAAGGCCGCAAGGCCACATCCTGCGGGCGGTTGCGCATGCAGAAAAAAGCCAGGACGGCGACGATGGCGCAGCTGGCAAAGACGGGCATGACGGCCGTGCGCCAGCCGAAGTGTTCAATCAGCCAGGCGCCCACGGGCAGGAACAGCAGCTGGCCCGTGGCCGAGCTGGCCGTCAGCACGCCCACCACCAGGCCCCGGTGCGTGTCGAACCAGCGGTTCGCCACCACGGCGCTCAAGACCAGCGCCGTCATGCCCGAGCCCAGCCCCAGCAGGATGCCCCACAGGGCGACGAGGTGCCAGAACTGCGTCATGCGCGTGGCCAGCAGCATGCCGGCCGCGATCAGGCCCAGCGCGACGCAGATGACGTTGCGCAAGCCGAAGCGTTCCATCAGGATGGCGGCAAACGGTCCCATCAAGCCAAACAGCACGAAACGTACGGCCAAGGCCGAGGAAATCTGCTCGGCATCCCAGCCGAATTCGCGGCTCAGCGGCTGCATCAGCGCGCCCGGCAAGCCCAGCGCGGCCGACGAGGTCAAGGCCGTGAGGAAAGTAATGGCGACGATGACCCAGGCGAAGTGGATGCCGCGCCGCGCCAGCCATTGCGAAACAGGATAGGAAAGCATGCTGTCCTCATGAGAAAAGAATGGATATCACCCCACCTGCCGGCGGGATTTTTCTCATATTATATTATGATCGTAATTTATACAAGCGAGTTCAACTCTGCTGTTGTTAAAGACAGACCTCGAAGCAGCCGCCTGCGCGCAACAAGCCGCAACAGCCAGGCAGTGCGACACGTCGGCCCGCGCATGGGCAAGGAAGCGCTCGATTGCGGCACATCCCTGCCAACCCGGGCTGGCGGCTACGGCCTGCCCGGCGCTTGCCGGACAGACATTGCCCTGCCTTATTTCACCTTCAAGCCATTCTTCACGTCCGTCACGCCTTCCACGCCGCGGGCCAGGTCGCCCGCTTTCTTCACTTCAGTTTGCGACGGCACGAAGCCGCTGAGCATGACGACGCCGTTGACCGTTTCCACGTGCACATCCAGCGCTTTCAAGGTGGAGTCCTTCACCAGGTCCGCCTTGATCTTGGTGGTGATGACGGAGTCGGACATGGCCGTCTTGGTACTGCCGGCCGCATTGCGCGTCATGCAGGCGGCCTTGGCTGTCGCATCCATGGCGTCGCAGTTTTCCTTCGCCACGGCGGGCGGATTCTGCGCCACGTTGGTGCCTGCCTTGGCGCCCGTATTCGCGTCGGCCAGGGCCGCCGTTTTCGCAGCCTTGGCATCGTTCATGCACGTGGTTTTATCGGCGCCCGTGCGGTCGCCGCACTTGGCGCGGGCCAGGTCATACTCGGCATTGGCCACGTCCTTGCGAGCCTTGCTCAGCTCGCGCGGCGTATTGCGATATTGCGCTACGGCATCCGAATCGGCCTTGGCGCGCGCCACCTTGGCTTCTTCCACGCAGACTTTTTTCGCGTTGCCGCTGTGCGCATCGCAGGCGGCCTTGGCTTGCTTGTAGTCGTTTGCGGCTTTGTCGGTCAGGCTCTTGTATGAGGTATCTTGCGCATAAGCGGGTGCCGCGGCAAGCAGGGCGCTGGCGCTGGCGGCCAGTACGAGTGCGATCATTTTGTTCATGATGGTTCCTCTCTGGGTTAATTGATGCCCAGATTAGACCGCTGCCGCGCGCAAAGCTCCGTGCGACAGCACACGCTGGCAAGCCATTCACGCGAAAAACTCACGGTCCTTTGTCGCCGCTCAAACCCATCTGCCACAAAACTTGCGCCTGTTCAAATGGTGAAGCAGCCCCATCAAATTCAGCCCCGTTTTCCGCCAGCGCCAGCCATGCCTGCGTGGCGTGCGAACCGCCCACGCCCCCGCCGCTGGCACGCACGCCGCGCATCCATGCCAGCACCTCCTGGTAGTGCTCAGGGTGGCGCCCATGCATCCACGCCAGCGCCACCAGGTCCGCATAGCCCTCCTCGCGGCGCGTGTCGCGCAATTCCTGCGCCAGCCGTTTCAACTTGCCCCGCTGCATGCTGGGCGGCTCGACAAAGCCGCGCGGCAAGGCATGCCAGTCGCCCTGCGCATAGCGCCGGCAATGGCCGATCTCGTGCGCCGTCATCGCTTCCACCATCGCCCCCTGGCGCGCGGGCGGCACGCCGCGCAATACGGCCTCGGCTTGCGCATTGCCGCGCAGCGACAGCACCAGCTTGCAGCGCCCTGCTTCGAAGCCCAGCGCCAGCGGCACGGCGCCGGGCGCCTCCTGTGGCTGCACGATGATATCGAGCGGCAAACCTTGCGCACGCGCAAACGCGATGACGGGCTGGCCCGCCTGCAGCCAGCGCGTTTCCAGTGCGGTGAGATTGGCGGTGGCCACGGCGGGCCGCACAACGATGAGCAAACTCATCAGTGAGAGCAGTTTCAACATGGGTCAACAGGCAGGATGGGCGCGCAATGGAAGGAGTGCAATGCATGGTGGCGAGTTACCGCTGTAGAGTAAGCGCCAAAAAAATTTCCACAAGGAAAAACTGGCAACTTTTCACAAAAAAGACGAAAAAAAACCGGTGCGGGAGCACCGGTTTTCACACTGACAATATGCCGTCTACGCCAGGTTTATTTCTTTGCCGTCATCGCCTTGTCCAGCGCGCGCGCCGTGACGAATTCCGGACGGATATCGTTGGGCACGGCCTTCATCTTGTCGAGCGCCACCTGCACTTCAGGACGAATCACCACATATTTTCTCATCAGGTCTTTCGCGCGCGCATAGTCGCCCGTCGCCTCGATGGTCAAAAATTCGCGGTCCAGGTCGATCACGGCCTGCTTGATCTTGGCAAAATCGACGCCAAACTTGCCATCGCCCAGCGCAACAAAGCCGCCCTTGTCGAGGATGTAATTCATCTGGATGGCCATGCCGCGCGCATGCGAATCCGTCAGGCCGAAATGCAGGGTGCGGAAACCGGAGGCAAGGAAAGTGTTGTACAGCTTGCGCTCAGCCGCCTCGCCCTGGCCCAGGGTGTCGTTGAGTTGCCCCTTGTCCATCATGTAGCGCAGCGCGAACAGGCCCGTGATATCGGCCTTGGCTTCCTCGATGGTCGAGTATGCTTCCTTCAAATCCTGGCGCGGCGTGGACGCCTTGCCGTCGACGACGGTCGCATGCGGGCCCAGGCCATGCATGATTTCATGCGCGAGGATGTGCGTGAAGAAGGAATTGAAATCCACGTCCTGCTGCGCCTCGGGCGTCAGCACCAGTTTCGAGATCGGCGTCAGGGTGGCCTTGAACTTGGCTTCCTGCACGTTTTTCAGCATCACGCGCTTCGAGCCGCGCGCGCTGATGATGCGCTCGTCATTGGGCAGGTTGTAGGCGGCCGTCTGCACGGCCATGTTGCCGTCGCCGGCGCCATACACCTGGTTGACCACCACCATCGGCGCCAGCGCGCCCACTTTCGGGTTGCGGTATCGGGCGTCGAGCGGCAGATTGTCTTCCAGCTCCTGCATGTGCTTGGCGAAGAAGTTCAGCTTTTGCGTCTCGGCCTGGTCGCGGATATTCACGTAAGCCTCGAACGCGGCCTTGTAGCCGAACAGCTCGTCGTTATACGTCTCGTAGGGGCCGATCGTGATGTCGACGGGCGAATCGAGATCCATCCAGGCGAAATCGGACGGCAGGTAGTCGTTGTCGAGGAAAGCCTTGGCGCGCAGGGTGAGGAATTTCTTCAGCGACGCATTGTCCGTGGCGGCCGCCGCCTCGTCGAGCAGCCTGGCCAGTTGCTTGAGTTCCACCTTGTACTCGTCCGAATACTTGACGGTCTGATATGTGCCATCCTTGCCGGCGCGGATGGTGGTGAAGAACCATTGCGCCTGCTGCTTGTCCTCTGCCGGCAAGCCATTCATCCACGTCTCCAGGCTGGCCTTGGTGGCGCCCTGCGGATAGAAATTGCCCGCTTCCGGCTTGTGCGCGGGAATGGCGATGCCGGCATAGCTGGCCGGCATGAACGAAGCGTGGGCGTCGAGCACCGACCATGGCCCCTTGTTGATCCAGAAATAATTCAGGCGGGCCTGGCCCAGGGCCGACTTGTCTTTCTTCAGGGCTGCCCACAGGGCTTCGTTGCCGGACCAGCGCTGGCGCAATTGCAGCACGTCGACCAGCTTGGCCGCCTCGACCAGCTTGGCGATGGCCTGGCGGTCGCCGGCGGACAGGTGCGCCGTATCGGCAGTCAGCTCGACGGGAGCGTAGCGGGCGCTCATGGCCGTCAGTTGCGCGGCGGTAGCCGGTGTTGCGGGCGTGGCCGCTTGCGGCGCGGCGCAGGCGCTGCCGACGGCGGCGGCCATCAGCAAGGGAATCAGGATATTTTTCATGGGGGTCTCGGTTAGATTATTCTCAGGAAAAAAAGCGGCTGGCGCGGATGGCGCGCGACCGCTTTCTTGCTCAGCCTGCGATTGTAATCCACCTGCCCCCTGATCTGCCCCATCACCTGCCGGGCGCGGTTGGCCAACCTGGGTTACCAGACCTTGTATACCTGCCCCGTCTGCGCGCCTTCCACGCTGCGGCTGTAGGCAAGCGCCACGCGGCTGGCCGCGGCCGGCTCGAAACCGTAAAAGAACGGGCCATATGCTTCCAGCGACTCTTCCAGCACCGTCGGGCTGACCACGTTGATGCGCACGCCACGCTGCAATTCGATGGCGGCGCCGCGCGCGAAGCCTTCCACGGCCGCATTCGTCATCGTGGCGGCCGTGCCGAAACGGATGGGCTGGTCGGCCACGATGCCACTGGTCAAGGTGATGGAACCGCCATCGTTCAGGTATTCCTGCGCCACCAGCGCCACGTTGACTTGCCCCATCAATTTGCTTTCCAGGCCCAGCTGGAATTGCTCGGGCGTGAAATCGGCCAGCGGGCCGAAATGCAGCTTGCCGGCCGTGACAACAACGGCGTCGACCTTGCCGATGCGCTTGAACAGGGCGCGCACTTGGGCGATATCGCCCATGTCGGCCTGGTGCGTGCCCGAGCGACTGCCCACTTCGATGATTTCATGGCGCTGTGCCAGTTGTGCCGAGACGGCCTTGCCGATGGTGCCGCTGGCGCCGATGATGACGATTTTCATGATGCTGTCCTTGTCTGCTGTTGAACGATGGAGCCAGTATGCGCCGCTTCAGGAAAGCAATAAATACGCTAGAATTTACAAGATTACTAACCCATAGTTTGGAATCGAGCGACCATGGATAAATTGCGCAGCATGGAAATCTTTGTCGCCGTCGTCGACGCGGGCAGTTTCACGTCCGCCGCCGAGGCCTTCCAGATCTCGCCCGTGATGGTGGGCAAGCACATCGCCTATCTGGAAGAGCGGCTCGGCGCGCGGCTGTTGGCGCGCACCACGCGGCGCCAGGCGCTGACGGAAATCGGCGCCCAGTACTGCGAACAGTGCCGGCACATCCTGGCCAGCATCAGCGCCGCCGAACGGGGGGCCGAAGCCATGCGCACGGCGCCGCGCGGCAAGCTGAAGATCACGGCACCCGTGTCGTTCGGCAGCGAATGCATCGCGCCGCTGATGGCCGACTACCTCGATGCATATCCGGAAGTGAGCCTGGAACTGAACTTAAACGACAGAACCGTGGACCTGGTGGAGGAAGGATTCGATGCGGCCATCCGCATCGGCAAGCTCGAGGATTCGGGCATGGTGGCGCGCGCGCTGCGGCCGTATGCGATGGTGATCTGCGCCGCCCCCGCCTATCTGGCGAAACACGGCACGCCGCGCACGCCGGCGGACCTGGCGCGGCACGAATGCCTGGACTTCATGCAGTGGACGCGCCATGTGCGCTGGCGCCTGGCCAGGAGCGGCGACGACGACGGCAGCCCCGTGCGCGCCAGCCGCTTTCGCTCGAACAATGGCCAGGCGCTGCGCGTGGCGGCGCTGCACGGCTTCGGCATCGTCATGCAGGCGGAAATCCTGATGGCCGCCGATATCGCCGCCGGCACGCTGGTGCCGCTGCTGCACGACTACGTGCCGACGCCGCGGCCCATGCACCTCGTGTACTCGCGCGACCGCCAGCCAACGCCAAAGCTGACGACCTTCATCGATTTTCTGCTGGAACGCTACGGGCCGGCGGCGACACCGCCACCGGCCACGCTCACGTAACTAGTTGGATGGACTTGCCATGTGTTGCTCATGGTTGAGCTTGCGACACCGGAGAAAACCGTAGCGAGCGGCAGCGAGGCTCGCCGGCCGCCAGGCGCGACGCGCGGCAGGTTTTCTCTGGTGTCCTTCAATGCTGCCAGCCGGCACCCAAGGAACGGGCCACGGCCACCGTCGCCAGCAGACGCTGGGTCTTGATCTGCGCGGCGGCGCGGTCGGCTGTCAGCGAACTGCGCTGGGCATCCGTGACGTCGAGGTAGGTCGAGATGCCGCGCTCGTAGCGCGTGCGCGCCACCAGGTAGGCGCGCGCCGCCGCTGCCTGCGACAGGGCCTGGGCGTCGCCCTGCAACTGGCGCTGCTCGACGTCGGACAGCGCATCTTCCACTTCGCGCAAGGCCGTCAGCAGCTTGGTTTCATGGTTGGCGACAGCCTCCGCGTAGCGCGCCTTGCTCAAGTCCAGGTTGGCCTGGTTGCGGCCGCCGTCGAAGATGGGCAGGGACAGGGCCAGCGGGCCAAAGCTGAACTGGCGCGAACCGCCCTGCGCCAGGTCGCGCAGCTTTTCCGAGGCGTAGCCGAAATTGCCCGTCAATTGCAGCGACGGATAAAACGCGCCTTCGGCCACGCCCACTTGCGCGTTCGCCGCGCGCAAGCCCGCCACGCTGGACACGAGGTCCGGGCGGTGCGCCAGCAGGCTGGCCGGCAGGCCGACGGGGATGGCGGGCGGCAGCGGCAAGGCCGATGGCTCGGCGGCCACCGGCAATTGCAGCGCCGACGGCGGCTTGCCCGTCAGCGTGGCCAGGCTGTTTTCCAGCTGGTTGCGCTGGCGCTTGACTTCATGCAGGTCGGCCTGCGCGTTCGACAGTTCGACTTTTGCGCGCGCCAGGTCCAGCTCATTCGTCAAGCCCGCGTTGAAGCGCGCCTCGACCAGTTGCGCCGACTCGCGGCGCGTGTCGAGCGCGCCATTCAGGATCGCCAGTTCCGCGTCCAGCCCGCGCAGCTGCCAGTAATTGCTGGCCACTTGCGCCGACAGCATCAGCAGCACGCCGTCGCGGTCGGCCTGCGCCGCCAGCGCCTGCGAATCGGCCGCTTCGACCATGCGTTTTACGCGGCCCAGCAGGTCGACTTCATACGACAGCGAAGCGCCCACGGAAAAATTGTTGCCGCTGATCGAGCGGTTGCCCAGGGCCAGACCCTGCGAGGTATTCGCCGAGGTGCGCGAGTTCGACACACCCGTGCTGAGGTTGACGCTCGGGCCCTGGTTGGCGCGTGCCGTGCCGCTTTGCGCCAGTGCCTGCAGCAGGCGCTCGCCGGCCGCCTTGACGCCGGGATTGTCCTGCAGCGCGCTTTGCTCGAGACGGTTCAGGGTCGCATCGCCGTAGATGCTCCACCATTCCTTGGGCAACTGCGCGGCGTCGGCCGCGCTGGCGCCATGGCGGAAGGTGCCGTTGTCGATGCCGGCGACATTCTCCGGAGCCTTGAAATCCTGGCCCACGGTGCCGCAGGCGGACAGCGCCACGGCCAGCGAGACGGCCAGCGCGATTTTCGTGATGTTCATAGATGCGGTTTGCATGGTGATTACCTTCTTGTTCTTGAGTGGGCGGTCAATGACCGCCGCCACCGCCACCGGGGGCTTTGAGTTTGTCGGCCAGCCACAGGGGCACGATGCAGGCCAGCAGAATGGCGCCGATAAGGAAGAAGCCATCGTTGTAGGCCATCACATACGCTTCGCGGCGCACGATGCCGTCGATCGCCTGCAAGGCCTGGTTGCCGGCCGTGACGGCGTCATAGCCCTTGGCCATGAACGACGACGTCAGCTGGTCGATGCGCAGCTGCGTGGCGCTGGAAAACACGTTGATCGCTTCGCCCAGGCGCTGCGAGTGGAAATGTTCGCGCGTGCTCAGGGCCGTCGCCAGCAGGGCGATGCCGATCGAGCCGCCCAGGTTGCGCGTCATGTTGAACAGGCTGGAAGCGGATGCCATGTCCTTCGGCGCGATGCCCTTCATGGCGAAGTTCGACAGGGTCAGCATGACGAAGGGCTGGCCCAGCGCGCGCACCACCTGCGACCACAGCAGCTGGTCATAGCCGGTGGAAGCGTCCATGTAGGCATTCATCATGCACGAGCCGCCGAACAGCAGCAGGCCGAACGAGCACAGGATGCGGTTGTCCACCTTCGACGACAGCTTGGCGACAAACGGCATGATGAACAGCTGCGGCAAGCCCACCCACATGATGACTTCACCGATCTGCATCGGCGAGTAGCCGGCGATCTGGCCGAGGAACAGCGGCAGCAGGAAGGCCGAGCCGTACAGGCCCATGCCCGTCACGGCCGACAGCACGGTGGCGACGAGGAAGTTGCGCTGCCCGTACAGGGCCAGGTTGACGAACGGCTCGGCGCGCGTGGCGCTGGTGACGACCCAGCCGAGGATGCCCGTCAGGGCCAGCGCGGCGAAGGCGATGATGAAGCCCGAATCGAACCAGTCCTTCGAATTGCCCTCTTCGAGAAAAATCGTCAGGCAGCCCAGGCCCAGGGCCATGAAGAAGATGCCGAGCCAGTCGGCCTTCCAGAACAGCTTCAGGTTCGTCGGCTCGCGGTCCAGGCCATAGATCATGCCGACGATCAGCAGCACGCCCGGCACCCAGTTGATGTAGAAGATCGAGGGCCAGCCATACAGCTCGCTCAGATAGCCGCCCAGGGTCGGGCCCATGGCCGGCGCCAGGGTGGCCGTCAGGCCGAAGATGGCCATGCCGACGGCGCGCTTCGAGGCGGGCAGCTTGAGCATCACCAGCGTAAACGCCATCGGAATCAGCGCGCCGCCCGTAAACCCTTGCAGCATGCGGAAGACGATCATGCTTTCCAGGTTCCACGCCGCCCCGCACAGGGTCGAGAACAGCAGGAAGAAAGCGGTGGTGCCGATCATATAGGTACGCAGGCCGAACACGCGCGCCAGCAGCGCGGTGAGGGGAATGACGATGATTTCCGCCACCAGGTAGGCCGTGGAAATCCACGAGCCCTCTTCCTGGGTGGCCGACAGCGAGCCAAGGATATCCTTGAGCGAGGAGTTGGTGATCTGAATGTCGAGCACCGCCATGAAGGCGCCCAGCATGCCGGCGGCGACCGCCAGCCAGGTGCGTCCGGAGACTTTTTCGTCGATCACGGGAAACGCCGGCGGCTTCGCCAGCGTGGTGGAGGGGCTGCTCATGACAACTTAGCGGGCGGTGGTCTGGGCGGCTGGCGCGGCGGCGTGGCGCGCGGCCGCGTCCTGAGCTTGAGGCGACTCGGGCTGATTCACTTCCACTTCGGCGATCACCGACATGCCCGGCACCAGGCGGCCGTTCATGGCCTTGATGTCGGCCGGCTGGAAGACGATCTTCACCGGCACGCGCTGGACGATCTTGGTGAAGTTGCCGGTCGCGTTATCGGCTGGCAGCAGCGCGAATTGCGCGCCCGACGCGGGGGCGAAGCTGTCGACCGTGCCCACCAGTTTCTTGCCTGGCATGGCGTCGATGGTCACGTGCACGCTCTGGCCGCGGTGCAGGTCGGCCAGTTGCGTTTCCTTGAAGTTGGCCGTGACCCAGACGTTGTCCTGCACGATGGCCGTCAATTGCTGGCCGGGCTGCACGCGCATGCCCGTTTCCACGTTGCGCTTGCCGATGCGGCCGGCGACGGGCGCCAGGATGCGGTTGTATTGCAGCTGCTGCTCGGCATCCTTCAACTGCACGCGCAGCACGGCCACCTGGGCCTTGGCCACGTCGCGCGCGGCCTGGGCGGCGCCGATCTGCGCCTTGGCGGCCACGGCGCTGTCGCGGCGGGCGGCCAGGTCGGCCACGGCGCCCGAGCGGGCAGCGTTGGCCGCGTCGAGTTCCGCCTTCGAGACGGCTTTCATCTGGCTCGTGTACAGCTGGCCAAAGCGTTCGGCGTCCTGTTTGGCGCGCAGCAGCTGGGCGTCGGCTTGCGCCACCTGCGCCTGGGCGGCGCTGGCCTGCGCCTGCACTTGCGCGATCTGCGCATCGGCTTGCAGCACCTGCTGCTCGGCGCTGGCGATTTGCGCGGCGATCTGTTCGGTCTTCACGCGCTGGTCGAACGGGTCGAGTTCGGCGATCACGTCGCCCTCTTTCACCAATTGGTTGTCATCGATGAAGACCTTGCTGACGACGCCGGAAATGCGCGCCGAGACGGGATGCACGTGGCCGGAAACGTAGGCGTTTTCCGTTTCGACGAAATAATGGCTGCGGTACCACATGCGCGCGCCGGCGCCCAGGGCGACCAGGACGATCAGGCCGGCGATGATCTTCACGCGATGGTTGGGCGGGGTGGAGCTGGCAGATGCGGCGGGCGCGGACGGTGCGACCGGGGCCGCGAGTGGGACGGCGCTAAGCACTTTTTGTTCTGCTTGGCCAGGCTGATTCGACATACTGCGCTCCGGAAATGAAATGATATCTGTTCATTATTGGACAAAGAAAAGCCAAAGTCAAGAAATGAAACGATTGCATTTCATTTTAATTTGCACTACAGTGTGAGCCATCACTCACCTTCCAACCTTATAAAAGAGACCCCGAGCATGCCAGATCCCGGCCTCAGCGATACTTTGCCTACCGACAACAATACCGACAATGCCCAGGAGCTCAGCTGCTGCGGCAAGCCGGCCGGACGCCCGCGCGCGGCCGACATGGAGGCGCGCATGGAAAACCTGCTGCATGCGGCCGGTTGCCTGTTCCTGGAAAAAGGGTATGGGAAAGTGAGCCTGGAAATGATCGCGCGCGAAGCCCATGTGGCCGTGCGCACGATTTATGTGAAGTTCGGCGGCAAGTCGGGATTGTTCAATGCCGTGGTGGAACAACGCCGCGCCGCCTATTTCTCCACCATGCCGGCGCTGGAAACGGATATGCGGCCCCTGCCCACCATCCTCGGCGAGTTCGGCCTGCTGTTCGTGCAACTGGTCACCATGCCGGCAGCCATCCGCCTGAATCGCATGGTGGTGGCCGAGGCGGCCACGCACCCGGAACTGGCGGAAACGTTTTACAAGGTGGGACCGGGACAGACGCGCGAGATGCTGACCAAGTTTTTCAGCCGTCCCGATATTGCGCCGCTGTTTCGCGAGGAATTGACGGCCCCCATGCTGGCCTTGCACCTGCTCAATTGCCTGCTCGGCGACCAGATGTCGCGCCTGCTGTTTCCACCGCAGGCGCAACCGGATGTGGCGCAATTGCGCGGCAAGGTGGCCGTCAGTCTCGACCTGTTCCTGCACGGCACCTTGCGCAAGCAGCCGGTGGCCTGAAGCTAACAGCCTGAGGCGGCGTCAGCCAGGGCGGCGGCAGTCTTCCTGCATGCTCGCCTGCACCGGGCCAGCCTCGATGCGTTCGCCGCTCAGGCCCAGCGCGCGCAGGAATGGCTGGGCTGCCGACGTGCCATCAAAGCTAAGTGAGGACTCACTGCCATCATAGCGATCTGGGCCGTAGCGCATCAGGTCGAACGAGGTTTCAAAGCGCTGCGCCAGGAAATAGGTGCGGAAATAATCGAAGGCGAACGCCACCTGGCCATCGGCGCGCAATAGCAAGCCGTGCGCATACAGGGGCGCCAGCCACTCCCCGGCCGCCATGCTCCAGCCCTTCACGCCACAGTAATCGCTGGCGAAGCGTTCCAGCTCGGCCTGCCCCAGGAACAGGGTCTTGGCTTCGAACATCACGAACGCCAGCTCGATCAGGAATTCGCGCGCGGCCACCGCGTCGTCCGACGGCCCCTGGTGCGGCAAGCCCGCCTTCCCCAGCAAGCCCTCGAGATAGAGGCGCTCGCCGGCCAGTTGCGGCAGCAGCGTGGCAAACACATACTCGGCATCCATCTGCCCCGTTTCGTGACCATTCGGCGTGTACAGCACCGACAGGGCGAAGTTCTTGCTCACTTCATCGAACTCGCGCAGGGCCACCGTCCACTGCGTGCCTGGCGCGTCGCCATCGGCCGCATCGCTGCCGAATTCCAACACGGCAAAAGCCGCCATCTGGCCATGCGAACCGTAGAGACTGCCAGGATTACTCTTGAACAAGATCCCAAGCGAGCGCATCAACGAACTGGCGTCGCCCGTATGCTGGTGGCCGTGGAACACGGCGTGGATATTCTTGTAGCGCGCGCGCTGTTCCGCGCTGGCATGCTCGTCGGCGGAAAAAAAGCTGAAGCCCGCGTTGCCCAGCGTGGTCGCGGCGACGCCCTGCACGCGGCTGCCCGGCACCAGATAAAAGCGCGCACCTGGCTGGCTGGCCGCCTGCAGCAGGGGGCGCAGGAAATATTCGTAGACATACACGGGCGTCGTGCCGGCACAGGCGTCAGGCGCCACCAGCTGGCCCGTGAAGAAAATGGCGTCGATCTGCTTGCCCGCCGCCAGAATGGCGGCCACATCCTGGTACAAGGCGTGCAGCATCACGGCTTGCTCTTGCTCATCGGCCCGGCGCAAGCGGACATCGGAAATATGCAGGGCGGTAAATTTTTTCATTGTTGCAAAGCTTTCTCAGTACAGCCGAACTTGACCGGACACTGGCAACGTTCAGGGAAAAATCACACACCCCTGGGCAAGCGCGAGCGAAACATGGTTACAGTCCCCCATTTTGCCACTTTTTCCATACGGCAATACTCACCAATTTTCACATGAGGCCTATCTCTCCTGTATCGGCTGCGCTTTACGTGACTGAAGTCAACGAAAATAAAAAAACCGGAAGCATGTCCCGGTATTTTCAGTACTGAAAGTTAATTTTCTGTCAGCGCTTGCGCGGTGGCGGCAAGTCGGCGCACCTTGGGTCGGGACGGCAGCCAGCAGATCACAATAAAAAAGCCCCGCAATCGCTTGCGGGGCTTTTCAGCTTACAACAGCATCAAGCGATCAGCGCTTGCGCGGCGGCGGCAAGTCCGTGCACACGCCTTCATACACCTCGGCGGCCATGCCGATCGACTCGCCCAGGGTCGGGTGAGGATGGATGGTCTTGCCGATGTCGGTGCCGTCGCAGCCCATTTCGATGGCCAGCGCGATTTCGCCGATCATGTCGCCCGCATGCGTGCCGACGATGGTGCCGCCGATGATGCGATGCGTTTCGGCGTCGAACAGCAGCTTGGTGAAGCCTTCGGCGCGGCCGTTGGCCACGGCGCGGCCCGATGCGGCCCACGGGAAGTGGCCCTTCTCGACCTTGATGCCCTTGGCTTTCGCTTCGTCTTCCGTGATGCCGGCCCATGCCACTTCCGGGTCCGTGTAGGCGACCGACGGGATCACCTTGACGTCGAAGTGCGACTTCTGGCCGGAAGCCGCTTCGGCGGCCACATGGGCTTCATGCACGGCCTTGTGCGCCAGCATCGGCTGGCCCACCAGGTCGCCGATGGCGAAGATGTTCGGCACGTTGGTGCGCATCTGGCTGTCGACTTCGATGAAGCCACGCTCGGTAACCGTCACGCCGGCCTTGTCGGCGGCGATCTTCTTGCCGTTCGGGCTGCGGCCCACGGCGACGAGCACCAGGTCGTAGATCTGCGGCGCCGGCGCCGTGGCGCCCGCTTCAGCCGCTTCAAACGTGACCTTGATGCCTTCCGGCAGCGCCTCGACGGCCACCGTCTTGGTCTTGGTCATGATGTTGTCGAAGCGTTTTTCATTGAACTTCTGCCACACCTTGACGGCGTCGCGGTCGGCGCCCTGCATCAGGCCATCCATCATTTCGACCACGTCGATGCGCGCACCGAAGGTCGAATACACGGTGGCCATTTCCAGGCCGATGATGCCGCCGCCGATGACCAGCATGCGTTTCGGGATCTGGCGCAATTCCAGCGCACCGGTCGAATCGACGATGCGCGGGTCTTCCGGCACGAATGGCAGTTTCACCACGGAGGAACCGGCGGCGATGATGGCCTGCTTGAACTGCACGACTTTCTTCGTGCCGTCGCCTGCCGTCACCTCGATGTGGTTGGCGCTGAGGAACTGGCCCACGCCCGTCACCACTTGCGTCTTGCGCGCCTTGGCCATGCCGGCCAGGCCGCCCGTCATGTTCGAAATGACGCCTTCCTTGTACTTGCGTACCTGGTCGATGTCGATGGTCGGCTTGGCGAACGTCACGCCCGTATTCGACATGTGCGCCGTTTCGTCGATGACGGACGCCACGTGCAGCAGCGCCTTCGACGGGATGCAGCCCACGTTCAGGCACACGCCGCCCAGGGTGGCGTAGCGCTCGACGATGACCGTCGACATGCCCAGGTCGGCCGCGCGGAACGCTGCCGAGTAGCCGCCAGGACCGCCGCCCAGCACCATCATGTCGACGTCGATGTCGACCTGGCCGCTGTAATTGCCGGCCGGGATGGCGGCAACGGCTGCCGGTGCCGCCGCCGGGGCAGCCGCAGCGGCCACAGGTGCAGGCGCAGCCTCAGCCGCTGGCGCGGCAGCTGCCGCGCCTTCAGTCGCTTCCACCACGAGCAGCGCGCTGCCTTCGGCGATCTTGTCGCCGACCTTGACCTTGACTTCCTTGACGACGCCCGCGTGGGTCGACGGAATCTCCATGCTGGCCTTGTCCGATTCGACCGTGATCAGGGACTGGTCCACCTTGATGGTGTCGCCGACCTTGACCATCAGTTCGATGACTTCGACTTCCTTGAAGTCGCCGATATTCGGTACTTTTACCTCTACTGTGCTCATCAATCGCTCCTTACAGCAGAATTTTGCGCATGTCGGCCAGGACTTCGCCGAGGTACACGGAGAATCGCGCGCCCATCGCGCCGTCGACCACGCGGTGGTCGTAGGACAGCGAGGTGCCCATCATCAGGCGAGGCTGGAAGGCCTTGCCATCCCATACCGGCTTGATCGAGGCTTTCGACAGGCCCAGGATGGCCACTTCCGGCGCGTTGACGATAGGCGTGAAGTGCGTGCCGCCGATGCCGCCCAGGGACGAGATCGTGAAGCTGGCGCCCTGCATGTCGGCCGGTTTCAGCTTGCCTTCGCGCGCCTGCAGCGACAGTTCCGTCATTTCGCGGGCGATCTGCGAGACCGACTTCTGGTCCGCGCCCTTGATCACGGGCACCACCAGGCCGTTCGGCGTGTCGGCCGCGAAGCCGATGTTGTAGTACTGCTTGAGAATCAGGTTCTCGCCCTTGGCGTCGAGGGACGCGTTAAACGCGGGGAATTTCTTCAGCGCGGCGACCGATGCCTTGATGACGAAAGCCAGCATGGTCAGCTTGGCCGCATCCTTGTTCTTCGCATTGGCGGCGTTGGTGTCGACGCGGAACGCTTCCAGGTCCGTCACGTCCGCTTCGTCGAACTGCGTGACGTGCGGGATCATGACCCAGTTGCGGTGCAGGTTCGGGCCCGAGATTTTCTTGATGCGCGACAGCGGCAGCAATTCGGTCGTGCCGAACTTGCTGAAGTCCAGCGACGGCCATGGCAGCAAGTCCAGGCCCACGCCGGAACCGGCCTTGGCAACCGGCGCATTTGGCGCGGCGACGGCGCCAGACATCACGCCCTTGACGAAGTTCTGCACGTCTTCCTGGGTGATGCGGCCCTTCGGACCGGAACCGCCCACGCGGGTCAGGTCCACGCCCAGTTCGCGCGCGAACTTGCGGATCGATGGCGACGCGTGCGCCAGCTTGCCGTTGGCGGCAGGCGCGGCGGCAGCAGCTGGAGCAGCAGCAGGCGCCGGAGCCGGCGCCGAAGCGACGGCGGCGGCCGGTGCGGCGGCAGCTTGCGCGGCGGGTGCTGGTGCAGCGGCGGCAGGAGCGGCGCCAGCGGTCGTTTCAACGACCAGCACCAGCGAACCCTTGGCAACCTTGTCGCCGACCTTGACTTTCAATTCCTTGACGATACCGGCGTGGCTCGATGGGATTTCCATGCTGGCCTTGTCCGACTCGACCGTCAGCAGCGACTGGTCGACCTTGATGGCGTCGCCCACCTTGACCATCAGTTCGATGACTTCGACTTCCTTGAAGTCGCCGATATCGGGCACGGTCACTTCCACCAGGGCCGGCGCGCCGGAAGCGGCCGGCGCTGGCGCGGCCGCAGGGGCGGCGGCTGGCGCAGGAGCGGCGGCAGCTGGTGCAGGGGCGGCGGCGGCAGGCGCTGGCGCCGACGCGTCGTCCGCCACTTCCAGCAGCAGGACCAGCGAACCTTCGGCGATCTTGTCGCCCACGTTGACTTTCAATTCCTTGACGACACCGGCGTGGCTCGATGGAATTTCCATGCTGGCCTTGTCCGATTCGACCGTGATCAGGGACTGGTCGACCTTGACCGTATCGCCTGGCTTGATCATCAGTTCAATGATCTCGACTTCCTTGAAATCGCCGATATCCGGGACTTTGACTTCCACAATGCTCATAGCTTGCTCCGTTATTTTATTTGTCAGATGGACCCGCACACACGCCAGGGCGGCACTTTCGCACCGCCCTGGCGTCATCAGGTCCGCACAACGATTACTGGGTCACCGGATTCGGTTTGTTGGCGTCGATGCCGTACTTGGCGATCGCCTGCTCCACCACCGACACGTCGATCTTGCCTTCGTCGGCCAGCGATTTGAGCGCTGCCACGGTGACATAATAACGGTTCACTTCGAAGAACTCGCGCAGTTTGGCGCGGCTGTCCGAGCGGCCAAAGCCATCGGTGCCCAGCACTTTATAAGTGCGGCCCTTCGGCATGAAGGCGCGGATCTGTTCTGCAAACGCGCGCATGTAGTCGGTCGTGGCGACGATCGGGCCGTCCGTGTCCTGCATCAGCGACGTCACGTACGGCACGCGCTGCTCTTTCGACGGGTTGACCATGTTCCAGCGTTCCGCATCCTGGCCATCGCGGGCTACCAGGGTCAGCGACGGCGCCGACCACACGTCCGCGGCCACGCCCCAGTCGTTGGCAAGCAGTTCGGCGGCGAAGATCGATTCGCGCAGGATGGTGCCGCAACCGATCAGCTGTACGCGCAGCTTGGCGGACTTGTCGCCCTCCTGCAGCTTGTACATGCCTTTCAGGATGCCTTCTTCCTGGCCCGGCTTGATGCCTGGCTGGGCGTAGTTCTCGTTCATGATCGTGATGTAGTAGAACACATCTTCCTGGTTGGCGATCATGCGGCGCAGGCCGTCCTGGATGATGACGGCGACTTCATGGCTGAAGGTCGGATCGTACGGCATGCAGGTCGGGATGGTCGCGGCGAAGATATGGCTGTGGCCATCTTCGTGCTGCAAGCCTTCGCCGTTCAGCGTCGTGCGGCCGGCCGTGCCGCCCATCAGGAAGCCACGGGCGCGCATGTCGGCCGAAGCCCACACCTGGTCGCCGATGCGCTGGAAGCCGAACATCGAGTAGAAGGTGTAGAACGGGATCATGATGCGGTCGTTGGTCGAATACGACGTCGCCGCGGCGATCCACGAGCTCATGCCGCCCGCTTCGTTGATGCCTTCTTGCAGGATCTGGCCGGCCTTGTCTTCGCGGTAGTACATGACCTGGTCCTTGTCGACCGGCTCGTACAACTGGCCTTTCGGGTTGTAGATGCCGATCTGGCGGAACAGGCCTTCCATGCCGAAGGTACGCGATTCATCGACCAGGATAGGCACGACGCGCTGGCCCAGGTTCGGGTCTTTCAGCAGGGTCGAGATGACGCGCACGAATGCTTGCGTGGTCGAGATTTCACGGCCTTCAGGCGTTGCTTCCAGCACGTTCTTGAACGCGTCCAGGCCAGGCACCGGCAGGGTTTCTTCCGCTTTCTGGCGGCGCTGCGGCAAGTAGCCACCCAGGGCCTTGCGGCGCTCGTGCAGGTAGACCATTTCCGGCGCATCGTCGGCCGGCTTGAAGAACGGGATCTCGGCCAGCTTGTCGTCCGGGATCGGCAGCGAGAAGCGGTCGCGCATTTCGCGGATGGCTTCGTCGTCCAGTTTTTTCGTCTGGTGCGCCGTGTTGCGCGCTTCGCCGGACTTGCCCATGCCGTAGCCCTTGATGGTTTTCACCAGCAGGACGGTCGGCTGGCCCTTGTGTTCCTGGGCGATCTTGAACGCCGCGTAGATCTTGTGCGGATCGTGGCCGCCACGGGTCAGGCGCCAGATGTCGTCGTCCGTCATGTTGGCAACCATTTCCAGCAGCTTCGGATGCTTGCCGAAGAAGTGCTTGCGCACGTAGGCGCCATCTTTCGCCTTGTAGTTCTGGTACTCGCCGTCGACGGTTTCCATCATCACGCGCTGCAGGATACCTTCCTTGTCTTGCGCCAGCAGGGCGTCCCAGCCCGGACCCCAGATGACCTTGACGACGTTCCAGCCGGCGCCGCGGAATTCACCTTCCAGTTCCTGGATGATCTTGGTGTTGCCGCGCACAGGGCCGTCCAGGCGCTGCAGGTTGCAGTTGACCACGATGACGAGGTTGTCGAGCATGTCGCGCGCGGCCAGGCCGATCGCACCCAGCGATTCCGGCTCGTCCATCTCGCCGTCGCCGCAGAAGGCCCAGACCTTGCGGTTGTCGGTCTTGGCGATGCCGCGTGCGTGCAGGTATTTCAGGAAGCGTGCCTGGTAGATCGCCATGTGCGGGCCCAGGCCCATCGACACGGTCGGGAACTGCCAGAAGTCAGGCATCAGTTTCGGATGCGGGTACGAGGACAGGCCCTTGCCGTCGACTTCCTTGCGGAAGTTCAGCATTTGCTCTTCCGTCAGGCGGCCTTCGAGGAAGGCGCGCGCATACACGCCGGGCGAGGAGTGGCCCTGGATGTACAGCAGGTCGCCGCCGTGGTCGGCCGTTGGCGCGTGCCAGAAGTGGTTGAAGCCGATGCCCAGCATGTTCGCCAGCGAAGCGAACGAGGACAGGTGGCCGCCGAGGTCGCCGTCGGCGCGGTTGGCCTTGACCACCATGGCCATGGCGTTCCAGCGCATCCACGAGCGCAGGCGCTCTTCGTATTCGAGGTTGCCGGGACAGTGTGCTTCTTGTTTGGTGGGAATGGTATTGACGTAGGCGGTGGTGCTGGAGAACGGGATCTGGGCGCCGCGGCGGCGGGCCAGGTCGACCAGGCGTTCCATCAGGTAATGCGCGCGTTCCGGGCCTTCATTTTCCAGCACGGCTTCGAGCGCGTCCAGCCACTCCTTGGTTTCCTGCATATCCGGGTCGGTGCCGATCTGTGTCGTTACCTGGTTCAGTTGAGCTGACATCTGTTGAGTCTCCTTTGTGATCGCCCCACCCCGATTTTCCGGATCGCTGTCGGACGGTATTTCGCTGATTATTTACTATTAAGTTGGATTAGTGTGGGGATTCTAACAGCGTATTTAGTATTTTTCAAATTACGATATAGCATTCCACATCATGAAATTACCCTATGAATTTTATGCTGCACTGCCGCAAATTCCAGGCAGAAATGAATGTGATGAAAGCGGTAAACAAAGCAGTAAAGCGACGGCAAAAACGCCGGCCGGCAGCCGGCGGCTTTATAATCTGTCTTTTCCCTCCCACCGGCTCTCAGCCTCCCTACCATGCCAGCACAACTGATCGACGGAATCGCCCTCTCCCAAAAACTGCGCAGCGAGATCGCCACGCGCGCCGCCGCCCTCACCGCCAAGGGCACCCAGCCCGGTCTGGCCGTGATCCTAGTCGGCGAAGACCCGGCCAGCCAAGTGTATGTCCGCAACAAGGTCAAGGCATGCGGCGACGTGGGTTTCCACTCGGTGCTGGAGAAATATGAAGCGGACCTGTCCGAAGCGGACTTGCTGGCACGCATCGCCAGCCTGAACGCCGACCCAGCCATCCATGGCATCCTCGTGCAAATGCCCTTGCCCAAGCACATCAACCCGCACAAGGTCATCGAAGCGATCGCCACCACGAAAGACGTGGACGGCTATTCCGTCCTCAGCGCCGGCGAACTGATGACGGGCTTGCCCGGCTTCCGCCCCTGCACGCCGTACGGCTGCATGAAACTGATCGAAAGCACGGGCGTGGACTTGCGCGGCAAGCACGCCGTCGTCATCGGCCGCAGCAACACCGTCGGCAAGCCGATGGCCCTGCTGCTCTTGCAAGCGAACGCTACCGTCACCATCTGCCATAGTGCGACGCCGGACCTGGGCCTGTACACGCGCCAGGCGGACGTCGTCGTGGCCGCCGTCGGCCGCCGCAATACGCTGACGGCCGACATGGTCAAGCCGGGCGCCATCGTCATCGACGTGGGCATGAACCGCGACGATGACGGCAAGCTGTGCGGCGACGTGGATTTTGCCGGCATCAAGGAAGTCGCCTCGCACATCACGCCCGTGCCGGGTGGCGTGGGTCCGATGACGATCACGATGTTGCTGATGAATACGGTCGAAGCGGCGGAACGCATTTAAAGAGGCGCACCCGGGAAAATGTCCATGGCCGTGTTGCCGTGCCTCGCCGTACTATTCGTACTGCTTTCGGCGCCGCGCATGGCCTGAACATTTTTCAGGTGCTCTAGAATCCAGGCGGCGTTGCCGCCTGAAGATATATATACAGGATTAGCTGATGACAACCGACAACCCCTTGCTGGACTTCTCCGGACTGCCACGCTTCGATGCGATTACCGCCGAGCACGTTGCACCGGCCATCGACACCCTGCTGGCCAAGGCGCGCGCCACCGTGGCGCACTTGGCGGCACCGGAGACGGCCGTCAGCTGGGATAGTTTTGTTGCACCGCAAGATGAGATCAGCGAGACCCTGGGCCGCGCCTGGGGCATCGTCAGCCACCTGAGCAATGTTGTAGATACGCCCGAATTGCGCGCCGCCTTCAATGAAAGCCAGCCGAAGGTGACGGAATTCTGGACCGAACTGGGCCAGAACGAGGCGCTGTTCGCCAAATTCAAGCAATTGCAGGACAGCGCCGAATTCGCGACCCTGTCGCCGGCGCGCAAGACCATCGTCGAACACGCGATCCGCGGCTTCCGCTTGGGCGGCGCCGAGCTGCCGGAAGAGAAAAAAGAGCGCTTCGGCGCCATCCAGGAAGAGCACGCCGCCGTTTCCACGCGCTTTTCCGAAAACGTCCTCGACGCCACCAATGACTACAAGCTGCTGGTAAGCGACGAGCTGGAACTGGCCGGCGTGCCCGACGACGTGAAGCAGGCGGCCCGCACGGCCGCCGCGAAGGATGGCAAGGACGGCTACCAGTTCACCCTGCACTTCCCCTCGTTCTACCCGATCCTGCAATTTGCCGACCGGCGCAGCCTGCGCGAAACGATCTACCGCGCCAACGTCACCAAGGCATCGGAACTCGGTGATGGCTTCAGCCGGAAAGACGAATGGGATAATGGACAGAATATCGTCACTTTGCTGAAGTTGCGCGACGAAGAAGCCAAGATGCTCGGTTATAAAAACTTCGCCGAAGTCTCGCTGGTGCCGAAGATGGCGCAGAGCCCGGAACAGGTCATTGCCTTCCTGGAAGACCTGGCCCGCCGCGCGCGTCCCTACGCGGAACAGGACCTGGCCGAGCTGCGCACGTTCGCGAAAGACGAGCTGGGCCTCGATACCCTGGAAGCGTGGGACGTACCTTACGCCTCGGAAAAGCTGCAGGAGCGCCGCTATGCATTCTCGGCACAGGAAGTAAAACAGTATTTCCCTGAACACCAGGTCGTCGATGGCCTGTTCCGCCTCGTGCAGACCTTGTTCTCCGTGCATATCGTGCCGGATACGGCCAGCACCTGGCACCCGTCCGTGCGCTTTTACCGCATCGAACGCGACGGCGAACTGGTGGGCCAGTTCTACCTGGACCTGTATGCGCGCGCCGGCAAGGGTGGCGGCGCATGGATGGACGACGCGCGCGGACGCCGCATGCACAACGGCAAACTGCAAACGCCCGTCGCTTATCTGACCTGCAACTTCACGGAACCTGCCCTGATCGACGGCCAACTGCAGCCATCGCTGTTTACGCACGACGAAGTCATCACCCTCTTCCACGAATTCGGCCACGGCTTGCACCACATGCTGACGCAGGTGGATGAGATCAGCGTGTCGGGCATTGCCGGGGTGGAATGGGATGCCGTGGAACTGCCGTCGCAATTCATGGAAAACTTCTGCTGGGAATGGGATGTGCTGCAGCACATGACTGCCCACGTGACGACGGGCGCACCGTTACCGCGCGCCCTGTACGACAAGATGCTGGCGGCGAAAAACTTCCAGTCCGGCATGCAGACCCTGCGCCACGTGGAATTCTCGCTGCACGATATGCACTTGCACTACGATTACAACCCGTTCGGCACGCAAAGCGTGCAAGACGTGATCGACACGGTGCGCCGCAAGTTCGCCGTGCTGATCCCGCCCGCCTACAACCGCTTCCAGAATGCGTTCGGCCACATCTTCGCCGGCGGCTATGCGGCAGGCTACTACAGCTACAAATGGGCGGAAGTGCTGTCCGCCGACGCCTATGCGGCCTTCGAGGAGGCGGCGGCCCTGACGGGCGGCGTGGTTTCCGCGGAAACGGGCAAGCGCTTTCAGCAGGAAATCCTGGCCGTGGGCGGCTCGCGCCCCGCGCTGGCATCGTTCACGGCCTTCCGCGGCCGCGAACCTTCGATCGACGCCCTGCTGCGCCACAGCGGCATGGCAGCCTGAGCCGCGCCATGAGCCGCGTCGATTTTCACAGCAACGTGCCGGACAAGCTGGCCTATGCCTGCCGCCTGGCGCGCAAGGCCTATATGGCCGGCAACAAGGTGGTCGTGCTGGCGGCCGATGGCGCCCAGCTCGACGCCTTGAACACGGCCATGTGGACGTTTTCCGCCACGGATTTCCTGCCCCACGTGCTGGCCGGCGATCCGCTGGCGCCGCAGACACCCATCATCCTGACCGATGACGAGGCGGCCGAGCTGCCGCATCACGACATCCTCGTCAACCTGTCGCAGCTGCCGCCCGCCAACTATGCGCAGTTCCAGCGCGTCTTCGAGATCGTGTCTTCCGACGAACAGGATGCGCAGGCGGGCCGTCAGCGCTTCCTCCACTATCGCCAGCAAGACGTGCAACCGACGCACTTCGTGGCGGGCAAGACATGAACCAGCCGCCATTCGACCAGGGCATCCCCCTGCTGACGGAAGTGCTGCTGGGGCCGGAAGTGCCGGCGCCGCCACCGCCAGCAGCGCCGGTGCCGGCTGTGGCCGTCGTCGCGGAAGCGCCACCGGCGTTGCCGCCCAGCCTGGCGCAGCCCGACTGGGACGCCATCGAACAGCGCCTAACGCAGCGCATCTTGCATCAAGTCCAGGGCAAGATCGATCATCTGCTCGAAGAGCGCATCGCCCACGTCTTGCAGACGGCGCTGCAAAATGCCCTGATCGGCATGCGCGGTGCCCTGCGCGAAGACTTGCAGCAATCGCTGGAACAGATCGTGGCGCATGCCGTCAGCCATGAGCTGGGACATCTGCACCCACCTGCGCCCTAGGACTCCCGCCAAAACCTGGGGCGCGCCGGCATAGCCGGCCGGCGATGCTCGCCGGCGCGGCGCCCCATCCTTGCGCAAGGTTGCGCTTCTTGCCCCCTTCCGTCCGCTCGCAGCGCTTTTGTCAGGCATGGCCAGTTTCCGGGCCTTTGAGGTCCGCCGTCTCCTACACCCATCTTCCTTCCAACGCCACTCTTTGGTGCGCTCGCGCCAGCGAAATCGGTGCATCGCGCCTCACTTTGGTGATTGTTACGACAAAATGTAAAAAGCCCGAAAAGCGGCTTTGCGCGGCCTGTTTTTTGTTGTACCTTTCTTCACACGTACCGCCATCGAAGCGGTTTTCACGAGACGCCGCCGTATCTTTATCCATTGGAGAATGTTTATGCTGCTCAAGACCAAAGTCCTTCCACTCGCCGTCGCCCTTGCCTTTGCCGGCCATGCGGGCGCGCAGGAAATCATCAAGATAGGCCACGTCGCCCCGGTCTCTGGCGCCAGCTCCCACCTGGGCAAGGATAATGAAAACGCGGCCAAGATGGCCATCGAGGACTTGAACGCCAAAGGCTTCAAGATAGACGGCAAAGCCGTCAAGTTCGTGCTGGTTCCCGAAGATGACGCAGCCGATCCGAAGCAGGGCACGGCCGTGGCGCAAAAGCTGGTCGACGCCAAGGTCAACGGCGTGGTCGGCCACCTGAATTCCGGCACGACGATACCCGCCTCGCGCATTTACTTCAATGCCGGCATTCCGCAGATTTCGCCGGCCGCCACCAACCCCACCTACACGCAGCAAAAGTTCAATACGGCCTTCCGCGTGGTCGCCAATGACAACAAGCTGGGCGGCACCCTGGGCGCGTACGCCGTGGGCAAGCTGCAAGCAAAGAAAATCGCCGTCATCGACGACCGCACGGCCTACGGCCAGGGCGTGGCGGAACAGTTCGTCAAAGGGGCGAAGAAAGCCTTGCCCGGCGTGCAAATCGTCGGCAAGGAGTTTACCAATGCCAATGCGACCGACTTCAACGCCATTCTCACCAGCATCAAATCCAAGAACCCGGACCTGATCTTCTTCGGCGGCATGGATTCCGTGGGCGGCCCCATGCTGCGCCAGATGAAGGCGCTGGGCATCAAGGCCAAGTTCATGGGCGGCGACGGCCTGTGCACGGAGCCGCTGGGCAAACTGGCGGGCGACGCCGTCGGCGAAAACATGGTCACCTGCGCGGAAGCGGGCGGCGTGACGGGCGAGCAGCAAAAAGGCATGGACGATTTCCGCGCCCGCTACAAGCAGAAATACAATATGGAAGTGCAGCTGTACGCACCGTATGTGTACGACGCCGTTATGACCATGGCGACCGCCATGGCCGACGCGAAATCGTCGAAACCGTCCGTCTATCTGCCCTTCCTGGCCAAGGTCAAGTACCAGGGCGTGACGGGGCCGATTGCGTTTGACGCCAACGGTGACATCAAGGATGGCGCGCTGACCTTGTTTACATATCGCGATGGCAAGAAAACCAAGATGGAAGTAGTCAAGTAAGCGGCTGTTCCGCCACGTAAGCGAGCAAGCTTTCGACCAGCGCGTCGAAGGTGGCGCGGCAGCGCAGGCTGCCGCGCAAGTCTTCATGCATGGTCACCCACGTTTCCATCGGCAGCGCAAACGCCTGCGGCAACACGCGCCGCAAGGCGGGATCGCGCGCCGCCAGCCCCGCCTGGCACACGCCGATGCCGGCGCCCGCGCGTATCAGGGCCAGCTGCGCCAGGTCGCTGTCGCAGCGCCATGCAAAATGCTCGCGTGAAAAATCCTTGAACACGGCGCCCGCATTGCGCACGAAAGGGCTCGCCTCGTCGTAGCCGATGACGGCATGGCGCGCCAGGTCAGCCAGGTCCAGCGGCGCGCCGCGGCGCGCCAGGTAGTCCGCGTGCGCATGCAAGCCCAGTTCGATATCGCCCACCTTGCGCGCCAGCAGCTGTTCCTGGCGCGGCCGCACCATGCGCACGGCGATATCGGCCTCGCGGCGCAGCAAATCCTGCACCTTGTTACTCAACACCAGTTCCACGGTCAGGCCTGGATGGCGCTCGCGCAAGCGGGCCAGTATCGGCGGCAAGACTTCCACGCCCACCACCTCGCTGGCCGAGATGCGCACGACGCCGGCCACGCCCTGCCCCTGGCTGCTGGCGGCGCGCTCCATCAGGGCGGCCGTCTGCGCCATCGCTTCCGCATGCGGGCGCAGGGCCAGCGCCACTTCCGTGGGCAGCAAGCCTGTCTGGGAACGGGTGAACAGGGTCACGCCCAGCGCCTGCTCGAGCGCGCAGATATGCCGGCCGACCGTGGGCTGCGTGATGGCCAGCGCCCGCGCGGCACCCGACAGCGAACCATGGCTGAGCACGGCCAGCAGCGAGCGGTAGTATTCCCAGGCGATCGCCGGATTCATGGATGAAGTTCTGTCATACATAAATGTATAGCCTGTCAGCGATGTTCGTCAATTCCCAATTAGCCCCGCGCGGCAGATACTGACGCCATCAACCACACGGAGGACAGCATGGACAAAACGGCATTGGTACTGGGCGCCACGGGCGGCATCGGCGGCGAGATGGTGCGCCAGCTGCTGGGCGCAGGCTGGCAGGTGCGCGCCCTGACGCGGAGAGAAACACCGTCGCCATGCGGCGACGCCATCGAATGGCTGCGCGGCGACGCCCTGTCGCGCGCGGACGTGCTGGCGGCAGCGAAAGGCTGCGCCGTCATCGTGCATGCCGTCAATCCGCCCGGCTACCGGCACTGGGGCCAGCTGGTACTGCCCATGCTCGACAACACGATCGCCGCGGCGATTGCCGAAAACGCCACCATCGTATTGCCCGGCACCGTGTATAACTTTGGCCCCGACGCCTTTCCCGCAACGGGGGAATTACTGGCGGAAGACGCGCCGCAGCACCCGCGCACGCGCAAGGGCGCCATCCGCGTGGAACTGGAGGCGCGGCTGGAGGCAGCCAGCACGCAGGGCGCGCGCGTGCTGATCGTGCGCGCGGGCGACTTTTTCGGCCCCCGCGCCGGCAACAACTGGTTTTCGCAAGGCCTCGTGAAACCGGGCCAGCCCGTGCGCACGGTGCTGTATCCGGGCGCGCCCGGCGTCGGCCACCAGTGGTCCTACCTGCCCGACGTGGCGCGCACGATGCTGCAGCTGCTGGCCATGCGCGACACCCTGCCCGCGTTTGCGCGCTTTCACATGGCCGGACACCGGGACCACGATGGCCGGCAAATGACGGCGGCGATTGCCCGCGTGGTGGAGCAGGCGACGGGAGCTGCGCCGGCCATCCGGCGTTTTCCCTGGTGGCTGGTGACCCTGGCATCGCCATTCGTGACGACCCTGCGCGAAATGCGCGAGATGCGCTATTTATGGCAAACGCCGCTGCAGATGGACAATGCGCGCCTGCTGGCCGTGCTGGGCCAGGAAGCGCATACGCCGCTGGCCGAGGCGGTCAGGGCGACGCTGGAAGGCATGGGCAACTTGAAGGCGGCAGGCAAAAAAAACGCGCCGGGATTGCCGGCGCGCTGATATCGGGTAGAGCGGCACAGATTATTTCTGCGCCAGCACCCATTTGATCAGGGTGTGGGCTTCCGCATCGCTCACTTGCGGGTTGGCTGGCATCGGGATCGCGCCCCAGGTGCCGGAACCGCCCTTCATGACTTTCGCCACGAGCTTGGCTTCCGCGTCTTTCTGACCGGCGTACTTGGCAGCCACGTCCTTGAACGCGGGACCCACCAGTTTCGTGCTCACGGCGTGGCACGCCATGCAATTCTTGGCTTTCGCCAGGTCCGGATTGGCCAACGCTGCTTGCGATGCCAGGGCCGAGACGGCCAATACACTCACCAACATAAAACGTTTCATTGTCTTTTCTCCAAAGTTACTTCCTGCGGCATTTTACTGTGTTTCCGCAGATGCACCACGAGCCCAGATCAAGCGTTTCAATGTAGTAACGCAATGCAGTCGGGAGGCACTCACATTCTGCCCCATCTGCACGCCTATGGCCATGTTGTTTGTAAGGCGATGTAACGGCAGCCGGCCCCGCGCGGTGGATCGGGGCCGGCCGTCGTACTGGCACAACAAATTAACGTTTCTTCAACTGCGACAGATCGCGCACGGCGCCGCGGTCGGCCGATGTCGTCAGTGCCGCATAGGCTTGCAGCGCCTGCGAGACATAGCGGTCGCGGTTGACGGGCAGCCAGGCCGCATCGCCCTTCGCTTCCATGGCGGCGCGGCGCGCGGCCAGCTGCGCATCCGTGACGCGCAGGTTGATGCTGCGCTCGGGAATGTCGATGTCGATGAAGTCGCCCTCTTCCACCAGGCCGATGGCGCCCCCTTCGGCCGCTTCCGGCGACGCGTGGCCGATCACCAGGCCCGAGGAACCGCCCGAGAAGCGCCCGTCCGTGAACAGCGCGCACGCCTTGCCCAGGCCCTTGGACTTGATGTACGACGTCGGGTACAGCATTTCCTGCATGCCTGGGCCGCCTTTCGGGCCTTCGTAGCGGATGATGACGACGTCGCCCTCATGCACGGTGTCTTCCAGGATTGCTGCCACGGCCGCATCCTGGCTTTCGAACACGCGCGCCTTGCCCGAGAATTTCAGGATGCTTTCATCGACGCCGGCCGTCTTGACGATGCAGCCCTTCTCGGCCAGGTTGCCGTACAACACGGCCAGGCCGCCATCCTGCGAATACGCGTGGGCCTTGTCGCGGATGCAGCCGGTGGAACGGTCCGTATCGACGGCGGCGAAGCGCTCGGACTGCGAAAACGCCGTCTGCGTCGGCACGCCGCCCGGCGCGGCGCGGAACAGTTCATGCACGGCCGGATTGTCCGTGCACATGATGTCGTTTTGCGCGATGGCGTCGGCCAGTGTCGGCGCGTGTATCGTCGGCAGAGTGGTGTTGAGCAGGCCGGCACGCGCCAGCTCGCCCAGAATCCCCACGATGCCGCCGGCGCGGTGCACGTCCTCGATATGGTATTTGTCCGTCATCGGCGCCACCTTGCACAGGCACGGCACCTTGCGCGAGATGCGGTCGATGTCGGCCATCGTGAACTCCACTTCCGCCTCGTGCGCGGCGGCCAGCAGGTGCAGCACGGTGTTCGTCGAGCCGCCCATGGAGACGTCGAGCGCCATCGCGTTTTCAAAAGCGGCCTTGGTGGCGATCGAGCGTGGCAGCACGGAATAATCGTCCTGCTCGTAGTGGCGCTTGGCCAGTTCCACGATCAGACGGCCGGCGCGCAGGAACAGCTGCTGGCGGTCCGAGTGCGTGGCCAGGATGGTGCCGTTGCCGGGCAGGGCCAGGCCCAGCGCCTCGGTCAGGCAGTTCATCGAATTGGCCGTGAACATGCCGGAGCACGAACCGCAGGTCGGGCAGGCCGAACGCTCGATCTCGGCCACGTCGGCGTCGGAGACAGTGCTGTCGCCCGCCTTGATCATGGCGTCGACCAGGTCCAGCTTGATGATCTTCTGCGTGCCGTTGACCACCTTGACGACCTTGCCCGCTTCCATCGGGCCGCCGGAAATGAAGACGACGGGGATGTTGATGCGCATGGCCGCCATCAGCATGCCCGGCGTGATCTTGTCGCAGTTCGAGATGCACACCATGGCGTCGGCGCAGTGGGCGTTGACCATGTATTCGACGGAGTCGGCGATCAGGTCGCGCGAAGGCAGCGAATACAGCATGCCGCCGTGGCCCATGGCGATGCCGTCATCGACGGCGATGGTATTGAATTCCTTGGCCACGCCGCCGGCCGCCTCGATCTCGCGCGCCACCATCTGTCCCAGATCCTTCAGGTGCACGTGACCGGGCACGAACTGGGTAAACGAGTTGACGACGGCGATGATCGGCTTGTCGAAGTCGCCGTCCTTCATGCCGGTGGCGCGCCACAGGGCGCGGGCGCCAGCCATGTTGCGGCCGTGGGTGGTGGTGCGGGAGCGGTATTGCGGCATGATGGGGACCTTCCAAAAATGTGAGGGCCTGACTGCGGGGGCGGGCCGGCAAGGGCCAAGACCCTGCGTGCAGTGGGGGTACGCCAGATTGCCTTGCGCGCGCCCCACTGTCAAATATATGATGCACGTGTCTGTGAGTCGTATTACATATCACAGCATTCAATCCGCATGGAAACGCATATGAATCTTGAGCTGCGCCAGTTGCGCTACTTTGTCACCGTCGCCGAGGAATTGCATTTCGGCCGCGCCGCCGCGCGCCTGCACATGACGCAGCCGCCCCTGTCGCAAACCATCATGGCCCTGGAAGACTTGCTGGGCGCGCCCCTGTTCGTGCGCACCCGGCGCGAAGTGCAGCTGACACCGGCCGGCACGGCGCTGCTGCCCGAGGCGCGCCGCCTGCTGACCCAGGCACAGGACTTGCCGGCGCTGGTGCGGCGGGCCGCGCAGGGCGAGGCGGGCCGCCTGAGCCTGGCCTTCGTCTCGTCGGCCGACTACAGCGTGCTGCCGCCCCTGCTGCGCGCTTACCAGGCGGCCTATCCGCGGGTGCAGATCGCCTTGCAGGAAGCCACCTCCGACCTGCAGCTCGACGAATTGCTGGCCGGGCGCACGGATGCCGGCCTCCTGATCCCGCCCCTGCCCGAGAAGGCGAAGGCGGCGCTCGACTACCTGCCCGTGCTGGCCGAGCCGCTGGTGCTGGCCGCGCCATCGGGCCTCGCCATATGGGCCACGCCGGGCCCCGTGCGCCTGCAGGACGTGCCGCCGCTGCCGCTGATCATCTTCCCGCGCGCGATCTCGCCGGCCCTGCACGACGCGATACTCGGCGTCTTCCGCGCCGCCGGCATCACGCCGCAGATCGGCCAGGAAGCGATCCAGATGCAAACCATCGTCAGCCTCGTTTCGGCTGGCATGGGCATCGCGCTTGTGCCACAATCGGTCTCGAACCTGATGCGCCCCGGCGTAGAATACAGGCCGCTGCAGGACGCCACGCCGCTGGTGGAAACGGGCCTGGCCTGGCGCCGCGACAACCCGTCCGCCGTGCTGCAAGGCTTCCTGGCCCTGCTGCGCATGCAAATCGCCGCTGGCGGTCAATAAATTAAGTGGCCGCTAAGGCAAAAAAGCTGCCGCAGGGCCATACTACGCAACCTTCGCTTTAAACAAAGAAAGAAACTCCATGCTGATACACCCGATGCCCAATCCGATTGCCATCCAGATCGGCCCGCTGGCCGTGCACTGGTACGGCCTGATGTATGTGCTGGCCTTTGCCCTGTTCATCATCCTGGGCCGGGTGCGCATCAAGCAGCCGCATATCGCCGCGCTGGGCTGGAAGAAGGAAGACCTCGACGACATGCTGTTCTACGGCATGCTGGGCGTGGTGATCGGCGGCCGCCTGGGCGAAGTGCTGTTCTACCGCCCCGCATACTTCATGCACAATCCGCTCGAAATCTTCATGGTCTGGCATGGCGGCATGTCCTTCCATGGCGGCTTCCTCGGCGTCATCGTCGCCATGTACCTGTGGAGCCGCAAGGCAGGCCGCAACCTGTTCGACGTGCTCGATTTCATCGCCCCGCTGGTGCCGCTCGGCTACGCGGCCGGCCGCCTGGGCAACTTCATCAATGCCGAATTGCCGGGCCGCATCGCGCCGGACACCCTGCCGTGGGCCATGCAATGGCCGGGCATTCCGTATCCCGTGCACCCGTCGCCGATCTACCAGATGCTGGTCGACGGCATCCTGGTGTTCATCATCCTGTGGCTGTACGCGCGCAAGCAGCATCCGCGCATGGCCGTGGGCGCCATGTTCACCCTGCTGTACGGCTGCGCGCGCTTCTTCACCGAGTACTTCCGCACGCCGGACTGGGAAGTCGTGTGGCTGGGCGTGCCGATCACCTCGGGCCAGATGCTGTCGCTGCCGATGATCGTCGGCGCCATCGCGCTGCTCGTCTGGGCCTATAAGAGCCAGGTGATGGCGACGCCGCCGACCAAGGCGCGCCCAGCCCAGGCCTGACACGCCGTTCCAGGCGGAGGGCGGCGGCACGCGCTGCGCCATCCGCCCCCGGCCTGGCGTGATCCGCCACAATCTTTCCCTCTATGCATTAAAATTTCCCAATGGAATGGACTTGCTTTTGGGATAAGGGGTATGATCGTTTTACCCTGCCGCCAAACCAAGGCAGGCGCTCATGATCTGACGGACATTCGAGCCAGGGAGCCCAGCCTATGCAGCTTGCCAGGAAGACCACGACGTTCTGGATAGCCCTGGGCGCCGCTTATATAGTGGCGCAGCTGGCCCTGACGGCATTTGCCGGCCGGCATGCCCAGGCTGTGGGCTACCTGTTCAACCTGCTGGCGCCCTTGCTGGCCCTGGCCGCCTGCTGCCGCTGCGCCCGCCTGAGCGCGCCAGGCATCGTGCGCACGGGCTGGAGCCTGTTTGCGGCGGCCATGCTGTTCTGGAGCGTGGGCATGGCGCTGTCCGCCTGGCAAGACCTGAGCGGACAGGTGGCGTCCGACACCACGTATTTCTCCGATTTTGCCTATTTCATGTATGGCGCGCCCCTGCTGCTGGCCATTTCCTCGGTCAGCGACCAGCATCCCTCGCGCAGCCTGCAATGGCTGGACGCCGTGCAAGTCTTGCTGGCAGCCTATCTGGCCTATACGGCCATCTTTTCCGTCTCGCCATTTGCCCAGCGCTCGATCGCGCCGATTCCCGCCAGCCTGCTGGTGGTGACGTACAACGTGGAAAACCTGGTCCTGGCCTGCTGCGCCTCGCTGCGCCTGCTGGCGCACCGCCGGGATGGCGAGCAGGGCCGCTTTTACCTGCTGCTCAGCGTTTTCCTCTGGTGCTACGCCGGCTGCGCCGGCGCCTACAATTACCTGACCCTGCATGCGCTCGCCGGGCCGATCCTGACCGAGTTGCTGCCAAGCGTGCCATTCCTGCTGCTGGCCGTGCTGGCTGCGCAAACCCGGCCGCAGGAGGAAGCGGCGCGGCCACGGCATGCCCCGCCGCCGCTGACATTGCTGATCGACAACTTCAGTCCCATCTTCTTCACGGCGGCCTTGCTGGGATTGGGTTTCGTCGTGCTGCGCGACCATTTCTACCTGGCGGCCACCTCGCTGTTTGTCGCGCTGACCGTCCACGCGCTGCGCTCGGCCACCCTGCAAAGCCGCTACATGCAAAGCGAGCTGGCCTTGCGCACCGCGCACGAGCTGCTGGAGAAACTGTCGCTGACGGATGGCTTGACGGGCGTCGCCAACCGGCGCTGCTTCGACCAGACCCTGCAGGGCGAATGGCAGCGCGCCGCGCGCGACGGCAAGCCGCTGGCTCTGCTGATCATCGATATCGATTTTTTCAAGAGCCTCAACGACAGCTTTGGCCACCCGTATGGCGACGCCTGCCTGGTGCAGATCGCCGCGGCCCTGCGTTCGGCATTGCCGCGCGCCAGCGACCTGGTGGCACGCTTTGGCGGCGAAGAGTTTGCCGCCATCCTGCCGGCCACCGGACACGCGGGCGCAAAGGCAGTGGCGCAAAAGATGCAGGAAGCGATCGCCGCCGCCGCCATCGCCCAGGCCCCGTCGCGCGGCGGACTAGTGACGGCCAGCATCGGCCTGGCCCTGAATGCCGACAGACAGACGCCGGAACAATTGCTCGCGGCCGCCGACCAGGCCCTGTACCGGGCCAAGCAACATGGCCGCAACCGCATCGAGGGCGACGGCGCGACGGCGCCTAGGCTGTCAACTTGCCTGTAATGACCTTCCATTGCGCCGGCGTCACGGGCGTGATGGACAAGCGGCTGCCCTTCTTCAACAGCAGCATGTCTTCCAGTTCCGGCATCTGGCGCATCTCGGACAGGGGCAGCAGCGCCGTCTTCCTGACACCGCGCACGTCGACGCTGATCCAGCGCGGCTGTTCTGGCGTGGCTTTCGGATCGAAGTATTTGCCGCCCTCTTCAAACTGGCTGTGATCGGGATACGCCGTGCTGGCCACTTCGGCCACGCCGGCCACGCCCGGCTGCGGGCAGCTGGAGTGATAGAACAGCACGCCATCGCCCACTTTCATCCCATCGCGCATGAAATTGCGCGCCTGGTAGTTGCGCACGCCAAACCACGGCATGGTGTGCCGGGGCGCCGCCATCAGGTCGTCGATGCTCACTTCATCCGGTTCCGATTTCATCAGCCAATATTGTTTCATCAAATCTCCCGTATCAAGGCAACAGACGTAAAAAAACGGTTGCGCATCGTGATGCCGCAACCGTTTTCAGTTGTACTACAAATTGGGCCCCGCCTGTGCCGCTATGCCGGCATCCCGAACCAAACGGTTCAAGGTGGTCACGTTAGTTCAATTTCGGGTTCGTCGAACGAGCGACGCTCACTCCCATCAAACAAAATTCGCAACCGATGCGCATAAATGGTTCAAGGAATATATGGCAATCGCGAACACCGCAGGGTAGACCCAAGTTTACTCCTTTGGTCGCGCATCGCAAAGACAAATCGTCGCGTACGCGCTTAAAAAAGGTTTTCCTGGGGCGTCAGTGCGCTGTCCAGGACGGTATGCATGGCCGAGATCTTTTGCTTCACTTCCAGTATCGTCAATTCCGACAGCGGACCTTGCGGTGACTTGACGGAGAGAAACTCTGCCGCCACGCCCAGCGCGGCCAACACGGCGATGCGGTCGTTGCCCTTGACCTTGCCGGCGTCGCGGATGGCCTTCATCTTGCTATCGAGATAGATCGCCGCTTCGCGCAAGGCGCGCTCTTCGCCATCGCGGCACACCATGCTGTAGGCCTGGCCCATGATATTGACATCGACACGCGGCATTACGCTTCCTTCTCGTTCTCGGCAAGGTGATCGCCGGTGACAGCGGCGGCTTCCGAAGCGGCTTGCTCCAGGCCGGCCTGCACCAGTTCCGGGATTTTTTCCAGCAAGGCTTCCACGCGCTCCTGCGCCTCGCGCATGCGTTGCACATACAGCGCGTTTTCGGCGGCCAGGGCGACATTGTCCTTGCGCAATTGCGCGTTTTCACGGCGCAGCGCATGGGTCATTTCAGCCAGCAGGCCGATTTTGTCGGATAATTCGTTGAATTCGGAAATCATCCCGCCACTATAGGGCGGACGCTCCCCGGGCGTCAATCGAATCAGGCCGCTGTCACACATATTTACATCAATGCAGCGCAGTTGCCGTGAAATACATGCTTTTTAACGCCACGGCGCGCTTGCGGCCTTGCGGCAAGCCGTCCTAGCGATGCCCTTCGAAGTCCGGTTCGATGTCCAGGCTGCCGTAGCGGTTTTCGCACGAACGGCGCGTCAATTCCTGCTTGCCGCCCTTGCCGTCGAGCACCATCGTCAAGTCGCGGCACGTGGTAAAACTGCCCGGCTTGGTGCCGGTCGCGGATGGCGTCAAGGTCACCAGCAAGGCCTGGGCATTGCCCAGCCCCTTGTTGCTCCACTGGCGGCTCTTGCCATCCTCTTCATCCTTCAAGGTGCGCACGGCCGCCTTCAGCAGCGATGCCTGCTCTTTGGCATTCAGCTTGGCCACCGTCACGTCCGACAGGAAAGGCGGATACACGACGGGCGCCGGGTCCTTGCCCTGCACATCCCAGTTGCCGCTGTTCTGCGAACAGGTGCGCCGGCTCAGGCCCTGCGTCTTGCCGCCAGCCGTGACGACGAACTTCAGGTCGCGGCACATGTGCGCCTTCAGGCTGTGCTCGGTCATGCCGGAATTGCTGAAGTTATACGTGGCTTTCACCAGCACGCCGCTGTCGCCGCCGTTGTCCCACACATGCGCTTCCTGGTCGTCGTCATCCTTGTTCAAGTCGTTGAACAGGTCATTGAGCAGCATTTCCTTTTCCAGCGGCGTCAGGGTCGCCACGGTGATCTCGTCGACGATGGTGGCCGCTGGCGCGGCAGCCGTTTGCGCGACGGCATGGCCCAGGCAGGCGAGGCCGATGACGGTGGCGCCTAGCAGGCGCAGCGCAGGACGGGAAACAGGATAGGACATGGTGTGCTGCATGGTGTGCTTTCTGGCGCAGTGGCGATATTGATATGTAATATCAATCATCTTATCAAATTTCATAGTGAAATCTGTTTCCTGTGTGTACAGGAACGCCCCCCATCCGGACGACATGCTAGAGTCGCTGCTGTTGCTGACGCCCGGGAACTAGGCTTGCGCCAGCGCAAACCCTGCGTAAATGCAGGCTGCGCAGAACGTCTATGCATATCTTCCCGGAGAATAAGCCCTTGAATAAGCCCCCTACCGTCCCTATAATTAGCACTCGTTAGTAGAGAGTGCTAACAAACTCTTTCGTAGCAATCCTCAGGAAATGATGGTGCTTGCCAGGCCACTGCAGGGAATGCTACGCGGCGGGCGACGCCGCGATGCACCACTGCCGGATACGGGCAAGGACAGGATGACATGGGGTTTGCTTGACCGTTGCGGGCTGCTTTCAACGGCGGTCACTGAAAGCAGGCCTGGCGCTGTGCCAGGCATGTATTCATTTAGCAACACTTATCCATTGAACTTTAAGGAGTTTTGTATGAATCTGCGCCCATTGAACGATCGCGTCATCGTCAAACGCCTCGACCAGGAAACCAAGACTGCGTCCGGCCTCATCATTCCTGATGCAGCTGCTGAAAAACCGGATCAAGGCGAAGTCCTTGCCGTAGGCAATGGCAAGATTCTCGACGACGGCAAAGTCCGTCCTCTGGATGTCAAAGTGGGCGACCGCGTCCTGTTCGGCAAGTACGCCGGCCAAACCGTCAAAGTTGACGGCGATGAGCTGCTGGTCATGCGCGAAGAAGACATCATGGCGATCGTCGTCAAGTAATTGTTTCCACGTTGTAGACAGATACATCCCGAAACTCAGGAGAATTGAACATGGCAGCTAAAGAAGTAGTATTCGGCGACGCAGCGCGCGCCAAGATGGTCGAAGGCGTCAACATCCTCGCCAACGCAGTCAAAGTAACGCTGGGCCCGAAAGGCCGCAACGTGGTCCTGGAGCGCTCGTTCGGCGCCCCTACCGTCACCAAGGATGGTGTGTCGGTAGCGAAAGAAGTTGAACTCAAAGACAAGCTCATGAACATGGGCGCGCAAATGGTCAAGGAAGTTGCTTCCCGCACCAGCGACAACGCCGGCGACGGCACCACCACCGCGACCGTGCTGGCACAAGCCATCGTGCGCGAAGGCATGAAGTTCGTTGCCGCCGGCATGAACCCGATGGACCTGAAGCGCGGTATCGACAAAGCTGTTGCAGCAACCGTCGAAGAACTGGCGAAAATCGCCCGTCCTTGCACCACGACCAAGGAAATCGCCCAGGTTGGCGCGATCTCGGCCAACTCGGACTACTCGATCGGCGAGCGTATCGCTGAAGCGATGGAAAAAGTCGGCAAGGAAGGCGTCATCACCGTTGAAGACGGCAAGTCGCTGAACGACGAGCTGGACATCGTTGAAGGCATGCAGTTCGACCGCGGTTACCTGTCGCCTTACTTCATCAACAACCCAGAGAAGCAAGTTGCCGTACTGGACAGCCCATTCGTCCTGCTGTGCGACAAGAAAATCTCGAACATCCGTGACCTGCTGCCGGTACTGGAACAAGTCGCAAAAGCTGGCCGTCCACTGCTGATCATCGCCGAAGACATCGAAGGCGAAGCGCTGGCGACCCTGGTTGTGAACAACATCCGCGGCATCCTGAAAACCTGCGCAGTGAAAGCACCTGGCTTCGGCGACCGCCGCAAAGCCATGCTGGAAGACATCGCTGTCCTGACCGGTGGTCAAGTGATCGCTGAAGAAGTCGGCCTGACCCTGGAAAAAGTGACCCTGGCCGAACTGGGCCAGGCGAAACGCATCGAAGTGGGCAAGGAAAACACCATCGTTATCGATGGCGCCGGCGAAGCTGCCTCGATCGAAGCACGCGTGAAACAAGTGCGCGTACAGATCGAAGAAGCGACCTCGGACTACGACCGTGAAAAACTGCAAGAGCGCGTAGCCAAACTGGCTGGCGGCGTTGCCGTGATCAAGGTTGGCGCAGCCACCGAAGTCGAAATGAAAGAGAAAAAAGCCCGCGTTGAAGATGCACTGCACGCAACCCGCGCTGCCGTCGAAGAAGGCATCGTGCCAGGCGGCGGCGTAGCCCTGCTGCGCGCACGCGCCAACATCACGGTCAAGGGCGACAATCCTGATCAAGATGCCGGTATCAAGATCGTCCTGCGCGCAATGGAAGAGCCACTGCGCATGATCGTGCAAAACGCTGGCGAAGAAGCTTCGGTCGTCGTGGCAGCCGTACTGGCTGGCTCGGGCAACTACGGCTACAACGCTGCCAACGGCACGTATGGCGACATGGTTGAAATGGGCGTCCTGGACCCAGCCAAAGTGACCCGTTCGGCGCTGCAAAACGCCGCTTCGATCGCTTCGCTGATGCTGACGACCGACTGCATGGTCTGCGAAATCGCTGACGACAAGGCAGGCGGCGGCATGGGCGGCGGCATGGGTGGTATGGGCGGCATGGGCGGCATGGACGGCATGATGTAATGTCCTGCGGCTCCGCGCGCAGGCGACGGCGCGCGGAGCCGCCTGCGCCGGGCAGGAACAGGCAGGCCAAAAGCTGCCAGTGCCTCCCCGGCGGCCCCGAAAAGCTATCTTCTCCGGAAGGTAGCTTTTTTTTCGCCTGTTGACGTGGCCAGCCCGTTTGGCCAGCCCGGCGATTGCCGGCCTGTGCGTTTTGCTTTAGCATGGCCGCCATCGACCTTCTTTCTCACGCCCACACCACCATGCCGCCACGCGCCTCCTCTTCCAAAACCGCCATCATCGCCGGCACCCTGGCCGGCTTGCTGGCTGCCGCCCTGGCTGCCTTTTACGTCTACCAGCAGCCCGCGCAGCACGGTGGCAATGCCCCGGCCGCGAGCAGCCAGACGGCGGCGCAAGAGCAGAATGCGCGCGCCGTCGATGCGCTGATGGCCTTGCCCGAGATCAAGGCGTGGTCGGCGCATATCGAAAAAGCCTCGGCCGGCCGCGCGCATGGCGCCGTGATGGAGACGTCACCCGAGACGCGCCTCGTCGATGGCCAGCCCTACTATCAGCTGAGCTTTTTCGAAAGCACGCCGGACGCGGCCCACCGTTGGGAAAGCTTCGTCGTCTCGCCGGACGGCAAGCGCATCCTCGTCGATGACATCGTCAGCGGTGACCTGCTGAGCCTGGAACAGTGGCGCAAGGACAGCGCGCCCATGCAGCGCATCGCCACGCAGTAAGCCCGCCTACGCCGGCGCGCCCTGCGGCGCCGCGCCGCGCACGCGCGCCACCCACCACACCGTCCACAGCGACAAGGCCGCCGCCAGCCAGCCATTCCAGCCATAGCCGCCGATGTGGCCGGCCGCATCCGTCTGCAGGGTCAGGCCGCCCAGCCAGGCGCCGAGGCCGCTACCCAGGCTTTGCAGGGCCGAATTGGCGCTAAGGAAGGCGCCGCGCTTGCGCGGCTCCGGGATGGTCGTCAGCAGCGCCTGCAGCGGGATCGTGCGGCCCGACACGAGGGCCATAAAGAATGGAAACACCAGCATCAGCGCCAGCAGCGGCAACTGGGGCAGATGCGTCATGAACAGCAGCGGCGCGATCGACAGCAACGAGACCCAGCGATAGACCTGCTGCTTGCCGGCCCGGTCCGCCCAGCGGCCGATCACGCGCGCCGTGAAGATCGTGGCGCAGCCGCCCGCCAGGTAGACCCAGGTGACGTCGGCCGGCGCCAGGCCCATATTCCCCACCAACACGGGCGAGATGAAGGGAATCACCAGCATGCCCGCCGTCATGTTGACAATGGACAAGGCAAACGCCTCGAGGTGGCGCCGTTCGCGCAGCAGCGCCAGCAGGTTCGGCAGCACCTGGCGCAGCGGCGTCGGGGCCGCGCCCATGTGCGCCGTCAGCGACGGCAGCACGCGCGCCGCGCCCATGTGCGCCGTCAGCGACGGCAGCACGCGCGCCGCGCCCAGCCAGATCAGCAGCGACAGCACGACCAGCAGGAAAAAGGGCGAAGGCCAGCCGAAGTGCGCGGCCAGCACCACGCCGATCGGCACGCCGCCCACGGCCGCCATGGCAAACGAGGTCATGACGATGCCGGTGGCCGCGCCGCGCCGCTCGGCGGGAATCACGTCGCCGATGATGGCCATGACGATGGCACCGAGCACGCCGCCCGTCAGCCCCGCAAACGCGCGCGACCACAGCAGCACGTGGAAGTTCGGCGCCAGCGCGCAGGCCAGGTTCGACACGGTAAACAGGCAAAACATGGTCAACAGCAGCTTCTTGCGGTCGAAGCGGTCGATATACGTGGCCGCCAGCAAGCCGGACAAGCCCGCGCACCAGGCATAGGCCGAGACGGCGCCGGAGACGGCGGCCGGGCCGATATGGAATGCCTGCATCAGCTGGGGCGCCAGCGGCATCATCACCATGAAATCCATGATGACGGTAAATTGCGTCAGCGCAAGCAGCCACAGCATCGCGCGCTCGCGCGCCGGCGTCAGCATGGGCACCGGCATGGACAGCGGCGCGGGCCTCATGCCAGCGCCTCGATGTCGGCACGCGCCCGGCGCAGGATGGCGCGCATGGCGTCCAGGCGGCTGGCATCGGGTTCGCCCGCGCGCCCGCGCGCCAGCACCGCCGCCTTCAGCTCGTGCATCAGGTGGCGCAAGTCGTCGTCCGCGCCGGCCGGCGCATCCACCCTGGCAGCGATGGCGTCCACATAGGCGCGGTTGGCGGCCAGGAAGGCCAGCCCCTCGGGCGTGATGCTGTGCAGCTTCTTGTTGCCGTCGAGGCTGACGGCCACGTAACCGTGGCCCACGAGGCCATGCATGAGCGGATAGATGGCGCCGGGACTCGGCGCATACGCGCCGCCGGCACGCTGTTCGATGGCCTTGATGATGTCGTAGCCATGGCGCGGCTTGTCGGCGATCAATTGCAGTACGAGGTAGCGCAGGGTGCCCGCGTCAAACATCTTCGGGCCGCGCGCGGCGGGAACAACGCTGGCAACGGCGCCCGGCGCATCGCCCTGGCTGTGCGGGGCGGCGCGCAACGGCTGGTCGCCGCGATGGAAGTACAGCATGATGGCTCCTTAAGATATATCGCAATAAGATATATCTTATGTTCGAATATGGCGCAGCGCAAGGTTTACTTTCTGGCATCGAAGCCCGATACTCGCCGACATGCCTGCCCACACTGTCCGTCCCCTCGCGCCCGACGACGCTGCCGCCTACCGCGCGCTGCGCCTGGCCGGCATCGCCGAACTGCCCGCCGCCTTCTGCACCACGCATGCGGCGGAAAGCGGCTTGCCGCTGGCACAGATCGCCCAGCGCCTGCAGACGACGCCATACCAAATAATATTTGGCACTTTCAAAGGAGAACAGTTGATCGCCATGGCTGGCCTGCGCCGCGAGCCGATTGCCGTCGTACACGACAAAGCCAGCCTGTGGGGCGTCTACGTGGCGCCGCAGGCGCGCGGCCAGGGCATCGGGCGGCAGTTGCTGCGCGCCGCCATCGCCCACGCCAGCAGCATCCCCGATCTGGCCCGGCTGCGCCTGGCCGTGGCGCAGGACAACCATGCGGCGCTGACCCTGTACCTGGCATGCGGTTTTGTGCTGGCGGACGAAGCGGCATCGCATGGCATGTTGCAAATGCAATTAGTACTGCCGCGTCCTGCCATCGCAACGACGCAAAGTAATGTCTTTATGAAAATCAATACCTTACAATTCCTTGCGAAATAGCCAAGGGGCCGTTTTTTCTGTTGCAAGCAAACGCGGCAGGCCTTAGCATCGCGGCTTACAAAAAATACTTGGGGAGAGCCAATGTCATCGGCCGAGACACAAACCGCCACGGGAAAAATGCCGCGGCAAATACCGTACATCATCGCCAACGAAGGCTGCGAACGCTTCAGCTTTTACGGCATGCGCAACATCCTGACGCCATTCCTCATCAGCACCTTGCTGCTGATGATCCCGATCGACCAGCGCACGGGGGAAGCCAAGCACGTCTTCCACACCTTCGTCATCGGCGTGTATTTCTTCCCGCTGCTGGGCGGCTGGCTGGCCGACCGCTTCTTTGGCAAGTACAACACCATCTTCTGGCTCAGTCTCGTGTATTGCGCCGGCCATGCCTGCCTGGCCGTCTTTGAAAACAATGTCAACGGCTTCTACTTCGGCCTGTTCCTGATCGCCTTCGGCTCCGGCGGCATCAAGCCGCTCGTGGCCTCGTTCGTCGGCGACCAGTTCGACCAGACCAACAAGCACAAGGCCAAGCTGGTGTTCGACCTGTTCTACTGGATCATCAACTTCGGCTCCTTCTTCGCCTCGCTGCTGATGCCGATGTTCCTGCGCGACTACGGTCCGTCGATCGCCTTCGGCATCCCCGGCGTCATGATGCTGGCCGCCACCATCGTCTTCTGGATGGGCGCCAAGAAATACGTGCACGTGCCGCCGGCACCGCCGAATCCCGATTCGTTTACCCGCGTGGCACGCACCGCCCTGCTGGCGCAAGTGGACAACGGCTCGCGCCCGGGCCTGTACGTGGCCTACGTCGGCGTGGCCGGCGCCCTGTTCTCGTTCTACATGATCCCGGACTGGGGCTTCGTCATCTCGGCCTGCTCCGCGCTGGTCCTGCTGCTGGCCTTCGGCAGCATCGGCACGGCCATGCAACTGGAACGCGCGCGCGGCATCCACCCGGACGAAGCCGTCGAAGGCGTGCGCGCCGTGCTGCGCATCCTCGTCATCTTCGCCCTCGTGACGCCGTTCTTTTCGCTGTTCGACCAGAAGGCGTCGACCTGGATCGTGCAGGCCAACACCATGGAAAAACCAAGCTGGTTCCTGCCGGCGCAGATGCAGGCGCTGAACCCGATGCTGGTGATGCTGCTGATCCCGTTCAACAACCTGGTGCTGTACCCGATGCTGAACCGCTTCGGCATGGAAGCGACGGCGCTGCGCCGCATGACGGCCGGCATCGGCTTTTCCTCGCTGGCCTGGATCGTCATCGGTCTCTTGCAGCTGGCCCTCGACAGCGGCAACGCCGTCTCCATCATGTGGCAGATCCTGCCGTATGCCCTGCTGACCTTCGGCGAGGTGCTGGTCTCGGCCACGGGCCTGGAGTTTGCCTACAGCCAGGCGCCCGTCTCGATGAAGGGCGCCATCATGAGCTTCTGGAACCTGTCGACCACCGTCGGCAACCTGTGGGTGCTGATCGTCAACAAGAGCGTCATGAACGAAGGCGTGATCGGCAAGATTGCCGAGAGCGGCATCAGCGTGACGGCCTTCCAGATGTTCTTCTTCGCCGCCTTTGCCGCCGTTGCCATGATGGCCTTCGGCCTGTACGCGAAGCGCTACAAGATGGTCGACAACTACCGCCAGGCGGTCGTGCCAGCCAAGGCGTGATGACGGTTTGATCTGACGCAATGAAGAAGGGCGCACCATGTGCGCCCTTTTTTTATGTCGTCACCGTCGGCGCATCACGCCCCGTGCGCTGGCGGATCTGCGCCAGCCGCTCCGCCACGCCGATCAGGCCGGCCAGCGCTTCCTGGGTCGGCAGGTCATGCCGGGCCACGTCGGCTTCGTAACGCTCCAGGTACAAACGCAAGGTGGCGCCCTGCGTCCCCGTGCCCGACAGGCGCAGCACGATGCGCGCGCCGTCCGTCATGATGATGCGGATGCCCTGCTTGCTGGCCACCGCGCCGTCGACGGGATCCGTGTAGCTGAAATCGTCGGCCAGCGCCACCGTGTAGCCATCGACCACCTGTCCCGGCAGCGTGGCCAGCTGCGCGCGCACGGCCTCCATCAGCTGCGCCGCGCCGGCGCTGTCGATATCCTCGTAGTCGTGGCGCGAATAGTAGTTGCGGCCATGCGTGGCCCAGTGGGCGCGCACGATCTCTTCCACCGACTGCCGTTTCACCGCCAGCAGGTTGAGCCAGAACAGGACGGCCCACACGCCATCTTTCTCGCGCACGTGGTTCGAACCCGTGCCGTAGCTTTCCTCGCCGCACAGGGTCGCCATGTCCGCGTCGAGCAGGTTGCCGAAGAACTTCCAGCCCGTCGGCGTCTCGAAGCACGGTATGCCCAGCGCCGCGGCGACGCGGTCGGCCGCGCCGGAAGTCGGCATCGAGCGCGCGATGCCCTTCAAGCCCGCACGGTAGCCGGGCGCCAGCGTGGCATGCGCGGCCAGGATGGCCAGGCTGTCCGACGGCGTCACGTCGAAGCGGCGCCCGACGATCATGTTGCGGTCGCCGTCGCCGTCCGACGCCGCGCCGAAGTCCGGCGCATCGTCGCTGGCCATGCGCGCGATCAATTCCTGCGCGTTGACGGGATTCGGGTCCGGATGGCCGCCGCCGAAGTCTTCCAAGGGCACGCCGTTGATGACGCTGCCCTTGGGAGCGCCCAGCATGCCTTCCAGGATGGCGCTCGCGTACGGGCCGGAAACGGCGTGCATGCCGTCAAAGCAGATGCGCAGGCCGCCCGCGAACAGGGCGCGGATGGCGTCGAAATCGAACAGCCGCTGCATCAGTTCCGCGTAATCGGCGACAGGGTCGATCACCTCGACGCTCATCTGCTCGATGCGCGCCAGCCCCGGCGTATCGAGGTCGATGTCGGCGGCGTCGCTGATGCGGTATTCGGTGATGGCTTGCGTGCGCGCAAACATGGCTTCGGTAAGCTTTTCAGGGGCCGGGCCGCCGTTGCCGATGTTGTACTTGATGCCGAAATCGCCGTCGGGACCACCCGGATTATGGCTGGCCGACAGGATGATGCCGCCGCTGGCGCCATGTTTGCGGATCACGCAGCTGACGGCCGGCGTCGACAGAATGCCGCCCTGGCCCAACAGCACGCGCGCGTAACCATGCGCCGCGGCCATGCGCAGCACCGTCTGGATCGCCGTGCGGTTGTAATAGCGGCCATCGCCGCCCAGCACCAGGGTCTGGCCGCGGCAGTCGCCGAGCGTGTCGAAGACGCTTTGCACGAAGTTTTCCAGGTACTGCGGCTGGCTGAACTGGCCCACCTTCTTGCGCAACCCCGAGGTGCCCGGCTGTTGGCCGGCAATCGGCGCCGTGTTGATGATTTGAATAGCCATGTTATCTCCATATCAACTATGGATGGTAGCGCATGTCGGACGAGGCGCAAAGCGTTGTACACCTGCCACGGTGCGGTAAACCGCTTAGCACGGCGGCCCACGGCGGCCCGTCATGCAATATAATGAGAATCATTCTCATATGTGGCATGCCAGGCTGCACTTTCAACAAGACATCGGACGCCGTGGTTGCACGCTACTATCAAGAACTGCTCAATTTCTGCTGGCGCAGCCTGCGCAACCGCGAAGCCGCTGCCGACCTGGTACAGGAAAGCTATGTACGCGTGCTGGGCGCGCAAGGCGTACCGGACGGCGCCAGCCGGGAAGAGCACGCCATCCGTGAACCGCGCGCGCTGCTGTACCACACGGCGCGCAACCTGCTGATCGACAATCACCGCCGCGCCGCGCTGCGCCAGCACGATGCGCTCGACGCCATGCCGGAAGCGGCGCATCCGGCCGCGCCATCGCACCTGCAGCCGGAACAGGCGCTGCAGGGCAGCCAGGACTGGCAAGCATGCGTGGCCGCCATCGACGCCCTGCCGCCCCGCTGCCGCGACGCCTTCGTGCTGCACATCTTCGAGGAATTGCCGCATGCGCAGATCGCCGCGCGCATGGGCATTTCCGTGAGCATGGTGGAAAAACATATCGCGCGCGGCATGCTCAGTTGCCAGGCGCAGTTGCATTCTTTGCGGGAAGCCACATAATGGCGCCCATGACCGCACTTCCGCCCCGCCACGATTTCGGCCCTGCCGCCCAGGACGAGGCGGACGCGCGCGCGCATGCGCGCTTTGCGGCAACGCAAGATCCCGTGGCACTGGCGGCGGCCACCTGGTTCAGCCGGCGCGGCAATCTTGATGCCCAGGGCCAGGCCGCGTTTGCCGCCTGGCTGGCGGCCGATGCGCGGCACGCCCACGCGTATGCGCAGCTGCAGCACACGCAGCGGGCGGTGCGCCGTATTCCCGCACAGGTCGCCGCGCGCTGGACGGTGCCCCCGGCTGCCCCCGCACCAGCCTCCGCGCCCCGCCGCCACTGGCTGCGCGCATTGCCGTATGCGGCGGCCGCCATGCTGCTGCTCGGCGTGGGCGCGGGCGGCTACCAGTGGTGGCAACAACCCACGTTCAGCCAGTCCTATGCCACCGCGCGCGGCCAGCGCCTGACCGTTGCCCTGCCCGATGGCAGCACGGTGCAGCTCGACACGGCCACGCGGCTGCACGTCACCCTGTACCGCCAGCGGCGCGCAGTGCGCCTGGCGCAGGGCGAAGCGCTGTTCCAGGTGCACTCCAGGCAGGACCAGCCATTCGAGGTCGCGGCCGGCCCGCTGCGCGTGACGGTGGTGGGCACGCAATTTTCCGTGCGGAATACCCTCGATCACGACGGCAGCCTGCGCGTGGCCGTGCAGCACGGCCATGTGCGCGTGGCGGGCGCGCAGCCGGACGCCATCGACCTGCTGGCGGGCCAGGGCGTGACGGCCGATGCGGCCGGCCGCCTGTCGGCCATCGCCAGCCTGGCGCCCGGCAGCGTGGCGCCGTGGCGCGAAGGCCGCGTCACTTTCGAGAACGTGCCGCTGAGCGTGGCGCTGGCCGAATTCGAGCGCTATGGCGACACGGGCTTCGTCGTACGCGATCCGGCCGTGGCGCGCCTGCGCATCGGCGGCAGCTTCAGCCTGACCCAGCTCGACCGCTTCGCCGCCGCCCTGCCGCAACTGCTGCCCGTGCAGATCGTGCGCAGCGGCACCACCAGCACGATCGGCATGGCACCGAAAGCGTCCGCGCAAGCGCCATCGATGCAACTGCCGCAAAATAAATACAAATAATTCGCATTCGCAGGTGAGGATTTCCGCCGCTGCTGCGTCTACCTCGTTAATCGACAACAAATTAACCTGGAGAAATGCAACATGTGGTCCCACCGCTGCAATCTGACACCCGCCCCCCTGGCCCTGGCCGCCATGCTGGCCCTGGGCACTCTTCCCCTGGCGCAGGCGCAAACCTTGCCCACCGTTAAACTGACCATCGCCGCCCAGCCGCTGGGCCAGGCCCTGAATGAACTGGCGCGGCAAGCCAATCTGCAACTGCTGTTCGCCCCCGAACTCGTGGCCGGCAAGACGGCGCCCGCCGTCAGCGGCACCCTGAGCGTGGCCGACAGCCTCGAGCGCCTGCTGGCCGGCAGCGGCCTGGCCGCCAGCATCGACGGCAACAGCGTCATCATCCGCCCGGCGCCCGCCGCCACGGGCAAGGTGGCGACCCTGGCGGAAATCACCGTCAGCGCCCGCCAGGACGCCAATGCGGAGACTGAACTGACGAAATCGTATGCGGCGCAGGCGGTAAGCATCGGCAAGGGCCAGCAAAGCCTGCGCGAGATTCCCCAGTCCGTCTCCGTGCTGACGCGCCAGCAGCTGAACGACCAGAACCTGCTGAGCCTGGACGACGCCATGCGCGGCGTGACGGGCATCACCGTCGAAGCGAGCAGCACGGGCGGCAACCATGGCAACTTTTATTCGCGCGGCTATGCGCTCGACTCGGTACAGGTCGATGGCGTGATGACGCCGGCCAGCACGGGCAACGACCTGTCGGCCGGCTTCGGCCTGGCCATCTACGACAGGGTGGAAGTGCTGCGCGGCCCCGCCGGCCTGTTCCAGGGCGCGGGCGACCCGGGCGGCACCATCAACCTGGTGCGCAAGCGCGCGCGCGACACCTTTGCCGCCAGCGGCGTGCTCAGCGCAGGCTCCTGGGACCGCTACTACGCGGAAGCGGACGTGACAGGCCCCCTGAGCGCGGATGGCAGGGTGCGCGGCCGCCTGGTGGCCGCCTATGAACACCGGCGCTCCTTCGTCGACCATGTGTATGCGGAAAAACCGCTGCTGTACGGCACCGTCGCCGTCGACGTGGCGCCGGGCACCGTGCTGACGGGCGGCATCACCCACCAGCAGTACAGGGGCCGCCCCGCCTTCGGCCTGCCCGCCCATGAAGACGGGCGCCTGCTCGACGTGCCGCGCTCGACCTACCTGGACCCGGCCTGGAACCACATCACGGAAAAGGTCACCGAATACTTTGCCGAACTCGATCACAAGCTGGACAACGGCGGCCAGTTCAAGGTCACCGCCCTGTACCGCGAACAGGATGAACCCTCGCGCAACTTCGGCTGGTCCGACTGCTCGGCCGATCCCGTCACGGGCGACAGCTGCCTGATCAGCTGGAACTACCGCAGCCACTGGAAGACGCAGGGACTCGACGCTTACCTGGCCACGCCGTTCCAGGCCTTCGGCCGCAGCCACGACCTGATCGTGGGCGCCGACTACCGCCAGGTGCACAAGAATTTCCAGTATGGCGGCGGAGACAATGCGCCGATCAACGTCTTCCATCCAGATAACAATGTGCCGCAGCCCAGCTATACTTTCTCCAACGGCAATGACAACCGCACCAAACAGTTCGGCCTGTACGCGCGCACCCGCCTGCAGGCGACGGACCGGCTGGCCGTCAACCTGGGCGGGCGCCTGACGCATTGGGACAACCATACCGTCAACCGCAACGCGTACTTCAACCAGTTCACCGACGTCAGCAACACCATCAATGCGAAATTCACGCCGTACGCGGGCCTCGTCTATGAGCTCGACAAGCAGCTGTCGGCCTACGGCAGCTACACGCGCATCTTCTCGCCCCAGAGCACCACGGACGCGGCCGGCCAAACCCTGAAGCCGCGCACGGGCCAGCAGTTCGAGCTGGGCCTGAAGGCCGAGCTGTTCGACAAGAACGTCAACGCGCATGCGGCCCTGTTCCGCATGGAAGATGAAAACCGCGTCATGCCCGACCCGGCCAACCCGCTGTTTTCCATCGGCGCCGGCAAGATGCGCAGCCAGGGCATGGAAGCCGAGCTGAGCGGCAGTCCCCTGCCGGGCTGGAACATCACGAGCGGCTATTCCTACACCAGCACGCGTACCCTCGAAGGCAGCGACGACCAGAAGGCGCAGCTGTACACCTTCATCGCGCCGCGCCACAATTTCAATGTGTGGACCACCTACCGGCTGGCCGGCGCGCTGGACAAGATCAGCGTGGGAGGCGGCCTGCGCAGCGTCAGCAGCATGTACCGCCTGAACGGCCCCGTGAAATTCGAGCAGGGCCCCGTCACGACGGTGGGCTTGCAGGCCGGCTACCGCCTCAGTCCCAAACTGGAGCTGTCGCTGACGGTGAACAACCTGTTCGACAAGAAATACTACACGCGCGTGTGGGCCGCCTATGGCTCCAACTTCTATGGCGAACCGCGCAACGCCATGCTGACCCTGCGCGGCCAGCTGTAAGCTCCCGCCAGCCGGGCCGATGCACGGCCACCGCAACAATGCGGTGGCCGTTCTCGTTTACAACATCGCACTCTTGCATGTCTCGCAACCCAGCACTATAATAAGAATAGTTCTCATTCACATTTGGACTCTCGCGAGAGTCCGCACCCGGTCGCCTGGCTGGTGCGCGGCTGAATGACACGCTGCGCCAGCCAGGCATCACCGCCAAGCAAGCTCCCCCCATACCACTACACGCCTTGCCGCACGACGGCGGGCGCACGAAAAGAAGGATGCTTCATGGCACGAACACGTTCGCTGGCCGGCACCGTTGCCGCCACGATGACTCCCGCAATCCCGGCATTGCACCTCCGCCCGCTGGCGGCCGCCGTGCATTCGGCCCTGCTGGCGGCGGCGCTGGGCGCCGGCACGGCGCTGGCTGCGGAAGCCCCAGCCAAGCCCGATGAAGCCACCTTGAGCGAAATCAAGGTGCTGGGCCAGCAGGACAAGGCATCGACCGAGAACACGGGTTCCTACACCACCAAACAGATGGCCACGGCCACGCGCATGGGCCTGTCCATCCGCGAAACGCCGCAATCGATCTCGGTGGTGACGCGCCAGCGCATGGACGACATGGGCTTGAACAGCCTGGCCGAGGTGCTGGTGCAGTCGACGGGCGTGACGGTGCAGGAAAACGATAGCGAACGCACCAATTTCTCGGCGCGCGGTTTTTCCATCGGCAACTACCAGATCGACGGCGTGGCCGTCAATTCGGGCGCCAATGCGCTGTTCGACACGGCCATCTATGACCGCATCGAAATCGTGCGCGGCGCCACGGGCCTGGTCAGCGGCAATGGCGACCCGTCGGCCACCATCAACATGCTGCACAAGCGCCCGGGCAAGGAGTTCGCCGCCTCGGCCGGCCTGACCGTCGGCTCCTGGAGCAAGGTACGGCTCGAAGGCGACGTCAGCGCGCCGCTGAATGCGGACGGCAGCATCCGCGGGCGCGTCGTCGTGGCTGGCCAGAACCGCCATTCCCACCTCGACCTGTACAAGGAACGCAAGCTGGTGGGCGCCGTCATCGTCGAAGCGGACCTGACGCCGGACACCCTGCTGACGGCCGGCATCGACTATCAAAAGAACACGCCGAAAGGCACGAGCTGGGGCACCCCCCCCCTGTTCTTCTCGGACGGCACGCCGGCCAACATGCCGCGCTCGTTCAACATGGCGGCCAAGTGGAGCAGCTGGGAACGCGCATTCGAAAACAAATACGTCTACCTCGAGCACCGCTTCGCCAACGACTGGAAAGTCAAGGCCGCCTATGGCCGCCTGGACAGCTCCTCGAACGGCAAGCTGTTCTACGGCGGCAGCGGCTATCCGAACCGCGACGGCTCGGGCCTGGCCGTGTGGAGCAGCGCCTTCCCCTACGATGAAAAACAGGACAATTTCGACCTGTCGGCCAACGGCACCTTCCCCCTGTTCGGCCGCCAACACGACCTGGTACTGGGCGTGAACGGCTGGAAGCGCGTCGGCACGACGAACGAGACGCAGTTCGAGGACCCGCTGCCCTTCGCCACCACCATCCCCGACTTCCGCCACTGGACGGGTGACGTGCCGGAGCCAGCCATGCTGCGCACGGGCGCGCGCGACGTCGCCACCACCAAGCAGTCGGGCGCCTTCATCGCCACGCGCATCAACGTCATGGACAATCTGAAGGTGCTGGCCGGCGCGCGCATCTCGAAGTGGGAAACGTATAACGACCGCTACGACACTAAAGGCACCTTCGTGAAGCGCAGCTCCGCCTACAAGACGGACGATGTCGTCACGCCATACGCGGGCGTGGTGCTCGACGTCAGCAAGAGCACCTCGCTGTACGCCAGCTACACGGACCTGTTCAAGCCGCAGAACCTGAAGGACAAGAACAACGCCTTCCTCGACCCGATCACGGGCAGCAACGTGGAAGCGGGCGTGAAGAGCGAATTTTTCGACGGCGCCCTGAATGGCTCGTTCGCCGTGTACCAGGCCAAGCAGGACAACCTGGGCGAAGAGGATGCGTCCGTGCCGCTGAGCTTCGTGCTGCCGGACGGCAGCCGGCCGTATGTCTCGACGGGCAAGGGCACGAAGAGCAAGGGCTACGAGGCGGAAGTGTCGGGCAGTCCGCTGGCGGGCTGGCAGCTGTTCGCCGGCTACACGCACAGCAAGTCGAAGACGGGCAAGGGCGTGCTGACCAATACCATCCAGCCGACCAACATGCTGCGCGTCTCGACCACCTACCGCCTGCCGGGCCAGCTGCAGAATCTGACCATCGGCGGCGGCTTGAACTGGCAGAACGAGATCTACACGACGGCCACCCTGCCGAACAAGACGAAGACGCGGGTCAGCCAGGGCAGCTACGTGCTGGCCAACCTGATGGCGCGCTACCAGATCAGTCCCAAGCTGGCGGCCACCCTGAACGTCAACAACCTGTTCGACAAGACCTATTTCCGCCGCGTGGGCTTCTATAACGGCGGCTATTACGGCGAACCGCGCAGCGTGGCGCTGAACCTGCGTTACCAGTACTGATGCACCCAGCCGGCCGCCTTCCCACAGGAGCGCGGCCGATTTTCCGTTTCATATAACAAGATAAGGGATACACCATGCACATCACTTCCATCGCGCGCCGCGGCGCCCTTGCCGCCGCCCTGCTGGGCGCTGCCATCGTCTCCGGCAGCGCCAGCGCCCACCAGATCTGGCTGGAACAGAACGGCCAGGCGGCCCACGTGTACTTCGGCGAATTCGGCGACAACCTGCGCGAGGCGTCGCCCGGCCAGCTGGACAAGTTCAGCATCGGCCAGGTCACGTGGATCTCGGCCAGGGGCAGCAAGCCGCTGCAGGCGAGCAAGCAGGCGGGCGCCTTCGCGCTGAACGGCAAGGTGGCGCCCGGCGAAAGCATCATCGTCGAGGAACGCAACTACCCGTCGTGGGAAGAGAAAAAGGATGGCAAGGCCACGCGCACCGTGTGGATTCCCGCCGCGCGCCTCGTCGCCGACAGCAAAGCCCAGGCCGCCGCGCTGACGCTGGACCTGGTGCCGACCGGCAAAGCTGGCCAGTTCCAGGTCAGCTACAAAGGCAAGCCGCTGGCAGAAGCCAAGGTCAACGCCGTGGTGCAGTCGGGCTGGGCGAAGGAAGCGTACAGCGATGCGCAGGGCCTGGTCAGCTTCCCGCTGCCCTGGAAAGGCACGTATGTGCTGGAAGTGCAGCACACGGACAAGACGGCCGGCCAGCGTGGCGACGAGCACTATGACAAGGCCATGTACGTCACCACCCTGAGCCTGGTGCAGCCGCAAGGCGCGGCGCCGCTGCCGGCCCCTGCGGCCTTGCCCCCTAGCAAGGATCACGGCTGACCATGCAAGCGCCTGCCATTACCGAAACTGAAACGACTGAAAAACCTGCGCGCCTGCGCCTGTCCGCCGCGGTGCTGTACCGCCTCGGCGTGGCCTCGCGCAGCGTGGCCGCCATCGCCGGCGGCTACCTGCTGGCGGCGCTGGTCACCATGCTGCTGTCGGTGAGCCTGCCCATGGCCCGCTCGGAAGCCGTCATGACGGCCACGCTGCTGTCGTTTGCCATCTACACCTGCGCCGTGATGTGGGTCTTCGCCACGGCCAGCGCGCTGCGCGCCTGGCTGGGCCTGGCGATTCCCGCCGCCGTCATCGCCGCCATCCTGCACTGGATGGACGCACTATCCTGGAGTCTCGCATGAAAGAAGGTTTCCGCCAGTCGATGGCATGGCTGCACACCTGGTCCGGCCTGCTCGTCTGCTGGATTTTGCTGCTGGTGTTTTGCGCCGGCACGGCCAGCTACTACCGCAATGAAATCACGCTGTGGATGCAGCCCGAGCTGCACGGCGCCGCCGCCAGCAAGGTGACGACGGAGGAAGCGGCCAGCGTCGCGCAACAGGCCATGCAGGAGCGCGCCACGGGCGCCACGCGCTGGTTCATCAGCCTGCCCGGCGAACGCAACCCCGCCACGCAGCTGGGCTGGAGCAAGCCGTCGCAACCGGGCGAAAAGAAGCGCGGACGGCGCGGCAACTTCCATAGCGAAATGGCCGACCCGGCCACGGGCGAAGTGCTGTCCAAGCCGCGCGAGACGCGCGGCGGCGAATTCCTCTACCGCCTGCATTTCGACCTGCACTACATGTCGGCCATCTGGGGCCGCTGGATCGTCGGCTTCTGCGCCATGTTCATGCTGGTCTCCATCATCAGCGGCATCGTCACGCACAAGCGCATCTTCAAGGACCTGTTTACCTTCCGGCCGAAGAAGGGCCAGCGTTCGTGGCTCGATGCGCACAACGTGACGGCCGTGCTGGCCCTGCCCTACCACCTGATGATCACCTACACGGGCCTGGTGACCCTGATGTTCCTGTACATGCCGTCCGGCGCCACGGCCGCCTACAAGGGCGACCAGGACACCTTCTTCGCCGAAGCGTTCCCGGGTCGCTCGGACGAGCGCAAGGCGGCCGGCGTGGCCGCGCCCCTGACGCCGCTGGCGCCGCTCGTGCGCCAGGCCGAGCAGCAATGGGCCGGCAAGGTCGAGCGCATCTCCGTGAACAACCCGGGCGACGCCAACGCCACCATTTCGCTGTCGCGCGCGGCCGGACGCGACATCTCGTCGAAGCAGCCGTCGATGGAATTCGATGGCGTCACGGGCAAGCTACTGTCGTCCGACGGCGACGCCCTGCCCGGCGCGGCCGCCACGCATGGCGTGATGTACGGCCTGCACATCGCCCGCTTCGGCGGACCGCTGCTGCGCGCGCTGTTCTTCCTGTCCGGCCTGGCCGGTTGCGCCATGGTGGCCACGGGCGCGCTGCTGTGGGCCGTCAAGACGCGCCAGAAGCAAGCCAAGGCGCTGGCCGCCGGCAAGCGCCCCAGTTTCGGCCTGCGCCTGGTGGAAGCGCTCAATATCGGCGCCATCGCCGGCATCCCGATCGCCTTCGGCGCCTACTTCTGGGCCAACCGCCTGCTGTCGGTGACGATGGAAGACCGGCCGAAGGAGGAAATCGCCTGCTTCTTCGGCGCCTGGGCCCTGGCCGCCATCGTCGCCCAGCTGCGGCCTTCGCGCGCCATGTGGCGCATGCAGCTGGCCGTGGGCGCCTTCCTGTTCTGCGCCCTGCCCGTGCTGAACGTCTTCACCAGCGGCTCGCACCTGGGCGCGAGCCTGTTCCTGGGGCGCGGCCCCGTGGCGGTGGCCGCCTTCGACCTGGTGGTGCTGGTGCTGGGCCTCGGCCTCGCGTATGCGGCATACAAGCTCAAGCCCCTACCCGCGAAGGCGGCCAAGGCGCAAAAAGCAGCGGATGCGGCCAAGCCGGCAACGACGATGGAGGCCGCATGATGGAACTGCTGGCCAATTTCCTCGTCTTCGCCCTGTGCTATGCGGGCCTGTCCTCGCTGTGCCTGGCCATGGACCGCCATTACGCGGACCTGCACGGCCGCGGCGCCGAACCGCCCGCGCCGCTGCGCCGTCGCCTGCAGTGGACGGGGTCGCTGGCGCTGGCGGCCGGCCTGGCCTGGGCCATGCATATCGCCGGCGGCGGCTATGGCTTCGTCTACTGGGTCGGCAGCCTGACGGGCTGCGGCTTGCTGCTGATCTGGCTGCTGCCCTACGCCCCGCACCAGGCCATGCGCCTGGCGCGCCTCATCGGCGGCGCGGCCGTGCTGGCCGCCATCGCGCTGGCCTTGTTGTAACGCTAGTCCTGTGCCGCCCGCGTGGCGGCACAGCAACAGCGCATTGCGCCGGCACGCCCGCCGCGCTAAAATGAGAATAATTCTTATTTGCATTAAGGTCCCCTCCACCATGCCAGGCAGTCCGTTCGCGCCCACTCCCCTGCTGCCGACGCAGCTGGAAAGCCACTACCGCGCGCACCACGGCTGGCTGGCGCACTGGCTGCAGCGGCGCCTGGGCAATGCTGCCGAAGCCGCCGACCTGATGCACGATACCTTTGCGCGCCTGCTGGCCGGCGCGCCATCGCAGCCGCAAACGCCGGCCCTGCGCGCGCCGAAGGCTTACCTGGCCACTGTCGCCAAACACCTGCTGATCAACCACTTGCGCCGCCAGTCGCTGGAACGCGCGTGGCTGGACGCGCTCGCGGCCCTGCCCGAACACCATGTGCCGTCCACCGAACAGCGCGCGGCAATCCTGCAGGCGCTGCAAGCGGTCGACGCCATGCTCGACGGCCTGAAACCGAAGGTGCGCGCCGTCTTCATCATGGCGCAGATCGAAGGCCATGCGTATGCGGAAATCGCCACGCAGCTGGGCATCGGCGAGCGCTCCGTGAAGCGCTACATGGCCGAGGCGCTGACCGAATGCGTGCTGCTGGCGCCGGACTTGCTGGCATGAGCAGCGTCGCTCCACCATGTCCCCCGCTGTCGCGCAAGGTGGCGCGCCAGGCCGTCGAATGGTATTTATTGGAGCAGTCGGGCCAGGCCACATCGGACGACCTGGCGGCGTCAGCCCAATGGCGCGCGCACGACCCGGAACATGCGCGCGCCTGGAACAGGGTACAGCAGGTGAGCCAGACGGCCGGCCTGCTGCCGCCGGAGCTGGCCGCGCCCCTGCTGCGCCGGCCGCGGCGCCGCGTGGCCATGCAGGTGCTGCTGGCGCTGATGGCGGCGCCGGCCGCCTGGCTGCTGGTGCGCCACGAACTGCTGGCCGATTACCGCAGCGGCGTGGGCGAACGGCGCGAGCAGTCCTTGCCCGATGGCGGCACGCTAGTGCTCAATACGGACAGCGCCGTCGATATGGCGTATGGCGCCGACGAACGCCTGCTGACCCTGCGCCGCGGCGAACTGCTGGTGCAGACGCGCCCCGACCACGCGGGCAGCCGCCCTTTCATCGTCGCCACCCGCCATGGCCGCATCCGTGCGCTGGGCACGCGCTTCACCGTGCGCGTCGATGACGACGGCAGCCGCGTGACGGTGCTCGAACATGCGGTGGAAATCACCCCGCGCGCGCCCTCGGCCACCGTGCGCACGGTCATGGCGGGCCAGCAAAGCCGTTTCGACGCCAGCCACGCCAGCCTGCCTGCGCCCGCGCCGCTGCAGGCTGACGCGTGGGCGCGCGGCATGCTGGCGGCGCAGGACATGCGCCTCGATGCCTTCGCTGCCGAATTATCACGCTACCGTCCCGGCCTGCTGCGCGTGGAGCCGCAGGCCGCAAGCCTGCGCCTGTCGGGCGCCTTCCAGCTCGACGACACCGACGCCGTGCTGGAGAGCCTCACGCGCATCCTGCCCGTCGACGTGCTGTACCGCACGCCGTACTGGGTCACCATCGCGGCCCGCAAAAAATAATCGCGAAAAGCTGGCCCTTTTTTTCGCCCCGGCCTGTCCTGTGGGTATTGCAACGACATCTTGCAACGACATTCCACCGGAAAGGCAATACCATGCACCAAGCTCGTTTGACTCCCCTCGCGCGCGCCGTCGGCGGCGCCCTGTTCCTGCTGTCGCTGGCCCAGGCGCCGGCCATGGCGGCCGATGCCGCCGCACCAGCGGCCACCCAGGTCAGTTTCAGCGTGCCGCCCGGCGCGCTGTCGACCGCCATCGCCAGCTTTGCCATCGAGGCGAAAGTGAGCGTGGGCGCGGCGGCCGAACTGCTGCAAGGCTTGCGCACGCCGGGCCTGAGCGGCAGCTACACGGTGCCGCAGGCGCTGGCCCGCCTGCTGGCCGGCACGGGCCTGGAAGCGCTGCCCAGCGGCGAACGCAGCTACGTGCTGCGCAAGGCGGGCAGCGCGTCCACCGGCGCGCCGATCGCCGCCACCTTGGATGAAGTGGCCGTCAGTTCCAGCGTCCTGCGCGACGGCACCACGGAAGGCAAGCGCGGCTACGCGGGCCTGACCAGCGCCACGCGCCTGAACCTGTCGCTGCGCGAAACGCCGCAAGCCGTCAGCGTCATCACGCGCCAGCAGATCGAAGACCAGGGCCTGCATACCCTGCAGGACGTACTGGTGCAGGCGCCCGGCATCACGGTCGACCATTCCTCGAGCACGCGCGAATACGACCAGGTGTTTTCACGCGGCTTCGAAGTGACCTCGTACATGTTCGACGGCATCCCGACCAGCAAGAACCTGGAAGCGCGCACCTACGACATGGCCATCTACGACCGCGTCGAGATCATCCGCGGCGCCACGGGCCTGATCAGCGGCACGGGCAGCCCGTCGGCGGCCGTCAACCTGGTGCGCAAGCGCCCGGGCCGCAGCTTTGCCGCCACGGCCGGCGCGCAGCTGGGTTCGTGGGACCGCTACCGCATCGAGGGCGATGTCTCGACGCCATTGACGGCCGACGGCAAGGTGCGCGCGCGCATCGTCGCCGCGCACGAAGAGCAGCGCTCGTTCATCGACCGCTACCGGCAGAAAAAGGACGTGCTGTACGCCATCGTCGAAGCGGACCTGACGCCATCGACGGTGCTCAGCGCCGGCATCAACTACCAGAAGGAAAAGCTGAAAGGCGCGGGACGCGACTTCCCCATCTTCTACAGCGACGGCACGCAGACCCATTTTCCCCGCGCGATGAACGGCACGGCCGCCTGGAGCACGTATGACCGCGAGCAGAGCATGCTGTTCGCCACGCTCGAGCATTATTTCGACAACGACTGGATCGCCAAGATGGCCGTCAGCCGCAGCAGCAACCGGTACGACGCCCTGCAGGGCTTTTCCGGCAATGGCTACCCGGACCGCGTGACGGGCGGCGGCATGGGATTGTGGCTGGCCAACTGGCACAGCAAGCCGCAGCAAACCTCGCTCGACGCCTATGTCAGCGGCCCGTTCCAGGCTTTCGGCCGCAAGCATGAACTGGTGCTGGGCGTGAGCGCCTCTGAACTCAAGACGAATGGCCCCATCTATCCGGGCTGGCGCCTGGACGGCTACGCCTACACGGTGCCGGATATCCATCACTGGAATGGCGCCATGCCGGTGCCCGACTACAGCGGCACGCGCCTGGGCAGCTCGTACGACAAGGAACGGGAAAGCGGCCTGTATTCGACCCTGCGCCTGCGCCCGACGGATGCGCTGTCGGTGATCCTCGGCGCGCGCCTGTCATACTGGAAGCGCGACATCCGCAGCGATTATTTCAACGATACGGACCTGTACGACGCCATGCGCGAAAACGGCAAGATCACGCCGTATGCGGGCCTCGTCTACGACCTGGGCCAGCACTGGTCGGCCTACGCCAGCTACACCAGCATCTTCACGCCGCAAAGCCAGCGCGACGTCAACAGCCGCTTCCTGGCGCCGCTCGAGGGCAAGAACTACGAAGTGGGCGCCAAGGGCGAATTCTTCGGCGGCAAACTCACCACCAGCGCGGCCCTGTTCCAGCTGCGCCAGGAAAACCTGGCCGAAGCTGATCCGGGCAATGTCTGGATCATCGGCACGGGCGGCGGCTCTTACGCCTATCACACGGTGAAAGGCGCCACCACGCGCGGCTTCGAGGCGGAAGTATCGGGCCAGCTGCGCCCCGACTGGCAGCTGACGGCCAGCTATGCCTATAGCCGCATCCGCAACGCCGCCGGCGAGCGCATCCAGACCAACCAGCCGCAGAACATGGCCAAGCTGTGGACCACCTGGCGCCTGGCGCAGGGCCTGCCTGGCCTGGTGCTGGGCGGCGGCGTGAACTGGCAAAGCGATATCTACATGGACGACCGCGGGCCGCATGGCGAACGTTTCACGCAGAAAGCGTATGCGGTGGCGGGACTGATGGCGCAATACCAGGTCACGCCGCAGCTGCTGGCGACCCTGAACGTCAACAACGTCTTCGACAAGAAATACTACTCGACGGGCCTGGGCGGCTACTACGGCGATCCGCGCAACGCCATGCTGTCGCTGCGCTACAAGTTCTGAATGGCTTCCCCACTTTTGAGCAGCGCCTCGATGCCTTCGGGCGCCATGGCGCGGCCCAGGAAATAGCCGAACGCCTCGTCGCAGCCCATCTCGGCGAGCAGCTCGAGCTGCTCGCCGTTCTCCACGCCGCCGGCGATGGTGCGCAATTCCAGCGTGCGCGCCATCGCCACGATGGCGCGCACCATGGCGCCGTCGCCGCCCGGCTTGCCCAGGTCGTCGATGAAGCACTTTTCGATCTTCACGGCGTCCGTGGGGAAGCGCTTCAGGTAGTTCAGCGAAGCGTCGCCCGTGCCGAAATCGCTGATGGCAATCGCCATGCCCAGCTGGCGGAACTGGCGCAGTATCAGTTCGCAGTTCTGGCTGCGGTCGATCAGGATGGCGGCCGCGATTTCCAGTTCGATGCAGTGACCGGGCACGCCGGCCGCCTCCAGCGCGGCGGCGAAATTGCGCGCGATGTCGCGCTGGTAGAACTGCCGCGCCGACAGGCTCACGGACACCGTCAGCGGCTGCCCCTGCGCGATCCAGCTGCGCGCCTGCCCGACGGCCGTGGCCAGCACCCAGGCGCCCACCGGCAGGATCAGCGCGCTTTCCTCGAGCACGTGCAGGAAATCGAGCGGCATCATCAGGCCCAGCTCCGGATGCTTCCAGCGCAGCAGCGCCTTCACGCCCGTGATGCTGCGCGTGCGCAGGTTCATCCTGGGCTGGTAATACAGCACGAATTCGTCGCGCTCGAGCGCATGGCGCAGCGCCGTCTCGAGGATGGTGCGCGAATACGACTGCGTCTGCATGCGCGCCGCATAGCGCAGGCAGGTGCCGGGCGCGTGGCGCTTGGCCGCGTACATGGCCAGGTCGGCCTTTTCGATCAGCGCATTGACGTCGTCGTCGTCGTCCGGATACAGGGCCACGCCCACGCTGGCCGCCACCGCCAGGCTGTATTCGCCGATGACGAAGGGAGCGGCGATGGCGCCGACGATTTTCTCGGCCACCCGCTCGGCATCCTGCGCCGTGCGCAGCTCCGTCAGCAGGATGATGAATTCATCGCCGCCCTGGCGCGCCACCGTGTCGACCTTGCGCACGCACTGCTGCACGCGGCGCGCGAATTCCGTCAGCACCTGGTCGCCCACGTCGTGTCCCAGGCTGTCATTGATGGATTTGAAGCGGTCGATGTCGACGAACAGCACGGCCAGCAAGCCCTGGTGGCGGCGCGCATAGGCGATGCCGTGCTCGAAGCGGATCTGGAAATGCAGGCGGTTCGGCAACCCCGTCAAGCCGTCGTGGTGGGCGATGAATTCCAGCTGCTGCTCGGCGCGCCGGCGCGCCGACACATCGTGCAGCAGCAGCACGGCCCCGCCCTGCGCCAGCGGCGCGCAGCTGTATTGCACGTCGATGCGCTTGCCGTCCAGATGGCGCAGCAGTACCGCGCCGCGCGCCACTTCCAGCACTTCCTGCCGCGCCACGCAATCGCGCACCTGACGCGCCGCATCGATGGGCGTGCCGTCATGGAACAGCGGCAGCAGCTGCGTCACCGGCATTCCCAGGCCGTCGTCGGGCAGCCTGCCGCCCATGGCGCTGGCGCGCGGATTCAGGTATTCCACGATGCCCTCGTGGTCGGTGCCGACGACGGCCGCCGGCAGCGCATGCAGCAGCGCCAGCGTGCGTGCCTGCGCCGCCTGCAGCACGACGCCCGTGGCATGGCGCATGCGCCAGGCGCGCGCCGCATGCCACTGGCAAGCGAGCAGCACGCTGAGCACCACGGCCAGGCACAGGCACAGCGCCAGCAGCAGCGTCGTCATGCGTCACCCGGCAGGCAGGAGATGGAGGACATGGCTTTCCTTTGCAACGCGCGCCGTCTGGCCGGGCGCAGATACATGCGGAAAGGAAATAGTATAAGAAATCCGGCGCAATATTTGCCTGATCGGACGCCGCTTGACTGGCGTCAAGCGGCGCGGCGGCAGCGCGCCTCAGCTCAGCGACAGGACCCGGGACTGCGCCACGCGGGGGCCGGCCACGGGCGCGTGCGTGCCCGATGCCGGCTGCAGCTTGAAGATGCTGACGGCGTCGGCCAGGCTGGCCGCCTGCTGCTGCAAGGCGTCCGCCGCGGCCGCGGCCTGTTCCACCAGGGCCGCGTTCTGCTGCGTCACGCCATCCATCTGGCTGATGGCGATGCTGATCTGTTCGATGCCATCGCGCTGCTCGACGCTGGCCACGGCGATCTCGCCGATGATGGCGTTGACGCGCTGCACGCTGCCCACCACCTCCTCCATCGTGCGCCCCGCCTGGCCGGCCAGCACGCTGCCTTCTTCCACCGTGCGCACGGATTCTCCGATCAGGGCCTTGATCTCGCGCGCCGCATCGCTTGAGCGCTGCGCCAGGTTGCGCACCTCGCTGGCCACGACGGCGAAGCCGCGCCCCTGCTCGCCCGCGCGCGCCGCTTCCACGGCCGCATTCAGCGCCAGGATATTCGTCTGGAAGGCGATGCCGTCGATGACGCCGATGATGTCGACGATGCGCTTCGACGAGGCATTGATATCGCTCATGGTGCGCACCACCTGCGCCACGGCCTCGCCGCCGCGCTGCGCCACGTCGGATGCGCCGCCGGCCAGCTGGCGCGCCTGGTCCGCATTGTCGTTATTCTGCCGCACGGTGGAGGTCAGCTCGATCATCGAGGCGGCCGTCTCTTCCAGCGAACTGGCTTGCTCCTCCGTGCGCGAGGACAAGTCCATATTGCCGCTGGCGATTTCGGCCGAGGCCGTGGCGATGGCGTCCATGCCGGTGCGCACGCGCCCGACGATGGCGGCCAGGTTGCCGCTCATCGCCTTTAAAGCCCGCAGCAGGTCGCCGATTTCATCGCGGCTGCCGTCCGCCACCACGGCGCGCAAGTCGCCGGCCGCCACTTGCTGGGCGATGCCGACGGCCGCGCTCAGGGGACGCGTGATGCTGCGGATCAGCCACCAGACGGTGATGCTGCCGATGATCAGGGTCACCAGCACGGTGGCCAGCATGGCGATGCTGGCGCTGCGGTGCGCGGCCGCATCCGCTTCCTTCATCTGCGCCATCAGGCTGTGCGACTGCTTGCCGATAGTGGCGACGATGGCGTCGATCTGGCGCGTCGGTTCGCGGTCCATGCCCTTCACCAGCGCATCGACGGCCTGCGCGCTGTCGGCGCGCGCGCCGTCATACTTTTGCAGGGCCGCCAGGTAGCTCACGCCCAGCGCATCGTGCGCCTGCATGGCTTGCGCCACGGGCGCCGTATCGAGCTTGAGTGCCGCCATCATGGCTTGCAGGCTGGCCAGCTCCTTGCGCGTCTGCGCACCGCTGGCGACGAATGCTTCGCGGTAGCGCTGGAAGGCGGCCGCATCGCCGCCGCGCAGCAGGATGTTCTTCCACTCCTGCACCTGGATCTTGAATTCGACCTGGGCGCTGCGCGCCGCGTCGACCGCTTCCGTCAGGGCGACGGAACGCTGCATGGCCTCGCTGCCGCGTGCGCTGGCAGCATCGAGGGCACTCCAGCCGCGCACGCCGACGAAGACCAGGGCAAGAAAGAAAAAGGCGCCTAACAGACCCAGGCGGACGGAGATTTTCAGATTCGCGAGTTGCATGTATTTCTCCCGGCGGCAAGAACAGGATGGCAACAAAAATAGTCGCCAAAACTATCCAATTCTCACCGCATGCGCAAATCATGCCGCGCCCCCCGTGAAAAACCAAGCGGCGCTTGCGCTAGCGAAACACTTTCAACATAGAAACAACAAATTACAAGTCAATGTTAACTGGATGACCACTCCATGGGTCGCCGTTGCGCCTAGCGCGCCGCCGCGGCCGCCGCCGCGAACTCCTCGCGCAGCAGCGGGTACAGGCGCCGGTAACGGGCCAGGCGCTCATCGAGCACGCCGGACGCCTGCGGCGCGACCGTCTCCTGCACCGGCGGGCGCATGCACACCTGCGCCGGCGGCAAGCCCGTCACGGCCATCTGCGCCAGGCGCGCCGCGCCCATGGTGCCGCCCGCCGCGCCATGGTCGTGGCGCAGCACGTTCAGGCCGGACGCATTTGCGCACAGCTGGGCCCAGAAGCGGCTGCGCGAGCCGCCGCCGACGAACGAAGCCTCGCTCAGCTGCGTGCCGGCGCTGCGCAGGGCCGCATTGCCGTCGGCCATGGCAAAGGCCACGCCTTCCATCACGCTGTAGGCCAGTTCCGCGCGGCCGTGCTCCGTGGCCAGGCCGAAGAACACGCCGCGCGCCGTGGCGTCATTGTGCGGCGTGCGCTCGCCGCTCAGGTAGGGCAGGAACAGCGGCGCCTTGCGCGCCTCGACGCCTTCGGCCAGCGCCACCAGGGCACCGATGTCGTGCGACTGCGTCAGCTGCGCCACCCAGGCCAGGCTCGATGCGGCGCTGAGGATCACGCTCATCTGGTGCCAGCGCCCGGGCAGGCAGTGGCAAAACGCATGCACGCCCTGGCCCGGATTCGGCGCAAAGCCATCGCTGCCGGCAAACAGCACGCCGGACGTGCCCAGCGACAGCAGGCCGGCGCCCGGCTCCACCACGCCCAGGCCCACGGCGGCGGCCGCGTTGTCGCCCGCGCCGCCGGCCAGCACGACCGCGTGCGCGATGCCCCATTCCTGGCACAGGGCCGGGCGCACCTGCGCGGCGGCGGCGCTGCCTTCGACCAGGCGCGGCATGTGCTCGCGCGTCAGTCCTGTCGCCGCCAGCATGCGTTCGGACCAGTCGCGCCTGGCCACGTCCAGCCACAAGGTGCCGGACGCGTCGGACATGTCGGAGACGCACTCGCCCGTCAGGCGCAGGGCCACGTAATCCTTCGGCAGCAGTACTTTGCTGATGGCGCGGAACAGCGACGGCTCGTACTTTTGCAGCCACAGCAGCTTGGGCGCCGTGAAGCCGGGCATGGCCTGGTTGCCCGTGATGGCGCGCGACTCGGGCACCAGCGCCTCGAGTTCCACGCACTCGGCAAAGGCCCGCGTGTCGTTCCACAGGATGGCCGCGCGCAGCACGTGCTGCTGCTTGTCGAGCAGGGTGGCGCCATGCATCTGGCCCGACAGCGCGATGCCGCGCAAGCCGGAAAACGCCACCGGCTGGGCGCTGCGGATGGCCGCGATCACGTCCAGCGTGGCGTGCCACCAGTCCTCGGGATTCTGCTCCGACCAGCCCGGATGGGGGCTGGACACGCGCAGGGTCACGCCGCTGCTGGCGAGGATGGTTTGCGCGTCATCGGTGAGGATGGCCTTGACTTCGGAAGTGCCGATATCGATACCGAGATAAGTCACGATGGTTCCATAAAAAAAGTAAAAAGCCGGCCGTCAGGAAAACGACTCGGGCATGTTCATGTGCAGGCAGGAGCGGAATTTCGACGGCGACATCTGCTTGTGGGCGAGGAACTGGCGGTTGAAATTGGACAGGTTGTTGAAGCCCGTGCGGTAGCAGATATCGGTGACCTTCATGTCCGTGTTCATCAGCAGCTCGCAGGCCAGCGCGATGCGCTCCTGGTTGACGTAATGGATGAACGAGGTGCCCGTGTGCTTGCGGAAGAAGCGCGTGAATTTCAGCGTGTTCATCTCCGCCACGTCGGCCACGTCCTGTTCGCAGAAATCGAGCGTGATGTTTTGCTTGATGTAGGCCAGCACCAGGTTGATGGTGGAGGACATGTAGCGCCCCGCCTGCGCCAGGTAGGTGACGCTGGCCAGGGGCCTGCGTTCGCGGCAGTCGCACAGGTCGCCGAACAGGCGCGCGAACAGTTCCACCCGGCGCGGGCCCTGCGCCGTCGTCAGTTCCGCCATCAGCGGCGCCAGGCGCAGGCCCAGCGCATCGGGAAACTGCAAGCCCCTGCCCGCCTCGCCCAGCAGGGTTTTCAGCGGCGCCATTTCCGGAAACAGCAGCGCGCAGCGCTCGATGAAATCGCTGGAAAACTGCAGCACCAGGTCGCGCGCGGGCAAGGTCACGCCTTCGGCCAGCTCGCTGACCCAGTTGTGCGGCAAATTCGGCCCCGTCAGCACCAGGTTGCCCGGCGCGTAACTGCCGATATGGTCGCCGACAAAGAATTTCCCCGTCGACGTGGTGATGATGTGCAGCTCGTACTCGGGATGAAAATGCCATTTCGCCACCGCGTGCGGATAGCCGTGCGCCCACGCGCGAAACGATTCGTGGATCGGTTTGTGGATCAGTTCCAGGTCAGGCGTCACGGCAGTTCCCTTGCACGGTCTCGGTCACCCTATTCTAACGTCCTCGCGACGTCAGCCGGCGGCCACTGCCAGCCCGCTGTCGGCGTCGAACAGGTGCATGTGCTCCTCGTCGAAGGCCAGCGCCAGGCTCTGCCCCACCTGCGCCGCGCTGTTGGCCGCATTCGCCGGCAGCAGGGCCGACAGGGTCAGGGCGCCGCACTGAAAGCTGATCAGCGCCTCCGCCCCCAGCAGCTCGACCAGGTCGACCGCGCACGCCAGGCCATGGCTGCCCGCCTGCGGCTGCCGCTGCTCCAGCTGCGTGGCCGCGCGCAAATGGTTCGGGCGCAGGCCGAAGACCACACGCCCCCCCGATGGCAGCGCGGCAAAGCGGGGCGAAATCAAGGGCCAGCGGTAGCCGGCGCACACGAGCACCGGTTGCCCGTTCTCTTTTTCGATGACGCCATCGATGAAATTCATGGCCGGCGTACCGATGAAGCCGGCCGCGAACAGCGTGCGCGGGTGGTTGTACAGCTCGGCCGGCGTGCCGATCTGCTCGATATGCCCGCCCTTCATCAGCACCACCCTGTCGGCCAGGGTCATCGCCTCGAGCTGGTCGTGCGTGACGTACAGGGTGGTGGTGCGCAGGCGGCGGTGCAGGCGCTTGATGTCGGCGCGCAGCTGGGCGCGCAGCTTGGCGTCCAGGTTCGACAGCGGTTCGTCGAACAGGAATACCTGCGGCGTCTTGATCATGGCGCGCGCGATGGCCGTGCGCTGCTGCTGGCCGCCCGACATGGCGCGCGGCTTGCGGTCAAGCAGGCTGTCCAGGCTGAGGATGGCCGCCACTTCGCGCACGCGGCGCTCGATTTCGTCGTTCGGCACCTTCAGGCGGCGCAGGCCGAAGGCGATATTGTCGTACACCGTCATGTGCGGGTACAGCGCATAGTTCTGGAACACCATCGCCACGTTGCGCGCGCGCGGCGGCAAGTCGTTGACGACGGCGCCGCCGATCAGCAGCTCGCCGCCGCTGATGTCTTCCAGGCCGGCGATCATGCGCAGCAGGGTCGACTTGCCGCAGCCCGATGGCCCCAGCAGGACGATGAATTCGCCGTCGTCTATCTCCAGGTCGAACGGCTGCAGCACGGCCGTCTTCTCGTCATAAGTCTTGTGCAGCTGCCTGCAGGCGATATTTGCCATGGTCTTGTCTCCGCTTTCTTGGGGGCTGGTTCAGGCCAGCTCGATCTGGATCTTGACGTCGCGCGGGTGGCCCTGGGCCGCTTCCTCGAACGCCTGCACGCCATCGGCAAAGCCGAAGGTGCGCGAAATGAAGGGCTTCACGTCGATCTTGCCCGAGGCCAGCAGCGCGATGGCGCGGGGGAAGATGTTCGCGTAGCGGAACACGGATTCGATGCGCACTTCCTTGGCCTGGATGGCGACGATATCGAAGGGCACCGTATCCGGCGGCATGCCGACCAGCACCAGGCAGCCGTTCGGGCACAGCAGGTCGGTGATGTTGTCATAGGCGCGCATGCTGCCGCTGGCTTCGAAGACGATGTCGGCGCCCCAGCCATCGGTGGCCTCGCGCACGGTGTCCGCCAGGCTGGCGTGGCGCACATCGACCGTGGTCACGGCGGGATTGCCGGCAAACAGGGCCAGCTTTTCCGGCACCAGGTCGGCCAGGATCACGCGCGAGCAGCCGCCCGCCAATGCGGCCAGCGCGTTCATGGCGCCGATGGTGCCGGCGCCGATCACCACGGCCACGTCGCCCGGCTTGATGGCCGCCTTTTTCGCCGCCTGCAGGCCGATGGCCAGCGGCTCGACGATGGCGCCTTCGCCGAAGCTGACGCTATCGGGCAGCTTGAAGGTAAACGCGGCAGGATGCACGACGTACGGCGTGAGGCAGCCGTGAATGGGCGGCGTGGCCCAGAAGCGCACAGCGGGGTCGAGGTTGTACAGGCCGCGCATGGTGGCGGGCGAGTCGAACTGCGGCACGCCCGGCTCCATGCAGACGCGGTCGCCCACTTTCAGGTGCGTCACTTCCGCGCCCACCTCGGCCACCACGCCGGAAGCTTCATGGCCGAGCACCATCGGTGCCTCGACCGCGAAGGGACCGATCCTGCCATGCTTGAAATAGTGGACGTCGCTGCCGCAGATGCCCACCGTGTGCACCTTGATCTTCACGTCGCGCGGGCCGACGAGGAGCGGCACGTCGATGTCGCGCAAGGTGATTTTTTCCGCCTGTTCCAGTACGAGTGCTTGCATGATAGCCTTCCTTATTTATGTTTGAGCATGGAGTTGAGCAGCCGTCCCAGGATGCCGACGAACAGCAGCGGCGGCAGCGCCAGCAGCACGGTGGAGGCGTTCACCACGCCCCACGGCACTTCCTGGCCCATCGAGGTAAACGCCGACGCCACCACGGGCAGGGTCATGCTCTTCGACGAGGTGAGCGCCAGCGCGATCATCAGTTCATTCCAGACCAGCACGAAGCTGAAGACGATGCCGCCCATCAGGGTCTTCGACGCCACCGGCAGGGCCACGTGCCAGAACACCTGGTAGGGACCGTAGCCGTCGAGCGCGGCCGCTTCCTCGATCTCCTTCGGGATGCGGGCAAACGCGGGAATCGACAGCCAGATGATGGTCGACAGGGTCACCAGCAGATACGTCACCACCATCGACAGGCGCGAGTCGTACAGGCCCAGGTCGATCCAGATCGAGATCAGCGGAATGGCGACGGCCACCGGCGGCAGGAAGCGCAGGGACAGCAGGAAGAACTGGATATCCTTCTTGGCCGGGATCGGATAGCGGGCGATCGCATACGCGGCCGGCACGCCCAGCACGGCGCCCAGCAGCACGGCCACGCCGACGATGACCACGCTGTTGCCCAGTCCCGTCAGCACTTCCGGGCTGGCCAGCACCTGTTTGTAGTTGGCCAGGGTCGGGCTGAAGAAAAAGCGCGGCACGGGCGTGACGATGTCCATCAGCTCCTTGAAGGAATTGAGCACGGCCCACAGGATGGGGAACAGCGCCACCAGCACGATCACCGTGGTGATGGCAGTGGTGGTGACGGCGCCAACGCCGCCCAGGGTGCGCAGCCCCCTAAGACACCTGACAAGACCGTTGCGAGGAGGTGTGAGTTGTGGCCGAGAAGCGGAGCTGTGCGCAGGCACAGTGAGCATCGAAGGCCGCAAATCGCGCTGCGCGTTAGGTTTGCTTAGGGTGTTCCTGGTCAGTTTTCCCATTTGGCGACCCGCTTCCAGAGTAAGGTGAAGATGACAGTCGTGGCCAGCATCATCAGCACGGCCATGCTGGACGCGTACGACACCTTGCCCATCAGGCCGATGCCCTGCGCATACGCGTACATGTCCAGGGTTTCGGTGGAGATGCCGGGGCCGCCCTTGGTCATCACGTAGATCAGGTCGAACGAGCGCAGCGACTCGACCATCTTGATGAAGACGAGGCTCATGATGGGCACCTTCAGCATGGGCAGCGCGATATAGGCATACACCTGAATGGTGCTGGCGTAATCGAGGCGCGCCGCTTCCAGCGGTTCGGCGGGCAGGGTTTCCAGCAGTTTCAGGATGACGGCGCCGAAGAACAGGCCCCACTGCCAAATGTCGACCAGCGCCACCGCGTACAGGGCCGTGGCGGGGTCGGACAGCAAGGCGCTGCCGCCCAGTCCCACGCATTCCAGCAGCCAGTTGAGGATGCCCATCAGCGGCGAATACATGAACTTCCAGATGAAGGCGGCCGACACGCGCGGCAGCAGCACCGGCACGATCAGGAGCAGCGCGATGACGTCGCGGGTACGCCCCTTGATTCTCTCGAACAGGAACACGGCCAGCAGCACGCCGACGATCAGCGAGCCGGCCACGGTGACCACTTCCCAGATGGCCGACACCTGCACGGCATTGACGAAGCGGCGGTCGCCGAACAGGCGGAGAAAATTGGCAAAGCCGACGTAGTCGCTGTCGCTGTAGCGCAGCACGCGGTTTTGCAGGGCCAGGTTGATGGCGGCGATGCTGGGCACCAGGCCCAGTACCAGCAGGACCAGCAGCGGCAGCGTGAGGAACACGGCCGGCAGCCAGGTATGGCGTTGTTTACGGATGGAGTGCGGCATAGGAGAGACTCTCGCAACGGACTGTCAGGCATAGAAAACTGTGCCGCCACCTTGGCAGGCGGCGGCTACATGGCATGGGGCTTACTTTCTTTTTTGCGCCCGCTGCATCACGTCCGTGGCGTACTCGTTGGCTTCGTCGAGCGCGCTCTGCACGTCGCCGCGCGTGCCCGTAAACACCTCCTCCAGCACGACGCCGAGGTTGTCGCCGATGTCCGGCCACTCGGGGCTGGGCCAGATGGTGACGCGCGAAACGGGCGTGGTGTCCGTCAGGCCGGCCTGGATCTGCGGCTTGACGTGCTTGCGGAAGTACTCGCTGGCGATGGTGCTGCTGCGGTTGTAATCGCTGAAGACGTTGTCCTTCAGGCGCGCCTGCTCCTGTTCCTTGCCCGTGGCCCAGGCGATGAACTTGCCGGCCGCCTGGCGCGTGCATTCATCCTTCGCGCCCGTGGCGGAAATGGCCAGGCCGTGGCCGTAGGCGGCCGACGCCAGCGGCGCGGGCGGGCGCACATAGCCGACCTTGTCGACCACCGAGGATTTTTTCGGGTCTTCCATCCAGTCGGCGAACGGCGTCGACTCGATCATGAAGGCCACCTTGCCCGACCTGAACGCTTCGAGCGCATTGCTCCAGTCGTAGGTGGCGCCGCCCGGCGGCGAATACTTGAACAGGTCGCGGTACAGGGTGGTGGCCTTCACGGCCTGCGGTGAATTGAAGGTCGGCACGCCATTGCTTTCCCACTTGCCGCCGGCGGCCAGCATGAACGGCGCCCAGCGCCAGACATTCATGCCCGAGCCGCGCTGGCCCCGCGCCGCCCAGCCGTAGACATTCGGCGGGCTATTCAGTTTTTTCACGGCGGCGACCAGCTCGTCGAGCGTCTTCGGCACGGCGATGCCGGCCTTTTCCAGCAGGTCGCGGCGGTAGAACAGGAAGTCGCTGCCGCCGATCAGGGGGGCGAAATACGCCACGCCCTTGTACGAGGCGACGGCGCGGCGGCCAGGCAGGAAGTCGTCGTAATCGGCATCCTTGGGCAGGTATTTGAGCAGGGGCACGACCCAGCCGGCCGTGGCGAATTCGGCCACGTTGGCTTCGTCGATGTAATAGATCTGGTAGGAACCGGCCTTGGTGGAGGCGTCGAGGCGGGCCTTGGAGCGGCGGTCGTTTTCGCCGAAATAGCTGATCTGCACCTTGGTGCCGTTTTTCTTTTCATACTCGGCGAGGGTCTTTTCCATCACGGTCAGGCCCAGGCTTTTTTGCGCCAGCACCTTGAGCACCGGCACCGAGCAGCTTTGCGCCGATGCCGCCGACATCGACACGCAGGCGGCGGACATGACGCCGCCCCATGCAATAGCAGTAACGATTTTCATCACGAGTCTCCATTTTTATAGTCCGGCGGTCTTCCACCGGTATGCCAACTATAAAAACAAAGGCTGCGCGCCACCACTACAAAAGGCGCGGCTTTCTAAATACTTTTTTTCACTTTGTGTTGCACTTCGCCGATACGCATTTGCCGCCTCAATCCTGGCGAAAATCCCTGCGGTAGACATTCGTCTCCTTGGCCGCAGGCGGCAGGCGCGTAAAACGCTCGAAGCGCAAGCCCAGTTTGTTGAGCAGCCTGATCGATGCCTGGTTCTGCAGCGACGTGATGCCGAACAGGGTGCGGATGCGCAGCACGTGCTGCGCATGCTGCACGATGGCGGCGGCCGCCTCGTAGGCATAGCCCTGGCCCCAGTAGGCGGGGCGCACGGCATAGCCGATATCGGGGCCGGGCAGGCTGTCGCGCCGTACCAGGCCTGCCATGCCGACGGGCGCGCCATCGCTACGGCGCTCGAGGATGTACAGGGAATAGCCCAGCTCACGCTGTTGCGCCATCGGGCCCGTTTCCAGCGCCGCGCGGGCCGCCTCCAGCGTGTGGATGTTACGCTGGCCGATATTGGCGATCCACGACGGATCGTTGACCAGCTCCATGTAAAAGGCCGCATCGTCCAGGGTGGCGGTGCGCAGGCGCAGACGGGGCGTCTCGATGACCGTCATCGACTCTGTCATGGCGCCGCTCATGCCGGCCACTGCATCGGGTCGGTCAGCAGCTGGTACATCACGTAGGCGTCGACATAGCCGAGCTGCGCGTGGCGGTAGGCCAGCGGCAGGGTGGCGACCACGGTAAAGCCCAGCTTTTTCCACAGGGTGACGGCGGCCAGGTTGGTGCTGACGACGAAGTTGAACTGCATCGCCAGGTAGCCGGCGCGGCGCGCTTCCTCCATGCAGTGCACGCCCAGCATGCGGCCCACGCCCACGCCCTGCGCGGCCGGATCGACCATGAACGAGGCATTGGCCACGTGCGCGCCATGGCCCGGCTGGTTCGCCACCAGCTTGTACATGCCCAGCAGGCGCTCGCTGCCCATCACGGCGACGAAGCTTTGCACGCCGGGGCCGAACCAGTAGGCGTGGCACTCTTCGCGCGAGGTGTCGGCGGGGAAGGAATAAGTGTCGCCGCCGGCCACCAGCGTCTGGAAGATCGGCCACATGGCGTCGAAGTCGGATTCCCGGGCGGGACGGATGTCAATTTCTTTCAAGGTGCGGCTCCAGCAGCAAAAGTGTGCAACGATTGTCGGGGATTTGCGCTGGGCCGTCCAGTGGCACGCGCATCCATGGGTCAGCGCCCCAGGCGGAAGTTCACGCTGTCCGGGCGGCCCGGCAGGTGCAGGCGCGACGCCGCGCGCGGCGCTTCGCTGAGCACCTTGCCGCGGCGTAGCACCAGGCGCCGCGCCGCGCGCAGGCGCAACGCTTCCACCGTGGAGCCGCAGTCGAGGATCACCAGGTCCGCATGGCAGCCGGGCGCGATGCCGTAGCCGTCCAGGCCGAGGATGGCGGCCGGCGTCTCGGTGACGGCCAGGAAGCAGTCGTGCATGGCTTGCTGGCCCGTCATCTGCGCCACGTGCAGCCCCATGTGCGCCACTTCCAGCATGTCGCCCGAACCGAGGCTGTACCACGGGTCCATCACGCAGTCGTGGCCAAAGGCGACGGGGATGCCGGCGGCCAGCATCTCGGGCACGCGCGTCATGCCGCGCCGCTTCGGATAGGTGTCGTGGCGCGCCTGCAGGGTGATGTTGATGAGGGGATTGGCAATGGCCGCCACGCCCGCCTCGCGGATCAGCGGCAGGAGTTTGCTCACATAATAATTGTCCATCGAGTGCATGGATGTCAGGTGCGAGCCCGTCACCCTGCCCTGCATGCCGAGGCGCTGGCTGTGGAAGGCCAGGGTCTCGATATGCCGCGACAGCGGGTCGTCCGACTCGTCGCAATGCATGTCCACCATCAGCCCCCGTTCGCAGGCAAATTCGCACAGCAACCGCACGGATTCCGCGCCGTCGGCCATCGTGCGCTCGAAATGGGGGATGCCGCCCACCACGTCGACGCCCATGGCGATCGCGCGTTTCAGGTTGTCGAAGGCGCCCGCGCTGCGCAGGATGCCGTCCTGCGGGAAGGCCACCAGCTGCAAGTCCAGGTAGGGCGCCACCTGGCGCCTGACGTCGAGCAGCGCTTCCACGGCCAGCAGGCGCGGGTCGCAGATATCCACGTGCGAGCGGATGGCCAGCAAGCCGCGCGCCACGGCCCAGTCGCAATACTGGAGGGCGCGTTCGACCAGTGCGTCCTGCGTCAGCTGCGGTTTCAGCTCGCCCCAGACGGCGATGCCTTCGAGCAGGGTGCCGGACGCGTTGACGCGCGGCAAGCCGTAGCTGAGCGTGGCGTCCATGTGAAAGTGGGCGTCGACGAATGGCGGCGTGACCAGGTCGCCTTCGGCGTCGATTTCCTGCGCCCCTTGCACGGGCAAGGCAGGGCCGACGGCGGCGATGCGCCCGTCCTCGATGGCGATATCGATGGCGCGGCGCCCGTCGGGCAGGCTGGCATTGCGGATCACTAGGTCCATGCGGACACTCCTTTGGTAGGCGACTTGGAACAAGGGCATCATTGCCATTGCATCTACTTTCGCGCGGATGCTGCAGTGCAAAAATATAGCGACTGGCAAAAACATAGCCATAGAATCGCGGTGGGCACCTTGCGCAAGCGCAAATGTGCAGCATACAGTGACAGGCTGATGAATCCTGCACGCCCATGGCAACCGGTAAGATAAAAATAACTTTCAACCAACTCGAATCACCGCTAGAATATTCATATTGCGTTGCATCAAAATCAGCCTATGATCAGCTATTCAGCACGCTACATACTTTACAAAACGCGGCCAACTCTGGTTTTCGGGATTTTGCAGAGCGTTTTGCCAGCATTTTAATCCGTATAAAGGAGTAAATATGTTTCCAATTCCTGAACAATTTTCCAGCGCCGCCAAATCGCAACTGGAAAGCCAGTTGCAGATTTTCAGCACCATCACCAGCAAAGTCTTTGAAAGCGCCGAGAAAATCATCGCGCTGAACCTGAACGCGGGCAAGGCCGCCATGTCGCACACGGCGGAAACGGCGCAGCACCTGCTGGAAACGCAGGATCCGCGCGACTTCTTCAGCTACAGCAGCAGCCAGGCCCAGCCGAATATCGAAAGCGTGCTGGCCTACAGCCGCCAGCTGTTCGGCATCGCCTCGAGCACGCAGGCGGAATTGCTGGCTTCGGCCAAGGCCCGCCTCGATGAAGCCGCCCCTGCTCCCGTGACGGCCAAGCCCGCGCTGGCCGTCGTCGCGCCCGCGTCCAAGCCGGCTGCCGTGCCTGCACCTGTGCCAGCGCCAGCAGCGGCCGCGGCGCCCGTCGTCGCCCAGCCTGCACCGGCCAAGCCCGTCGAAGTGACCAAGCCGGTCGCCAAGGCCGCCCCGACTGCAGCACCGGCACCAGCACCGGCAGCCAAGGCCGCCGACAAGCCTGCCGCGAAAGCCGTGGAAGCGAAACCGGTCGCCAAGCCTGAAGCCGTCAAGCCAGCCCCTGCACCCGCTGCGGCGCCCGCAAAAACCGCCGCTGCGCCCGCAGTGGCCAAGCCGGCAGCCAAGCCGCTTCCACCCAGCAAACCAGCCGCCAAGCCGGCCAGCGCCGCCAGCAAGACCGTGACCAAGGCGGCCGTGAAGCCCGCCCACGCGCCGGCAGCCAAGCCTGCCGCCAAGGGCACGCCGTCGAAACAGCTCGACATGCTCGGCGGCGGCAAAGGCAGCGGCCGCAAGTAAGCATCGCGCAGGACGGCAGGCAACACCACAACGGGCTACGGCCCGTTTTTTGCGTGCCCGTCCGCAGCGCATTTTTCCGCCGTGTTGTATCCTACGCGTACTTTCCGTCCGCGTGCCCGTCCTTCCGCCCCGCGACACCCCATTACTGCAAAACAAAAGGTAACCATGAGTTTATCGAGGCTCATCGCCGGCTTCGTGCGTCAGCATTGGCCGGCGTATGCCGCCGCCGCCGTCATGCTGACGGGCGTGGCAACACTGACCGTCTGGATACCGCGCCGCGTGGGCGCCATCATCGACGCGCTGGCCGCGCACCGCATGACGGCTGCCGAACTGTGGCTCGAGCTGCTGACCCTGCTCGCCGTCGGCGTCGTCATCTACTTCCTGCGCGTGGGCTGGCGCATCACCCTGTTCAAGGCCGCCTACCAGCTGGGCGTGATGCTGCGCACGCGCTTCTACACGCGCATGTCGCAGCAGGGCGCGTCGTTTTACCAGAACCAGCGCACGGGCGACCTGATGGCGCTGGCGACCAACGATATCGACGCCATCGAAATGGCCGCCGGCGAAGCCATGCTGGCCGGCTTCGACGGCACCCTGACCCTGCTGATGGTGCTGGGCATCATGCTGCTGGGCGTGGACTGGCGCCTGGCCTGCATCGCCCTCTTGCCGTTCCCGCTGATGGGACTGGCCTTCTGGCGCATTTCCAGCCATATCCACACGGCGTCGACGGATTCGCTGAAACGCTTTTCCGCGCTGAACGACCATGTGCAGGAATCGCTGTCGGGCGTGCGCACCCTGCGCGCGCTGGGCCTGGAAGAGCGCAGCAGCAAGCAGTTCTCCACCCTGGCCGGCCACGCGGCGAACGCCAGCCTGACGGCGCAACGCTGGGAAGCGGCATATGAACCGGCCGTCGGCCTGACCCTGACGGCCGCCACGGCGCTGACCCTGGGCCTGGGCGGCTATCTGGTATGGCAAGACCAGCTGACCATCGGCGCGCTGACGAGCTTTTCCATGTATCTGGGACAGCTGATCTGGCCCATGTTCGCCGCCGGCTGGGTGCTCTCCCTGATCGAACGGGGCCGCGCCGCCTGGCAGCGGCTGCAGCCGATGCTGGACGCGCCGCTGGCCATCGACGACCATGGCACGATTGATACGCTGACGCCCGGTCCCCTGCAATTGCAGGACATCGGCTTTGCGTATGCGGGCCAGACGGCGCCGGCGCTGTCCGGCATCTCGCTGCGCCTGCTGCCGGGCCAGACCCTGGGTTTGGTCGGTCCGACCGGCAGCGGCAAGTCGACCCTGCTGCGCGTGCTGCTGCGCCAGGTCACGCCGCAATCGGGCACGGCCACATGGAACGGCCAGGCGCTCGACGCCTACACCCTGCATGCGCTGCGCGCGGCCATCAGCTGGGTGCCGCAGGAATCGTTCCTGTTCTCCGCCACCATCGCCGACAACATCGCGCTGGCCCGCCCCGGCGCCACGCGCGAGGAAGTGGAGCGGGCGGCGCAGCTGGCCGACATCCATGCCGATATTTTGCAATTCCCCGATGGCTATGCCACCCACGTGGGCGAAAAGGGCATCACCCTGTCCGGCGGCCAGCGCCAGCGCGTGGCGATTGCCCGCGCCCTGCTGGCCGACAATGGCCTGCTGCTGCTCGACGATGCCCTCTCCGCCGTCGACACGGGCACGGAAACGCGCATCCTGCAGCACCTGGAAGAACTGCGCCGCAAGCGCCCCGAGCGCAGCGCCATCATCGCCAGCCACCGCCTGAGCGCCGTCGTCAACGCGGACCTGATCCTCGTCCTGCGCGATGGCCACGTCACGGAAACGGGCAACCACGACGCGCTGATGCAGCGCGATGGCTGGTACGCCAGCCAGTGGCGCTATCAACAACTGGAGGCCAGCCTCGATGCCATCTAAGACCGACCAAGCCAGCACCGCCACGCAATCCGTGCGCCGCCAGGCCATGCAGGCGATCGGCCTGCTGCGCCGCGCCGCCGCGCCCGACATCGGCCACTTGAACTGGGCCACGTTCTGGCTGATCATCGCCGCCGCCCTCGAAGTGACGGGCCCCATTTTGGGCAAGGCCCTGATCGACCAGCACTTGCTGCCGCGCCACCTGGACTGGACGCGCATGGCATTGCTGCTGGGCGGCTGCCTGCTGACGGGCTGGGTCGCTTCCGGCCTGCGCTATCTGCAGCTGGTGCGCCTGTCCGGCCTGGCCATGCGTTCCGTGCAGCGCCTGCGCGAAACCGTCTACCAGCACGTGCTGCGCCTGCCCATGGCCTTCTTCGACCGCGCCATCACGGGCCAGCTGGTGAGCCGCGTCACCAACGACACGGAAGCGGTGAAATCGCTGTACGTGCAGGTGCTGTTCGTCATCCTCGACAGCACCATCGTCCTGGTCGGCACGATGGCCGCCATGGCCTTCCTCGACTGGCGCTTGATGCTGATCGTGCTGGCCCTGCTGCCAGCCGTGCTGGTCATCGTCTTCCTGTACCAGCGCTGGAGCGCGCCGGCCGTCACGCGCGCGCGCGCCCTGCGCAGCGAAATCAACGGGCAGATCGCCGAATCGATCGGCGGCATGAGCGTGCTGCAGGCGAATAACGCGGAAAAGCGCTTCGGCGCGCGCTTCACGGGCATCAACCAGGACCACTACACGGCGCGCATGCAGGAATTGCGCGCCAACGCCTGGCTGCTGCGCCCCGCGCTCGACATGCTCAATATCGTGCTGCTGGCCGTCGTCATCTTCAGCTTCGGCCGCCGCGAAATGGGCGCCGTGGAAGTGGGCGTGCTGTATGCGTTCATCAGCTACATCGCGCGCGTGATCGAGCCGCTGATCCAGATCACCATGCAGTTCAGCCAGCTGCAGCAGTCGGTGGTGGCGACGGCGCGCGTCTCGGCCCTGCTCGACGAAACGCAGGCGCTCGAACACGCGCCGAAGCAGGCAACACCGGCCCTGCGGCATGCGGCGGCCGGCATCGACACGCCCGCCGTCGACATTTCGCGCCTGACGTTTGCCTACGTGGAAAACCAGCCCGTGCTGCACGACCTGTCGCTGCAGATTCCGCAGGGCGCCTTCTTCGGCATCGTCGGCCACACGGGCAGCGGCAAGTCGACCCTGCTGTCCCTGCTGCTGCGCTTTTATCCCGTCACGCAGGGCAGCATCGCCATCAACGGCGCCGCCCTCGACAGCATCGACAACGAGCACTTCCGCGCCGACGTGGGCCTGGTGCCGCAAGACCCGTTCCTGCTGGCCGCCTCGGCGCGCGAAAACATCGACATGGGCCGCGGCTACACGCAGGCGCAGATCGAGACGGCCGCGCGCGCCGCGCATGCGCACGACTTCATCGCGGCGCTGGAGCACGGCTACGACACGCCGCTGGGCGAAGGCGGCTCGCGCCTGTCGTCGGGACAGAAGCAGCTGATCGCCATCGCCCGCGCGCTGGCCGGCCAGCCGCGCATCCTGCTGCTCGACGAAGCGACGTCGCGCATCGATAGCCAGACGGAGCAGATCGTGCAACTGGCCCTCAACGAATTGCGCGGCAAGGTGACCATCATCGCCATCGCCCACCGCCTGTCGACCATCCGCGACGCCGACACCATCATCGTGCTCAATCATGGCCGCATCACGGAGTCGGGGCCGCACGACAGCCTGATGCAGATCGAAGGCGGCCTGTACCAGCGCCTGTACCTGCTGCAGCAGCTGGCGCAGTAATGCTGTTTTGTCAATGCCGGGAGTGTGCACTTTCGCAAATTTCTGCAAGCCGCGTGATATTTCTTGATTGCAACAGAATATAATCTTTGCAGACAAGTGTGTCATTGCGGGGGCGGGAAGTTGGCAGGCAGAGAGAAACGGGCATCATGGCGGAAGGCGCATTGGCTGCTGGCACTGGCATGCCTGCTGCCGCCCGCCGCCGGCGCCCAGGACGAGCTGCTGCAGCGCATCGACGCCGTGCGCGAGGATGGCCGCTTCGTGCCGGATCGCGCCCTGCTGCGCCTGCAGGAAGTGGAAACGCAGGCACGCAGCGCGCCCCTGGCGGTGCGCGCCGAATTCCTCACCCAGCTGAGCACCGTGCGCATGCGCCTGGGGCAGAACGATATCGCCATGCAGCTGGCCGAGGAATTGATCGCCTACGCCCGCCAGCACAATAACGACGTGGCGCTGGCCAAAGGCATGCTGTGCAAGGCCTACATCACGTTCGCCATGAACGAGCGCCGCGCCTCGCACCTACTGGCCTTCGAGGCGGAAAAGATCGCCAACCGCACGGACGACTTGCCCGTGCGCGTGCAGGCGACCATCAGCGCGGGCCAGTCGTGGGCCGAGGAAGGCAATTTCCCGTCCGCGCTGGCCAAGCTGCAGGCGGCCGTCGACCTGGCGCGCCAGAGCGATTCGCCGTCCAGCCTGGCCGCCGCCCTGAACGCCCTCACCCTGCTGTACACGCAGATGCGCGAATACGACAAGGGCTTCCAGGTGCTCGACGAATTGTTGGCCGTCTCCGGCACGCTGGAATCGCCGGGCCGCATGGCGCAGGCGAAGAACACGGAATACGGCCTGGCGCTCGATGCGCAGCAGCCGCAGCGGGGCCAGCGCGCGCTGCTGGCGGCGCTGGCCCTCGAACGCAAGCTGGGCGCCCGCGGCATGGTGGCGACCACCCTCGTCAACCTGTCGGACAGCTATCTGAAGGAAGGCGACTATCCGCAAACCCTGCGCTACGCGAACGAGGCCATCACGGCGGCCCGCCTGATCAACAATGAGCAGGTGGAGGCGACGGCGCGCCTGAACATCGGCCAGGCGCTGATCGGCCAGGGGCGTTTACAGGAAGGCAAGCAAAGCGTGGCCACGGGCCTCGAATACTACGAGCGCACGGCCAACCAGCCGGACATGCAGGCCGTGCTGCTCGAATACGGCCAGGCGCTGGAAAAGGCGGGCGACATGCGCGGCGCCGTCACGGCCTACCACCGCGAACGGGGCATTTCCAACCAGCTGTTCGAGAAACAGCGGCAAAAGGCCGTGTACGAGCTGCAGGAAAAATATGAGATGGAAAAGAAGCAGCGCCAGATCGAGCTGCTGAGCCGCGAAAACCAGATCAAGAGCGCCGAACTCGACAACCGCCGCCTGCAGCAGCGCGTGTGGTGGCTGCTGGCACTGGTGCTGGCCATGGCTTCCGTCATCGTCGGCATGCTGTACCGCAAGGTACGCCATGCGAACGTGCAGCTGAAGGTGAAGAACCAGGAACTCAAGCGGCAAAGTTCGCGCGACCCGCTGACGGCCCTGTACAACCGCCGGCATTTCCAGGAATTCATGCGCAACCACGCGGGCAAGCCGCTGCAAACGTACGCGGGAAGCGACGTGGTCGGTGCGCTGTTCCTGCTCGACGTCGACCATTTCAAGCATATCAATGACCGCTACGGCCATGCGGCAGGCGACCTGGTGCTGACCAGCATCGCCGAAACCCTGCACGAGGTGTTGCGCGAAACGGACATGATCGTGCGCTGGGGCGGCGAGGAATTCCTTGCCTTCCTGCCCGCCGTCGCGCGCGATGGACTCGACGATATCGCGCGGCGCATCCTCAATGGCGTGGCCGCGCAAAGGATCGAATACCAGGGTCAGGCGATCGGCGTGCACGTTTCCGTCGGTTTCGCGCCGTATCCGCTGTCGCCGCTGGGCCAGCCCCTGAGCTGGGAGCGCAGCGTCAACCTGATCGACATGGCGCTGTACCTGGCCAAGGCGCACGGACGCAACCGGGCGTATGGCTTGCGCGGCTTCCGGCACGTGGAACGCACGACGCTCGAGGCGGTGGAACAAGACCTGGAACGGGCGTGGCGCGACGGCTATGTCGACCTGAGCGTGGTATTGGGTACAAAGGAAGAGAAGGGCAGCGCCATGGCGGCGGCCCCGGCTGCGGACGACGCCCCGGGTGCCTGCGGTACGGCGGCGGCCGGCTGAGCGGCCGCCACGGTCACTGGCTGCAAGCGGCCAGGCCGGCGTAAGCGGCCTGTGCCAGATGAGCAGCGATTACTTGTGTGCGGCGTCCTGGATCTTTTCGCCGGCTTTTTCCACCTTCTGGCCGACGGCATCGGCCGCTTCGGTCATTTTCTTGTCGGCGTCAGCGGCGACCTGGTCGATCTTCGCGCCCGTGTCGGAAGCGGCCTGGCTCACGGCGGCATCGGCCTTGGCGGCGGCGGCCTTGATGTCGGCTTCAGCCTTGGCTGCGGCGGCATCGATCTTCTGGCCCGCTTGCTCTGCAGGACCGGCGGCGACATCTTCCTTCTTCTGGCAGGCGGCCAGCGCAACGACCATCATCCCGGCGGCGCACAGGGTCATCCAATTTTTGCTTACTTTCATGATATTCCCTTTCATTGTTATCAAAAGACACAGATCAGTCCGCAATATACACCTGGATAAAATTTTCGAGCGTTCGCTAACGCACATAAAAACACGGATTTGTAGCGTATTTGTAAGCAATGGTATCTTGATATCTTTTCGCCATCCTGTCAGTGTCTGGCGTGGGCCAGCTGGTCGCTATCGGTCAGGGTGTGCAGGAAGGCGATCACGTCGGCGATCTCGCGTTCATTCAGGGCCGGCGCCTGGCCCGGCTGGCGGTCGAACGGTGCTTCCCGATTCACGTTCGCTTCCAGGCCCGGCGGCAGATCGTCGTATTTATGCACCTTGCCGTTCCTGTCTTGCGGATACCATTTCTGCGGCGCCGTGTCGCGCTGCACGTAAAAGCGCAGCACCTGCTCGAGGCTGGTAAAACTGCCGTTATGGAAGAACACCTGGCGCAGCGCCACGTTGCGCAGCGACGGCGTCTTGAAGCTGCCGCAATATTCCTTGTGCTGCGTCAAATCGGTGCGGTCCGGGCCGCACAATCCCAGGTCGAAGAACGCCGGGTCCGCATTGGCCGGCAACCGGCCGTTGCGCGGCACGCCGAGATTGATCAAGCCGTAGTCGGTAAATTGCGGAAAGACGCCGCCGGGGCTGACCTGGCTGATGTGGCACGAGGCGCAATTGCCCTTGTTTTCAGCATTGAACAGGGCCAGGCCGCGCGCCTCCTGCGGGCTCAAAACGGCTTGCTTGCGCAGCACGGCGTCGTACTTGCTCGTGTACGGATAGAAGTCGGCCGGACTTTCCTGGAACACTTCCAGCGACATCAGCGCCCAGCGCAGCGCCTGGCCCGGCTGCGCGAAGATATCGTCGCCATACGTGCGGCGAAATTGCGCGGCCAGGGGACCGGCCCGTAACCTGGCCACCACGGCCGCCGCGTCGCGGTTGCCCATCTCGCGCGGCGACAGCAGGGGCGCCAGCGCCTGTTCATGGCCGGACTGGGCGCGGCCATCCCAGTTGCGCCCTCCAGTCGGCCCCGCGTCCACGCTGTCGTCGCCGTCATCGTCGTGGAAATGCTCGGTAAAGGCCGGCGCGTTCTGGATATAGCGCAAGGATGGCGCCGCGCGCGTGCCCGCATCCTTGAGCTCCGGGCCGCCGAGCTGCACGGCCAGGCCGTTCGGCGGGCCGTAGGCGTGTTCGGGACTGTGACAGCTGGCGCAGGCCAGCTTGCCCGAGACGGACAGGCTGGGCTCAAAGAACATGGCGCGCCCCATGGCCGTCATTTCCTGTACCGAAGGCTGGCGTTTCAGCGTCGGCGCGTAGGCGCCCGCCAGGTAGGCAGGTGCAGCAGCGGCCTGGGTTTCTGTCGGCGGCGCAGGCTGGCAGGCGGCCAGCAGGCAGATGGCGCTGGCCGCCGCCAGCAGCAGGGAAGGATTCGGTTTCAACATGGGGTGGCAGCGTAGCAACGGCATGTGACAGCTGCGTGACAAGACCCTGCGAAAAGTAATGTATCAAGTCCGTACATTACGTCATGTAACAGCGCCTGACATGTCACGCAGCTGACATATTGCCTGCCTAGCATGCGACGTTTTCCACCCACGAGGCATGAACATGAAACCGCACGCCAGAATCACCTTAGCTCCCGTCCTACGTCCCCTGCCATTATTGCTGTCGCTGGGCCTGGCAGCCTGCGGCAGCGACTACGCCGTCACGCCGCACATCACGGGCCAGGTCATCGGCAGCTACTATGAAAACGCCCAGGTCTGCGTGGAAAGCAGCACGACCAAACTGACGTGCGACAGCGCCTCGACTCCCGTCAGGACGGCGGCCGACGGCAGCTACAGCCTGGAAGGCCAGGGCGCCGTGCTGGTGACGGTGGGCACGGACGCCATCCGCCACGAGGCCATCGGCGACAGCGGCAGCAAGGTCACGCAAAAACTGCTGCTGCGCGCCCCCGCCGGGCACGGCGCCTTCGTCAGCGCCCTGTCGACGGAACTGGCGCAAGTCATGGAAGGCAATGGCGGCGACTTTGCGGCCGCCAGCAGCAAGCTGGCGGCGCGCCTCGGCGTGTCGGAAGCGGGCCTGGCGTCCGACTTCAACAAGGCCAGCGGCGACGAGCTGGCGAAACTGAAGGCGGAAAACGCCAGCGTCACGGCACTGATCGCCGGCGCCAGCGCACAGGCGGCGCCCGCCGATGCACTGGCCGCGCTGAACGGCGCGCTGGCGCTGAACAATATCCAGACCATCGTCGTCATCTACGCGGAAAACCGCGGCTTCGACAATCTGTACGGCCTGTTCCCGGGCGCCAACGGCGTGCCGGGCGTCAATCCGACATCGACCTCCGCCTACGTGCCGCAAAAGGACATCGACGGCAGCACCCTGCCCGTGCTGCCGCCCACCTGGGGCGGCATGACGGCGGCCGGCCAGAGCACCGTCATCACGCAGGCGCAGTCGGCCAACCTGCCAAACAAGCCGTTCCAGATCGACGCCGCCGGCAGCCCCCTGTACCTGCCGCAATCGGTGATCACGCGCGACCTCGTGCACCGCTTCTACAACAACCAGATGCAGATCAACGGCGGCGCCAACGACAAGTTCGCGGCCTATTCCGACGCCGGCGGCCTGGCCATGGGCTATTACGACGGCAGCAAGATGCAGCTGTGGGACATCGCCAGGCAATATGCGCTGGCCGACAACCTGTTCATCGGCGCGTTCGGCGGCTCCTTCCTCACCCACCAGTACCTGATCTGCGCCTGCGCGCCCACCTATCCGAATGCCGACACCTCGGTGGCGAAAGGATCGATCGCGAAGATCGACGTCGACGCCAAGGGCAACTTCCTGCGCCTGACGCCGTCCGCCACGGCGCCCGCCACGGTCTTGAATGGCGCGCCCGCCTACGCCAATGACGGCGCGCTGACGCCGGCCGACAGCAACGGCATGTTTTACGCCGTCAACACCATGCAGCCGCCCTTCCAGCCCAGCAGCAACGCCCCGGCCTCGGGCGACAGCAGCAAGCTGTATGCGGACACCGGCAAGGCCACCACCCTGCCGCAGCAGACGCAGACGAATATCGGCGACCTTCTGTCAGCCAAGAATATCGACTGGGCCTGGTATGCGGGCGCCTGGAAGGACACGACGGCCCTGGCCACCGCCAGCGCGCGCGCCGGCAGCTTCCCCAGCCCGCCGAACTTCCAGTTCCACCACCAGCCGTTCAATTACTTCGCCAGCATGGACCCGGTGAAGGCGCCCGCCTACCGCGCCGCCCACCTGCGCGACTTCGACAGCCAGTTTCTCAGCGACGCGGGCGCCGGCAAGCTGCCGGCCGTGACCTTCTACAAGCCGCAGGGCAACTTGAACCAGCACGCGGGCTATGCCAGCGTGGCCGATGGCGACGCGCATATCGCCGGCGTCATCGCCCAGCTGAAAAAGAGTCCGCAATGGAAGAACATGCTGGTCATCGTCACCTACGATGAAAATGGCGGCTTCTACGACCATGCCGCGCCGCCGAAGGGCGACCGCTGGGGTCCGGGCACGCGCGTGCCGGCCATCCTCGTCTCGCCGTACGTGAAAAAGGGATTGGTTGATCATACGCAATACGATTCGGCGTCCATCCTGCGCGCCATCACGCACCGCTTTGCGCTGCCCGTGCTCGACGGCTTGAGCACGCGCGACAAGGCGCTGGTGGCCAATGGCGGCAAGGCCATGGGCGACTTCAGCGCGGCGCTGGCCCTGGTGCCGCAAGAATAGCGCTCGACAGGGACGGCATCGCGACGCCCGCCCGGCCTGGCCGCGGCGAGCGTTTTTTCATTCCGCGCTATCCGGCGCTACTGGCCCGGGGCCGCATCGAGCAGGGAATGCTCGAGCAATTGCGACAGCGACGCGCGCAGCGCCTGCGTGCGCGCCGCCAGTTCCGGCCGCTTGTAGCGCTCGGCGGCGATCAGGCTGCGTTCCAGGCAGACGCGGTCCCCCTTGGCCAGGCAGGCGTCGGCCGCGTCGAGCTGGGCGCTGGCCTGCGCCACTTTCACCTTGGCATCGAGTTCCAGCGTGTCCGGATCGTCGCCCCAGCGCTTCACGTGCGCGGCCAGCCGCGTGGCGGCCAGATCCGGCTTGCCCCCGTCGAGCGCCTGGTTGACGGATGCCTGCGCCGTGCTCCAAGCCTGTTCGCGCCGCTGTGTCTTCTCGCACGCGACGGTGGCCGTCGTGATGCTCGCCTGCAAGCGTTTCAATTGCGCGGCCGGCGCCTTGGCGCTTTTCAGCACGGCCAGCGCGCTGCGTGCCCCGTCCAGGTCGCACTGCGCCGCCAGCGCCGTGGCCGCCTCTACCTGCTCGGTCACGCTGGCCGGCTTGTCGGCTGGCTTGTTGATGAACCAGATGCCAGCCAGCACCACCCCGGCCGCGATCCACGTGCGCAGGCGCACGGGCGGACGCGGCGGCGGCACCGAGCCCCTGGCGGCAGGCTTGACGGGCGGCACCTTGGGCGGCGGAGCAGCAGGTGCCGTACTCGGCTGCGGAGCGGGCGGCGCGGGGGCAGTCGCCGGCTGCGGCACCGGCATGGGCGCAGCTACGGGGACTGGCGGCGGCATGCGCGGCACCGGCGGCGGCAGCGGTGGCGGCGTCACCGGGGACGGCGATACTTTCTGTAAAACAATAGATTCAGCGGCCTGGCGCGCGCCGCAAAACGGACAATGCGCCACGCACAGCGGCAAGTAGCGGCCGCAAGCGGCGTTGATGCACATTTCATTCACTTTTTCAGGCACGTTCCAACCTTTTCCTCGATTTGCTCTGCTGCAATCTCTGCCACATTCTGCCGCAATATTACCCTACGCAGCCACGGCGGCGGCGCGCCCGCGCCGCCATCGACAGGCTTGATACCGATCAACGAGCATCGCCCGCCACGGCCTAAGCTACCAGCACAGGCCACGCACAAGGAGATTGCCATGCCAGCCCACCTGATCATCGAAGACGGCCAGCCCTGGTGGTGGGACAGCGCCGATATCTGGGTCGTGCCGGGCAATGATCCGAACGGTCCGCCCGGGGCGCCCATTGTCGGCGTCAGCAACTACCTGTGGGGCCGCGTGCACAACACGGGCAACAGCGCCTCGAACGGCGTGCGCGTGGATTTCTACTGGGCCGATCCTTCGGGCCAGATCGCCGTCGGCGCCGCCACGCCGATCGGTTCCGCGTTTGCCGACCTGGCGCCTGGCGCCACGCAGGAAGTGCTGTGCCTGGTGCCCTGGGTGCCCGTCATCGTCAATGGCGGCCACGAATGCCTGCTGGCCGTGGCGCACGGCGCCGGCGACATCAACCCGCTGCCCGATCCGCTGCCGAACGGCTTCCCGTTCCAGCCCACGCTGCACGAGCAGATCGCCCAGCGCAATGTGACGGTGGTGCTGGCGGCCAGGCGCGCGCAGCTGCTGACCATCGCGGTGGCGGCCCTGCCGCGCGAGGCAAAGCAGGTGGAACTGCATATCGATCAAGGCGGCGAACTGCCGGAGCGCCTGCTGGCCACCCTGGGCCTCGACAAATGGCAGCCGGCAAAGGAGGCGCGCCTGGCGGCGGGCCTGGCGCGCACGCCGCACTGCAATGGCGACGGCCCCGGCGAACAGAAGCTGGAGGTCGAGGTGCCGCGCGGCCAGGCCGTGCCCGTGTACCTGAGCTTGCGCGCCGAAGCGCTGCCCCGTGGCCAATACGCGCTGCTGCGCGTGCTGGAAACGCGCGATGGCAAGGTACTGGGCGGCATCACGTACATCGTCGTTGATCTGGATCAGGACCAAGGCAAGGACCAGCAGCACAGCCCCGAGGAGCAAGCATCATGAGCGACACGCCCATGCAAGTGTTGACGCGGCCATTCGCGATCGAACCCGTCACCAATATCATGCTGCCGGACGGCATCTTCGACAATGCCATCTACGGCTTGCGCATCGCGGCCCACGTGACGAACATGTCGAGCAGCGCGCTCACCAACGTCACCGTGTACCTGGAAAGCGTGGGCGATCCCGGCATCGCGCCCGTGGCGCGCACCTTCTTCTTTGCCAGCGTCCCGGCCGGCGCGGCCATGCTGGTGACGTGGGATGCCGACTTCCAGCATGCGGCGCCCGGCAAGCGCCTCGTCAGCTTTGTCGCCAAGGCCGACGGCTACGCGCCGCGCCGCTCGATCCAGCAAATCTTCGTCTCGCAGACACGCTTCGACAGCGCCACCAATACCTACACGTGCACGGTCGAGGAAGGCACCCTGGAACTGTCCAAGCCGCAGGGCCATCTGCCCGGCAAGCGCTGGGGCAGCACGGGCGGCGACAACAAGGACTGCCGCTGTCCGCCCGGCCTCGGTCCCATCGTGCCGACCGGCATGACCCTCGTCTGGACGCCGAACCCCGCCTACGCGGGCACGCACGGGGACTTGCCGTTTTCCGATCCGTGGTGGAAGATTCTCGCCATCATCATCGCCATTATCGCCGCGCTGGTCGCCATCATTTCAGCCGCGCTCGGTTCCGGCAAGGCCAGCTTCAGCGTGGGCGGCACCTTCGAGGAGACCGACCCCAGCGTCGACTGCTGCTCGCTCGAAGGGGCCGGTTCGGGGCAGCCCGAATTCACGGTGGCGGGCGTGGCTTCGGCCATCGCCTCGGGCGCCATCGCCGTCGCCTGTTCCGATATCGCCGACCCGTTCTGGCGTGGCCAGGAAGCAACACCCCCGGCCGCCGGCGAACTGACCCTGGCCGAACGCGTGGTGGCGAAGTGGGTCCTGCCGGAGGCGCCGAACGCGGGCTTGCCCTACACGGCCGACATCAGCTGGCAGTACGAGCGCTTCACCACGGGCGCCACCTACCAGCACACCGTGAACGAAACGCAAGTCAACATCCATGTGGCGGGCCCCGTGGAAACGGATACGCCCGCCGTCGTGCAGGCCTATGAACCGTTGTGGGTACGCGCCAGCTTCAAGCGCGACAATGGCAATGTTTTCCGCGGCACGGAACTGTATGCGTTCGTGCTGTTCCAGGCGCCGCAGGGCTTGTATTTCGTCGAGTCGCTGACCGATGACGGCCTGGGCTTCGATCCTGGCGCCAACGATGGCGTCTATGCCGGCAGCCTGGACTTGAAACGCGCTTACCGCACCTTGCTGCAGTATGGACAGAAAGTCTTTGGCACCTGGCGCGTGTTTGTCTTCGCGCAAGACGTCAACCTGACCAAGCCGGGCACGCCGCCGGAAATCGCCGCCCAGCACATCGGCGGCATGTTCGTCGCCAGCGCCATCGAGATCACCTTCGACGACAGCCTGCCCTGCCCGCTCAAGGCGCAGGCGAATATCGTGGTGGTGTGATGCTGGACAAACTCAGGCGCAGGTCGGCTGAGTGGCGCCGCCGGGGTGCGCTGCCAAGATAGGGCCGCCGGGATGCAGCCACGCCGCGCGCAATCCGACAATAGGGTTAATGCCGTATGCGCGCCCAAAGCGGCCGAGACAGCATTCAGGGCCAGGCGCCGCCCCGAAGACGGTACGTCAGTACGGCAAGGAAAACGGGACAGGCAACAACGCCCTGGGCGTCTTAACGGCCGCTCTTACACCTTGACGCTGTCGGGTTTCGCGATCACCGTGCGCGGAATGATGTCGTTCTCCGGGCACGACGCCATCGCATCCGAATACGCGAGCCAGCGCTGCAGGCTTTCCATGCGGCGGATGGTGATGCCCTTGCCGTTGATATAGCCGATCTGTTCGAAATTGGCGGAGCTGGTGGTCAGCTTCGAGACGGTCGGCGCGTTGTCGACCAAGCGGTCATACGCCTTGCGCGCCTTGTGCTCCCACTTGGCCAGCACGGGATCGTCGAAACGGTTGCTTTCAAAATACACGGTGATGGTGCGGTCGTGGTTGGCAAAGCCGACGATGGCCGCGCCTTTGCGTATGGTCAACAGGACATCTTCCTTGACGCCCGTCACGGGAACGAACACGGCGGCACGCCCATCCGTGTCGGGCCGCTCCATGGGAATATCTTGTCCAATTATGCTCATTGCATCACGCTCTTTGTCATCGCCGGTTGGCCTGTTGTATTTATGGCTATCGCTGGAACCGTGCCGCGCGCTGACGCTGCCGCCCCGGCTGGCCGGTTTCATACTGTTTATCAAATAATACATTGCCGTAGAGCACTACACAAGATAATCAGCGCCCCGGCCCCGGTGCGCTCAAGCGTCGCGCTCAGGGCCGAATGGCGGGGCCGACGGCACTCGCCTTATAATGCTGCGCTTACCTCCCCACATGCAAGACGCTCCCCTCACCATGACGCTTCCCGAAAATGATACCAGCCGGCTCGACGCCATCAGCGCCGCCGCCACCGAAGTCGCGGCCCGCAACGTGGCCGACCTGCTGGCCATGGCCATCTGCCACCGGCCCGATGAACCGGCCCTGATCGTCTGCGACAAGCGCAGCTGGCTCAACGTCGTGCTGACGGAAGCCTATCGCCTGGCCTTGCCGGACGCCACCTTCATCGATTTCGACGACGTCACGCCGGACGCCGTGCTGGCCGCGTTTGCCGAACTGCCGGCCGGCAGCCTCGTCGTGCTGATCCAGTCGACCAGCTTCCGCCTGGAAGCGTTCCGCATCCGCATCGAACTGTTCAAGCGCGGCTTGAAGGTGATCGAGCACGTGCATCTGTCGCGCATGCCAGGCGTGCAGGGCTTGCACTACATCGCCTCGCTGGCTTACGACCCCGCCTATTATCGCGGCGTGGGCCATGCGCTCAAGGCGCGCATCGACGGCGCCCGCCACGGCATGGTCGACAGCGGCGGCGAGCAGCTGGTCTTCGCCTCGCCGTTCGAATCGGCCAAGCTCAATATCGGCGACTACAGCGGCATGAACAATATCGGCGGCCAGTTCCCGCTGGGCGAAGTATTCACGGAAGCGCAGGACCTGGAAGCGGTCAACGGGCGCGTGCGCATCTTCGTCTTTGGCGACACGCACTTCATGGTCAACCGCCCCGACACGCCGCTCACCCTGATCATCGAAAAGGGCCGCGTCACGGGCACGGAACACGCCACGCCGGAATTTACCGCCATGCTGGAAATCATCCGCGCGCATGAGGGCGAAGTGTGGGTGCGCGAACTGGGCTTCGGCATGAACCGCGCCTTTTCGCGCGAGCAGCTGGTCAACGACATCGGCACGTATGAACGCATGTGCGGCATCCATCTGTCGCTGGGCGCCAAGCACGGCGTATATGCGAAACCGCAGTTCAAGCGCAAGGATGCGCGCTACCACGTCGACATCTTCGCCGTCACCGAAGCCGTCTATCTCGACGACGAGCGCGTGTACGCGGATGGCGCGTGGACGGTGCAGCCGGTCGCCTTCAACTGAGCTTCAACTGAAAAATCCGGCCGCTGCCAGCTCGCGGTCCCACGGCGGCACGGGCTGGTATTCGGCCACCAGGAAATCGATCAGCGCGCGCACCTTGGGCGATGGCTGGCGGCTGGCCGGATACAGGGCGCTCAGGTGATTGAGCGGCAGGTCCCAGCCCGATAGCACGGGCAGCAGGCTGCCGTCGAGCAGGTTGCGCCAGGCGAGGAAGGTGGTGCTGTAGACGATGCCAAGCCCGCGCTGCGCCGCCTGGTGCAGCACCAGGCCGTTATTTGCCGTGAAACCCGCCTGCACGCGCACGCTCACCTCCTCGCGCCGCTCCCCTTCTCCCTTCTGGAAATGCCAGTTCGTGCCATCGGTCAGGTGGCTGAAATGCAGGCACTGGTGCCTCAGTAAATCCTGCGGCGCCTGCGGCACGCCCCATTGCGCCAGATAGGCGGGGCTGGCGCACAGCACGGCGCGGCACGGCGCCAGCGGGCGCATGGCCAGCGCGCTGCTGTCGGGGATGCCGCCCACGCGGATGGTCAGATCGAAGCCGTGGCGTATCGGGTCGAGCAGCGCGTCATCGACAAACAGTTCGGCCTGCACCTGCGGGTGCAGCAGGCTGAAACGCGCGACGGCGTCGGCCAGCCAGGCGCTGCCAAAACTCGACGGCGCCTGGATGCGCAGCGGCCCGGCCAATCCAGCGCCCGCTTGCGCCACGTGCGCCACCATGCGCGCCGCCTCCTGCGCCTGGCTGACGGTGGCCATGCACGGCGCCAGGTAGGCGCGCCCCGCGTCCGTCAGGCTCACTTCGCGCGTGGAGCGGTGCAGCAGGCGCGCGTGCAAGCGTTCCTCGAGCTGCATGATGGTCTTGCTGACCATGGCGCGCGTCAGGCCCAGGCGCTGGCCAGCCACGGTGAAGCTGCGCTGGCGCGCCACTTCGACAAAGATTTCCATCGCTTTTAATTGATCCATGTCAAAGATTGTCATCGTTTGAGCGACAATCTGTCAACCGTTGGCCGATTGTTTGCCCGCCAGCAGCCACCTACAATGGCGTTTTCCATACACCTCCGGAGCCGCCGCCATGCTAACGATCGAACAACAAGAACAGTACCAACGCGACGGCTACCTCATCCTGCCCGATTTCAAGGGCGCGGACGCAATCGCCGCCCTGCGCGCGCGCGCCGAGCAGATTGTCAACGAATTCGATCCCAGCGTCAGCCAGTCCATCTTCACCACGCGCGACCAGGCGAAGAACACCAACGATTATTTCCTCGCTTCCGACAACACCATCCGCTGCTTCTTCGAGGAAGAGGCATTCGGCGCGGACGGCCAGCTGAAGCAAGCCAAGTCCCTGTCGATCAACAAGATCGGCCACGCCATGCATGACCTGGACCCCGTCTTCCGCGCCTTTTCGGCCGACCCGAAGCTGGCCGAAGTGGCGCGCGACCTGGGCCTGGCGGACGCGCAGGTATGGCAATCGATGTACATCTTCAAGCAGCCCGGCATCGGCGGCGAAGTGCGCTGGCACCAGGACGCCACGTACTTCGAGACCACGCCGGTCAGCGTGACCACCTTCTGGTTCGCGCTGGAAGACGCCACCCTGGAAAACGGCTGCCTGTGGGCGGAACCGGGCGGCCACCGCGGCCCGCTGCGCGAACGCTTCATCCGCAACGGCGACCAGGTGCGCGTGGAAAAACTCGACGCCATGCCCTGGCCCGACGACAGCACGGCCGTGCCGCTCGAAGTCAAGGCCGGCGCCCTCGTCTGCTTCCATGGCTTGCTGCCCCATTACAGCGCGCCGAACCGCTCGCCCGTCTCGCGCCACGCCTACACCCTGCACGCCACCGATGGCGAGACCGAATACGCGGCCCACAACTGGATACAGCGCGATGCATCGTTCCCCGTGCGGGGCTTCGTCTGATGCGCATCCAGGTTTTCGCCGCCCACTGGGGCAATAACGACCTGCCACCCGACGTCTTCATCGACAAGGTGCTGGCGGCCGGCTTCGACGGCATCGAGATGTCGCTGCCGCTGGACGCGGCCCTGCGCGAGGAATGGACGGACCGCATCGCCAGGGCCGGACTGGAACTGATCGCCGCGCAATGGGAAACCGTGTTCCACAGCGATTTCGCGCTGCACCGCGCGGCCCTGGCCGAGCTGCTGGAGAACGCCTGCCTGGCGCGCCCCGTGCTGGTCAACACGCACACGGGCAAGGATTTTTATACGCCGGCGCAGAACGCGCAGCTGATCGAGCTGGCCGCCGCCATCTCGGAAAAACACGGCGTGCCCATCGTGCATGAAATCCACCGCAGCCGCTTCAGCGGCCACCCGATGCTGCTGCTGCCCTACCTGGCCCAGTATCCCGACTTGCCGCTGACGGCGGACCTGTCGCACTGGTGCTGCGCCTGCGAATCCCTGCTGGAAGACCAGCCGCAGACCCTGGCGCAAGTGCTGCCGCTGGTGCGCCACGTGCACGCGCGCGTCGGCCATGCGCAGGGCCCGCAGGTGGCCGACTTCCGCGCGCCGGAAGCCAAGCCGGCCCTCGACGCCCACCTGGCGTGGTGGGACGCCATCGTCGCCCTGCGCCGCGCCGCCGGCGCCGAGCGCATGACGTTTACGCCGGAATTCGGTCCCGCCCCGTACACGCAAACCCTGCCCTGGACGCAGCAGCCCGTGGCCGACGCCTGGCAGCAGAACGTCGCCATGCTGCATCTGCTGCGCGCCCGCTACGCGCGCTAGTTCGCCAAAACCACACCCACGCGCCGGGCCACACGGGTCCGGTGCGTGGGTGCAGGCCAGCCACGCTTGTCATTAAGTAGTGCGCTATATATACTGTCTCCATGGATACCACCACCTCCCCCAACCCGCTGCACCAGGTGCCGCGCCTGGACAGCCAGCTGTGCTTTGCGCTGTACTCGACCTCGCTCGCCATGAACAAGCTGTACCGCAAGCTCCTGCGCAAGCTGGGCCTCACGTATTCGCAATACCTGGTGATGATGGTGCTGTGGGAGCGCGACGGCTTGACGGTATCGGAAGTGGGCGAGCGCCTGTTCCTCGATTCGGCCACCCTGACGCCCCTACTCAAGCGCATGGAGCAATCGGGGCTGTTGACACGCACGCGCGCCGCCAGCGACGAGCGCCAGGTCATCATTTCCCTCACCGAACAGGGCCACCAGCTGCGCCACGAGGCGGCCCTGCTGCCCGAGGCCATCCTGACGGCCAGCCACTGCAGCGTGGAGCAAGTTGTGGACATGAAACAACAACTGAACCAGTTGCGCGACAGCCTGATGAAAAGTGAGTAAACAGGCTGTTTTTCCAAGCAAAATCAGGCAAAGCATGACCCTGACGGCGCCAGGCAAAAGCTGGCGCAAAATCCGCCTTTCTTTATTACAAAACGATACAAGGCGGCCATCACCCTGCGTATAGAATAGTTGCCACTATTTCCTTACAAAAACATCAGGGTGAATATGCGCATACCTTTCGGCTCCGTTGCCTCGTTGGCTCTCTGCTTTACCGTCTCGGCCTTCGCCGCCGAGCCATTCGACGACAAGTTCCGCCAGCTCGAGGAATTGCTGCCCACCCCGAACACCTACCGCACCGCTTCCGGCGCGCCGGGCCACGCCTACTGGCAGCAGCGCGCCGACTACACCATCCGCGCCACCCTGGACGAGGCCAAACGCGAGATCGCCGGCAGCGGCACCATCACCTACCATAACCAGTCGCCCGATACCCTGGGCTACCTGTGGGTGCAGCTGGACCAGAATATCTACAAACCCGATTCCGACGCCCGCCGCATGACCACGGCGCCGTCGCGCCAGGCGTGGGCCAAGACGGGCGAGGACAGCATGAAATTCGAAGGCTTGCGCGGCATGCTGGCGCGCGGCGACTTCCAGGGCGGCTTCAATATCCGCGCCCTGAAAGGCGCCGATGGCCAGCCTTTGAAATATGTAGTGAACCGCACCATGATGCGCATCGACTTGCCGCAGCCGTTGAAGCCGGGCCAGGACTTTGCCTTCCAGATCGACTGGGATTACCGCATCAACGAGCAGAAGGTGCTGGGCGGGCGCGCCGGCTATGAAGTCTTCGACGACAAGAACGCCCTGTTCGAAGTGGCGCAGTGGTTCCCCCGCATGGCGGCCTACTACGACGCGGCCGGCTGGCAGCACAAGCAGTTCCTCGGCTCGGGCGAATTCACGCTGGAATTCGGCGACTATGACGTGCAGCTGACGGTGCCGGCCGACCATATCGTCGCCTCCACGGGCGAACTGCAAAATCCGCAGGACGTGCTCTCCAGCGCACAGCGCGAGCGCCTGGAGAAAGCCCGCACCAGCGACAAACCCGTCATCATCGTCACGCAGAAGGAAGCGGAAGCGGCCGAGAAATCCGTCAGCCGCGCGCAAAAGACGTGGCACTTCAAGGCGTCCAACGTGCGCGACTTCGCCTGGGCCTCGAGCCGCAAGTTCATCTGGGATGCGCAGGGCTACGACAAGGGCGGCAGCAAGCTGATGGCCATGTCCTACTATCCGAAGGAAGGCAATCCGCTGTGGGAAAAATACAGCACGCAAGCCATCGTGCACACCATCGAGCAGTACAACAAGTACAGCATCGACTACCCGTACCCGACGGCGATCTCCGTCAACGGCCCGGTGGGCGGCATGGAGTATCCGATGATTTCCTTCAACGGCCCGCGCCCGGTGAAAGACAAGAAAACGGGCGCGCTGACATATTCCAAGCGCACCAAGTACGGCCTGATCGGCGTCATCATCCATGAAGTCGGGCATAACTACTACCCGATGATCATCAACTCGGACGAGCGCCAGTGGACATGGATGGACGAGGGCCTGAACACCTTCGTGCAATACCTGGCGCAGCAGGCGTGGGAAGAGCATTATCCGGCCTCGCGCGGCGAGCCGCGCGAAATCGTCGACTACATGCGTAGCCGCGACCAGGTGCCCATCATGACCAATTCCGAGTCCTTGCTGCAGTTCGGCAACAACGCCTACGCCAAGCCGGCGGCGGGCCTGAACATCCTGCGCGAAACCATCCTCGGGCGCGAGCTGTTCGACTATGCGTTCAAGGAATATGCGCAGCGCTGGAAGTTCAAGCGCCCCACGCCGGCCGACTTCTTCCGCACCATGGAAGACGCTTCCGGCACGGACCTGGACTGGTTCTGGCGCGGCTGGTTTTACACGACCGACCCGGTCGACATCAGCATCGACGGCATCACCGAATATGGCGTGAGTTCAAAAAATCCGGAAACGGAAAAGGCCTGGAAAAAAGCGCAGAAAGGCGCCCAGCCGGAATCCGTCACGGACCGCGCCAACAAGGGCATGCCGCGCCGCGTCGACGCGCATCCTGAGCTGAAGGATTTCTACAACCAGCACGACGATTTCACGGTGACCAACAAGGACCGCAACGCCTACGCCGAAGCGCTGGACAAGCTGGAGCCATGGGAAAAGGACTTGCTAAAACAGGGCAAGCACCTGTACCTGGTGGACCTGTCGAACCTGGGCGGCATGGTGATGCCGCTGATACTGGAAATTGAACTCAAGAGCGGCAAGAAATACGTCGAGCGCGTACCGGCCGAAGTGTGGCGCTACTCGCCGAAAAAAATCACCAAGGTCGTCATCACGGACGAACCGATGGTGGGCCTGGTGCAGGACCCGTACTGGGAAACGGCCGATATCGACACCAGCAACAATGCCTGGCCGCGCAAGATCACGCCATCGCGCCTGGAGCTGTTCAAGAGCGAGAAGGCGCCGAGGGATAACCTGATGCAGGATTTTAATACGCCGTTGAAAGGCAAGAACGGCGGCTCGGCCAAGGGCGACGAGGCGTGATGCGCTGGCGCGTGCTGGCCGCCGCCATGCTGGCCTGCGCCAGCATGGCGGCCGGCGCCCACAATTTCCACATGGGCATCGCCGACATCAGCTACAACGCGGCCAGCGGCAGCACGGAAGTGGTGCATACCTACACGGGCCACGACGTGGAAGCGCTGCTGACGAATCTGTACCAGCGCCAGTTCGACCTGGGCCAGGAAGACAGCGAGGCGGCGCTGCGCCGCTACGTGGACAGGCAGTTCCATATCACCGGCGCGGATGGCAAGCGCCTGCGCCTGAACTGGGTCGGCATGAAGGTCAATGCCGACAACGTGGTGATCTTCCAGGAGATCGAGCACACGCGCCTGGCGCCCGCCACGCGCATCCACAACCAGCTGCTGATCGACTTCCTGCCCAGCCAGCGCAACACCCTCAACGTGCAGGACGGCGGCGCCATCCAGACGCTGTTCTTCGACCACCAGCACACCGAGCTGCCGATCAAATAAACCGGCAGGGGCCACGCCCCGCCGCACCCATGGACCCATGACGCCACGCCACCTGCCCCTCTTCCTCGCCGCCCTGTTTTCAGCAACCGCCGCCCGGGCCGACGACATCTTCCAGCGCGTGCTGGTCGATGGTTCGCGCATGAACCAGCTGGGCGTGGCCGACTCGGCCAACGCCGGCAGCGTCACGCAAAAACAGCTTGAAGCGCGCACCAGCTACCGCCCCGGCGAATTGCTCGAAGCCGTGCCGGGGCTGATCGTCAGCCAGCATAGCGGCGAGGGCAAGGCCAACCAGTTTTACCTGCGCGGCTTCAACCTCGACCACGGCACCGACCTGCGCACCACCGTCGACGAGATGCCCGTCAACCAGCGCAGCCACGGCCACGGCCAGGGCTGGACGGACCTGAACTTCCTGATCCCCGAACTGGCCATGCGCCTCGATTACAGGAAGGGACCGTATTCGGCGGCGGAGGGCGACTTTTCCTCGGCCGGCGCGGCCGCCATCGTGTATGCGAACCGCCTGACGCAAGGCATCGCCAGCGTCGGCGTCGGACAGAACGGCTTTCGCCGCGCACTGCTGGCCGACTCGTTCGATGCGGGCCGCGGCAGCCTGCTGTACGCGCTCGAAGCGCAGCATAACGATGGCCCGTTCACGCAGCCGGACCGCTACCGCAAGCGCAATGGCGTATTGCGCTACAGCGAAGGCTATGCCAACAACGGTTTCAATGTGACGGCCATGGCGTATGACGCCAGCTGGAACGCCACCGACCAGATTCCCCTGCGCGCCGTGCAGGATGGCACGCTGGGCCGCTTCGACGCCGTCGACCCCAGCGATGGCGGCAAGGCGCAGCGCTACAGCCTGTCGGGCGCCTGGCGCCAGACCCTGGACGACATGTCGTCGAAGGTCAGCGCCTATGTCATTGCCAATCGCCTGGCCCTGTTCTCGAACTTTACGTATGCGATGGATGACCCCGACAACGGCGACCAGTTCGCCCAGCCGGACCGGCGCGTGACCGCCGGCGTCAATGCCAGCCACACCTGGCACCGCCACACGGACAGGGGCAGCAGCGACACCACCATCGGCCTGCAGCTACAAAACGACAATATCCACAATGGCCTGTACAACACGCGGCAGCGCCAGATCCTGTCGACCACGCGGCAAGACCACATCGTCGAATCGAGCCTTGGCGTGTATGCCGAAAACAGCACGCGCTGGTCGCCCTGGCTGCGCACCGTGGCCGGTCTGCGCGCGGACGCCTACCGCTTCGACGTACGCAGCGACCGCGCAGACAATTCGGGCAAGGCCAGCGACCATTTGTTCAGTCCCAGCCTGAGCGTGATCGCCGGCCCGTGGCGCGATACGGAAGCGTATATCAACATTGGCAATGGTTTTCACAGCAACGACGCGCGCGGCACGACGATCGCCGTCGACCCGAAAACCGGCGAGGCGGCCGACAAGGTCACGCCGCTGGCGCGCTCGCGCGGATTGGAACTGGGCTTGCGCAGCGCCGCCATCGCCGGCCTGCAAACGTCGCTGTCGCTGTACCGCCTGGACTTCGACTCCGAGCTGCTGTTCATCGGCGACGCCGGCGCCACCGAGGCGGGCCGCCCCAGCCGCCGCTATGGCGTGGAGTTTTCCAGTTACTACAAGGCGGCCAGCTGGCTGTCGCTGGACCTGGACCTCGCGTATGCGCGCGCCCGCTCGCGCGGCAGCGACCCGGCCGGCAACTTCATCCCGGGCGCCATCGAAGGCGTGGCCCAGCTGGCGCTGACGCTGACGCCGCAAGGGCCCTGGTCCGGCTCCCTGCGCCTGCGCTACTTCGGCCCGCGTCCCCTGATCGAGGACAACAGCGTGCGCTCCTCGGCCAGCGTGGGCGTGAACGGGCGCCTCGCCTACCAGATCGACAAAACCTTGCGCGTGGAGCTCGAAGGCTTCAACCTGGCCAACCGGCGCGACTCGGCCATCGACTACTACTATGCCTCGCGCCTGCCCGGCGAGGCGCAGCCCGTCGACGATATCCACTTCCATCCGGTAGAGTCGCGTTCGCTGCGCCTGACCCTGGTAAAGAATTTTTAAGTGAACAGGAATAATTCCTATCGGACGCTGCACAGGAAACGCCGCGAAGTCGTAGAATGCCAGGCTGGATAAACTGATACAGGCCGCATCCCGGCCGGCACCGCCATGAGCACTTCCGCACCGATCTTTACCGACCCGTCCCGTCTCAAGGACGCCTTGCGCGACGACGGCTATGCCGTGCTGCGCCCGCAGGACGTGGCCGCGCTGGCCGGCTGCCCCTTGGCGGCGCTGCGTGAACTCGAAGGCAGCTGGGACACCCTGGCGCTGGACAACTACCTGAAGGATGGCGGCCGCTATCGGCGCCGGCGCCATTCGTGCTTCGTGCAGGATGGTGATCGCCTGACGCAAACGGCGCACCGTCCGCACTGGCAGCCGGTCGAGTACAACGCCCTGCACGGCGGCATGCACCGCCTGTTCGAGCCGGTCGATCCTGCCATCGTCGCGCGGCCGGCCTGGCAGCAGCTGATCCGCGCCCTGGGCGACGCCTGCTCCCAGGTCAAGGGCCGCCAGCCGTGGTTCATCGAGGCGCACCAGTTCCGCATCGACACCACCGACGGCATCGGCCGCCCGACGCCCGAAGGCGCGCACCGCGACGGCGTCGACTTCGTCGCCGTGCTGCTGATCGGGCGTGAACAGATCAAGGGCGGCGAGACGCGCATCTTCGAGGCGGAAGGCCCCAACGGCAAGCGTTTCACCCTCACCGAGCCATGGTCGCTGCTGCTGCTCGACGATGCGGCCGTCATCCACGAGTCGACGCCGATCCAGCCCGTGGGCGAACATGGCCACCGCGATACGCTCGTGCTGACGTATCGCGCCGGTCAATTCCAGGGCGAGAATTAACAAGCGGCCACAGCATTCCCTGTGGCCAAAATAGTTACTTGGAAGTTACTTTTACAGACCTAAATCCGATATAGTCACATGATGTCGATATTGCGCGCCCACTGCGTCCAGCATCCAATATACTGAATTCTAGGAGAGGTCTGTGGACTCCAACAACCAAATCAAGCCTGACGAAATCGAGATCCTGATCGTCGAGGATAGTCCGACCCAGGCGGAGCGCTTGCGACGCCTGATCCAGTCCCTGCACTATAACGCGCGCGTGGCCGCCAACGGCCAGCTGGCCCTGGCCGCCATCCGCGAACGCAAGCCGCATCTGGTGCTGTCCGATATCGTCATGCCGGAAATGAATGGCTACGACCTGTGCCGCGCCATCAAGTCCGACCCGACCCTGCGCGACATTCCCGTCATCCTCGTCACCTCGCTCAACGACCCGAAGGACATCATCCGCGGCATCGAGTGCGGCGCCGACAATTTCATCCGCAAGCCGTACGCGGAAGACTACCTGCTCAACCGCATCAGCCACATGCTGATGAACCAGAAGCTGCGCAAGAACCAGAACGTCGAAATCGGCATCGCGCTGTACCTGGGCGACCAGAAGCACTTCATCAATGCGGAACGCCAGCAAATCCTCGACCTGCTCATTTCCACCTATGAGCAGGCGGTGCAGGTCAACGGCGAGTTGCAGGCGCGCGAACGCCAGGTGATCGAATTGAATATGCGCCTGGCGCACCACGCGGCCGAACTGGAAACCATCAACCGCGAAATCGCGCTGAAAAACCTCGAGCTGGCCGAAGCGAGCCGCATGAAGTCGGCCTTCATCGCGAATATGTCGCATGAACTGCGCACGCCGCTGAACGCCATCATCGGCTTCACCGGTGCGCTGCTGATGAAACTGCCCGGCCCGCTGACGGCCGACCAGGACAAGCAACTGAACACCATCCGCGCCAGTGCGCGCCATCTGCTCTCGCTGATCAACGACATCCTCGACGTGGCAAAGATCGAAGCCGGCAAGCTGACCCTGTCGATCGAGCCCGTGCACTGCCAGGAACTGATGGCCGAAGTGGCCGACACCCTGCGCCCGCTGGCGCAGCAAAAAGGCCTGGCACTGGAAATCGAACTGGGCGAGGCGGACCAGCCGCCCGCCATCATCGACACGGACCGCCGCGCGCTGACGCAAATCCTCATCAACCTGCTCAACAACGCCATCAAGTTCACGGAGCAGGGCACGGTGCGCATCAGCCTGGCCCAGCGCGAGGAAGACGGCGTGCTGGTGACGGAAATGAGCATCGCCGACAGCGGCGCCGGCATCAAGGAAGAGGACCAGGCCAAGCTGTTCCAGGCCTTCTCGCAGCTCGATTCCACCTCCACGCGCCACGTGGAAGGCGCGGGACTGGGCCTGTACCTGTGCCAGAACCTGGCCAACGCCATCGGCGGCGCCCTGTTCTTCAACAGCGACTACGGCTCCGGCAGCACGTTTACCCTGGCCCTGCGCAGCAAGGCCTGACCTTCTGTGCGCCGCAACATGAAAATTTGCTTTATTGATAATTTTCTCAAAATCAAATGCACGAATACAGTAGTTCTACGGTATTGCACCGCACCATTTTTGGCACTATAGTAGAACTGTCTCCTCCAATTCGTTCTCCGAACATTGGATTCAGCCCGCGCCGCAAGGTACGCGGGCTTTTTTTTTGCGCGGCGGCGCCCGGGCAAACCTGCTGCCCTGCCGGCAATAACTAAATCAAATGATTTAGTTATATCAATCGTTTGAGATATGTGATTAAATCTCCGGCATGATTGAAAAAACTTCCATCCCCATCGCCCCGGCCGACGACGGGCGCAAGCCGCGTTCCGATGGCGAGCAGTCGCGCGAACGCTTGCTGCATAGCGCCATCCGCCTGTTTGCCGAACACGGTTACGCCAAGACGTCGACGCGCGAACTGGCGCTGGCGGCCGGCACGAACGCGGCCGCCATCAGCTATTATTTCGGCGACAAGGCGGGCCTGTACCGCGCCGCCTTCGCCCAGCAGTCGTCGAATCCGCAAGACAATATCGCCCTGTTCGACCAGCCGCATTTCACCCTGCGCCAGAGCCTGGAAGGCTTTTATGCGCAGCTGCTCGCCCCCATGCAGCAGGGCGACATCGCGCGCGACTGCATGCGCCTGTGGTGCCGCGAAATGCTGGAACCGACTGGCCTGTGGGCGCGCGAGATCGACCAGAACATCCGCCCCGAACACGAAGCGCTGACCGGCGTGCTGGCGCGCCACCTGGGCGCGCCCGACGACAGCGACGACATGCACCGGCTGGCGTTTTCCATCGCATCGCTGGCCCTGCAGCACATGGTCGGCACCGAGGTGCTGCAGACCCTGCGCCCGCAGCTGCTGGCAACGCCGCAGGCCATCGACACCTGGCTGGCGCGCATGACCGACTATGCGCTGGCGATGGCCGACCTGGAACGCCAGCGCCTCGCCAGCCCACCCTCAAACCATACCGTTCAACGACAAGCAGAAGGACCAGCATGACGATACGTCACAAAGCCGTTCAACGCACCCTGGCCGCCGGCATCGTGCTGGCCCTGGGCGGCTGCGCCCTGCAGGGGCCGCCCGCCGCCGTAGCCGCCAGCGCGCCCGCGCAGTGGCAGGCGCCGCTGCCACATAACGGCAGCCTGGCCGACCTGTCCACCTGGTGGCAGCGCCAGGGCGACGCCCTGCTGGTGGAATTGATCACCGATGCCCAGCAAGTGAGCCCCAGCATCGCCGCCGCCCGCACGCGCATCGTGCGCGCACGCGCCGACAGGGTCGCCAGCGGCGCCGCGCTGGCGCCCGCCTTGGACGCCACGGGCAGCGTGGTGCGCACCAGCCAGCAGTCGCTGCAGCCCAGCGGCACCACCTCGCAGGCAGCGCTGCAGGCATCCTGGGAAATCGACGTGTTCGGCGCCAACCGCGCCACGCGCGATGCGGCGCAGGAGCGCTACGACAGCGCGCGCGCGGGCTGGCACGAGGCCCGCGTCTCGGTGGCGGCCGAAGTGGCCAACCAGTACTACGCCTTGCGCACCTGCCAGCAATTGCAAGCCGTGGCCGAACAGGATGCCGTCTCGCGCCGCGACTCGTCGCGCCTGACGGAACTGAGCGCCGGCGCCGGCTTCCAGCCTCCCGCGAATGCGGCGCTGGCGCGCGCCAGCGCCGCCGAAGGCGCCAGCCGCGCCATCGAACAGCGCGCCGCCTGCGACGTCGACGTGAAGGCGCTGGTGGCGTTGTCGGCCATGCCGGAAGCGACGCTGCGCCAGAAACTGGCTGCCAGCCCCGCCGTCCTGCCCTCGCCCGTGGCAATTGCCGCGCTGCCGGCACAGACGCTGGGCCAGCGCCCCGACATCTACAGCGCCGAACGCGAAGTGGCGGCCGCCAGCTTTGAAGTGCGCGGCGCGCAGGCGCAGCGCTATCCGCGACTGAGCCTTGCCGGCTCCATCGGCAAGGGCAATATCCGCTCCGGCGGCAGCAGCATCACGGCCAGCACCTGGAGCATCGGCCCGCTGGCCGTCAGCCTGCCCATCTTCGACGCCGGACGTCGCCGCGCCGAAGTCGACGCGGCCACGGCCCGCTACGACGAAGCGGTAGTGAAATACCGCGCCGGCGTGCGCCAGGCCGTGCGCGAAGTGGAAGAAGCACTGGTCAATCTGGCCAGCACGGATGAACGCAGCGAGCATGCACGGGCAGCCATGGAAGGCTACCGCATCTCGTTTGTCGCCACCGAAGACCGCTACAGAAATGGCCTGGCCAGCCTGATTGAACTGGAAGAATCGCGCCGCACGCGCCTGGCCGCCGAAAACACCGTGGTCAATCTGGAGCGCGAACGCAGCGCCGCCTGGGTAGCGCTGTACCGCGCCGCCGGCGGCGGCTGGGACAGCACTGCCTCCATCGCCAACAATGCCCCTTGACGGATACGACAACATGAAAAAAATGACCTTGAAACCCATGGCACTCGCCCTCGCCGCCGTCCTTGTCGCGCTGGGCGCCGGCATCGCCCTGTACCCGCCCGCCTCCACGGCGGCCGACGAAGCGAAGGACAAGGCGGCCGCCAAGCCGGCCCTGACCGTCACCACGGCAAGGCCGCAGACGGCCAGCCTGCCCATCAAGCTGAGCGCCAACGGCAACGTGGCCGCGTGGCAGGAAGCCGTCATCGGCAGCGAGTCGAACGGCTTGCGCCTGACGGAAGTGCGCGTGAATGTCGGCGACGTCGTGCGCGCAGGCCAGGTGCTGGCCGTCTTCTCGAACGACACGGTGAACGCCGACGTGGCGCAGGCAAAAGCGGCCGTGCTGGAGGCCGAAGCGAATGCGGCCGAGGCGGCGGCCAACGCGCAGCGCGCCCGCTCGCTGCAAAGCACGGGCGCCATCAGCGCGCAGCAGATCAGCCAATACCTGACGGCCGAACAGACGGCCAACGCCCGCATCGCGTCAGGCAAGGCGCAGCTGGCGCAACAGCAGCTGCGCCTGAAATACACGCAGGTGGTGGCGCCCGACAGCGGCATCATCTCCTCGCGCTCGGCCACCGTCGGCTCGGTGGTCGGCGCCGGCACGGAACTGTTCCGCCTGATCCGCCAGGGGCGCCTCGAGTGGCGCGCCGAAGTGACGGCCACCGAACTGCTGAATCTGAAACAGGGCACGCTGGCGCAGGTGAAGGCGGCCAACGGCAGCATCCTGACGGGCAAGGTGCGCATGATCGCGCCCACGGTCGATCCGCAAACCCGCTCCGCCCTCGTGTATGTCGACCTGCCGGCCAGCACCGGCACGAACGCGCCGTTCAAGGCCGGCATGTACGCCAGCGGCGCATTTGAACTGGGCACCTCGGGCGCGCTGACCGTGCCGCAGCAGGCCATCGCCGTGCGCGATGGCTTCAGCTATGTGTTCCGCCTCAATCCCGACCAACGGGTCAGCCAGATCAAGGTGCAGGCCGGACGGCGCCTGAGCGACCGCATCGAAATTCTGGGCGGCATCACGGCCGACACCACCATCGTCGTCAGCGGCGCCGGCTTCCTCAACGACGGCGACCTGGTACGCAATGTGCAAACCCCGGTCGCGGCAGCGGCCAAGCCGGCCACGGCGAAAAAGTAAGGCAAGCCATGAACTTTTCCTCCCTGTCGATCAAGAACCCGATCCCGGCCATCATGCTGTTTGCGCTGCTGACCCTGGCCGGGCTGCTGGCCTACAAGGCCAATCCGGTGCAGGATTTCCCCGATATCGAACTGCCCATCGTCACCGTCAACGCGGTGTTGCCAGGCGCCGCGCCGGCCCAGCTGGAAACGGAAGTGGCGCGCAAGATCGAGGATTCCGTCGCCACCCTGCAAGGCATCAAGAACATCTACACCAAGGTGCTCGACGGCACCGTCACGGTGACCGTCGAATTCATCCTGGAAAAGCAGATCGCCGAAGCCGTCAACGACGTGCGCGACGCCGTCGCCCGCGTGAAAGCGGACATGCCGGCCGAACTGCGCGACCCCACCGTCACCAAGGCGTCGACGGCCGGCCGCGTGGTGCTGACCTTTATCGCCACGGCGAAACCCGGCGTCGACAATCCGCTCGATGCGCCCGACCTGTCCTGGTTTGTCGACAATACGGTGGCCAAGCGCCTCTTGACGGTGCCCGGCGTGGGCGCCGTCACGCGCGTGGGCGGCGTCTACCGCGAAATCCAGGTCGAACTCGATGAAGCGCGCATGGCGGCGCTGAAGGTGTCGGCGCTGGACGTGTCGCGCCAGCTGCGCCTGGTGCAGCGTGAAGCACCCGGCGGACGCGGCGACGTCAGCGGCGCCGAACAGTCGGTGCGCACCATCGCCACCGTGAAAACGGCCGATGAACTGGCGCGCGTCGAAGTGCCGCTGCCGGATGGGCGCCATGTGCGCCTCGACCAGGTCGCCACGGTGCGCGACACGGTGGCCGAGCCGCGCGCGCTGGCCGAGCAGGATGGCAAGACCGTAGTCGCCTTCGAGGTATTCCGCACCAAGGGCGCCAGCGAGGTGGCCGTGGCCAACGGCGCGCGCGCCGCCATCGCCGAACTGCAAAAGGAAAACCCGAACGTGGTGCTGCAGCAGTCGATCGACAACGCCTTCCCCGTCGAGGAAAACTTCGACGGTTCGATGGAGTTGCTGTACGAGGGCGCGCTGCTGGCCGTGCTGGTGGTGTGGTGGTTCCTGCGCGACTGGCGCGCCACGCTGGTGGCCGCGGCCGCCCTGCCCCTGTCCGTGATGCCCGCCTTTCTCGGCATCTACTGGTTCGGCTACACGCTCAACACCGTCACCCTGCTGTCGCTGGCGCTGGTGGTCGGCGTGCTGGTCGACGACGCCATCGTGGAAATCGAAAACATCGAACGCCATCTGCGCATGGGCAAGTCGCCCATGGAAGCGGCCATGGAAGCGGCCGATGAAATCGGCATGGCGGTGATCGCCACCACGTTCGCGCTGGTGGCCGTGTTCCTGCCAACGGCCTTCATGAGCGGCATCCCCGGCCTGTTCTTCAAGCAGTTCGGCTGGACCGCCGTGCTGGCCGTGCTGGCCTCGCTGGTGGTGGCGCGCCTGCTCACGCCGATGATGGCCGCGTACATCCTGAAACCGCTGCCGCACAAGGAAGAGCAGGATGGCTGGCTGATGACGCGCTACCTGCGCGTGATGCGCTGGTGCCTGCATCACCGCGGCATCACGGCCATCGCCTCGGCCCTGTTCTTCGTCGGCTCCATCATGCTCGTGCCGCTGCTGCCAACGGGCTTCGTGCCGGCGGCCGACCGCGCGCAGACGCAGATCAACCTGGAACTGCCGCCCGGGTCCACCCTGGGTGAAACGCAGGCCGTGGCGGCCATGGCGCGCGACGCGGCGATGCAGACGCCGGGCATCAAGGGCGTCTTCAGCTCGATCGGCGGCGGCTCCAGCGGCGACGCCTTCGCCCCCGGCGCGGCAGCCGAGGCGCGGCGCGCCGTGCTGACCCTGACCACCGTGCACCGGACGGAGCGCAAGGAATCGATGGCCGGCCTGGAGACGCAGCTGCGCCACAAGCTCGACACGATTCCCGGTGCCCGCTTCACGGTGGGACCGCCCGACACGGGCGTGAAAATGCAGCTGGTGCTGCGCTCGGAAGACCCGGTGGCGCTGATGGAGGCGGCACGCAAGGTCGAGCGCGAACTGCGCGGCTTGAAAGGCATCGGCAACGTCAATTCCAGCGCCTCGCTGGTGCGTCCGGAAATCATCGTGCGTCCCGATTTCGCCAAGGCGGCCGACCTGGGCGTGACGGCGGCTGCCATCGGCGAAACCGTGCGCGTGGCCACGGCCGGCGACTACGATACGGACCTGACGAAGATGAACCTGCCGGAACGGCAGGTGCCGATCCGCGTCAAGCTGCCCAACAGCGTGCGCGCCGACCTGGCCGCCATCGAACGTCTGACGGTGCCCGGCAAGAATGGCCCCGTGCGCCTGGCGAACGTGGCCACGGTGAGCATGGAAAGCGGCCCGGCGCAGATCGACCGCCTGAACCGCAGCCGCAACGTCACGCTGGACGTGGAACTCGGTTCGCGCACGCTCGGCGAATTGAACGAGGAGGCGCGCGCGCTGCCGTCGATGAAGAACCTGCCGCCATCCGTGAAGATCGCGGAACTGGGCGACGCGCAGGAGATGGCGTCGCTGTTCGCCAGCTTCGGCCTGGCCATGCTGATCGGCGTGCTGTGCATCTACTGCGTGCTGGTGCTGCTGTTCAAGGACTTCATGCAGCCGGTGACCATCCTGGCGGCGCTGCCGCTGTCCATCGGCGGCGCCTTCGTGGCGCTGCTGATCACGGGCAGCGCGCTGTCGATGCCATCGATGATCGGCCTGATCATGCTGATGGGGATCGTCACCAAGAACTCGATCCTGCTGGTCGACTATGCGATCCTCGCGCGCCAGGCGGGCATGAACCGCTTCGATGCGCTGGTCGACGCCTGCCACAAGCGCAGCCGGCCCATCCTGATGACGACGATTGCCATGGGCGCAGGCATGATGCCGCTGGCGCTGGGCTGGGGTGCCGACCCGAGCTTCCGTTCGCCGATGGCCATCACCGTCATCGGCGGCCTGATCACGTCGACCTTACTCAGCCTGCTCGTGGTCCCGGCCGTGTTCACCTACATCGACGATCTCGAGCACCTGCTCAAGCGCGGCATGGCCAAACTGCGCCGCCACAAGGCGCCGCTGCGGCGCGATGACAGGGTGGCGCTGGAAAAATAAGCACTACCATTGTTTGCCAAATCGCCCCCTGCGGGCAAGGAAGCGAGGGACAGGCCGGCAGGCCGCGCTCCCTCGCTTTCATCTATCTGGCATACTGCGCCCATTCTCAATGAACGCAATCTGCCCTGCCTATGAATTACCCCACCCCGCTGGCCCTGCTATTGATCTGCTCCCTGCTCGGCGCCTGCTCGGAAAAAACCGCTCCCGCCAGCGCTACCGTGGCCGACACGGCGGCCGACGTCACGGCAAGCGCCCCTGCCGCTGCCGTCGACGAAGCCGCCCCCACCGAGGCCGTGCGGCCGCCATCGGCTACCGCGCCCAGGACGGAAGACATGGACACGCCGCAGGCGCGCGAGCGCGAAGCGGGCATGATGCGCGCCGTCTTCGGCAAGGACTACCGCGACGACAGCGACGATGCGCTGGCCGACCTGTCCGATCCGGACAACCATGTCGACAAGCTCAGTTATGTGGTCAGCGCCGTCAGCCACAAGCTGCTGCCCGATGGCACTGCCATCCTGGTGGCGAATGCGGAAACGGCGAACACGGAAGGCACGGCCGAATCGGCGCATGCCTCGTCGGGCCTGCTGAATGTCTTTTTCCTCGCGCCCAAGGGCCAGGCCGGCGACGGCCAATGGCGGGTCGTCAAGCGCCTGGAAAACATCGCCGCCCTCGGTTCATCCGGGCAGCTGGGCGAAGTGCACTGGGTCATGCTGGGCGCGCACAAGCCGGGACTGGCGATCCGCCACGGCTATACGGGCCAGGGCTACACGATCACGCAGCTGGCCCTGTTTGAAATCGGCGACGGCAAGGTCGCCGCGCTCGACGGCGGCATCGACCTGTACTCGGACAATATGGGCGCCTGCACGCCGGACATGGATGTGTGCTGGATGGTCGAAGGCAGCTGGCGCTTCGCCGCCGCGCGCAACGGCGGCGCCTACGATGACTTGCTGATCGACTTTACGGGTGCGTCGGAAAAGATCAAGCCCGGCGTCACGCTCAAGCCGGACCAGGACCCGCCGCGCATCGCCACGCCGCTGAACGGCCACGCGCGCTACGCCTTCGATGGCAAGGGATACAAGCTGGTTGAAGGCAAGAACACGGTGCCCGGCGTGTAAGCGAATACGCAGCCGGCAACCGACCTTCCGCTACTTGCGTGCCGCCTCCAGGCGCGCCAGCAGCGGCGCATACATCGAGCGCGTATGGCTGCTCCAGCGGGCCATGGCGCTGTCGATATCGAGCAGCAGGCGCTCGGCCAGCACCTGGTCGCCCTGCTGCAGCGCCCAGATTGCATACTCGGCGCGGCATTCGAAGCTGCCGTAGCGGGTCAGCGCATCGTCGAACTCCGCCCTGGCTTCCGGCTGACGTCCGCTTTGCGCCAGCGCGCGCGCCGTCAGCAGGGCCACCATCTCGGGACGGAAATGAATATCGCTGCGACGGATGAATTCCAGGTGCGTCAATGCCTCGGCACCGCGCGCGCATTCCAGATAGGCGCGCGCCGCGCCCAGGCGAATTTCCAGGTCCGATGAAAATGCGCCCTGCAGGCAGGCTTCATAAGTCGATGCCGCCTCTTGCGCATCGCCCGCTTCCAGCAGCGCGCTGGCCAGGCGCATCTGGTTCTGCGCCGTCGGCGTGTACTCGAAGGCGGCGCGCGCCTCGCGCAGTTCGCGGTTCGGGTCGAGTACCTGGACGGCCACCGAGGCGACCTTGCGCGCGCCTTGCGGCAGGCGCGAATTGGGCAGGTAGATGGCGAAGAAATACACCACGCTGCCCAATAGCGGAAACATGAAAAGAATCAGCAGCCAGTACAGCTGCTGCCCGTTGCGTACCACGTGAATCGCAAAAAACAATGCGATCAATATGTGAATGCCTATGCCAAAAATCGTCATGCTGCAACCTCGTTCGTGACGGGAGCGGCTGGCACCATGCCGTCGCTTTCCCTGGTGAGAATAGTACACCGGCCGCCGGCATGCTCCGCGCCGGATACGCCGTCGTTATGGCTCTCCCGCCGACCAGCCGCCGCCCATGGCGCGGTACAGGTCGACGGAAGCGACGAGGATGCGCGTCTTCAGCTGCAGCAGCCCGACGTCGGCGCTGTACAGGGTACGCTGGGCGTCGAGTTCTTCCAGGTACGATGCATAGCCGTTGCGGTAGCGGTTGTGCGCGATGCGCAGGGTGTCAGCCGCCGTGGCGCGGCGCGCGTCGTTTTCCACGGCTTGCTGCCGCAGGCGGTGGATGGCGCCCAGGCTGTTCTCCGTCTCGGCGAAGGCATTCCTCACCGCGTTTTCATACGCATACGCCAGCTGGTCGCGCTGGGCGCCCGCCACATCCGTCTGCGCCTGCACGCGGCCGCCGTCGAACAGCGGGCCGGCCGCCAGCGCCGTCAGGCGCCACAAGGCTTTCGGCGCATGCAGGAAATCGGTCAGCGTGGTGGCTTGCCCGCCGCCTGTCGCCGTCAGCTTGAACGACGGCAGCAGCTGGTCGCGCGTGGCGGCCAGGCTGGCATTGGCGGCCGCCAGATTGTGTTCCGCGCGCGCGATGTCGGGGCGCCGGCGCAGCAGTTCCGACGGCAGGCCGGCCGGCACGACGGGCGCGCTCAGCTGCGCCAGCGGCAGGCCGCGCGCGATGGCGCCGGGATTGCCGCCGACGAGGATGGCCAGCGCGTTTTCCTGCTCGAAGATCTGCCGCTGCAGCTGCGGCACCTGCTCGGCCGCCGCATGGTATTCCGATTGCGCCTGCAGCCATTCCAGGCGCGAGCTGTAGCCAACCTCGAACTGCTTGCGCGCCAGTTCGCGCGACTGTTCGCGCAGCTGCAGGGTCGATTGCGTCAGCGCCAGCTGCGCGTCGAGTCCCCGCAAATTCAGGTAGGCGGTGGCCACGCTCGCGGCGATCGACAGGGCCGCCGCATCGAGGCTGGCCTGCTCGGCGCGGTAGCTCTCGGCGGCCGCGTCGCTCAGATTGCCCAGCCGACCCCACACATCGATTTCATAGCTGGCCTGCAGCTCGGCCTGGAAGACATTCGTCACGTAGGGCACGCCGTTGTAGGCCAGCGTGCGCGTGCGCGTGGGCGAGCCGTCGAAGACCAGGCTGGGCGCGCGGTTCGCATCGGCCTGCGCCAGGCGCGCGCGGTACTCCTGCACGCGGGCCCGCGCCACGCGCAAGTCGCCGTTGCGCGCCAGCGCCTCGCCGACCAGGTTGCTCAGCACCGGGTCGCCAAAGGCGTGCCACCACAGCAGCTCGACATGCGCACCATCAGAGGTGGCAATGGGCACCGGCGCACCGGCGGCCTGCGCGCGCCAGCCGGATGGCAGCTGCAGGGTCGATGGGGGCTGCGGCGGCGCCTTGGCGGCGCAGCCGGCCAGCGCCAGCACGCCGGCCACGATTGCATGGCGGCGTTTCATGGCTTGGCTTTCGCCGGCGCCTTTTTCGGCGCTGCTGGCGGCGGCGCCGGGTTTTCCGCCGAGTCGTTCAGCACGGCGGAAGTATCGACGCTGACCACCACCGACATGCCGGGCACCAGGCGGCGCGCATTCGCCTGGCCCGGATCGATGCGGATGCGCACGGGAATGCGCTGGGCAATTTTGAGGTAATTGCCCGTCGCGTTATCGGCCGGCAGCACGGAAAACTCCGAGCCCGTGGCCGGCGAGATGCGCTCCACCTGTCCCGTCAGCACGGCGCCATCGAGGGCGTCGACGTGGAAAGTGGCGCTCTGCCCTTCCTGCACGCCGTTCATCTGCGTTTCCTTGAAATTGGCGATCACCCACATCTGGCGCGGCACCAGCGCCATCAGCTGCGCACCCGAATTCACGTACGCGCCCTGGCGCACCGTCACCTGGCCCAGCTGGCCATCGGATGGCGCCACGATGCGCGTGTTATCGAGGTCGATCTTCGCCGCCTTGACGGCCGCCTGCGCATTCGCCACGGCCGCTTCCAGCGCCTGCTTGTTGACCACCACGCTATGCACGCTTTGCTGGGCGATGTCGAGATTGGCCCTGGCCTGCGCCAGCGCGGCCGCCATCTGCGCCTGCGCCGCGCGTGACTGGTCGTGCTCGCGCTGCGACAGCGAACCGTCCGCCACCAGCTGCTCGACGCGGCCCAGGTCGGCGCTGGCCTTGCGCGCCTGCGCTTCCGCATTCGCCAGCGCCGCCTGGCTGACGGCAATGCCCGCCTGCGCGCTGGCCTTCTGCTGCGCCCAGTTCGACAGCGCCGCCTGCTGCGCGGCCAGTTGGGCCTGCGCCTGCTCGTAGCGCTGCTGGTAGATGCGGTCGTCGATGCGCACCAGCAGCTGGCCTTCCTTCACATCCATGAAATCCTGCACCGTCACGTCCACCACGTAGCCGGACAGCTGCGTGCCGATGATCGTCACCTGCCCGCGCACGGTGGCGTTTTCCGTCGTCACGATGGGACTGGTAAACGGCGGCAGGCGCCACGCATACAGCACGATCAACACGCCCACCAGGGCCACGGCGGCAAAGGCCAGCGCGGACAGCCACTGGTGGCGCCGGTCCGGCTGCGCCGCGGAAGGGGCGCTGGCCGCAGGCGCGGGCGTGGCGGCGGGCGACGCCGATGTGGCGGCGGGCGACGCCGGTGTGGCGGCGGGCGGCGGATTCTTATTTTCTGTCATTGCTCGGTTCCGAATTGGTAATGGGGACGATGGCCATGGCCGTTTGCGCGTCGCGCACCGGCCCCACCAGGCGCCGCGCGCCGATGGTGATGCGGGTCCAGAACTGGCTGACCAGCATCCAGACCAGGGTGGCGATGGCGACGCCGGCGATCATCAAAAAAACATCGTTATAGGCCAGCACATTGGCTTCGCGCGTGGCGATGGCGCCGAGCCGCGCCACGCCCTGGGCGCTGCGCAGGGCGGGATCGGCCAATACGCCGCCGTAGCTGGCCGCGCCCGACTGCACGCGCGCGGCCACCTGCGGGTCGAGCATGGTCAGGTGTTCGACCAGGTAGCTGGAATGGTATTTTTCGCGCGCCGTCTGGATGGTGCCGACGATGGCCGAACCGAGCAAGCCGCCCAGGTTCTGCGTCATGGTAAACATCACGGAAAAACTCACCAGGTTGCGCGGTTCGGCGATCACGGCCCCCATGCCGGCCACCATGGTGGGACCGAGGAAATACGTGCCGCCAAAGGCCAGCAGGAACTGGCTCAGGTACATGTTGACGGGCCGCGTCTGGCTGGTCGCATGCGCGTCGATCAGGGCACCAGCGGCGATCAGCAGCAGGGCGAACATCAGCGAGCGGTTCAGGGTCGCCGGATTGATCGTCAGCGCGCTGACCACCAGGCCCGCCACGCTGCCCAGCAGCACGACGACGAACAGGTTCTGCATCTGGTCCGTGTTCAGGCCCAGCGCCTGCAGGAAACCGACGGCACCCGTCGATTCGGACAGCACGATACGAAACAGCAGCACCGATAAAAACAGCTTGGCGATCTTGCCCGTGGTGAGCCAGCGCGTATTGAGCAGCGGGCGCGCGCGGTTATGCTCGATGGCCAGCGACGCGGCGATCAGCACGATGGAGCACGCCAAACACACGCCTACCCACTCGGCCTCCATCCACCAGGCCGTGCGTCCCTGCGCCAGCACGGCGCACAGCAGGGCCATGCCGGGCGCGAACAGGATGAAGGTGAGGAAGTCGAGCGGTTCGAAGGTCTGCATGCGGTCGCCGGGCGGCAATTTGAGGGCCAGCACGCAGCCCAGCGCCAGCAGGGCCAGCCCCAGCTCGAACAGGTACAGGCCATGCCACTCGCCGATCTGCAGCAGCTCGGAAGTAAAGATGCGCGCCAGCGGCAGCGCCAGCTGCGCAAAGCCCAGGCCCAGCACGACGCCCTTCAGCCGGTGCCTGGCGGGAAACGCCTGCAAGGTGTAGTACAGGCCCAGCACTCCCAGGGCGCCGCCCACCATGCCATGCGCGGCCCGCACGGCGATGGCCGACGACAGGCTGTTCGCATACAGGTGGGCGAACGTGACGAGCGCATACAGCACGAGGAAGAATTCGGTGAACAGGCGCAGGCCGAATTGCTGGCGGAATTTCACCAGCAGCAGATTCATGGAGACGATGGTCATCACGTAGGCGGCCGGCAGCCACTGCATCTGGTAGGCATAGGCGCCCAGCGAACCCTGCAGGTTGAGCAGGTTGGCCGTCACGAGGCCGTTGCCGAGTCCCCCCGTCAGCGCGACGATCAGGCCGACGATGAAATACGCGACGCGCTTGGGCGTCGGGTGTTCGGGCATCGATGGCGACCCGGGCAAGGTCGGGCGTTCGCCCGGCCCCCAGGTCCGAGGTGTGTACTTGTCCATGCGGTAATCGCGATCAGGTTTGCGGGAACGACTCAATGCTGTTGTTATGCAAACAGTTGCAAATGAGCAGTTCCAGTCAGCAGCATATCACCGCAGGCCGTTTTGCCTGGTTAAATTGATCGCGGGTGTTGCCAAGAAGAAAAATCAGGCTGCGATGCGGTGCACCGGCAGGAGCGGACCTGGCTGGCCCACCCCGCCCTGCGCCCGACCTGGCCCGCCCTTACACCTGCGGCGGGTCCGTCTCGCGCGCAAACGCCCGGTGCGCTGCCAGCGCCTTCTTGAAGCCCGCCACTGCTTTCACCACGTCGCCCGAAGGCACGACGATGATGGCCGGGTCGGGCTTGCCATCGGGCAAGGTGGTCGGCACGCCAGCCTTGTCCAGCAAGCCCCTGCCTGCGCCGATAGCCAGGAGCGGCTTGCAGTGGCGGTATTGCAGGCGCAGGAAGTCGAGCGCGTTGGCGTCGCCGCCCAGCTGCTGCACGGCGCCCTGGCCGTCAGGCACCACGACGGCGTCGAAGAGCACGGACGGTCCCGCCTCGAGCGAAATCTCGACGGCCAGCGGCGCGGCGCTGCTCGTGTCGACACGGCCCAGCTGGCTGCCCACCAGGCGCGGCACGGCGCCATCGGCCAGCAGCGCGGCATAGATGCTGCGCACCTGCGCGCCATCGCTGCCCGGCCCGACCAGGATGGCCACGCGCAGCGTGTGGATACCCGTCTTGCCGGGGCGGAACGTCAGCGACAGCGCCGGCGACGGCGGATACGTGGGCATCGGCTGCATCGAGGCGCGCGGCATGACCGGCGGCAGCGCCAGGCCCAGCGCATCGGCCAGGCGCTGCGCCAGGGTCTCGTCGACATTGCGCAGCATGCTCACCACGCGCTGGCGGATGGCCACCGTCTGCACCTTGCTCAGTTCGAAGCGGAACGCGTGCACGATATGGTCTTGCTCGACGGCCGTCTGGCTGATCCAGAACAGCCGTCCCTGCGCGTAATGCTCGGCGAATTTCTCGGGCTTGCCGCGCACCTTGTCGCCCTCGGTCGCGGCGGGAAAGCTGTTGAAGCCCTTGCTGCCGGCCTGGAACGGACAGCCGCCGGCCAGCGAATTGGGCTCGTACGCCACCCGCCCGCGGTTGATGGCCTGGCGGTGGATGCCGTCGCGCTGGTTGTTGTGCACGGACGCCAGCGGCGCATTGATGGGGAGCTCATGGAAGTTGGCGCCGCCCAGGCGCGTCAGCTGCGTATCGACGTACGAATGGATGCGCCCCTGCAGCAGCGGGTCGTTGGAAAAATCGATGCCGGGCACGATGTGCGCCGTGCAGAAGGCCACCTGCTCCGTCTCGGCAAAGAAATTATCGGGGTTGCGGTTCAAGACCATTTTCCCCACCGGGATCAACGGCACCAGCTCTTCGGGAATCAGCTTGGTCGGGTCGAGCACGTCGAAGGGGAATGCTTCGGCCTGCGCTTCCGTGAAGACCTGGAAGGACAGTTCATATTCGGGGTATTCGCCGCACTCGATGGCTTCCCACAGGTCGCGCCGGTGGAAGTCCGAATCGGCGCCGCTGAGCTTGACAGCCTCATCCCACACGAGCGAATGCGTGCCGGCCATGGGCGACCAGTGGAATTTACAGAAAACGGACTGGCCCTTGGCATTGACCAGGCGAAACGTATGCACGCCAAAACCCTGCATCATGCGGAAGCTGCGCGGGATGGCGCGGTCGGACATGACCCACATCAGCATGTGCGTGATTTCCGGCGACAGCGAGGCGAAATCCCAGAACGTGTCGTGCGCGCTGGCCGCCTGCGGGATGCCGTTGTGCGGCTCGGGCTTGACGGCGTGCACGAGGTCGGGGAATTTCATCGCATCCTGGATGAAGAAGACGGGAATGTTGTTGCCGACCAAATCCCAGTTGCCCTCGTCCGTATAAAACTTCACGGCGAAGCCGCGCACGTCGCGCGCCGTGTCGGTCGAACCGCGCTCGCCGGCCACCGTGGAAAACCGCACGAAAACGGGCGTGCGCTTGCCGGCCTTGGCGAACGGCGTGGCGCGCGTCAGCTTGCCTTGTTCCTTGTAGCATTCGAAGTAGCCATGGGCGGCCGAACCGCGCGCATGCACGACGCGTTCGGGGATGCGCTCATGGTCGAAATGCGTGAGCTTTTCGCGCAGGATGAAATCTTCCATCAGGGTGGGGCCGCGCAAGCCCGCCTTCAGCGAATTCTGGTTGTCGCCCACGGGCACGCCCTGGTTCGTCGTCAGCACGCAGCCGCTGTCGTCGGCGCGGGCGCGGTCCAGCGCCGCATTCTGCGCATTCGCGCCCAGTTCCGGCAAGCCGTCGCCCACCTTCGGCGACGGTGTCGTCTCGCCCGTGGTGCTGGCCGTGGCCAGCGGCTCCTCAACCGCGACGTGCACGCCCTCCTCCGGCGCATGCGCCGCCGCGCCGTACTGGCCCAGCACGTTGGGATTGTCGGGCATGGCGGCGGACAGGGCCTGCCCGGCGCCAGCCTTGTTCAGCAATGCCTGCGCGATGGGGTTGCTGCTGCCCAGGCTCAGTGGTGGATCGATTTCGGACGGCCCCGACATGCTGCTCAATACGGAACCGGCGCCATCCGTGGATGGCGATTTCTTATTGCTAGCCATGACATCTCCTGTGAGTATCTTGCCCACGAACATCACGCTGCAAGGCAGTCAAGGAAGGCACGAGCCAGCGCGCGTACAGGGGCAATCAAACATGGTGAAAAAGGGACACCGAACAAGCACCTGGAGCGCCTGTCCACGCTCCGTACAACCTTGTGCGCGTGGGCGCTGGCCCAGTCCGCCACAGTGGCGAAACGGGCCAGCGCCCACGACAAATACTCAGCAAGAATGCGTCAAACAACGGCAAGCGCTATTTACGCGAGCCCAGCAGCTTCGACAGGCCATAACCGGCCGCCATCGCCACCAGCAGGGATACGGCCGGGCGTTCGCGCACATAGCCGCGGCCCGTTTCACCGGCACGCTGGCAGGCGGCGCCCAGCTGCTTGCCGCGCGCCTTCAGGCGCTCGGACGCCTTGCCAACGGTGGCGCTGACCTGCTCGATGCGATCGCCCACCTGGTCCACGCTGTCGTGCGCGCGCGTGGCCACCTTGTCGATCAACGGCTGGGCCTGGTCTGCCACCTTGTCGATGCTGCGGTGCAAATCCTGGCGGGTATCCTGGGCGTTACCGTTCAGGTCGGAGCTGGCTTTTTCAATCGCGTTCATGATGGTTTCCTTTTAAGTATGAATAAAATCCAACCATGCTCGATACCGTGACCGAATCATGATTCTCCTCGCTTCCGGAGAAAAAGAAGCGATTAAACGCTGCCGGACTGAGCCATATCAAATACGGCATCAGCAGCACGCTGTTGCCACCACCTTAACCGCGCCGGCCACGCGCCACCGTGCGCTGCCACACCTTGAAGCGCAGACTTAAATTCCTGTCAGAAATAACCATCTCCAGCGGCCTCGCGAGGCTGGTGAAGATGGGATAGACGCTGCCGTGCATGCGCATCGGCCACCCTGCTTTTCCAGCAGGCATGCCACGTCTTGCCGGATGGCGTCATCGACACGCAATTTGCTGACTTGCCGGCGCAGCCGCGCGATTTCTTCCCGCAACTGCGGCTGACGCCTGGCGCCATATGGCATGGAAAACGCCCGGCAGCGGCCAGGCGTCGTGGGGCAAGAGCGATGGCCTATGCATGGTCCTTATCTGCAGACAACGCCAATCCCGCACAAATGTATGGATTTTTGCCAGGCTTTTACGCATAATATCGACAGGCAAAATCCATGCATATAGAAAAATGTCCCATTCGAAATCCATACAAGAAGACAGTCAAACCAGCGCGTGGACCACGCCGTTCGTGCAGCACGGCGGCCCGCGCTACCTGCAGATCGCCGACATGCTCGAACGCGCGCTGTCCGACGGCAGCCTGCGCCCCGGCGACCGCCTGCCGCCGCAGCGCCGCCTGGCAGCGCTGTTCCAGGTCGACCTGACGACGGTGACGCGCGCCTACGACGAGGCCAAGCGCAGGAATCTGCTGGAGGGACGGGGCGCGCGCGGCACCTACGTGGCCGCGCCGAAAGTGGAATTGACGCAGATGCTGGACCTGAGCATGAACATCCCGCCGCCGCCCGTCGGCGTGGATTTCGACGACCTGCTGAAACAGGGCGTGGCGCAGGTGCTGATGCGCACGGACAGCGATCTGCTGATGAGTTATCACCTGGGCGGCGGCGGCAAGGCCGACCGCGCGGCGGGCGCCGTCTGGCTGGCCCCCATGTTCGGCCAGGTCGATGCGGAACACGTGGTGGCGTGCCCCGGCGCGCAGGCGGCGCTGGCCGCGCTGATCCTGGCGCTGAGCCGTCCCGGCGACGCGATATTGACGGAGCCGGCCGTGTACCCCGGCCTGCGCTCGGCCGCGGGACAGCTGAACCGCAAGGTGATCGTCGTGGACACGGATGCGGACGGCATGCTGCCCGAGGCGCTGGAAAAAGCCTGCCGCAAGCACCGCGCGCGCCTCGTGTACCTGAACCCCACCCTGCAAAACCCCACGGCACGCACCATGCCGGCCGCGCGCCGCCTGGCCATCACGCAAGTGGCGCAGCGCTGCGGCATGCACATCATCGAGGACGACCCCTACTGGCTGCTGGCCTCCGACGCGCCGCCGCCGCTGGCCCTTTACGCGCCGGACCACGTGTCCTACATCGCCACCCTGTCGAAGTGCCTGGCGCCGGGCTTGCGCATGGCCTATGCACTGCTTCCCGACGCGCAGCTGCGCGAACGCTTCCTGCAGGCGCTGCGCTCATTCAGCTTGATGGCCACGCCATTGACGACAGCGCTGGCGACGCAATGGATACACGACGGCTCTGCGCGCAACCTGCTGGCCGGCGTGCGCAGCGAAGCCGATGCGCGCCAGGACGTAATCCGCACCATCCTGACGGGCAGCAGCCACGCGCGCAGCGACGGCATCCACGTATGGTTTTCGCTGCCCAGCTACTGGACCTCGCGCGAACTGGCCGCCACGGCCCGCGCCCAGGGCGTGGCCGTCACGGCCTCCGACGCCTTCTACGACAACGGCCCGCCGAACGCCATCCGCATCTCGCTGGGCAGCATCCGCGACCGCGCGCGCCTGGCCAACGCCCTCAAAAAACTGTCGCTGCTGCTGGCGCACAAGCCGGCCATGCGGCACGAGTTCGTGATTTAGCCCGCCAAGGCACCGTCGGCGCAGGCGGGCGACAGAAACGCGGGCGAAAAAAAACCCACCGTTTGCACGGTGGGTTTTTTTCTACTGCGAATACTTGGTGCCGTTGGCCGGAATCGAACTGGCGACCTTCACATTACGAATGTGCTGCTCTACCAACTGAGCTACAACGGCGAAGACCCACATTCTACAAACAATGCACAAAATTTGCTAGTGTCAATGCGATCTTTTTTCATTTTTTTTAGCGCCCCTGCCGCGGGCCGCCAAAAAACGGGGAAAAGTGCGGCTTTTACTCCGCGTGGTAAGCCGTCACGCGGGCCACTTCGTCTTTCGAGCCGAGGAAGACGGGCACGCGCTGGTGCAGCTTGTGCGGGGCGATGTCCATGATGCGCTGCTGGCCGTCGGTAGCGGCGCCGCCGGCCTGTTCGACGATGAAGGCCATCGGGTTCGCTTCATACATCAGGCGCAGCTTGCCCGGCATCGAGGTGTCGCGCAGGTCGGCCGGGTACATGAAGATGCCGCCGCGGTTCAGGATGCGGTGCACGTCGGCCACCATCGAGGCGATCCAGCGCATGTTGAAATTGGTGCCGCGCGGGCCCGTGTCGCCGGCCAGCAGTTCGTCGACATAACGCTTCACGGGCGGATGCCAGTGGCGCGCATTCGACATGTTGATGGCGAATTCCTTGGTCGTCGGCGGAATCTGCATATTGCTTTGCGTGAGCACCCACGAACCCATCTCGCGGTCCAGGGTGAAGCAGTTCACGCCATTGCCGAAGGTCAGCACCAGCATGGTTTGCGGGCCGTACACGGCGTAGCCGGCCGCCACTTGCTTGGCGCCCGCCTGCATGAAATCCTGCTCCGTCGGCTCGCCCATGCCGTCCGGCGCCTTCAGCACGGAGAAGATGGTGCCGATCGAGACGTTGACGTCGATGTTCGACGACCCGTCCAATGGGTCGAACAGCAGCATGTATTCGCCTTTCGGATAGCGGTTCGGAATCGGATGGATCGACTCCATCTCTTCCGACGCCATGGCCGCCAGGTGGCCGCCCCACTCATTCGCCTCAAGCAAAATCTCGTTGGAGATGATGTCGAGCTTTTTCTGCACTTCGCCCTGCACGTTTTCCGTATCGGCCGTGCCCAGCACCTCGCCCAGCGCGCCCTTGCTGACGGCGTGGCTGATGGTTTTACAGGCGCGCGCGACGACTTCGATCAGCAGGCGCAGTTCGGCCGGAATGCTGTTGTTCGAGCGTTGCTCTTCAACCAGGTATTGCGTAAGACTGATGCGTTTCATGAATTCCCTTTTGTTTTAATGGTATTTCTTTGCTTAAGCCAGGATAACAGCCGGGGGCAGACGGGGACGCCGGGCCCCGGCGGGCCTGCCCCCAAAATTAATTCGCCAATGCCTTGGACACGACTTCCATCACGTCGTTCGACAAGCTGGCCTGGCCCGCCACCTTTTCCAGCGCGTCGCGCATGTGGCTTTGCAGGGCCGGCACGTAACGGCGCCAGCGGTCCATCGAGCGCGCCAGGCGCGCGGCCACCTGCGGATTCAGGGCGTCGAGCGCGATGACCTGCTCGGCCCAGAAGGCGTAGCCGCTGCCGTCAGCCGCATGGAACTGCGATGGATTGGCGTTGGTGAAATTGAAAATCAGGCTGCGCGCGCGGTTCGGGTTCTTCAAGGTGAAAGCCGGATGCGTCATCAGCTGGCGCACGGCCTGCACGTCGGTCGATGGTGCGGCCGCCTGCATGGCGAACCATTTGTCGACCACCAGCGCCTCGCTCTCGAAGTCGCCATAGAAACTGGCCAGCGCCGCCTGCGCATGCGAGGGCGAACCGGAATGAATCAGGGCACCCAGGGCGGCGGCGCGGTCCGTCATGTTGCCGGCGCTGTCGAACTGCTGCTGCGCCAGGGCCAGTTCCGCTTCGCCCGGGGCGATCAGCAGATAGGACAGGGCCAGGTTCTTCAGCGCGCGCTTGCCGGCCGACAGGGCGTCGGGACTGTATTCGCCCGGCGTCTGGTTGGCGTGATATTGCGCCAGCAATTCGGGCTTCAGGGCCGCGGCGATGGTGCGGCGCATGAACTGGCGCGCCGCGTGGATCGCCTGCGGATCGACTTGCGCCATGCGCTCGGCGATGATGGTTTCCGACGGCAGGATCAGGGCCAGTTCGCGGAAGGCGGCATCGAGCGTTTCGTCGGCCAGCAAGGCGCGCTGCGCTTCGATGAAGGTGTCGTCCAGCGCCAGCGTTTCGCCGGCGGCCACGGCCTCGGTGAGTTTCAGCAGGCGCTCCATGGCCAGGCGCTGGCCCGCCTCCCAGCGGTTGACGGCGTCGCTGTCGTGGCGGAACAGGTGCAGCAGTTCGGCATCGGTATAGCCGTACTCCAGCACCACGGGCGCGGAAAAATCGCGCAGCAGCGACGGCACGGGGACTTCCTTCACGTTCGTGAAGCGGAAGGTTTGCGACGCCTCGGTCAGTTCCAGCACGACGCTGGTGGCGCCGTCCGACGCCACGCCGTCCACATGCAGCGGCAGGTCGCGGCCATCCGCGCCCAGCAAGCCGACGCTGACGGGAATATGGAAAGGCAGCTTTTTCGGCTGGCCCGGCGTGGCGGGGCAGCTTTGCGCCAGGGTCAGCTCGAACGTCTGGCTGGCGGCGTCGTAGCGCGTGGACGCTTTCAGCACCGGCGTGCCGGCCTGGCTGTACCAGCGCTCGAATTGCGTGAAATCGCGGCCATTCGCGTCCGCCATGGCGGCGCGGAAGTCGTCGCACTGCACGGCCTGGCCATCGTGGCGTTCAAAGTACAGGTCCATGCCCTTGCGAAAAGCCTCGCGGCCCACGAGGGTCTGGTACATGCGCACCACTTCGGCGCCTTTTTCGTAGATCGTGACCGTATAAAAGTTATTGATCTCGACGAAGGAATCGGGACGCACGGGATGCGCCATCGGACCCGCGTCTTCAGGGAACTGCGCCTGGCGCAGGGTACGCACCTGGTCGATGCGCGTGACGGCGCGGCCCGTGTCCGTGCCGATCATGTCGGCCGAAAATTCCTGGTCGCGGAACACCGTCAGGCCTTCCTTCAGCGACAGCTGGAACCAGTCGCGGCACGTGACGCGGTTGCCGGTCCAGTTATGGAAGTATTCATGGCCGACCACCGCCTCGATGCCCGCGTAGTCGACGTCCGTCGCCACGCGCGGATTGGCCAGCACATATTTGGTATTGAAGATGTTCAGACCCTTGTTTTCCATGGCGCCCATGTTGAAGTCGCCCACGGCAACGATCATGAAGCGGTCCAGATCCAGCTCCAGGCCGAAGCGTTCCTCGTCCCAGCGGATGGAATTCTTCAGCGACTGCATGGCGTAATCGGTCTTGTCGAGGTTGCCGTCTTCCACCCACACCTGCAGCAGCACTTCGCGGCCGGACTGCAAGGTGTAGCGTTCCTCCTGGCACACCAGGCGCGCCGCCACCAGCGCGAACAGGTAGGACGGCTTCTTGAACGGGTCTTCCCACTTGGCGTAATGGCGGCCATCGCCGAGGTCGCCCTCTTCGATCAGGTTGCCGTTCGACAGCAACACCGGATATTTTTCCTTGTCGGCGCGCAACATGACCGTGTACCTGGCCATCACGTCGGGACGGTCCGGGAAGAAGGTAATGCGGCGGAAGCCTTCCGCTTCGCACTGCGTGAAGAAATTATGGTTCGACACATACAGGCCGGAGAGCGACGTATTGTCTTGCGGCGCCAGCAGCGTTTCGATATCGAGCAGCACCTCGTCCGGTGCCTTCGGGATGGTCAGCATGCTGGCCGTCAATTTGTACTGCGACGGCTTCAATACCTTGCCATTCAGGCGCACCATCACCAGTTCGATGTGTTCACCGTGCAATTCGATGCTGCGGCTGCTGCTGGCCGGATTGTGGCGCATGCGGATCCGGCTCGCCACCACTGTGCGGGCGGGATCGAGATCGAAACCAAGTTCGACGCTGTCGACCAGGAAGCTGGGCGGCGTGTAATCTTTGCGGTAAATCGTCTGAGGGCTGTCTGTGCGCATAGGGATTTGGGTGGGAGCGGAGGCAAAAGCCTATTTTACCAACACCAGGCCCGGAACGGACCGATTCACCGGCCATTTGCAGCGATTCATATCAGGGAATGTGGGATTCCCTTACACGCCGACATGCTCGGTAACATTCTGTAATAATGCATGGAAACAAATGGAACTATTCTTATAATACTAAGCGATGAATTGCGCCTGCCAACAATGAGTTGCAGCTAATCATTAAGAACACTAAGGAGATCATGCAATGAAACGATATCTCACCATCATGATGGCCGCATTGACCGTGTTGCTCACCGGATGCGCCACCACCATACGCAGCGACGTCACGGCCTTCCACGAATGGCCCGCGCAGCTGCAGGACAAATCGTATGTCTTCGAGGCGCCAGCGGCGGAAAGCGACACGCTGGAATACCGCAGCTACCAGAACCTCGTGCGCGCGGAACTGGCCAAACACGGCTTCGGCGAGGCCTCCGGACCTGCGGCGGCCAACTTGCGCGTGTCGATGGATTTTTCGACGGTCGACTACCCTGAGCGCGTGCTGCAGGCGTCCGACCCATTCTGGTATGGCCCCGGCTACTGGCCCGGCCGCTACGGCTACCGCTACGGCGCATGGCCAGGCTATGGCCGCTTTGGCTATAACCCCTACTGGTATGGCCCGATGGAAGTGGAAGAAAGCGTGCGCCATAAATACGAACGCGAATTGCGCGTGACGATCAATGACCGCACCGGCAAGAAACTGTATGACGTGACCGTGCAATCGACCAGCAACAAGCGCGCCACGTCGCAAGTGATGCCCGCCATGGTGGCCAGCGCCTTTGCCGATTTCCCCGGCCAGAGCGGCGTGCCGCGCAAGGTCGAAGTCAAGGTTGAATAACGGCGCGCGGCCAGTATCCGATGCGCCAAAAAAACCGGCTTGTGCAGCAATGCGCAAGCCGGTTTTTTCATGCCTACGAATAGTAGGCTTCGGCCGACAGGGTAATGGCGCCGATCAGGGCCACGGCAAGCACCAGCACGATCAGCAGGCGGCCGAACTTCGGCGCGCCGTCGTTTCCGCTGTCGCCGCTCATGGCACGATGATGGTCGAACCGGTCGTCTTGCGCCCCTCCAGGTCCGCATGCGCCTGGGCGATATGGGCCAGGCTGTAGCGCTGGTTAATCTCGATCTTCACTTCGCCGCTGCTGACGACGCCGAACAGCGAAGCGGCCATCTCTTCCAGGTTCGTGCGGTTCGAGGCATAGCTGAACAGGGCTGGGCGCGTGATGAACAGCGATCCGCGCGACGCCAGTTCGGACAGGGTAAACGCCGGCACGGGGCCGGAAGCATTGCCGAAGCTGACCATCATGCCCAGCGGCGCCAGGCAGTCGAGCGAGCCCGTAAACGTGTCCTTGCCGATGGAATCGTAGACCACGGAGACGCCCTTGCCGCCCGTGATCTCGCGCACGCGCTCGACGAAGTTTTCCGTGTTGTAGTTGATGACGTGGGCCGCGCCATGGGCCTTGGCCAGGGCCACCTTGTCATCGGAACCGGCCGTGCCGATCAGGTTCACGCCCAGCACCTTCGCCCACTGGCAGGCGATCAGGCCCACGCCGCCGGCGGCCGCGTGGAACAGCACCGTGTCGCCCGCCTTCAGGGCCACCGTGCGGTGGAACAGGTATTGCACCGTCAAGCCCTGCAGCATCATGGCCGCCGCCGTATCGAAGGCGATGCGCTCGGGCAGCACCAGCAGCAAAGCCGCCGGCAGGTTGCGCTGCTGCGCATAGGCGCCATTGATGCGCGCCGCGTACGCCACGCGGTCGCCGACCTTCACTTCCGTGACGCCCTCGCCCACCGCCTCGACGATGCCCGCGCCCTCGACGCCCAGGCCATTGGGCAGCGGCTGCGGGTACAGGCCCGTGCGGAAATACACATCGATGAAATTGAGGCCGATGGCTTCGTGCTTGACGCGCGCCTCGCCCGGACCGGGCGGCGGCAGCTCCACATCCACATATTCCATCACTTCCGGACCGCCCACGCGCTGTACGCGGATGGCCTTGGTGGTAATCGTTGCGCTCACAATATGCTCCTTGGAAAGAAGAATGGGGAAAACGTCAGGCTGCCGCGCCGGCCCGCGCCTGCAGCTGCGACAGCACCAGGTGCGCCGACGACAGATTCGTCGCGCACGCCACGTTGTGCACGTCGCAGGCGCGCACCAGGGCGTTGATGTCCGGCTCGTGCGGCTGCGGCGTCATCGGGTCGCGCAGGAAGATCACGCAATCGATCAAGCCCTCCACCAGCAGCGAGCCGATCTGCAAGTCGCCGCCGAACGGCCCCGAGTGCTTGCGCTCGACCGCCAGGCCCAGCTCGTTGATCAGGCGGCCGCCCGTGGTGCCCGTGGCCGACAGTTCGCAGCCTTTCAAAAAGTCCAGGTATTCGCCCGCCAGGGTAATCATGTCATCTTTTTTCTTGTCGTGGGCAATCAGGGCGATGCGTGTTTTCATGGTGAGGACGTTTTCAGTGGGTGGAGGAATTATTTCTTTTTCGACAGCAAGTAAATACCGGCCAAGACCAGGCTGGTGCCGGCCAGTTGCCAGTTGGTGATCGGTTCATCGAGGATCATGGCGCCCAGGAACAGGGTCGACACGGGACCGATCATGCCGGCCTGCGAGGCGACGGGTGCGCCGATGCGCTCGACGGCGATCATCGTCATGAAGACCGGCATCACCGTGCAAAAGATACCGTTCAGCAGGGACAAGCCATACACGGGCATCGGCTGGATCAGCAGCTCGACGGGCCGCAGGATGAAGAATTGAACGATGCAGGCAAAGCTGGCCACGCACATCGCGTAGGAAACGAGCCGCATCGAGCCGATGCGCTTGACCAGCTCGCCGGAACCGAGCAGGTACACGGCATACGAACAGGCCGAACCCAGCACCAGGGTCGAACCGAGCGCCACGTTGCTGGCGCCGCCCTGCAAGTCATGCACGAACACCAGCACGATGCCGCAATACGAGGTGAGCAGGGCCAGCCACTGCATGCGGCTGATGGTCTGCTTGAAATACACGGTGGTAATCAGCAGCACGAAAGTCGGCGTGAGGAACAGGATCAGCCGCTCCAGACCGACGGAAATGTATTGCAGCCCCAAGAAATCGAGATAGCTGGACAGGTAGTAGCCGACGAGACCCAGCCCGACGAGGCGCCAGCGGTCGCTGCCCGACAGCGGCGGCTCCGTGCGCATCTTCCAGTACGCGATGACGGCGAACACGGGCAGCGAAAAGATCATCCTGAAGGCGATCAGGGTGACGGCGTCGATCTGGTAGCGGTACAGCAGCTTGGCGACGATGGCCTTGGTGGAAAACAGCACCGCCCCACCCACGGCGATGGCCAGGCCACCGAGGTAGACGGAACGGGGAAGTGTTGCGGGGGATGCTTGCGGGGAACTGGAGCTCATCTCCAGATTGTAAGGCAAAAGTGAAAGGCGGCTGATAAGCCCAGCGGCAAAAACCGGGGCCGGCCCTGAGGGTCCGCCCCCGGCCCTTGCCTTTTGGGTGAAAGCGCAGGCCGGCCTTTACGACACCACCACCGCCGCCGTCCCCGCCGTCACGCTGGCCGTCGTCACGCGCGCAATCACGTTCGACGGCGCGCTGCCGCCGACGAGCTTGTTGACTTGCTTGAACTGCGCCACCAGCTTGCCCGGCGTCAGGGTCACCACCGTGTAGCCCTGCGCATCCGTGTTCAAATGCTTGATCCACGGATTGTTGCCCAGGCCGGACAATTGTTGCGCCAGGCCCAGCAAAGTCGTGTTGAAGTCGGCGCTCGCTTTCAAGCCAGCCTGCACGGCGGCGACCGTGCCGTCCAGCTGGGCTTCCGGCACGCCCTTGGCGGCCAGGGCGCCGCGCAACTGCACGCGCAACTGTTCCAGCAGGCTGTCGACGGTGGGCGCCGCCTTGCCCATGGTGTAGTCGAGCAGGTTGATGTCGAGATTGACCGTGCCCAGGCCCGTGACGGGGATGGCCAGCGGATAGCTGACGAGGGTGCCGACATCGCCCATCGTGCCGGCCGCCGACTTCAGGTAGCTGAAGAAGGAATCGGAGCTGACGCCGGCCGACACCAGGTCCACCATCACGGGCGTGCCGCCGCCGGCCGCGTCGAAATCGTCGCTGACCGTGCCGGCAAAGAAGGAGTGGATGTCGCCCGTAATCGCCACCACGTTGCCGATGGCATTCGTCTTCAGGTGGGCCATCAGGTTCTTGCGCTCGCTGTTGTAGCCATCCCACTGGTCGCAATTGAGCAAAAAGCGCGTGAAGAACGGCGCCAGCGCCGCCTGCTGGCCCGAGGCGACGACAAAGCTCGACGCGGCCTTGTTGGCCAGCACGTCGGGCTTGATCCAGCCGAAGGCGATCACTTGCGCGGCGGCGGCCGGCGTGGCGCTGTTGTAGGCCGCCACCGTGATGCCGGCCTGGGCCGCGCTCAAGCCGGCGCCCACGGCTGCCGCGCCCTGCGCGCTGGCGTTGGCAGCCGCGCCGGCGATCGCCATGGCCGCGGCCTGGGCCACGGTTTGCGAGGCGCCCGCCGTCGAGGCCGCCACGATGGCGGACGCCAGCGGGACGCTGCCGCCCACCAGCGGCAAGGTACTGGCGATGGCCTTGCCCACCGTCGACATGGCGCTCAGCGCCACCAGGGTGGCGATGGCATCCGTGCCATTCAAGCCCATGCGCAGCAAGGACACTTCATTGCCCCACAGCTTCCAGGTGGACGTGGCCGCCTTCATCTTGCCCTTCCACCAGTCGCGCTGGGTGCTGCCCAGCATGCCGACGGCCGCCAGCGGATCGGCGCCGGCTTTCGTGGCGGCGGCCATCTTCTGCCCTTCCACGCTGTCGAACAGCGCTTGCGGCACCAGATAGCGGCTGCCGATGCTGCCCAGCGGCTTGCCCGTGGCGGGATTGATGGTCGATTCGGCAATCGCGTGGTCGGCGCGGTACAGGCGCTCGTCCGTCATCACCAGCTGCATCAGTTTGCCGAACTGGAAATCGCGGTAGATCTGGATATTCTGGAACGTCGTGGCGGCGGCGTCGAACGTGACATCGGCCGGCATGTATTCGAACCACGCCTGGTTGGCGCTGCGGCGGCGGGCCGGCTGGTGCAGGTCGCTGCCATCCGCCGCCACGATGCCCTCGTAGGTGGAAGCATCCTGCCAGGCGTCGTCCGTGAATTCGTGGTCGTCCCAGATGGCGATGAAGGCGAAGCGCTCGTGCACGGCTTGCAGGCGCGCATCGGTGCGGTATTTCTTGTACAGGTAGCGGTAATCGGCCACCGTGGTCGCATATTTCGCGCCCGCGTTGCCGCTCTTGAATGTGCCGTCCGGCAATTTCAGCTGGTCGTGGCGGTTTTCCACGGCGCCGCTCTGGAACGCCTCGCCCACCGTTTCATAGATGTAGTCGCCCAGGTGGACGATGAAGTCGAGCGTTTCGTTGGCGGCGATGTGCGACAGCGCGCCCCAGTGGTTGATGCTCCAGTCCTGGCACGTCAGGTAGGCGAACTGCAGCTGGCTGACGTCGGCCGTGGCGGCGGGCGCCGTCTTGAAGCGGCCCACGTTCGAGCGCACGTCGCCGGCGATGAACTGGTAAAAGTACACCTGCCCCGGCTGCAAGCCCGTCACCTTGTGGCGCAGGGTATTGTCGAAATCGGCCTTCAACGGCAACTTGGCGTCGACGATGGGCGTGCCCGCCAGGGCCGTGTTGCCGCCCAGCGCGGCCGTATTGTCGGCCGCGCTGACGATCAGGCGCACGGCGACGTCGGACTTGCCGGCCACGGCGGGCGCGACGGCATCGAAACTGGCTGGCACGACGCGCGTCCACAGCATGGCGCTGTCCGGGCGCGGATCGCCGGAAGCCACGCTTTGCGGGAATTTCCAGTCGCTGCCCGAAGCCAGCGGCACGCCAGGGTCGCTGTAATCGCTGCTGCCGCAGGCGGCGAGGCCGACGGTGGCCACCGACACGGTAATAAAGCCACCCAATTTCAGAAATTGCCGCCTGTCCATTTGATTTGCCATGATGTCGCGCCCTCAGCTATGGTGAAAGCGCGTCACTTTAGCAACAGATTATGTCCGCTTGATGACGGGGCCATGCCGCTTCGCAGGGGGCCGATATGCTAAAATGTCGGCCACAATTGAACACCCGTCTAAGGAAGATTCGACATGGCAGGACATAGCAAATGGGCCAACATCAAGCATAAAAAGGCTGCCACGGATGCCAAGCGCGGCAAAATCTGGACCCGCCTGATCAAGGAAATCACGGTCGCGGCCCGCATGGGCGGCGCCGATATCGCGGCCAATCCGCGCCTGCGCCTGGCCGTCGACAAGGCGGCCGACGCGAATATGCCGAAAGACAACGTCCAGCGCGCGATCAACCGCGGCAGCGGCGGCGTCGACGGCGCCAATTACGAAGAAGTGCGCTACGAAGGCTATGGCGTGGGCGGCGCGGCCGTCATCGTCGAATGCATGACGGACAACCGCGTGCGCACGGTGGCCGAGGTACGCAACGCCTTCAACAAGAATGGCGGCAACATGGGCAACGAAGGCTCGGTCGCCTTCATGTTCCAGCACTGCGGCCAGCTGCTGTTCGCGCCGGGCACCGATGAAGACAAGCTGATGGAAGCGGCCCTGGAAGCGGGCGCCGAAGACGTCATTGCCGACGAGGAAGGCGGCTTCGAAGTGCTGACCCCCGTGCACGATTTCGCCACCGTCAAGGAAGCGCTGGAAGCGGCCGGCTTCAAGGCGGAAGTGGCCGAAGTCATCATGAAGCCGGCGACGGAAACCGTCTACACGGGCGACGACGCCGTCAAGATGCAAAAGCTGATCGATGCGCTGGAACTGCTGGACGACGTGCAGGAAGTCTTCACCAACGCCCTGATCGAAAACTAAGCAACAACCTCAAGGGCGGCACCGCCGCCCTGCAACCCACACTGAACGAACGGTCCCTATGAAAATTCTGGTAGTCGGCTCTGGCGGCCGCGAACACGCCCTGGCCTGGAAACTGGCCCAGTCCGAACGCATACAGATGGTGTATGTCGCGCCGGGCAATGGCGGCACCGCGCGCGACGCGCGCCTGGTCAATCTCGACATCAGCGACCCGCAATTGCTGGCCGACTTCGTTCAGCAGGAACACATCGGCCTGACCGTCGTCGGCCCGGAAGTGCCGCTGGCAGCGGGCATCGTCAACCTGTTCCGCTCGCGCGGCCTGAAAATCTTCGGCCCCACGAAAGAAGCGGCGCAGCTGGAATCGTCGAAGGACTTCGCCAAGGCCTTCATGCAGCGCCACGGCATCCCGACGGCGGCCTACCAGACCTTCTCCGACGTCGCCCCCGCGCATGCCTACATCGACGCCATGGGCGCACCGATCGTCATCAAGGCCGACGGCCTGGCCGCCGGCAAGGGCGTGGTCGTCGCCATGACCCTGGAAGAAGCGCACCAGGCGGTTGACATGATGCTGGCAGACAACCAGTTCGGCGACGCCGGCGCGCGCATCGTCATCGAGGAATTCCTCGCCGGCGAGGAAGCGAGCTTCATCGTCATGTGCGACGGCAAGAACATCCTGCCGCTGGCCACCAGCCAGGACCACAAGCGCCTGAAGGATAACGACCAGGGCCCGAACACGGGCGGCATGGGCGCATATTCGCCGGCGCCCATCGTCACGCCGGCCATGCATGCGCGCGTCATGCGCGAAATCATCAATCCGACCATCCAGGGCATGGCCAAGGACGGCATCACGTTTACGGGCTTTTTGTACGCCGGCCTGATGATCGACGACAAGGGCACGCCGAAGACGCTGGAATTCAACTGCCGCATGGGCGACCCGGAAACGCAACCCATCATGGCGCGCCTGAAGACCGACCTGGTGACCGTCATGGAGCACGCCGTCAACGGCACGCTCGACGCCGTGGAACTGGAATGGGACCGCCGCACGGCCGTCGGCGTCGTCATGGCCGCTGCCGGCTATCCGGACGATCCCGTCAAAGGCACGCCGATCGGCGACATCCCGGCTGAAACGCCCGACTCCGTCACCTTCCATGCGGGCACCCGCATCGAGGGCGAACGCCTGGTTACCAACGGCGGCCGCGTGCTGTGCGTGGTGGGCCTGGGCGACAGCATCAAGATGGCGCAGAAGCAGGCGTATGAAACCGTGGAAAAAATCCACTTCGACGGCGCGCAGTACCGCCGCGACATCGGCTGGCGCGGCCTGAAACACTGATCCGCCCCGTTGCGGCACACGGCAGGGCCGGCGCGGAACTTCTCCGCCCCGGCCCTGTTGTTTTTCGCGCGTCGGAAAAATGGGCATTGCGCTACCATGCTGCCTCCCTGACAAGTTTGCCGCCCATGACAGCCCACGCCCATCCCTCCCTTGCCGCACTGCGCCAGCTCGGCCTGATCAGCGCCACCGAGTTCGACGAGGCCATGGCCGAACTGGAGATCCTCGCGCTGGACGAGGAAGACGATGTCGACATGCCGCGGCTGGCACCCGATGCGGGTCTTGCCGACACCCTGGCATGGCTGCTGCACACGGATCTGCTGCCGCAGGACGCCTTCCTGCCGCGCGTGCGCGACTTGCCGCGCCAGCATGGCGGCGCGGCCCTGCAGGAACGCCAGCAGCCGGCCGCCGCCGCGTTGCAGCTGCTCAATCGCCAGGCCGTCGACACCCTGTATGACGAAAATCTGATCGACCAGTGGCAGCGCGATGCCGCCCACGCCAGCTTGCCAGCCGACCGCCTGCTCGCCTCGCCGATCGCCGCCCTGCGCGAGATGCTCGGCCAAGGCACCTTGACGCAGCCACAATTCGAGGCCCTGCGCACGCGCCGGCACGGTTCGGAACTGGCGCGCATCATCGTCGATGGCGCCGTGCGCCAGGCGCGCCGCGAGCGTCCCGCCCATGCGCGCCCGGGGACCTGGCTGCTGGCCGCGCTGTTGCTGCTGGTGCTCGCGTTTGCCGGCCGGAGCATCGTCGCCGGCCGGGCCGCCACGCATCCCGCCCCTGGCAGCGCGGGGAGCGCCGTCGAACGCCGCGACTTGCAGCCGCGCGCCGCGCAGGCCGTGGAGAGCGCCCGCATGCCCGGTGCCGAAGCGCAGTTGTCCATCACGGTGGTGCAGGACGGCGCGGCGCCGCCGGCTCCCTAAACCACAGCGCAAGCGCCGGCCTATCACAAAAACGCGTAACAGGGTACAATCCGTCCTTAATTTTTTATTTCGGCCTCGTCGGCCCACGCGATGTCGTCAACTCCCTCCCCTTCGGCCGTCAAAGCCTATTTGCTCGATTTGCAAAACCGTATCGTGCAGGCGCTTGAAGCGCAGGACGGCAAGCCGTTCCTGACCGATGCCTGGCAGCGCCCCGAGGGCGGCGGCGGCATTTCGCGGCTGATCGAGGAAGGCAATGTGTTCGAGCGGGGCGGCGTGAATTTTTCGCACGTCACCGGTGCCGCACTGCCGCCATCGGCAGCGGCCGCGCGTCCCGAACTGGGCGGCAAGGCGTGGGAAGCGATGGGCGTGTCGCTGGTACTGCATCCGCGTAACCCGTATGCGCCCACGGTGCACATGAATGTGCGGTTTTTCAGCACCGTCAACGCCGATGGCGAACCCGTATGGTGGTTTGGCGGCGGCATGGACCTGACGCCGTATTATGGCGACGCGGGCGACGTAAAGCACTTCCACCAGGTGTGCCATGATGCGCTGGCGCCGTTCGGCGCGGAGCTGCATCCGAAGTTCAAGCAGTGGTGCGACGATTATTTCTACCTGAAGCACCGGCGTGAAGCGCGCGGCGCCGGCGGCATCTTCTTCGACGACTTCAACGCCTTGGGCTTTGACGACAGCTTTGCGATGATGCGCAGCGCCGGCGACGCCTTCGTCAAAGCCTATGTGCCTATCCTCGCGCGCCGCAAGGACACGCCCTACGGCGAACGCGAACGCGATTTCCAGTGCTACCGGCGCGGACGCTATGTGGAGTTCAACCTGGTCTTCGACCGCGGCACCCTGTTCGGGCTGCAATCGGGCGGACGTACCGAGGCGATCCTGATGTCGATGCCGCCCGTGGTCAAGTGGCGCTACGACTGGCACCCGGAAGCGGGCAGTCCCGAAGCGGCGCTGTATACTGACTTCCTCGTGCACCGCGACTGGCTGCAGGCGTGACGGAAAATGGCACGGTAAGCAGTACGGCGCGCAATACCCCATGCGTGGCGCTACTCGGTGGCAGCTACGACCCGGTACATATCGGCCACGTCGCGCTGGGCACGCATTTTTCCAGCCTGCTGCACGCCGATGAACTGCGCGTGATTCCGGCCGGCGCGCCCTGGCAAAAGGGCAGGCTGGGCGCCAGCGGGCAGCAGCGGGCCGAAATGGCGGGCCTGGCCTTCAGCGGCCTGCCCTTGCCGGTGGTGATCGACCGCCAGGAAATCGAGCGTAGCGAGCATGGCAAGGCCAGCTACACCATCGATACCTTGCGCCAGGTACGCGCCGAGCTGGGGCCGCGCGCTTCCATCGTTTTCCTGATGGGCGCCGACCAGCTGCAGCGGCTCGCGACATGGCGCGAATGGCAGCAATTATTTGAATACGCGCATATCTGCGTCGCGGCCCGCCCCGGCTTCGCGCTGAATGACACAGCAGTGCCGCAAGTGGTCGCCGACGAATTTTCGCGCCGCCTGGGCACCCTGGAAAGCATCCGCAACACGCCGCACGGTCTGACTTATCTGGCACAGGACTTCGCGGTGGATATCTCCGCCACCGAAATACGTGCGGCATTACAACGGGGGAACCGGGCAAACTCGCTTGTTTCTCCGCTAGTGCTAGACTATATTGAACAACATAATTTATACAAAAGCTAAATGGACATCAAAAAACTGCAAACCCTCGTCGTTGACGCCCTTGAAGACGTCAAAGGCCAAGACATCGCCGTCTTCGAAACGAGTCACCTGACCAGCCTGTTCGACCGCATCGCGATCGTCTCCGGTACCTCGAACCGTCAAACCAAGGCGCTGGCCGCCTCGGTACGCAACAAGGTCAAGGACGCCGGCGGCGACATCATCGGCATGGAAGGCGAGGACACCGGTGAATGGGTGCTGGTCGATCTGGGCGACATGATCGTCCACATCATGCAAGCGCCTATCCGCGCCTACTACCGCCTGGAAGAAATCTGGGGCGACACGCCGGTCAAGCTCGGCGCCGCCAAGCGCGCGCCGAAAAAAGCGGCCAGCGACGAACCGAAGAAGGTCAGCGGCCATCTGGCGGCAAGCAAGGCCAATGTGGAAGCGACGCCCGTGATCGAGAAAAAGGCGCCTGCCAAGAAAGCCGCGGCCACCACCGCCGCCAAGAAAGCCCCGGCGAAGAAAGCCACCGCTTCCAAGGCCGTCGGCAAGACCGTGAAAGTCGCGCCAACCAAGACCGAAGCGGCTGCAGTCAAGGCATTGAAAGCGCTGCCGGAGAAAAAAGTGCGCGCCCCACGCGCGGCCAAACCGGCAGCCGATGCGGCACCGGCAAAAACCGTGATCAAGCGTATCAAAAAAGTCGAAGCGTAAGCCTCGATGCAGCTCATCATCGCTGCGGTCGGCCATAAAATGCCGGCCTGGATAGAGACGGGCTTCGCGGAATACGCGAAGCGCATGCCGCCGGAACTGCGCATCGTGCTGAAGGAAATCAAGCCGGTGGAACGTTCCGGCAGCAAGACCGCCGCCACGGCGATGGCGCTGGAACGCGAACGCATCGAAGCCGTCCTGCCCAAGGGCGTGCGCATCATCGCCCTCGACGAACGCGGCAAGGACCTGACCAGCGTCGGCCTGTCGCAGCAATTGATGGCCTGGCAGCAGGATGGCCGCGACACCGCCTTTTTGATCGGCGGTGCCGACGGCCTCGATCCGCAACTCAAGGCACGTGCAGAAGGCATGCTGCGCATCTCCAGCATGACCCTGCCGCATGGCGTGGTACGCGTCATCCTCGCCGAGCAGCTGTACCGCGCCTGGTCGATCACGCAAAACCATCCCTATCACCGCGTCTGACCACTCCATGAAACCGGCTGACAACAAGATCTATCTGGCGTCCAAAAGTCCGCGCCGGCGCGAATTGCTGCGCCAGATCGGCATCGATTTCGAATTGCTGCTGCTGCGCAGCGATGGCCCGCGCGGCGCCGACGTCACCGAGGAAGTCCTCGCCGGCGAATCGGCGCTCGATTACGTGGCGCGCGTGGCGAATGAAAAAGCCGCCTTCGCGTGGGACCTCGTGCGCCGCCGCCACCTGATCGCACGCCCCGTGCTGGCCGCCGACACCACCGTCACCATCGACGGCGTCATCCTCGGCAAGCCGGCCGACCGCCTTGAGGCCGTGGCCATGCTGGAGCAGCTGTCGGGCCGCACGCATCAGGTGCTGACCTCGATCGCCGTACACTACAAGGATTTCGCAGAGCAGCGCACGCAAGTGTCGCAGGTGCGCTTCGGCGTGCTCTCGCCCGCCTCGATCGCCGCCTATTGCGCCACGCCGGAACCGTACGACAAGGCCGGCGCCTACGGCATCCAGGGCAGCGCCGCGCTGTTCGTCGAGCATATCGAAGGCAGCCATTCCGGCATCATGGGCCTGCCCCTGTACGAAACCGCACAGTTGCTGAGACTAGCAGGTTTGCCCCTGCCCTGAAGACAGGTATGATGTCATTCGTTGCCTCCACTCCCGCGCCTACATGAACGAAGACATCCTGATCAATATCACGCCGCAAGAAACCCGCGTCGCCCTCATCCTCCAGGGCGCCGTGCAGGAATTGCACATCGAGCGCACGCTCACGCGCGGCCTGGCCGGCAATGTGTATTCCGGCAAAGTGGTGCGGGTGTTGCCGGGCATGCAGTCGGCCTTCATCGACATCGGCCTGGAGCGTGCGGCGTTTCTGCACGTGGCCGACATCTGGGAAGCGCGCGGCCACGACGGCCAGAACGCCACGCCCGCGCCCATCGAAAAAATCCTCTTTGACGGCCAGGTGCTGACGGTGCAGGTGATCAAGGATCCGATCGGCACCAAGGGCGCGCGCCTGTCGACGCAGATTTCCATCGCCGGGCGCATGCTGGTATACCTGCCGCAAGACAAACACATCGGCATTTCGCAGAAAATCGAAAAGGAAGCGGAGCGCGAACAGCTGCGCGTGCGCCTGCAAAGCCTGCTGCCACCCGACGAAAAGGGCGGCTACATCGTGCGCACCATGGCCGAAGACGCCTCCGACGCCGACCTGAAGGCGGACGTCGACTACCTGAGAAAAACCTGGGCCACGATCATGCACGGCGCCCGTACGCGCCCGGCCACCAGCCTGCTGCACCAGGACTTGAACCTGGCGCAGCGCGTGCTGCGCGACTTCGTCGGCGATGAAACGGCCACCATCCAGGTCGATTCGCGCGAAAACTACGTGAAATTGCGCGAATTCGCGGAAATCTACACTCCCAGCGAACTGACGCGATTGCAGCACTACACGGGCGAACGCCCCCTGTTCGACCTGTACGGCGTGGAGGAGGAAATCCTGCGCGCGCTGGGCCGCAGAGTCGACCTGAAATCGGGCGGCTACCTGATCGTCGACCAGACGGAAGCGATGACCACCATCGACGTCAACACGGGCGGCTTCGTCGGCGGGCGCAATTTCGCCGACACGATTTTCAAGACCAACCTGGAAGCGGCGCACGCCATCGCGCGCCAGCTGCGCCTGCGTAACCTGGGCGGCATCATCATCCTCGACTTCATCGACATGGACAATGCCGAGCACCGCAACGCCGTGCTGGCCGAGCTGAAACGCACCCTGTCGCGCGACCGCACCAAAGTCTCGGTGAGCAATTTCTCGCCGCTGGGCCTGGTGGAAATGACGCGCAAGCGCACGCGCGAGTCGCTGGCGCACATCCTGTGCGAGCCATGCCCGGCCTGCGCCGGCAAGGGACAAGTCAAAACCTCGCGCACGATCTGCTATGAAATCCTGCGCGAACTGCTGCGCGAGGCAAAACAGTTCAACCCGCGCGAATTCCGCATCCTCGCCTCGCAGGAGGTGGTCGATCTGTTCCTCGAGGAAGAATCGCAGCACCTGGCCATGCTGGGCGACTTCATCGGCAAGAAAATCTCGCTGCAGGTGGAGAACGCCTACCACCAGGAGCAGTACGACGTGATTCTGATGTAGGCATGCCAGGCAACACCACCTTCTGGCGCGACCCGGCCCTGCCCCATGTGGAAAGCCGGCGCGCCTGTCGCAGCCGCGCATGCTACAAGCCGCACAGCCATCCCACGTATTCCATCGGCGCCGTCGACGCGGGCGGCAGCATCTTTACGGGCAGCAAGGATGGCAAGGTCGCGCTTGGCAATGGCAGCCTGGTGCTGGTGCCGGCCGGCTGCGTGCACGCCTGCAATCCCCTGCCCGACGCCCACTGGAGCTACCAGATGCTGCACCTCGACGCGCAGTGGCTGCATACCCACGTGCCGCGGCTCGATGCAAGCAGCGCCAGCGTGCTGCACCAACCTGTCCTGTATGCGCAGTTCTGCGCCATGAATGCGCTGCTGTTCTCGCCCGCGGCAGTGGCCGCCAAGCAAGAGGCCCTGCTGGCCTTGCTGCACGCCTGTGCCGACGCCAGCGGGGCGAGCCCCCTCCCCTCGCACGCTGCCCGCATCCCGATTCAACTACGCCCGGTAGTGCAGCAGCTGCAGTCTCAACCGCTGGCCAGCCTGGCGCAACTGGCCGAACTGGCCGGCATGAGCCGCTACCAGCTGATCCGCGCCTTCCGCGCCGCCACCGGCATGACGCCGCATGCGTACCAGCTGAACCTGGGCGTCAACCGCGCACGCAGCGGCTTGCAGGCGGGCAACGCCCTAGCCGACATCGCCTGCGAGCTGGGGTTTGCCGACCAGAGCCACCTGCAGCGCGTCTTCAAGGCGCATGCCGGCATCACGCCGGGACGCTATCGCGGCTGAAGCGCCTGCAATTTTCTTCAATACACACCGGAGCGTCCCCCCGCATACTCGCGCATCGCCATTGCCGGAGTCGCGTTTCATGCAGGATTTTCTCCTTATCGCCGCCGCCCACTTCCTCGCGCTGCTGTCGCCAGGACCCGATTTTTTCCTCGTCGCCCGCAGCGCGCTGGCGCATGGCTGGCGCGGCGCCATGCCAGCGTGCATTGGCATCGCATTGGCCAATGGCGTGTTCATCGTGGCGGCGTTTGGCGGCGTCGCCGTGCTGCACCCGGGCAGCCCCCTGTTTATCGCCGTGCAATTGGCGGGCTGCGCTTATCTGCTGCACCTCGGCGGGCTATTCCTGCGCCATGCGGGCGCCACGACGCTGACGGCAGCGCCGGCCGCCACGCCCGGCAAGGCGCACTGGCGCAACGGCCTGGGCATGGGTTTCCTGTCTGCCATCCTGAATCCAAAGAATGCGCTGTTCTACGCGAGCCTGGCGTCCGTCGTCGCCAGCCGGCAAACGGGCAGCGGCTCGGTCGTGCTGTATGGCGTGTGGATGGTGTGTGCGGTGCTGGCGTGGGACATGGCGGTGGCGCTGGCCATCGGCAATGGCGCGCTGCGGCAGCGCTTTGCGCGCGCCCTGCCGAGCCTGGAGCGCCTATCGGGCGCCGTGCTGATCGTGCTGGCGGTGCTGCTGCTGGTAAATGTCGCCGGCAGCAGTGTCTGACGGATCAGGCCGGCAACGGGTCCAGGTAAAACACGGCGTACACTTTCAACGGCGTGGTTTCCGTGGCTTTTTCCGATCGCACGACGGAGCAGTCGTCGGCGGCCAGGCTGCGCCAGTTCTGGATGCCGGCCTTGGCGAACATGGCGTGCGCGGGAGCGTTGGCGGCCAGGTCCAGCACCAGGCAGGCGTTGCGCGGGCCGGCGCCGTAGTTGACGGCGCGGATCTCGATGCCGAAGGTCGTCATCCACGGCTCCCACAAGCCTTTTTCCTTGCCGGCCGCCATGCGCTCGAGCATGTCGCCGAAGGTCAGGCCTTTCTTGACGGTGTCGCGCAAGGCGGCTAGCGACGGCGCCAGGCGGGGATCAGGCTGCTTGTTGCCGGCGCGGATCTCGGCGATCGCCTTGAGTTCCTTGATGATGGCCGCGTCGCGTTCCGTGTAGTCGCGCATGCGCGCGTAAAACTCGGCGTCGAGGAAGGGATTGACGGTCAGCTTGGCGACGCCCTCTTCGCGGCGTTTGGGGGAAGGCGTGGTGGTTTTGGTCATGGCGGTAGAGGGCAAGAGAAACGATGAGGGGCGCCAGTTTAACATCATGGCGCGCCGACGGCGGCGTCAGCGCCGCTTTAATGTTGCGCCTGGCGGGTGCGGGACGGCGCGGCGGCGGCGCGCGCACCGGGCGGCATGAAGTCACGCCGCGGCCCGAACAGGAAGACGGCGCCCGCATACAGTCCCGCCAGGGGGAAGCGCACCTCCTTGAGCAACTGGTGGAAAATGGCGATCGACTGCGCGCGGGTGACGGCGATGTCGGCGCGCCACTGGCACAGCACGTCATGCACGAGGCTGGCATGATAGGTCGCCGGCAAGCCCAGGTGCTGCGCACCATCGGGCGTGCCCACATAAAACAGGCCAAGCACGCTGATGCAGGGCGAACAGCCATCCCAGGCGTAGCCGGCGCGGATGCGGATCGCCGATTCGCGTATCGTCACCCACTCGTTTTCAAACTCTATGCCTTCAAGCAAGGGCGAGCAATAGCCATAGTCGCTGCCCAGCGCATAGCGCCAGGCGTTGCCGGGCATGCCGAAATTCTTCGGCATCAGCGGCTCCCCTGCCGTGCTTGCCGCCGTGGTCGCCTGTATGTCGTCCGCATGGCCTTGTCTTGATCATTATCAATATCAATATCAAGATTTAAACATACTCCGGCAAAAGAAGGGCAACAAGCGGCAAGCTCAGGCGCGCGGCGGCGCCGTCGATTCGCGCACCACCAGTTCCGGCTTCAGGCGCACGTCGAGCACGGAAGCGTCGGGCGAGTCGATGGTTTGCAGGATCAGGCGGGCCGCCTCCGTGCCGATGCCATGGTGGCGGATGCGGATGGTGGTCAAGGGCGGGCGGATCATGTCCATGTAGGGCATGTCGTTATGCCCCACCACGGAAATGTCCTCAGGACAACTTAAACCGAGCTCCATGATGGCATCGTAGCAGCCGATGGCCACCAGGTCGCTGCCGGCCACCACGGCCGTCGTTTGCGGCGACTGGCGCAGCAGCTCCAGCAGGGCCGCCTTGCCGCATTCGCGCGAATAGCCGCTGCTCTCGAAGACAAACGCCTGCGATGGATCGAGTTCGCTGGCCTGGATGGCGGCCAGGAAGCCCAGGCGGCGCACGTGGCCCGTGGACAGGTTTTCCGGACCGGCAATATGCGCGATATGGCGGTGGCCCAGCGCCAGCAAGTGCTCGACGGCCAGGCGCATGCCGACCACGTCGTCGCTGACGACGCACGAAGCGACGCCCGTTTCGTCGCTGCGGTTGACGGTGACGACGGGCACGTTCTGGTCGATGCACATCTTGATGACGGGATCGTGGCGGCGCGCCGTGGCGAGGATCAGGCCGTCAACCTGCTGCCCTAGCAGGCGGTTGATGACGAACAATTGCTCTTCCTCGTCGGCCCCCACGTTGGCGACGATGGCCAAGTAGCCGTGCTTGCGCAAGCCTTCCTCGATGCCCAGCAAAATCGGTGGAAAAACAGCATTGGTAATGTCGGGCAAGACCACGCCGATGATGCGCGATTTGCGCGTGACGAGGGTCGAGGCGGCCCGGTTCGGCCGGTAGCCGAGCCGCCCCGCTTCGGCCAGCACGCGCGCGGCCACCTCCGCGCTGACCATTTGCCGCGTTTCCGGGTTCATCACGCGCGAGACGGTGGAGAAATGCACGCCGCTGGCCCGCGCTACGTCGCTTAATGTGGGGTTCTTGTTTGTCATGGGCTTCCCGGATCGCAATACGGTGATTTTATCGCAGAAATCCCCCATGACGTCAAAAACCGAGCAAACGCTTGCATTAAAAATCAAGCTGCTGCCAAAGCGCTTTTCATGCGTTTGTCACAAATAGAGCCTTGACAGCGTGCAAACGCTTGCATACCATGGCTCGGACTTACCACTCGGGCCACCGATGCCCCTCCCAGAATTCCTATGTCTACTTCCCACAGCAAGCACGCCGAGCAGAACGGCGAAACCTTCAACCTGAAAGAAGCCGCCCTCGCCTATCACGCACAACCGCGCGCAGGCAAGATTTCCGTGACGCCAACAAAACCGCTGGGCGATGCCCGCGCCCTGACCCTGGCGTACTCGCCGGGCGTGGCCTTTGCCTGCGAAGCCATCGTGGAAGATCCGCGCACGGCCGGCACCTACACCTCGCGCAGCAACCTGGTGGCCGTGATCACCAACGGCACGGCCGTGCTGGGCCTGGGCGATATCGGCCCGCTGGCCAGCAAGCCCGTGATGGAAGGCAAGGCTTGCCTGTTCAAGCAGTTCGCCGACGTCGATGTGTTCGACATCGAGCTGGCCGAGAACGATCCCGACCTGTTCATCGACACCGTGGTGCGCATGGAACCGACCTTCGGCGGCATCAACCTGGAAGACATCAAGGCGCCCGACTGCTTCTACATCGAGCAGCAATTGCGCAAGCGCATGAACATCCCCGTCTTCCACGACGACCAGCACGGTACGGCCATCATCGTCGCGGCCGGCATCCTGAACGGCCTGGAACTGGTCGGCAAGGACATCGGCAACGTGAAAGTGGCCGTCTCGGGCGCCGGTGCCGCCTCGATCGCCTGCCTGGACCTGCTCGTCTCGCTGGGCCTGAACAAGTCGCTGCTGAAAGTGTGCGACAGCCAGGGCGTGATCTACCCGGGCCGCGATGCCAGCATGGAAGAGAACAAGGCGCGCTACGCGAATGACACCAGCGACCGCGACCTGGCCGACGCCATGGTCGGCGCCGACATCTTCATCGGCGTCTCGAAAGGCGGCGTCGTCAGCGCGCAGATGGTCGAATCGATGGCCGCCAAGCCGTTGATCTTCGCCCTGGCCAATCCACACCCGGAAATCGCCCCGGAAAAAGTGCATGCCGTGCGCGACGACGCCATCGTCGCCACCGGCCGCTCGGACTATCCGAACCAGATCAACAACGTGCTGTGCTTCCCCTACATCTTCCGCGGCGCGCTCGACGTCGGCGCCACCACCATCAACGAAGAGATGAAGCTGGCCTGCGTGCGCGCCATCGCCGCGCTGGCGAAGGAACCGCTGCCGGGCCATACCACCAGCGCCCTGACGCCGCTGCAGCTGATCCCATCGCCATTCGACGAACGCCTGCGCAGCTGGGTAGCACCAGCCGTGTCGCAAGCGGCGATCGCCACCGGCGTGGCCACCCGCGTGCCAGCGGGCGCCTGATCCACGAGGCAGGAGCCTTCCTGCCTTATCAAAACAACAGCAAGTTACCATTGCTTACAAAAAAACCATGGCTGAAAACCATGGTTTTTTCGTTTCTGCCCTTGGGTTAGCCAATAATGTTATTAATAAGCAAACTATACGCCAGCGTTTTTGCATGAACCTTCGATTACAATGGCGCCTACTTTATGTTGCTACAGTTGCCATTGCGTCGCTGCAGTGCGTTACCAAGGATATGCAATGCTCCGTTTGACTTCTGTGTGTGTGTTTCTTATCCCGGCATTGGCGCTGGCCGTCAACAGCGGATATTCCTATGGCGCCCTCACTCTCTTGCTTGCCAGCACCTATCTGCTGTGGCAGCGCCCTCGCCTGAATCTGCAACGTCGGGATTATCTGATACTGGGCACCCTGTTGCTGTACTTCTTCATTTTGACAGCCAATATGCTGTACCACGCCGATCCGGCGCGCGAACTCGACATGCCTTTACGCGCACTGCTGGCAGCACCGGTACTGCTGCTGCTGCTCGCCTATCCGCCCCGCCCCGCAGCGTGGTGGAGTGGTATTGCCATCGGTACAATTTCGAGTGCTGTACTGGCGTTCTGGCAGTTGATCGTCCTGCATATAGACCGTCCCCAAGCGGCAACCAGCAATGCTATTCACTACGGCAATGTCAGCATGCTGCTCGGCATGCTGTCCCTGTGCGGCTTAGGCTGGGCTCGAAAACAGCACAATCGTACGGCATGGACACTATTCATCCTCGCAGCTGCCTTGGCTGGCGTCCTCGGCTCCATCGTCAGTGGCAGTCGCGGCGGCTGGCTGGCCATGCCTGTCTGTGCAGCCATCATCGCCTTGCAGCAGGAAAAAAAACATGTCAAGCGCTATATCATGGGGGCAATAATCGTAATCATCGCGCTAGGCTCGCTGACTTACGCCTTGCCCAATTCCCAGATACGCAAGCGGATGGATATCGCGGTGAATGAGGTGCAAGATTTTGAAAACGGTGGCGACCTCCAGTGGTCATCCGTCGGCCAACGCCTTGAGATGTGGCGCACGGCCCTGCTGATGTCCAACGACCACGTGTGGACGGGCATCGGCCGTACCGGATACATGGAAGAAAAACGCATCCTGGCGACAGAGGGGAAAATGAACAGCGTCATCAGTAACTATACCAATGCCCACAATGACTATCTCGACACATTGGTCAAACGCGGCATTCCTGGTTTGCTGGCCTTGCTGCTGCTATTCATTCTGCCCCTGAGCCTGTTTATACAGGCCTTGCGACGAAGCACTCCCCAAGCCCAGCCATATGCACTGGCCGGCGTGGTACTGTGTACCTGCTATATGATTTTTGGCCTGACGACGAGTTCGCTAACATTGAACATTGGCATCATCATGCTGGTCTTCCCGATGGTGATACTGTGGTCCATGCTGCGCCATCAAGAGCGCGCTACCTGAGTACGCGTTCCACTTGATTATTTTTGCCTTGCCTGCCAGGAATCACACCGATGCTCACGCCCGACCTGAAGCGCCTCACTGCGCTACACGCGCCTTATAAAAAACACTTGGCCCTGGCCCTGCTGGCGATGGTCGTCACGGCAGGCACCGAGCCGCTGTTGCCGTATGCGCTCAAGCTGCTGCTCGACAATGGCTTCGGCGGCAAAGTCGAGTTTTCCTACTGGCTGGTGCCGCTGATCGTGATCGGCATCTTTTTCATCCGCGGCGTGTCCACCTTTGCCAGCAGCTACCTGATGAGCTATGTCTCCACGCGCATCCTCAACGAATTGCGGCGCAGGATGTTTGCCAGCATGCTCAACCTGCCCATCGACTTTTACAACACGCATACGGTCGGCAAGGTCATCAACTCCATCATGTTCGAAGTGCAGCAGATCATCGAAATGGTGACCAAGGTGTTCACGTCGATCGTGCGTTCCTCGCTGACCGTGCTGGGCCTGCTGGCATGGCTGCTGTACCTGAACTGGGTGCTGACCCTAGTCACCCTGGTGCTGCTGCCCCTGTTGACCATCGTCGTGCGCACCACGGGCAAACGCCTGAAAAAACTCAACCGCGACACGCTGGCCGTCAACGCCGAACTGACGCAGGTCATCGAAGAGACCACGCGCGCCCAGCAAGTGATCAAGATCTTCGGCGGCCAGGACTATGAAAAGTCGCGCTTCGAAGAGCGCGCCGAGCAATTGCGCCGCTACAGCATGCGCATGACCACCACCTTTTCCGCCACCGTCCCCATCACCCAGGTCATCACGGCCGCCGCCGTGGCCCTGGTGATCGTCATGGCCCTGTTCCAGTCGGAACAGGGACAGATCACGGTGGGCGGCTTTGTATCCTTCATCACGGCCATGCTGATGCTGCTGACGCCCTTGAAACAGCTGGCCGAAGTCAATGGCCCCCTGCAGCGCGGCATGGCCGCCGCGGAAGAAGTCTTCTTGTTGATCGACAAGACGCCGGAACGCACGGGCGGCAAGCCGCTGGCCGGCCGCTGCAGCGGACGCATCGATTTCAACGACGTCAGCTTTGCCTATCCAGGCCATCAGGAACAGGCCTTGCAGCACATCAATTTGAACATCGCACCGGGTCAGACCGTGGCCTTTGTCGGCATGTCCGGCGGCGGCAAATCGACGCTGGTGAGCCTGCTGCCGGGCTTTTACTCGGCCAGCAGCGGGCAAATTTTGCTCGATGGCCAGAATATCGATGAGATCTCCCTGACCAGCCTGCGCAGCCAGATCGCCATGGTGAGCCAGAACGTGGTGCTGTTCGACGATACGCTGGCCGCCAATATCGCCTATGGCGACGCGGCGCCGGACCGGCAGCGCGTCGAGGCGGCGGCAGCCGCAGCGTTCCTGTCGGACGTCATCGATGGCTTGCCCGAGGGCCTGGAAACGCGCCTGGGCGACAATGGCTCGCGCCTGTCCGGCGGCCAGCGCCAGCGCGTGGCCATCGCCCGCGCCATCTACAAGGATGCGCCCATCCTGATCCTCGACGAGGCAACATCGGCCCTGGATACGGAGGCGGAACGCGCCGTGCAGGCGGCGCTGGAGCACCTGATGCAGGGAAGAACCACCCTGGTCATTGCTCATCGCTTATCAACAATTGAACGGGCGGACCGTATCGTGGTATTGTCACATGGGAAAATAATGGAAACCGGCAGTCACCAGCAATTATTGGATGCCAACGGCGCGTATGCCAATCTGCATCGCCTGCAATTTTCCCAGCAAGTGGTTTGACACCATCGAATGAATACCTGAAATCGTACTGATACATGACGCCCTTGATTCCCGCCGAACTTCTACAAAAGTCGGACAAAATTCTCTTCATCGCCCACCTGGCGCTGGGGGATTTCACCTATCTGCAAAATGGCTTTCGCGCCTTTGCCGCAGCCTATCCGCACATCAAAATCCACCTGTGGGTCGATGAAGTGCGGCGTACATCCGATGCCAAACAATGGGAAAGCCTGCGCACCTACTCGCTGTACGACTGGGTCGAACAGTCCGGCTTTTTCACCAAGGTTTACCGCAAGACCTACAGCCCGGCACTCTACGAAGAATCGCTGCGCGAAGCGCAGGCCGAACACTACCCGATCGTCGTCTCGCTGGCGCATATCCGTCCGCAGCTGTATGCCGACCTGGCACGCATGATTAGCACGGATGGCCTGGTGATCGGTACACGCAAACCGTTCAGCCCGCTTCGGCTCTGGCATTACCTGGCCTACCGCAAGATCGACGCCGTGCTGTCCTCCTATGCGGGCCAGGATGCGGGCGAACACCATATCAGCAGCGTGTATGCGGACTGGTTCCATCAGCTGACGGGACTCGACATTCCCGTGGCGGAACGCTATCCCTTCGTGCACATCCCCGAGACCGCCTTGCAGCAGGCGCAAGCCCAGCTTGGCGAATGGGGCTTCGCACCGCGCCAGGGTCCGTTAGTCCTGCTGAATCCGTTTGCCAAGTCGCACAAGCGCGGCTGGCCGCTGGAACGCATTGCCGAGCTCATTATCCGCATGCAGCAACAGCCGAAATGGGCGAATGCCTGTTTCCTGATCAATGCCATGCCGCAGGATGTGGCCAAGGTGCATGCCGTCGTGCAGGCGCGCGGCCTGGCGCGCACGCAGGCGTTCAGCGCCGTCGACAACTTCTTCCAGCTGCCGGCGATGCTGGCGCAATGCGACCTGATTATTTCAGTGGAAACATCCATCATGCACCTGGCGAATGCCGTGCATGTGCCCGTGGTGGCGCTGATGCGCAAGAAGAATCCCGAGTGGGCGCCATTCGACAGCGCCAACAGCACCGTGCTGACGGTGGCGCGGCGCAGCGACTGGGTCAAGGCGATCTCGGTCGATCAAGTCTTGAAAGCGATCGCCTGAGCAGGCGACGCTGTCCGGTGCGCCATGTACTGATACGCACCAGGCCGGCTTCAGCCGGCCCCTGAGCATCCCCACGCTACCCACGCAAAGACGCGCAAACGTGCCGCCGCCCCCATGGCCGGCGGGGACTCAGGCGCTACACTTCCGCAGACGCCAGCGGCAAGCGCACTTCCACCAGCAAGCCCTGGCCGCCGCTGGCGCGGTGCAGCTGGATCGTGCCGCCATGCTGCTGCACCACCGACGCGACGATGGACAAGCCCAGGCCGCTGCCTGGCTGCGCCTGCTGCGGCGCGCGGAAGAAACGGTCGAAGACGCGGTCGTACAGGGCCGGTGCAATACCGGGCCCCTGGTCGGCCACGTGCAGCACGGCCTGGCCCCGCTCGGCATGCAGCGACACCGTCACGCTGGTACCGCGCGGACTGTACTTGATGGCGTTTTCCACCAGGTTGTCGATCAGCGAGACGAGGCTTTCGCGCTGGCCGGGCACGCGCAACGACACGCTGGCCTGCAGCTCCAGCTCGATATCGCCCGCCTGCGCCAGGCCGGACAGGGCAGCCAGGCGGTCCTGCAGCAAGACGTCGAGCGCCTGGGGCCGGCGCTGCTCTCCCGCTTCCGCCTGCACCTCGCTGCGCGTCAGTTGCAGCAACTGTCCCACCAGGCGCGCGGCCCGGTTACCGCTGTTCAAAATACCGTCGAGCAACTCCTGCTGGCGCGGGTCGCTGGCCTGTCCCTGCAAGGCCTCGACATTCACGCGCATGGCCGCCAGCGGCGTGCGCAGCTCATGCGTGGCATCGGCAATGAAGCTGCGTTCACGCGCGGCGCTGGTGCCCACGCGCTGCAACAGCGCATTGATATTGTCGACCAGCGCGGCCAGTTCACCATGCGGCGGCTTGAAGGTCAGCGGACGCAAATCCTGCGGTCCGCGCGCCGCCACCTCTTGCGCCACCTTGCGCCAGGGCCGCATGGCCAGGCGGATCGACAGCCAGGCCGGCAGCAGCAGGAAAGGCAGGCTGATTAACAGCGGCAATAGATAATAACCGTGCGAATTGATCGTGATAAAGAATTGCCAGGCCCCGCCCACTTCCAGCACGGTCACGCGCGTCGTCCCCTCGACCAGGCTGCGGCTGCGCCAGGCCTGGCCCTTGATGTACACCACCTCCATCTGCTCGGGACCGGCGCTGCGGATGCCGCTGGGCGCATCGGGCGATTTATAGACCAGTTCGCCATTGCGCCAGACCAGGATGCGCGGCGCCACTTCCGGCACTTGCCCCATCTCAAACTCCTCGCGCAGCGCCTCGTCGATCGCGCGCAAGCTTTGCTGCTGGCGCGCGGGCTGCTCGGCCAGGTTGTCGGCCACGCTGATAATGGCGTGCAAGACCCCGCGGCTCACATTGCTGGCCTCGCCGGCGCCCTCGAACAGCACATAGGCCACGGCCAGGCTCCACAACACGCTCAGCATCAGCATTTGCGCGACCATCAGGCGGCGCACCAGCGTGGGCCGGCGCAGCATGGCCCAGAAACGGCCCATCATGCACCGGTGCCCGGCTGCGCGGGCGAGTCGCCCTGCTGGTCGATGACATAACCGACGCCGCGCACGGTACGGATATAACCTTCGCCTATCTTGCGGCGCAAGTTACCCATATGCACATCCAAGGTATTGCTGGCATTGGCCAGGCCGCCCGGCAGGATATGCTCTTCCAGCACGCGGCGCGTGATGACGCGGTTGGCGCGCATCAGCAAGGTTTTCAGCAAGGCATACTCGCTGGCCGTCAGCTCCACGGGCCGGCCATGCACGCTGACGCGGCGCGTGGGCACTTGCAGCAGCAGGCCGCGTAATTCGATGGTGTCGCCGTCGAAGCCATAGCTGCGGCGCGCCAGCGCGCGCACGCGCGACAGCAGCTCGGCCAGCACGAACGGCTTGACCAGGTAATCGTCGGCGCCGCCGTCCAGGCCCCGCAGGCGCTGTTCCAGCGTATCGCGGGCACTGAGGATCAGCACCGGCAGGCGGGCCGCGCGCAAGCGGGCCAGCAAATCGAGGCCATCGCCGTCCGGCAGGCCCAGGTCCAGCAGCACCAGCTCACAACTGTCGTGTTCGATGCTGCGCGCCGCGTCTTCCAGGCTGCGCACCCAGACCACCTGCATGCCCTGGTCGCGCAGGGCGATGCGCACGCCGTTGCCCAGGTCCATGTCGTCTTCTATCAGCAGTATTTTCATAAGCGCTATTAGACCACCGCAAGCTGAAGAATGGTTAAAGAACAAATCTTCATCCAATCTTCATATGGGGCTCATTTTTCCTTCATGGCACAGACCGATACTACTCGCTGTCAATCGAGCCACTCCGGACTCGATTCTCCACCTGACGGAAAACTCCATGCACGCTCCTACTACCCTGTTGACTTCGCTGGCCCTGGCCTGCGGCCTGAGCTTGAACCCATTGGCCGCCTCGGCCGCCGAACCGGCCTCCCAAAATGTCTTCACCATCGGTGGCGGGGTTGCCGCCGTTTCCAGCTACTCCGGCTCCGACAAGCTGTCGGCCTCGCCGCTGATCATTCTCGACTACGCCATGTCCAATGGCCTTTTCATCAGCACCTCGCGCGGCATCGGTTATGGCGGCCAGGCCGGCCCCTTCAGCTACAGCGCCGCGCTCGGCTACCGCGGCAACCGCGAAGACCACAAGCGCAAGGGCGTCAACGGCTGGGGCGGCAGCGATTACCTGAAAGGCATGGGCGAAGTCAAAGGCAACGCCAGCGCCTTGCTGAGCGCCGGCTATTCGCCGCTGCCGGGCCTGTCGCTGAGCGTCACGAGCGATGTTCCCCTGTCGAACCGCGAAAACGGCGCGAATGTGCATTTCGGCGCCACGGGCCAGATTTACGGCCGGGCCGACGCCAAGGGCGTGCAGCAAGACAGTGTGAGCATCGGCGGACAGCTGGGCTGGGGCGAGCGCAAGTACGTGCAGACCATGTATGGCGTGACGGCGGCCCAGGCGGCCAATACCTCGTTCAAGCAATACACCCCAAAAGGCGGCTTCTATGAAGCGCAGGCCACCGTGAACTGGGAACACCGCTTCGATGCGCGCTGGGGCATCAATACCTTGGTCGGTGTCGAACACCGCCTGGGCGACGCGGCCAAGAGCCCCATCGTGAAACGCAAGACGGCGCCGATCGGCGCCGTGTATGTCACGTACCGCTACTAGACTTAGCGCTCCCCGAAAACGGCTGCCAGAAGAAAGGCTGGCGCGCCGTTTCGCCCATCCACACGGACCCGGGCATGGGGACGGTGGCACGGATTCTTTCCTGTAGCCATCTCTTCCATGCCCACGCGCACCAGTTGCATCATCCGTGCGCGCAACATCTAAATCGTTCGCATAGCGCCTTCAGCGCCAGCACCGTCCGCATCATTCAACATGGAAAGTGCCTGATGACACAAGCCATCACCCTGCATGCTGGTCTCTCCAACATGCCCCCTGGCATCTCCCGCGTACGCGAGATGCTCAAGCTGCAACTGCGCGCGCGCTTGCAGCAGCGCCAGACACGCATCTGGCTGCAACTGCTCAACTCCCACCCTGTCTTCGGCGAGTTGCTGCAAACCTATCCGCGCCTGATGCACAAGGTCTACCGCCACTACCTGAGCAAGAACCTGTCCTGCCGCCAGCGCGTCGCCTTGCTGGTCGACCACTATCACTTCATCCTGCAGCAAGGCTGGGGCAAGCTGATGGCGCAGGCGGCGCGCGCGCCGGTACGGCTGGGGACGGTGCAGGGAAAATCCGGCGCCCCCTATCATCTGCAGCTGTGCGCGCTGCAGCCGATGGACCGCGAAGGCGAAATGGTGTTGCAGCTGGCACATGGCGATGACGTAATCTACTCGGTCGCGTTTACCTTCTTCGGCTCGCGCGCCAGCATGGCAGTGGGTATCGGCTGCCTCCAGGGTCCGCGCGGCGCGGAAGGCTTGCACCGCGTACGCGAAGCCACGCGCGACCTGCACGGCATGCGCCCCAAGGCCCTGATGGTGCGCCTGGTGCGCCAGCTGGGACACGAACATGGCTGCCGCAACATGATTCTCGTAGGCAACAACAACCGCGCCGTGCACCATTCCGCCAAGAAAGGACGTTTGTTCGCCGACTACAACGCCCTTTGGCAAGAACTGGGTGCGCAAGCCCGCGGCGACGGCGATTTCGAGTTGCCATGCGAAAACCTGCCCATGCCCGTCATGGAAGATCTGCCGTCGAAGAAGCGCTCGGAAGCACGCAAGCGCCACGCCCTGACACTGGCCATGATCGCCAGCCTGCGCAGCGGCCTGGACACCCATCGCTGCCCGGCCCAGGCCGCCATGGCCCGCCTGCCGGCAACAGCCAACGACGCGCGGCAGCTTGCCGATTTCGACGACGACTACGTTTCCAGCATCACCTGATTCCACGCTCCGCCCCATTGCAAGACGCCCCGCCCCCGCGTCACTGCATCGCCGGCGCTGCCCGACGCCATCCCCTGCGGCACACGCCGACAACCCGTCTGCGCCACAATCCTGTTACGCTAGCACTATCGGTATGCACATCCGGTGCGCCGGTCCCCCCAACGCTTACAAGGAGGCAAGTCATGCGCGTAGACATCTACCGCCGGGCCGAACACGACGGCATTTTTTCCTACCTCGCGGTGCCAGAAGGAAAGATCATTCCGGAAGAAGTGACCAATACCGACTGGCAACTGGAAGTGCGCGCCAGCGAAGTGGACGACGATGCCCAGGCCTTGCCCAACTACCATATCGAACAGCCGCACCAGCAAATCGCCGCCAAGGGCTATGCGATCACCGGCCTGAAAGACATGTAAATGTAAAAAAGCCAAACCCGATTCGCATCCGGTTTGGCTTTGGTCGTCGCCTTGCGCTGCTACCGGTCAGTATTCGACCGCCACCTCTTGCGCACCGAGCACCTGCTCGAGCGCCGTCTGCAACTCGTCCGAGGGCGCCACCTTCCACTCCTCGCCAAACTGCAGCACGCAGCTGACGCCTTGCGGGCTGACCCGCGCGGCGATCGGCAGCCCCGTCTCGGCGCGGTGCGGCATGATCACGTCGCGGATGCGCTTGGCATCCAGCGTGGCCGGCAATACCAGACCCAGCTGACGGCCATACTGCACGCGCGCGGCGATGATGTCGAAGGCGCTCTCGGCCGTAATGCGCAAGCCGCCCGAGAAACGGTCTTCCGACACCTTGCCGACGACGGCGAGGAATTCATCTTCCTTGAAGATTTTCCGGTTGGAATCGAACAATTCGCCATACACGGTCACTTCCACCGTGCCGCTCTTGTCGTCGAGCGTGACGATGAGGATCTTGCCGCGCTGCGTCATCTGCGTGCGCAAGCCCGTGATGACGCCGGCCATCATGCGCGGCTCGCGCGACGGCGACAGCTCCGACAGTTTCGTGCGGGCAAAACGGCGCGCCTCGGGTGCATACGAATCGAACAGGTGGCCGGACAGGTAGAAACCCAGGGCGATCTTTTCTTCCGTCAGGCGCTGCTTGTCCGTCCACACGGGCACCTTGACGTACTCGGGCGGCGCCACCATGTCGCTGTCATCGCCGCCAAACAGGCTCACCTGGTTGGCCGCCTTGGCCGCCTGGTCGGCGCATTCCATGGCGAACGCCACGGACGCCAGCAGGATGGCGCGGTCGACCTTCAGGCAATCGAAGGCGCCGCTGCGGATCAGGGACTCGATGGTGCGGCGGTTGATCTGCTTCTTGTCCACGCGCTTGCAGAAGTCGAACAGGCTGGTGAACGGCCCGCCCGCTTCGCGCGCGGCGATGATGGCTTCGATGGCGTTCTGGCCCGAGCCCTTGACGGCGCCCAGACCGTAGCGGATCTGCGTGACCTTCTTGCCGCTGACGGACGGCGCCGCGCCGCTCGGCGTGAAGCGGTAATCGGATTCGTTGATGTCTGGCGGCAACAAGGTCAGCTTGCAGATTTCCAGCGCATCTTCCACCAGGATCTTGATCTTGTCCGTGTCGTCCATGGCCAGCGACAAGTTGGCGGCCATGAAGGCGGCCGTGTGGTGCGCTTTCAGGTAGGCCGTGTGGTAGGACAGCAAGGCGTAGGCGGCGGCGTGCGATTTGTTGAAACCGTAGCCGGCGAACTTTTCCATCAAGTCGAAGATCTCGTCGGCTTTTTCCGCCGTCAAGCCATCCTTGGCCGCCCCCGCGCGGAAAATCTCGCGGTGCTCGGCCATCTCTTCGGCCTTCTTCTTGCCCATGGCGCGGCGCAGCATGTCGGCGCCGCCCAGCGAGTAGCCGCCGACGATCTGCGCCATCTGCATCACCTGCTCCTGATACACCATGATGCCGTAGGTTTCGGACAGAATCGATTCCGTGCGCGGATCGGGATAATCGAAGCGTTCGCCGTGCTTGCGCTTGCAGAAGTCGGGAATCAGGTCCATCGGGCCCGGACGATACAGCGCCACGAGCGCGATAATGTCTTCGAAGCGGTCGGGACGCGCGTCTTTCAGCATGCCCTGCATGCCGCGCGACTCCAGCTGGAACACGGCCACGGTCTTGGCCTTGGTCAGCAAGTCGTAGGACGGCTTGTCGTTCAGCGGCAAGGTCGCCAGATCGAAGTTCGCCTGCGCAGGATCGAGTTGCTTGATGTAGCGTACGGCGCGGTCGAGAATGGTGAGGGTCGTCAGACCCAGGAAGTCGAACTTCACGAGGCCGACGGCTTCCACGTCATCCTTGTCGTACTGCGAGACGACGCCCGAGTCGCCGCCCTGCGTGTACAGCGGGCAGAAATCCGTCAGCTTGCCCGGGGCGATCAAGACGCCCCCCGCGTGCATGCCGATATTGCGCGTGATGCCTTCGACTTGCTGCGCCAGGTCCAGCAGTTGCTTGACCTCTTCCTCGTTTTCCAGGCGCTCCTTGAGCAGCGGCTCTTCCTCGATGGCGTCGGCGATCGACACGGGCTTGCCCGGCTTGAACGGAATCAGCTTGGAAATGCCGTCGCAGAAGTTATAGCCGAAATCCATCACGCGGCCCACGTCGCGGATCGCGCCCTTGGCCGCCATGGTACCGAAGGTGGCGATCTGCGAGACGGCTTCCTTGCCGTACAAATCCTTGACGTGCTGAATGACGCGGTCGCGCCCTTCCTGGCAAAAGTCGATATCGAAGTCGGGCATCGAGACGCGTTCGGGATTCAGGAAGCGCTCGAACAGCAGGTTGTATTGCAGCGGGTCGAGGTCGGTAATGAGCAGCGAATACGCCACCAGCGAACCGGCGCCCGAACCGCGGCCCGGGCCGACGGGCACGCCGTTTTCCTTGGCCCACTGGATAAACTCGGCCACGATCAGGAAGTAGCCGGGGAACTTCATGTTGCAAATCGTGTCCGTCTCGAATTTCAGCCGCGACTCGTAGCGCGGGCGCTCCTTTTCGCGGCGTTCGGGATCGGGATACAGCTGGATCAGACGCTTTTCCAGGCCCGCCTGCGATTCGGCGACGAGGAACTGGTCGATCGTCATGCCGTCCGGCGTAGGGAAATTCGGCAGTTGCGGCTTGCCCAGGGTCAAGGTCAGGTTGCAGCGCTTGGCGATTTCCACGGAATTGGCCAGCGCGGCTGGCAAGTCGGCAAACAGTTCCGCCATGTCCTCCTGCGACAGGAAACGCTGGCTGTCATTGAAGCGCTTGACGCGCTTGGCGTTGGCCAGCATCTCGCCTTCGGCGATACAGGTCCTGGCTTCGTGGGCAATAAATTCCTCTGGAGAAATGAATTGCACGGGATGCGTGGCGACCACGGGCAAGCCCAGCTTGGCTGCCAGCGCCACCGCATGGCGCACCTGCGCCTCCTGGTTGGCCTGGCCGCCGCGCTGGATCTCGACATAGAAGTGGCCAGGGAAAATCTCGGCCCAGCGCTGCGCATTGCGCTCGGCCAGGGCCAGGTTGCCATTCTCGATGGCGATGCCGACGTCGCCGAAATGCGCGCCCGACAGCACGATCAAGCCATTCGCCGCGCTTTCGCCCGGGTACAGCTCATAGGTATTCGTCGCCAGCGCCTGCAACCACTCGATGCGCAGCTCGGCGCGTCCCTTGTACTGGTTCGTCAGCCAGGCCGTCGACAGCAGTTCGCACAGCTGCAGATAGCCCATGCGGTTCTTCGCCAGCAACAACAGGCGCGACGGTTTTTCGCGGTTGTCGTCATTCGTGATCCACACGTCGACACCGACGATGGGCTTGATGCCCTTGCCGCGCGCCTCCTTGTAGAACTTGACCATGCCAAACAGGTTGGACAGGTCGGTGACGGCCAGCGCCACCTGTTTGTCCTTCGCGGCCGCCTTCACCACGTCGTCGATGCGCACCAGGCCGTCGACGATCGAATACTCCGAGTGCACGCGCAAGTGGACAAATGCGGGCCCTTGCGCAGCTTGCGGTGTCACGGCCGGAGCGCCGGCCTCTTGCATTACCATTTCCATCCTGTGTACCGTTTCGTGCAAAATTCAATGGGGTCTATTCTACCGCGTCGCGGCCTCCGACCGGCGATGCTGGCCCGGGCTGCGGACAAGAAATTCCAGCCATGCACGGCCGGCTGCCATGGCACAACGCCACATGCCGGGTATCCCGCCCGGCCCGCCGGGCTTATAATATCGGCTGTTCAGTCTAACCCGATCGCCATCATGCAAGTCTCTACCGCTGTTTCCACCGCCGCCAGTCCGCTGGCCGCTACGCCCGCCATCACTTTTGTCAATATTGCCGCGTATAAATTCATTACGCTGGACGATACGGAAGCCATGCGCCCGCTGTATCAGGCGCAATGCCTGGCGCTGGAACTGAAGGGCACGATCCTGCTGACGCCGGAAGGCATCAACATGTTCCTGTCGGGCACGCGCGAGCATATCGATGCCTTCCTGGCCTGGGTGCGCAGCGACGCCCGCCTGGCGGACCTGGAATGGAAGGAAAGCTTGTCGAACGAGCAATCGCACAAACGCATGCTGGTCAAGCTGAAAAAAGAAATCATCACCATGCGCATGCCGCTGATCAAGCCGGAACTGGGCCGTGCACCGTCCGTCGACGCGCGCACGCTCAAGCGCTGGCTCGACGCCGGCGTCGACGATGCGGGCAAACCCGTGGTCATGATGGAGACGCGCAACGCGTTTGAAGTGGACGTGGGCACCTTCAACAATACGCTTGATTATCGCATCGACAAGTTTACGGAATTCCCGGCCGTGGCCGCCGCGCACAAGGATGAGCTGGAAGGCAAGACCGTCGTCACTTTCTGCACGGGCGGCATCCGCTGCGAAAAAGCCGCGATCCACATGAAGGAAATCGGCTACGACAGCGTGTACCAGCTCGACGGCGGCATCCTCAAGTATTTTGAGGAAGTGGGCGGCGAACACTACACGGGCGACTGCTTCGTCTTCGACTACCGCACGGCCCTGAACCCGAAACTGGAACCGACGGAAACCGTGCAATGTTTCGTCTGCCGCGCCGTCGTCACTCCGCGCCAGCAGCTGGCGCCGGAATATGTGTACGAGGTGTCTTGTCCGCATTGTGTTACGCGGAAATCCATGCTCGAAGAGAACTGACGAGACCTGTCCGGAATCGGAAACAGGCCATGCTTTCTGTGAAATGACGGCGAATCTTGCACGGTTCGCCGTCATCGCAAGCAAGAATGACTAGACTCCTTCGATTATTTTTTTAAGCGAAGAATTATAGATTGCCGTTCTATATTTATTTTCCGCAATACTTCTGTTTAATAAAGAAATAGCAAGCAAACCGCTGCCATCATCCAGGATTTCTTCGATTGCCATCTTGATGGAATTGCTGGATTGCGGGGCAATTTGATATCCATTGACTCCGCCAGTGAAAATATCCGGAATACCGCCACGGTCGGTAGTCATCACGACACAGCCTGCAGCATAGGCTTCCAGAATAGAAATCGGCTGGCCCTCGAACAGACTGGTCGGCAAGCAAAAAACATGAGCAGTACTCAAAAGCTCCTTCTTGTCGGCCGCGCCAACAATTCCGTGATACTTTATTTCGGGAGCTGACGCCTTTTTCAGGAAAGCGTTTTTCTGCTCATCCGATTCAAAGGCGCCGGCAAAATCTATCCGGACTCTCTGCCGCTGATCTTGCGTTAATTCCTGGAATGCCCCCAGCAATTCTTCGTATCCCTTGCCTTCGATTAAATTACTAAGAAACAGTATTCTCAGCGGTTCTAGTGAGGAAAATTTATGCGCTATCTGTTCCTTGTGCAAGAACACATATTCTTCAGCGAAATTTGGCACGATGAATATTTTCTCAGGCGCAATAATTTCTTTGAATATTTCCACATGGCTGTTTCCCAGCACGATCACGGCACCCAGCTTTTTGATGAAAAATCTGTTTATTTTATATAGCAAAGGGAACCTGTCAAAAATATGCTTTTTCAGGCTGCCGCCATGCAAATGAATAATCATTTTATTCAGATTACGGCTGCAAATCAGATAAATCAGCAAGTCCTTCAAGTTACCCGCAACAGATTCCGAAATGGTCAAATAAATTGCATCGACATTGCTTTTTTTATGCCATACCTCTTTCAATATCTTGAATATTTCCAGAATTCGGCCTAAAGAATTGGCACCATGAGTCAATTCCTTCTTGCTCAAGTTAACCACTTCCAACTGATGTTCTTTTTCCAGGCCATCCAGCATGACCTTAACAGCCAAGGAATGGCCCGTCATAGGTGGCGGCAAGGGGCCGATGAAGAGAATTTTCATAAATCAAACCAATATCAGATTAAATGTGCGGCAATCATGCCGCGAAAGGAAAAAGCAGGGAATCCTGTCACTTATGCCCGAGCAGAAAATTCTTGCAATTTTTCTTTAAAATTCCTGATGGCGGTCTTTTTAGAAAAAATACGCCAATAGCGTTGGCTGCTGATTTCACCCATGGCACTCCAGTCTTGCTGGCGCGCCATCATCTCTTCGAAGGCCAGTTTAATCGAAGCATGCTCGTATGGATCAAATAAATAACCGTTGCTACCCTCCTCGACTCCCTCGAAATGATTGCCGCATCGATTAGACACGAGCAAGGGAAGCTTCATGCACAAAGCCTCCACCAGGGTCAGCGGACTAGCATCGGAAAAAGAAGGCAACACGAATACATTGGCACTCTGGTACAGCGAGGCCAGCTTTTCGGTACTGCAATGTCCGAGCAGGGAAATATGCGCACCGAGGCCGCGGGAGGCGACAAACTGTTCGATCATGGCCTTATCCGGTCCATCTCCGGCAAGTAAAAACCGGCCTCGCCGAATATTTTCATCGCCCAGCGCTGAAAAGAAATTGACAATACCCTTGACGGTCTCCGTCAACCGGACCGGCAGCAAGAATACCGGGAGCGGATTTTCTTGCCGCGCTGCGACTTCCGCGGCGGTAATGTGAAATTTGTCTTCTTCGATAGTATTGGGCAAAGGAAGATAGGCATGCACTTTTATCTGCCATTTTTCAAATGTCAATTCAGTCATTTTCCCGGAACTGATTTGTGCACCGGTCGACGACTGGTAGACAAATTTTCGCAGAAAGCGTTTGAGTATATTATCGTTCGAGGCGCCGGTGGTCAGATAGTTCGCTTCGGACCAGAAATGCAGTTGCTGCTTGAAAAGACCCAGGCGCTTGAAAAATGCCAGCGCCAGTACATCGATATCGTTCCAGCTTCCGCCTATAATTACTTCAGTATTTTTTTCTTTGAATAATTTATACAGCAGGCGTGGGTTGATATGGAGATGATAACGTCCCATCATTTTATAATAGCCATTATCGATATAATACGGATGCTTCAGCAAAGATAGATCGACTTGCCAGCTTCGATCGCCTTCTATGCGTCGCATGTAAAACACCTCAAAATTCAATCCTTGCTCGTAAAGTTCGTTATATAACGCCGTACGATAGGGTGTAGGTATATTGGTAAAGAAAATGTATTTATTCATTGTTCCAGCATCTTTTTCAGTATGCAATTGCAACATTAAAAATCCTGCTTGCTGTATTTTTTTTCAACCAAAAACTTGGGGAAAGTGATTTTTTTGAAAATCAAATGCTGGGCAAGGTTGAGCGTCCGGAAAAAAACGAGAACGGCAACATAGGGCAACAGCGAACCCCGGTAGGAATAGCAGCGGGGAACTGACAGGGTTTTTCCTCCAAAGTGCAGCATCTTAAAGTTGAAATCCACATATTTCGGAGGAATGCCGCGCTTTCCAAAAATATAGAGCGCATATTTCAACGCTCCCTGCCGCAAGCCAGGCGACAAGGTCGCAAAGAGCGCCGAATCCAGTTCGCTCAAGGTGCGCGGGTAATGCGCCACATCCAGGTGGATATAAAAAGATCCCCCTAGCAGCACGACCGGCTTGCCCCAGTAAGCGGCTTCCACCCCGGCGGTGGAACCGAATACGAAGACTTTTTCACAGCTGTCGATCAAGGCATATGTAGAAACAGAAGAACTGGCGAGGATAACGGTAATGTTATCGAACTCGGAAAATATAGAAGCCAGGCCGGTATGATAATGAAACTTGATATGCTGCAAATTTGGATGAATGCGCAGATAAAAATGAATCGATGGATCCTGCGCTGCCTTGGCTAGCAGGTAGCGAATGCCCTCGATCTGATTCTCGAATAATTTATATTTGTCAAACGATTCGCCAACGCAGAAAAACTCATCTTCCGAAGAATTGAAAATGACGAAATTTCGCTTATCCGGATCCCAATTTTCAGGCAGCTCATTCTCTTTTTGCGCCGCGGTATACACCGTGTCGGATGCCATCTCGGCCTTGCGCCGGCGCTCAAAAAAGCTCTTTGCCACAGTATTCTTGTCTTCTTTTTCGTTCCACTCGCTCCAGTTGTTTTCGATAATTTTCGTTCCATTATCAATATCATGAGGCAAGGCATCGAAAAATTTTACCTTATGCTGCTTCTCCCGATCAGAAGCGAACGTGCATTCCAAGACCACCGTGCTGATGCCCCGAGCCTGGCTAACTTCCATCACCGGCCTGATTCCGCTGAAGCGTCCATTAAAAATGCAAACCTGGTCGGGTGAGAAATCCTCAAGCATGCCAATGGTGGCTTCGACCAGACGGGCCGAGGCGCGCAACGCGTCGTCAAAAAACATGCTGTTTGCCTGATTAAATTCAGGTTCCAGATTACGCGTCATCGACACATAGGAAGACACCACGCCCAGGCCGATATTGGCCTCTTGATGACAGATGGTTTTCACCTCGGCAATCGAGTCGTAATCGAAGCGCAGCGCATCCACCCTCCGTACAGCTTCCGCACTGAGAAATGAAGACAGTTTCTTGTGCTTGAAATTCGGGTGATCAATTTTACCAACCAGCAAATTCGCAGAAAACATGCACTCCGCGCAGCGGATAGCAGATTGCTCGGCATTCGAATCGCAGGGCTTGATTTCACCGCTACACGTCACAAAAAGAACTTGATTCGAAGGATCTTGAAGATATTCCATGGCTTCATCCAGCAAAACCGGCATGCTGTTGTTATCCAGGGGATAGGGGCTGTAAATAAGAATATTCATGGTTATTATCTGGTTATTTCTCTGGTGCAGTCTTGAAGTTATGACTGCCTAAAGGCATAAAAATCAAGGAATGAAACATTTTTTCATGCCTGCAAAACTTCCTATTTAAGTATTTTTTTGTGCCCAAATCCATTCAAATAGCCACAAATCAAAAATGTATAAACAATTAGAAGATTGTAATATACAGTCTTCATTTCATAATTAAATATTCCCATTGCCGGCAGCAAAAACAATGCCGCAACTGCCATCAATTTCGCAAGCGGCAAGCCATTTTTCCCTGGCCGCAGCCAAAGAACAAAAGAAGAATAAATCGCCGCAAATATAAATGTTCCTATATATCCGAAATCGAACAATAGATTTGCAGTGATGCCATTAAATCTATCGTAATATGCCCCCCAAAAAACATACAGCCGCGTCTCAATTTCACCTATCGGATAATTGGCCAATCCAAGCTTATCCGCAATCAAAATAGGAAAAGGAAACGACAACTGTCCGTTTAAAGATTCAAATTGATAGGAATTAATGACAATACTGCCGTTTCTATACCATTGACATCCATAATCGAACAAGCTGAATATAATTGGATTAGTGATATAGACATTCGAATCGAGAATGTCGTTATAACCAATTTCGTTTTCAAAACGGTTTGCCGTCACAAAAAAGAAAACAGTGAAGGCACTTGCCGCCAGGAATCCAAGCGAAAGCTTGATTGTATTTTTTGTTTTTCGGCTACATTTATTGTAAAAAAATGGAAGGTAAGCGCCGTACAGAAAAACAAAAATGATAAACCCTGAACGACTGAATATGGTTAATCCGTGCAATACCACATTCAACGAAAACAACAGGCAGAGATAAGACATCTTCTTATTGCCAGTCATTAGATAGTAAAAATGAAGTGGCATTAAAAAGTAGGCAGTCGGATGCAGATACAGTGCTAGCAAATATAAGGTATTATTGATCGGCAAGGCTTTTATGAAATCGCCGCTCTCTCCGCCATTTTTGAATGCGGAATAATCCACAATGGATGAAAAACTGTAAAAAATACTGATCGAGAATACGATGAAAATAATAATATTAATAGACAGCAATACTAAAGTCAGCGTCCTCAGGCGTTGACGATCCGGCATCATGATTTTTACACTATAAGGCAAGCAATTCCATGGCAGGATAAAAAATGCCAAAATCAACGCCAAGAAAATAAAATTCCAGATCTTTTCTTCAGTATCAATCTTGTAATCATAGCCAATCGCAACCGCACCGATCAAGGAAGATATATAAATGAAGAACAGGAAAACAGCCGGAGAAGCCTTACGCCTGAAAGTGAAGGCAAAATAAATAAAAACCAGGTAACATAAAAATAACATAAATAACCTAAAGGGTGTCAGGCAGATTTCTGCGCTTCGGCAGCCGCTTGCGGACGGACTAGGGGTGGCGAAGCCGGTCCGAGACTACATACAGGCAACAGCCTATTTGGGCGGTAGTGGTTGTAATTTTTCAGCATGCTTCAAGCCCCACGGCAAATCATAAAGCTTATTGGCAAATATGAAAACTGCGATAAATGTCAGAACAGAAACAAGCAAGCTTGAATATGCCGCCCCCATGATGCCGATATGCTGTACTAGAAGAAAGGTCAGCGCCATCTGCAGTACGGAAGACGAAAAAGTGATAATTCCCAGCAGCTTGGTTTTTCTTTTATAAAAAATATAGCCCGACATGATGGAATACATACCGTCAAAAAATAAGGTAGCCATCGTCATCGGCAAAAACACCATCGATTCCTGATATGCAGCGGGGAAAAACAATGGTATTAATAGCTTTAGCAAAAAATAGCCACTGAGTGCTACCAAACTCAAAGCAGCAGAAAATAGATAGGTAATGCGTACCAATTTTCGCTTTAATCTATTTTTTTCACTCGGCTCAGATTGCTCAATGGAAAGTAAATCCTTGTATAAATGCGGGGCATAGGCATTGAAAAATGCTCCGGTAAACACGCCGATCACGGCGGAAAAAGTCAGCGCCAAAGCGTAAATACCGTTTGCTGCGATACTTATATAATTGGTTATTATTATCTTGTCGATGCCGGATTTAAACCAGAAAGATAGGGTATGCGGCAGCAGCGGCAAACCGAAAGAGAATGCGCTGCGAACCTCTTTCATATCAATACTGGAAAATATATAAGAACTCTTTTTCAGATGCCACATTATCAACAGTGTGACGACCACACCCGAAACGATCATGCTGAGTGCCCGACCTTGCCAGTTCCATTGCAGGAAAACGACAAATAGTATTGCCAGCCCTCCCGTCAGCAGGGATTGCAATACTTGTGCGACATTAAAGGTATATACCCGCTCCTGGATCCGCAACAGCGATGTGTACAGAGTATAAATACAAGTCGACACGGCTGTAATGATGGCAAGCACCTGCCACAGCAAGGTGATTCCCAGATATTCGCTGATAGGAAAGGAAAACAGGCCTACCATCAGCAAACAAGCGACGCCTAAAAACAGAATTAAATAAATCAGATTTGAAAGATAGCCAGCCACGCCGTCTTTCAATCCATGATAATTAATTGTCAGTGCGGTATAGGTATTCATGCCGCAAATTGCCGTAAACACTTGTACTGCAACGCTGAAGTTTGTCAGTGTGCCAAAATCCGAGGGTGTCAGGTATTTCGCTACAATGGGCAACAGGAGAAAAGGAACCGCCTTGCTGAGCGTGTCACCGAGTGTATAGATCAGTGTGGACCTAAGAAAACTATGGCGTAATATTTTTGTTATAAAACCAGGCATTTCTTCGCAACTCAAGTTGATCAGTCCGGCTTCAAAGCGGACCGGGGTGTAAATCGGCTGAATCCTGTTTTCAATCTGTATTCCGATTTTTTAGCAGAAGACGGTTTTCAATTCCGGTTCGCTTCAGGCCACAGTAATGCCCAGCTTGAAATCTTAATTCAACAACATTCACATCGATGTACCGGCAAGCACAAATGTAAAAAAATAGCGCTGGCAGCCGCACCGGATACCTTGCGGAGTTAGCTGCCATCAAAATGCCAGAGAATTTTTGAGTGAACGCCGTTCACAATCATCGGTCAGGAATGCTCTTCCCTTGCTTTTTCAAGGTCGCTCGGACGTCCTACATCAAGCCAGGGCTCGTGCATCGGATAAACAATGGTGCGTTCGGCTTGTTCCTGTAAACGCGCAAACAGAGTCGGCATATCACAATGCTCGCCTTTCGGTATCACTTGTAACGCCATAGGTTCGAGTACGTAAATACCGGCGTTGATATGGCTACGAGTAATCGGCTTTTCTTCAATGCCAATAATATCCACGCCATTGGTTTTCACCACACCAAATGGATGTTGCCATTCATGCAATTGAACCGCCATGGTCGCGGCAGCCCGGTGCCGACAGTGGAAGTCCAGCAATTCGCCATAACGGATATCGGTCAGAACATCGCCGTTGGAGATCAGGAAAGGCTCTTCCGGTGATGCCTGCAGCAAACCCAGCGCGCCGGCTGTGCCCAGCGGCTTTTCTTCACGCAAGTAGTCAATTTGTACCTGCAACCGTTCACCATTGCCGAAATAATCCTCGATCATGTGCCCGAGATAATGGACCGCCAGCACAAACCGCTCAAACCCGTCTGCTTTGGCGCGTTCGATAATATGCTCCAGCATCGGCTTGCCGCCAACTGGCAGCATGGGCTTGGGGCAGTTTTCGGTATGCGGCAGCAATCGCGTGCCGCGTCCGCCAGCCATGATCACCATCAAATTCGGACGTTTGCCTGGCACCAGCAAGCTGTCGAGCAAATGAACGCCAACTACCCGGTTTTGCTCGTCGACTACGGGTACTTGATGCAATTTATTAAATTTCATCAATTGCAGAACCATATCGCGGTTCCATCCAGGCGGCACCACCATCGGATTGCGCTGAATAATGCTGTCGACGGGGCTGGCCAACGTCAAGCCACGCAGCAAACCGCGTCGGATATCGCCATCGGTCAGCGTGCCGAGCAATCGTTCATCATCAGTAACGATCAGCACGATCTGCATCCCCGACTCTTCCAGACGGGTGATCGCTTGTTGTACGGTTGCCGTAGTCGGCAATAAGGTTTTACGCCAGGTATCAGTGTGCATAATATATAGTCGGATTAAAAGTGCCGGATTCTTACCGGCTCGTCTCGACGCGCGGACTGATATCGGCAAGATCGTAGAAAGATTTTTTCAAAATATGCTCCAGCGGATATTCACCGAGCACTTGAACAATCTTTTGGCTGGTGCCACCATTACCATGCAGATTGGTCATGGTTGCCAGCCCGGACTGGAATTCTGTAGAGTACGGACGCTGCAGAGCCGTGCTTATCGATACGGCATCGGGCTCGCAATCAATCACACTGTCCGCCATTAAACGGCCGCGCTGACGGTCGCCGATATTGATCGTGCCGATGCCCATGCTTGGCGCTTCGGCAATCCCGTTTGAGGAATTTTCCACTACGCCATCAACCATCGAGGACAAAAGGAAACTCCCCGTATCCGCGTTCGGCATCGCGAAAATCAAACGGCAATCAGTCAGGTCGTCCAAGGCGTTCAATAGCTCTTGCATTTGCTGAGGCGACGATGCGCTCTCAAGCGTGGCAGGATGAATTGTTTGGCCAGTTCAAGGTCGTCATGATGATTCACGCCAGCTTCTGCGATGATAAGGGTTTTCATGTATTTCTTCAACGATCTTTGTTTAATTATTTGGCCAGAACGCTGATGTAAACCGAACTGGCTGTGCAATCCCGCAAGACCGCCGAGCCGGAGCCAATCACGGTATCGGCGCCTAAAACACTAAAACATCTTTTTAATAGCATTTACTATTCTGGATGCGGTATTGCCGTCACCATAAATATTACAATTTTCCGGCAATGGTGCTGCTTCAATTTTCTTCACCGTATTAAGTATATCTTCTTTGGTAACCGGCGTTGTATAGATGTTAGGTGTTTCAATCCTTCCCTTTTGCCTATCACCAAGATTTATAACAAATTTCGGGAAAAATGATGCTTCAACAAAACCGCTTGAAGTGTTTCCCAACATAAATTCACAGTGTTTCATGCAGGTCAGGTATCCTAAAGTGCCAAAGGATTCAATTCCTATTGCATTGACATTAGAACTTATAAAATCCTTCAGTTTCAGGCGGATCATATTACCCATGGTATCAGTATTAGGCATGGTAATGATCAGCTGATAAGCTTTCAGTTGCGTTAGAGCAGCGATAAGTTCATCTGTATAGGTTTCGTTCTTCTCAAATGAAACAGTTTCTGGATGAAAAGTGATCAGAATGCTCTTTTTGGTCAGATCGATATTGAATTTTTTCTTGAACTCTTCGACAGAAAGAAAATCAACATTCTTCAGATTATCTATACTTAATGCACCTACGTTAAAGACCGCGTCTTTATGCTCATCTCCGACAATCTTAACGACTTGGTCTTTATACTGCTCTGTTGATGCAAAATGGAGTTTAGACATTAGCGTCAGGCTATTCCTAAAGATGTTATCAATAGCCCCTAAAGTTATTTCCCCACCCGAAATATGTGCAACCGGAATGTTAAATGGCACAGCAGAAGCTACTGCTGCAAACATTTCATAACGGTCTCCCAAGCAAATGATTAATTTGTAGTTTTCCAGACTCCAGATTGATGAAAATTTCATCATCGTCAAGCCCATAGAATCAGAAATTGACTCTGGAGATTCACCAAGAACCAAGGCGTCAATTTTGTATTTGACCCTAAAACCATCCTCTTCAATCCTGCCAACAGAATTACCATAAATCAAGGAATTATGATTGCCAAAAGCTATAATATCCAATTCAAAGATTTTCTGTTTATGAATTTCTTTAATCAAAGGATAATATATACTGTAATCTGCTCGCGAACTTGTAAGTAGGGCTATTTTAATCATGGATTTCAATTTAAACCAAATCGTCAATCGAAAGCTTATGATCTTTCGTTACATCTTTATTTAATTTTTTATTTAAAACATTTTGAATATGCATAGGCGAAATTCCATCTCCCGGCCTTTTCATAATCAAATCTTTCTCAGTTATGACATGCCCTTTGGTTAAGCCATCCACTATATGAATGCTTCTTCTAGCAATAACTATATTCTTCGTTTCAGATTCAGTAGGCAACTTTTCAGCTGACCCCATAGCCTTTTCAATGTTTCTGATAGAATTAACCATTTCTTTCAATTCATCAGGTTCCAGAGATGCCAAATGGTCAGGACCATCCATTGAACGGTCTAAAGTAAAGTGTTTTTCAATCACAGTCGCCCCTATTGCCACAGCGGCAACCGGCACTTCAATACCAAGGGTATGGTCAGAATATCCAATTTTTACCCCAAACACTTCACCGATAGTTATCATCGCTTTAAGATTAACATCTGTCATCTTAGTAGGATAGTCGGTGTTGCAATGTAAAACGGTGATGTTTTCTTTTAAAGTTCCTTCAGCAATCAAAACTTTTAGCGCTTCACCTATCTCGTCAAGCGTTGACATTCCTGTAGATAAAATTACATTCGTCTTCATTCTTCCTATTGTCTGAAGATATGGAAGGTTAGTAATTTCTCCCGAAGGTATTTTAAATATGTCAAGACCAAGATTATACAAATAATCAATTGAAACATGATCGAAAGGTGTTGATAAAAATTTTATCCCCACGCTGTTTGAATAATCCAGTAATTCTTTATAAGCTTCAAGAGGAAGATGAATTTTTTTAGCCATATCCAGCTGGCTTTCAGAAGCTATACCGGTATTATCAATTTGATAAACCGCTTTTTCCGCCTGCTCAGTCATTACGAGCTCCGGCACTGCTGTTTGAAATTTAACAATATCAGCACCAGCCTCCTTGGCAACGTCAATTAATTTTTTTGCAATATTAATATCCGCATTATGGTTTACACCTGCCTCAGCAATGATTAGAACTTTATTCATTTTTTCTTTCTTTTTTCGTCTAGAATTTTATTGACATTATCCCATCCATTACAGGTAATAGCACGATCATCGATCCACACATCTCCAATCGGTTTTCCTAACATCAGCTGATGGTATTTAAAGCCATACCTTGATAACCAGTCCACAGTCATCTCATATTCCATCCAGGTACGCGCAGAATAAATTATTATTGTGTGTCCTTCGTCATATAAACCATTTACAGATTCAACTGCATTATCCAATGGCTTAGCCATTGATCTGCTATATGTTTTTTCTTCGGTACAAATTGTACCATCCATGTCTATTATTATTTGCATATTTTATAATTTTCTGAAAAACGTCGCATCATTAAGAAACTATCAATCCAATTTTCATCATATGAATTCTTTATTTTATAGAAATCATTTAAAAGATATTTTGGGGAATTTGCACCGGCAAAAATTGAATTTAGTACAGCACCACCAAACCTTGGATTAATTTCCATAAAGTAAAGTTCTTTAGTTGCCGAATCTTCAATCAACTGAAGCGTAAGAGGGCCAACTAATTTTGTTTTCTCAATAATTTCTCTGCTGAAATTTATCAATCTTTCATCTTTAAGCGTGATAGATTTTATAGATTCGCCGCCCTGAGTTTCCAATCGTATCCTTGGAACAATTGAAACTATTTCCTTATCCTGGACAGAGACATAAACATCTACACTGTATTCTTTACCTTTAACAAATTTCTGAACCAGATAATTTTCTTTATTTGTCAGGTTATCAAAATCTGCAGGTGATTCAAGTATTAAAATACCTTTGGATGCAGACCCGTGTATCGGCTTTGCTATCAATGGGTAATTATTAATATCAGAAGGTATATTTATACTGTTTTCTATGCACCACTCATTAGCAAGGCGCTTGTTGAAAAAAACTTCACATATACCTTCGTCCGAAACCGGTATGAAAACGTCTTTATCATCCACGAGCTTTTTCAGCCTGGCTGATACGATAGTAGCGTAATCCAAAAAAGGCAGTACGATATCAATCTTTTTTGCTTTAATAGTTTCAAGCAAATGATCGTATAAGTTCTTATCACTCCATCGTAGTCCGATAATAATCTCTCCAACCAATGAGATTGGAACATTAATATCTAACTCGTATGAAAAGATATTTACATTTAGACCTCTTTCCTTACCTTCATCAATAAATTTTTCGGCAAGAGAAACGCGTTTGGCGCCTCCGAGGAAAAGTATATTTATATCTTTTTTTTGCATGACAAGTTATTCAGTAATATTGCTTGGTATTTTTGCAATTCGCTCTTCTAAGAACAATGCATTAATCTGTTCTTCCTTCTGACAAGGTGCATATTTAGCTCTTTTACCAAGCTTAATATCATTTGCCACTAAAGCACCGCCTCCGCCTGAAGTAACTATTTGATTTCCATCAAAAGAAAAATTCACTCCAGGCCAGCATACAGTGGAAATATTTACAGGCCTGCACTGCTCGGTAAATTGAGCAGGCGACGTTCGAGCGATTCTGCCACGGGCACCGGCGCGCACGGCGCGCTGCTGTAAGGTTGCAGACGATGCATCAAATGCCATACCGGACGCGTCATTAAGCCGGCATCATTGGTGGCGCCGAGAATTTCGTCGCGATAGCCGGCATGCGCTTCGTCGAGCGCCAGGGTCTGCAACCAATAATTGCTGTGCCGGCCGGCCGGTTCCGCCACCATATGCATGCCCTCCACACCTGCGAACGCAGCCGCGTAACGGTCAAACAATTGCCGTTTGCTCAAAAGGAAACCAGGCAATTGTTCAAGTTGGGCGCAACCGAGTGCGGCATTAATGTTGGGCAAACGATAATTGTAGCCAATTTCATCATGCAGGAAATTCCAGCGGTGCGGGATCTTTGCCGTGGTGGTGATGTGCTTGAGGCGGGCACCCAATTCCGGGTCGTTGGTGAGAATCGCCCCGCCGCCGCCAGTGGTAATGGTTTTATTGCCGTTGAAGCTGAGCGTCCCCATCACGCCAAAAGTGCCGGTGTGGCGTCCGCCGATAGTGCTGCCCAGCGATTCGGCCGCGTCTTCGATCACTTGCAGATGAAAATCATGGGCCACGCCGAGCAAGGCGTCGATATCGACCGGGTGGCCAAAGGTATGCATCGGCACCATGGCGCGGATGACGCGGCCGGTCTGACGGTTGATGCAATGGCCACCGCGCATTTCGGTGCTGCCATTCAAATATTCGCGCAAGGCTTGCGCATCCATGCCCAGAGACGTTTCTTCGCTATCGACAAAATGCGGCGTCGCCCCGCAGTAGCTGACGGCATTCGCGGTGGCGATGAAGGTCAAGGCCGGCAATAACACTTCATCGCCCGGCTCGACGCCGGCCATGCGCAGCGCGACATGCAAGGCAGCGGTGCCGTTGACCACGGCCACGGCCCGCGCGGCGCCGGTGAATTCGGCCAACTGATGCTCAAAGCGGTCAACGAATTTACCTACCGACGAGACGAAAGTGGAATCCAGGCATTCTTTCAGGTAATTCCACTCATTGCCACGGAAACGCGGTTCGTGCAGGGCTGCAGGTCCTTCGCCGACTACCGAGCGGACGGCGGCGACCACTTGCAGCGGCAAGGAGAGTTGGGAAGAGGTATCGTTCATACGTTGTAAATATCGGCTTTGTAACTGGCCAGATTGGCGGGATCGCTGAACCAGGCAACGGTTTCTTGCAGACCGCGGATGAAACCGTCGCGGCCGCCGTATTGCGGTTGCCAGTCGAGCAAGTCACGCGCCTTGCCGTTGGCCGCCCACAACCGCTCAACCTCGCTCTTTTCCGGACGCAGACGCTGGTCATCGGTGACAACTGCAATTTCCACGCCCATCGCCTCGGCGATCGCGTGCGCGGTGTCGCCGATCGAAATCTCGAAATTGCTGCCCAAATTGATCACTTCGCCTATGCCGCGCTCGGACTCCATGGCGGCGATAAAACCGGCAACGGTGTCGGCGACATAACTGAAATCGCGCGTCGGGTGCACCGCGCCAAGTTTGATCTCGCGCATGCCTGCCGCGATCTGGGTAATAATTGTCGGTATCACCGCGCGAGCCGACTGGCGCGGGCCATAGGTATTAAACGGACGCAACAAAGTAACCGGGGTACCAAAGGAGGCGTGGAAGGACATCGCGATCTGGTCCGCGCCGATCTTGCTCGCAGAATATGGCGATTGGCCCTGCAAAGGGTGCTCTTCGGTGATCGGCACAAACCGCGCCGTACCATACACTTCACTGGTCGAGGTTTGCACCACCTTGCCGATGCCCAGGTCGCGCGCGGCCTGAACGATGTTCAGCGTACCCTTGATATTCGTATCGACATAAGTATCGGGCGAATGGTAGGAATATGGAATGGCAATCAGCGCAGCCAGATGCAATACCGCATCGCATCCCTTCATCGCGGTACGCACGCCGTTCGGGTCGCGCACATCGCCGGCAAACACTTCAAACTTGCCCTTGACGTCGGCCGAACAGCGGTCCAGCCAGCCCCAGGAATTGAATGAATTGTATAAAACAAAGGCACGCACGTCATAGCCCGCGCGTACCAGAGCTTCAGTCAGGTGGGAGCCGATAAAACCGTCGGCGCCAGTAATTAAAATCTTTTTTTTCATATTTTTTCGTTCAACAATAATTCGGCGAATTTCCAGTCCAGGGGGGTATCGATATCGACCGAACGGTCCGCTGGCATGACATAGGCCAGCGTTTCATCGGCAAGCAGGGTGCGGCTGCGCCGCAACCAGTCGGCATTGGCGAAGTATAAAGCACCGTTCAGCGTCAATACAGTCGGCAGATCCTGGCGTCGGGTGTGCGATTGCGAAGTCAACAACTTTTCCAGTTGCTGCGTTGCCGTCATTCGGTACATCCAGTCGGGGTGTGCATCGGGTTCGCTGACTGACACCACCGAAACGGCTTCCCGCTCGCGCGCCAAGGCAAGGCAGGCATCGATGTCGGCACTGCTGCGCAAGGGAGATGTCGGCTGCAGCAGCAGCACCGCATCATAGTCCGGCAGTTGCTGCAGCGCATGGAGCACAGGCTCCACGCCGGGAGTCTCGTCGCGGGCCAATTCGGCCGGACGCAGGAACGGCACTTGGGCACCGTAGCGCAGCGCCACTTCTGCGATTTCAGCATTGTCCGTGCTCACCACTACGCCATCGAGCAGAGTGGACGCCAGCGCAGCCTCGATCGTCCAGGCAATCAGGGGTTTGCCGGCGATCATATTAATATTTTTGCGAGGAATTCCTTTTGAACCGCCACGCGCAGGTATCAACGCCAGCGTTTTCATATGTGCATTCCCGAAAGATCGCCCGGCAATGCCACAAAAAGGTCTACCACAAGATCAGGCAGGCAACAGCCTGGATTTCGAATGAATTTCATCAATGTTAAATACTTTTTTATAAATCGCAAAAATAAAGAAACACGTTGCGCAGTATTTTTATTGAAATCAGATTCATCAGAATTGCTAATGTAACATTTTTTTAGAATCAAGATCAATGCTGCTTCTAACGCAACAGGGATTTAATAAATACCAACCCTCGTTTATAAAAAACCATTATTGCCATTACACTGGCGCCAGTATAACACGGAGCCTCTGCGCAGCAGCGCCATTTTAGCACCTCGCTACCGTGAAAGCCCATTGCGGCAAGCGTGTCAGCGGGCGCGCAGCCAGCTCGCTTAAAGCAGGCACAGTGGCCGATATCAGGCTCGACCTTCATTGCGGCGACCGAATTATGTGCTGACGAATATTGGGCTCATGCCTCGCCACTTGCTGATCATTTTCAGCTGCCACTTCGCCATCAATCCGAGGATCATGATGAGGCGCCCCTGCGCCCGAACTTGCGCCTTGCCGGCTGCTTCCTTGCTGCCCGAGCAGCGTGCCACCACGCGACCAGTCGGCCGACCGGGCCAAACCCTAATGTCGCCGACCGTCCCGATCAGAGTCCAGACGCTCGCGATCTGCCCGATACCAGGAATCGCTTGGCGCAGGCGCTACACCCACTCGCAGCGAACCATGGCACCAGCAGATATTCGCACACCCGGTGCATGCACGAGGATAAAATTGAGGCCAATACGCCACACCTATTATGTAATTATTTGTAACACTTCCCTGACACAAAGCACTCAAAGCCACCGTACCATAAAGGCGGGCAAGGCGCCGCAAGCTTGCATCCGCGCACCCACCTACCCTTTCAAACTCAGCGCAGACAGTTGCCCAGGCTTGCAGCAGCATGCTCGAAACAGACAGGGAGCGGCCCATGATGCCGCCACATGACGCACTTTCCGCCAGCATAAGCGACGGCAGCCGATTGGCGCTCACCACATAGCGGACAAGCTACCGCGGGCACGGCCAGCCTCGGCAAAAAAACGCCGCAGCCCACACAGTACCAGCAAGAATGGCTGACAGGCTTAGACAACAGATATAATCTAAGTGATAAGCAAAACGGACAGCCAGCCATCGCGCCTCAAAAGACTTGCCGGCGCCGGCAAAGAGCACCCTACCCTCCGAAGCAAGGGGGATGCACGCGGTCGGCACCCGCCCCGGAATTTGACGCAGGCGCCGCGAGTTGTGGTGCGCCATTATATTTTCAAATTATCCGAGAATACAGGCCAAATGAAACAGAGAGTAATAATGCCTTTAATTTATTAAAAATAAGGTAGATTCTCTGTGTTTTGCCTCAAAAAATGCGCCTCCCGCGTTTGAAGGGGGAGGTATTCCTGTATAATAGTTAGCTTTGCTGAAATCTTAAAATTTTATCAGACCGTACATTATCTTTGCAATTTTCAATTTTGACAATTATTTCTCATGGATCAATCAATGCAAACCAAGCGTGACTATGCTATCTGCAGTAATTGCATCATGGACACCTCGGATTCGAACATTACTTTCGATGAAAAAGGTTGGTGTGATTACTGCAACAATTATCATGCTAATATCGTTCCAAACTGGCATCCGGACGAGCGCGGCCACCAGCAATTGCTGGCAGACGTCGAGCGCATCAAGCGTGATGGTGCTGGCAAGCCGCACGATTGCATTATCGGCCTGAGCGGTGGCGTCGACAGTTCCTACGTGGCCTATCTGGCCAAACAACATGGCTTGCGTCCGCTGCTGTTCCACGTCGATGCCGGCTGGAACTCGCAGCAGGCAGTCAACAATATCGAGAAAATGGTGGACGGCCTCGGTTTCGACTTGCATACCGAAGTCGTGAACTGGCAGGAAATGCAGGATTTGCAACTGGCCTTCTTCAAGGCCCAGGTGCCGCATATCGACACGCCGCAAGATCACGCTTTTTTTGCGTCGCTGTACAATTTCGCCGCCAAAAACGGGGTCAAGTACATCCTGACGGGCGCCAACTATTCCACCGAATGCGTGCGCGAGCCCCTGGAGTGGCACTACCATGCGTCCGACCTGACCCAGTTGAAAGATATCCATAGCCGCTTCGGCAAGCGCAAGCTGAAAACCTTTCCGCTGTGCGATATTTTCAAGTACAAGATTTACTACCGCTTCGTGAAGGGTGTCAAAGTCGTCAAGCCGCTCAATTGCGTGCCTTTCATTAAGGAAGAGGCAATGCAATTGCTGGTTGACACCTATGGCTGGCAAAAGTATGCGCACAAACACTATGAATCGCGTTTTACCCGATTTTATGAAGGTTATTGGCTGCCGACCAAATTTGGCTTCGACAAGCGCCGCGCCCACTTCTCCAGCTTGATACTGACCGGTCAACTGAGCCGCCAGGAAGCGCTCGACAAGATCGCCATCAAGGCTTACGACGAGGCGACCGTGGCCCAGGATTTCGAATACATTGCCACCAAACTGGGGCTGACGATCGATGAATTGAAAGCCTTGATGCATGGCGAAAACAAGAGTTATTCGGATTACAAGTCCAGCATGTCCCTGCTCAACTTCATCACCAAGGCATTGCGCCTGATCGGCTTCCAGAAGGCGATCATCCGATGATCAAGATTGTCGATTACGGCCTCGGCAATATCAGCGCTTTTTCGAATATGTACAAGCGCATGAATATTCCGGCGATGGCGGTGAAAACCGCGGCCGAACTGGAAGGCGCCAGCAAAATCATCTTGCCGGGCGTGGGCGCATTCGACCATGCGATGGAATTGCTCGACGCCTCAGGCATGCGCGGCACCCTGGAAACGCTGGTGCGCGACGAGCAGGTGCCGGTGCTCGGGATTTGCGTCGGCATGCAAATCCTGGCCGAAGGCAGCGATGAAGGCAAGCTGCCGGGCCTGGGCTGGGTGCCGGGCCAGGTGCGCGCCTTCAAGGGCGAAGCGCTGTCGGCCCAGTTGCCGACCCCGCACATGGGTTGGAACGATGTCGCCCCCGTCGTGCCGCACGCGTTGTTCGCCGGCCTGGAAAACGACGCGCGTTTTTATTTCCTGCATTCGTACTTTTTCGAGTGCGCGCAGCCTGAGAGCGTGATGGCGAGTTCGACTTACGGCCTCAATTTCGCTTGTGCGGTTCGCTCCGGCAATGTCTACGGGGTGCAATTCCATCCCGAGAAGAGTCACCACTATGGTGCCTTGCTTCTGAAAAACTTTGCGGAGCTGTAAATGCTGAGACCGAGAATCATCCCCTGTCTGCTGGTGCATGAAGAAGGCCTGGTCAAGACGGTGTCGTTCAAGAATCCGAAATACGTGGGCGACCCGATCAATGCCGTCAAGATTTTCAATGAAAAGGAAAGCGACGAACTGATCGTGCTCGACATCGATGCCACCGTCAACGGCGTCGAACCGGACTATAAATTAATCGCCGACCTGGCCGCCGAGTGCCGCATGCCGCTGTGCTACGGCGGCGGCATCCGCACCGTGGCGCAGGCCAAGCGCATCATCAGCCTGGGCGTGGAAAAAATCGCCATCAGTGCGGCGGCGATTGAAAATCCGGAACTGATCCGCCAGATTGCCGATGAAATCGGCAGCCAGAGCGTGGTCGTGGTGCTGGACGTCAAGAAACGCATGCTGAGCAAGGAATACGATGTATTCCTGCACAACGGTCGCAAGAATACCAAGCTGAACGCGGTGGAAGTGGCGCAAAAGGCCGAGGCGCTGGGCGCGGGCGAGATCGTTATCAATTCGATTGAAAACGATGGCCAGATGAAAGGTTACGATCTGGCGCTGGCGGAAAAGATACGCGCCGCCGTGAAACTGCCGATCACCATCCTGGGCGGCGCCGGTTCACTCGACGACGTCGCGCAACTGATCCGCGCTTGCGGCGTGGTCGGCGCCTCTGCCGGCAGCCTGTTCGTCTTCAAGGGCGCTTACAAGGCAGTACTGATCAATTATCCCACTGTGCAGCAACGCGACGAGCTGGTGCGCAACACACTGGGCGCGTCTTAAACATCACAAGTTAATGCGATTAACGGAAAAGAGATATTATGTTTGAAGGCAAGGTTCTTCTGATTACCGGTGGTACGGGTTCTTTCGGGAATGCCGTGTTAAAACGTTTTTTGGACACCGGCATCGGTGAAATCCGCATTTTCAGCCGCGATGAGAAAAAGCAGGATGACATGCGCAAGAAGTACCTCAGCCCCAAGCTGAAGTTCTACATCGGCGACGTGCGCGATTTCGACAGCGTGCTCAACGCCACCCGCGGCGTGGATTACATTTTCCACGCGGCCGCGCTGAAGCAAGTGCCCTCCTGCGAATTCCACCCGATGGAAGCGGTGAAAACCAATATCCTGGGCACCGACAATCTGCTCGAAGCCGCCATTCAGAACAGCGTGCGCCGGGTGGTCTGCCTGAGCACCGACAAGGCCGCCTATCCGATCAATGCGATGGGAATTTCCAAGGCCATGATGGAAAAAGTCATGGTCGCCAAATCGCGCAACCTGGATGACGCCAAGACCGTCATTTGCGGCACCCGCTACGGCAATGTGATGGCGTCGCGCGGTTCGGTGATCCCGCTGTTCGTTGAACAGGTCAAGGCCGGCCAGCCGATCACGATCACCGATCCGGCCATGACGCGCTTCATGATGACGCTGGAAGACGCGGTCGATCTGGTGCTGTACGCCTTCGAGCACGGCACCAACGGCGACATGTTCGTGCAAAAGGCGCCGGCCGCCACGGTCGAGGTGCTGGTGCAGGCGCTGCTGGCGATCCTCGACAAGCCCGATCATGAAGTCAATATCATCGGTACCCGGCACGGCGAAAAACTGTATGAAACCTTGCTGAGCCGTGAGGAAATGGCGGCGGCTACCGACCTCGGCGAGTATTTCCGCGTGCCACCCGATTTGCGCGACTTGAATTACGGAAAATTCGTCGAGCAGGGCGAACAGAAGATTTCCACATTTGAAGATTACAACTCGCACAATACCGAACGCCTGGACCAGGACGGCATGCAGAAGCTGCTGATGAAGCTCGACTTCATCCAGGCCATCGTGCGCGGCGAAGCAGCGGTAGCGGAAGGTTAAGTGCATGAAAGTCTTAGTCACCGGAGCCCAGGGCTTCATCGGCAGGAACCTGATGGTCCATTTGCGCGAACGGGCCGGCATCGAAGTGCTGACCTTCGTCAAGGGTGAATCCTGGCAGGCGCTGGGCGAAAAGGCGGCGCAGGCCGACTTCATCTTCCACCTGGCGGGCATCAACCGGCCGCAGACGGAAGCGGAGTTCGCCCAAGGCAACACCGACCTGACCCAGGCCCTGTGCGACGCACTGCAGGCAAGCGGTCGCGCGGTACCCGTCATCTACACTTCGTCTATCCAGGCGCAGCGCGACAATGCCTACGGCAGCAGCAAGCGCGGCGCCGAAGATGCGCTGCGTGCCTTCAGTGCGGCCAGCGGCGCGCCGGTATATATCTACCGCCTGCCGAATGTGTTCGGCAAATGGTGCCGGCCGAATTACAATTCGGCGGTGGCGACCTTTTGCCACAATATCGCGCAAGGTTTGCCGGTGCAAATCAACGACCCGGCCGCGCAGATCGAGCTGGTGTATATCGACGACGTCATCGCCGCGTTTTTGGACGTGATGCAGCAAACGCCCGTGCCGGCCGAGTACCAGGAAGTGCAGCCGGTGTACCGCATCAGCGTCGGCGCGCTGGCGCAGCAATTGCAAACCTTCAAGGACAGCCGCGCCAACCTGCTTACCGAGGCTGTCGGCGGCGGCTTGACGCGCGCGCTGTACTCGACCTTCATCACCTATTTCACGCCCGAACAGTTTTCTTATCCGCTGGTCAAGCATGAAGATCCGCGCGGCGTGTTTGTGGAAGTGCTGAAGACGCATGACGCCGGACAGTTTTCCTTTTTCACGGCGCATCCGGGAATTACCCGTGGCGGCCATTATCACCATACGAAGACCGAGAAATTCCTGGTGATCAAGGGCGAAGCCCGTTTCGGCTTCCGCCATATCGATAGCGGTGCCACGCATCAGCATTGCACCAGCGCCAAGTCGCCGGAAGTGGTGGAAACCATTCCCGGCTGGTCGCACGACATTACCAATATCGGCGACGAAGAAATGATCGTCATGCTGTGGGCTAACGAGATTTTCGACCGCCAGCATCCCGATACGATTACCTACAAGGTTTGACAATGAAAAAACTGAAAGTCATGACCGTGGTTGGCACGCGGCCTGAAATTATTCGTCTGTCGCGCGTGCTGGCCAAGCTGGACCAGCATTGCGAGCATGTGCTCGTACATACCGGACAGAATTACGATTACGAACTCAACGAGATTTTTTTCCACGACCTGGAAGTGCGCAAGCCTGACCACTTTCTCAACGCGGCCGGAGCGAATGCCGCCGAAACCATCGGCAAGATCATCATCGCCGTCGATGCCGTGCTGGAGCAGGTACAGCCGGACGCGCTGCTGATCCTGGGCGATACCAACAGCTGCCTGGCGGCGATTCCCGCCAAGCGCCGCAAGATTCCGATTTTCCATATGGAAGCGGGCAACCGTTGCTTCGACCAGCGCGTGCCGGAAGAAACCAACCGCAAGATCGTCGACCACACGGCCGACATCAACCTGACCTACAGCAGCATCGCGCGCGAATACCTGCTGCGCGAAGGCTTGCCGCCGGACCGCGTCATCAAGACCGGCAGCCCGATGTATGAAGTGCTGCACAACTACAAAGACGGCATCGACGCTTCGGACGCCGTGGCACGCCTGGGCCTGAGCGAAGGCCAGTATTTCGTGGTCAGCGCGCACCGCGAGGAAAACATCGATTCCGAAGTCAATTTCGCCAAGCTGGTGGCGGTGCTCAATGCCGTGGCAGAGCGGTACCAGTTGCCGGTGATCATGTCGACCCATCCGCGCACGCAAAAGAAGGTCGACGCCAAGGCGGTCACCTTCCATCCCCTGGTGCGCCTGCTGAAACCGTTGGGCTTCAAGGATTACGTCAAGCTGCAAGCCAGTTCGAAAGCCGTGCTGTCCGACAGCGGCACGATTACGGAAGAATCGTCCATCCTCAATTTCCCGGCCCTGAATATCCGCGAAGCGCACGAGCGGCCGGAAGGAATGGAAGAAGCGTCGGTCATGATGACCGGGCTGGAAGTGGAGCGCGTGCTGCAGGGCCTGGCGATCCTCGACAGCCAGCAGCGCGGCGCGGTGCGCGATCTGAAGCTGGTGGCCGACTACAGCGCGCCGAACGTGTCCGATAAAGTGATACGCATCCTGCACAGCTATACCGATTACGTGAACCGCAAAGTGTGGCACAAGGCGGGATAAGCGACAGCGTGAAGATATTAATCGTTAGCCAGTATTTTTGGCCGGAAAACTTTCGCATCAATGACCTGGCGACGGAATTGCAGCAGCGCGGCCATGAAGTCACCGTCTTGACGGGTTGGCCGAATTATCCTGAGGGAAAAATTTATCAGGATTTCAGCGAGCATCGCGCCAAATACGCGCAATTTGGCGCCGTCCGCGTGGTGCGGGTACCGCTGGCGCCGCGCGGCAAGGGGGCCTTGCGCCTGGCGCTCAATTACCTGAGTTTCGTTTTATCCGGCTCCTTGCTCGGTCCGCTCAAACTGATCGGCAAGAAATATGACGTGATTTTCGTGTACGAGCCATCGCCGATCACTGTCGGCATCCCGGCCCTGGTGCTGAAGTTGTTCAAGAAGACGCCGATCGTGTTCTGGGCGCTTGACTTGTGGCCGGAGTCGCTAAGCGCCGTTGGCGTCGTGAAATCGCGCAAGGTGCTCAATGCGGTCGGGGTAATGGTGCGCTTCATTTATCGCCACTGCGACTTGATTTTGGCGCAATCCAAATCGTTTATCGGCGGGATAGAAAAATATTGTCCGCAACGCGAGAAAATCCGCTATTTCCCTAGTTGGGCGGAAGAATTGTTTCATGAAGAAACGGTGATCCCGGCTCTTGAGGTGCCGTCCAAAGAAGGTGCATTTAATGTCCTGTTCGCCGGCAATATCGGCGATGCGCAAGATTTCCCCACCATCCTGGACGCTGCCGAGCGCTTGCGCGAACGGCGCGAGATTCGCTGGATTATTGTCGGTGACGGACGCATGGCCGACTGGGTCAGGGCGCAGGTCGCGCTGCGCGGTTTGCAGGATCAGGTGCTGATGCCGGGCCGCTTTGCACTCGAGCGCATGCCATCGTTTTTTGCCCATGCCGACACCTTGCTGGTGACGCTGAAGGCCAGCGAGATCTTTGCCATGACGATTCCGGGCAAGGTCCAGACTTACCTCTCATCGGGCCTGCCGCTGATCGGCGCGCTCGATGGCGAAGGCGCCGAAGTGATTCGCGAGTCGGGCGCCGGTTATGCCTGTGCCGCCGGCGATGCCGCCGGCCTGGCCGATGCCGTGGCGCGCATGGCCGACGCCAGCGTAGAGCAACGCGCCACGATGGGCGCAGCGGCGCAGCGCTGCTATGCCGAACAATTTGAGAAAAAACTGTTGATCGATAAGCTGGAAGGCCATTTTGCTGATCTCGTGTCAACCAAGAATAAAGTGAGCAGCCATGTCTAACATCCTCGTTACCGGGGCCAGCGGCTTTGTCGGTACGGCCTTGTGCGCCGAACTGGAGCGGCGCTCCATTGCCTGCACAGCCGCGGTACGCAAGGCAAGCAATCCAGCCCAATTGGCGGTTGGCGAACTGAGCGCCACGACCGACTGGTCGCAGGCCCTGGCTGGCTGCGATGCGGTGATCCACCTGGCGGCGCGGGTGCACGTCATGAACGACACATCGGACGATCCGCTGGCCGCTTTCCGCGCCGTCAACGTGGCTGCCAGCGTGCATCTGGCCAGGCAGGCCGCCCAGCATGGCGTGAAGCGGTTCGTCTTCGTCAGCAGCGTGAAAGTCAATGGCGAGGCCACAGGCACCCGGCCGTTTACCGCCTTCGACACAGGCGCGCCGCAAGACCCATATGGCCAATCGAAGCTGGAGGCCGAACTGGCGCTGAAAGAAGTGGCGCTGGCCACCGGATTGGAGTTGGTGATTGTCCGCCCGCCGCTGGTCTACGGGCCCGGTGTACGCGCCAATTTCATGCGTCTGATGCAACTGGCCAAAATCGGACTGCCACTGCCGCTGGGGGCGATTCATAACCAGCGCAGCATGGTGGCGCTGGACAATCTGGTCGATCTGCTGATCCTGTGCTGCCGTCATCCCGCTGCGCCGGGCCAGACCTTCATGGTGTCGGACGATCACGATGTCAGCATCGGTGAATTGTTGCGCATGCTGGCCAGCGGCATGGGCAAGCGCACATGGCTGATGCCGGTGCCGGCCGGGCTGATCCAGCGTTGCGCCGCGCTGCTGGGCAAGAAAGCGGTGGCGGATCGGCTGCTCGGCTCGCTGCAAGTGGACATCGCCCACACCAAGGCCACCCTAGGCTGGAAACCGGTGCTGGATATACAGGAATCCATCAATAAAACCGTGGCACACTTTCTGAAACAATAACAAGTATAAGCATGAAACGACTATTCGACCTGCTGCTGGCCCTGCTGGCCAGCCTCATTTTGCTGCTCCCTATCGTGCTGGTGGCGCTGTGCGTCAAATTGACTTCGAAAGGCCCGGCGATCTACTGGTCGGATCGGGTGGGACGCCACAACAAGATCTTCCGCATGCCGAAGTTCCGTACCATGCGTACCGACACGCCTGCGGTGGCGACCCATTTGCTGGCCGATCCGAAGCGCTTCCTCACACCGTGCGGCTCTTTTTTACGCAAATCCAGCCTGGATGAACTACCGCAGCTTTGGAGTATTCTGTGCGGTAATATGAGTTTTGTCGGCCCACGCCCGGCACTGTTCAACCAGGACGACCTGATCGCGCTGCGCACCCAGAACGGAGTGGATGCCATCCTTCCCGGCCTGACCGGATGGGCTCAGGTTAACGGCCGCGACGAATTGCCGATTCCAGAAAAGGTCAAGCTCGACGTGGAATACATGCAACGTCAATCGTTGGCGCTGGATTTGAAAATTATCTTACTGACATTCATGAAAGTCGTACGCCGCGATGGGGTGACCCATTAGCATGGCGGTTGTTGTTATTCCTGTATCATGTGCTGGCGGCAGATAATATTCGCCATTCAATAGCACTCATCTCCAATTACGCTTGAATAGAAAAATGAAATCATTTCTTGATTTATCACGTATCCAGAAACAATTGATAGCGGCGACGGCAGATTTAATTTTCCTGCCACTAACATTTTGTTGCGCAATTCTCTTGCGGTACGATTTATCAAGCGCCCCATTGTTTACGCATTACCTGTGGCTGATTATTTCCGTACCGGTCATTTCGATTCCTATTTTCATACGGCTAGGCTTGTACCGTGCCGTCATCCGTTTCATCGACCAGAAAATCGTTTATGTTGTCATACTCGGCGTTACTATTTCAGTAGCAATGCTGGTCACCTTGGCGGCCCTGGTCACCCATATGTCGGGTCTGTCGCGCGGCGTCTTTGGCATTTACTGGATCAGCGCAATCACCTATGTGGTGGCGAGTCGCTTCCTGGCACGTGGTTTTCTGCTGTACCCGCATGGCAGCCAGCAAACGGTGCGGGTCGCTATTTACGGCGCGGGAAAAGCTGGTTCGCAGTTGGCCAAAGCATTGCGCGCGGGCGAGGAGTATCTGCCGGTGGCCTTCATCGACGATATGGCGGAATTGAATGGCGCCACCATAGGCGGTATCAAGGTGCATAGCGCAGCCTATCTGCCGGAGTTGATCAGCAAGGCGAAGATCAGCGAAGTCCTGCTGGCCATGCCGTCGCTGTCTAAAAGCAGGCAAAAACACATCCTGAACAAGCTGGAAACGCTGAAGGTCAAGGTCAAAGTGACGCCGCCGGTGGAAAGCCTGGTCAGCGGCGAGCTGCGCTTGCAGGATGTGCGCGACATTGAAATCGAAGATTTGCTGGGACGCGACCAAGTCGCGCCCGATCTGACGCTGGTCGCCAGCTGCATCACTGGCAAATCCGTGATGGTGACCGGTGCCGGGGGCTCGATCGGCTCCGAACTATGCCGGCAGATTATCCGTTTGCGACCGGCGCGTCTGATTTTGCTGGAAATGTCCGAATTCGCTCTTTATTCCATCAAACAGGAACTCAAGGGATTGAACAGCGGCCAGGGATTTGAACTGGATCTGATTCCTTTCCTTGGTTCTGTACTGGATACGGAAAAATGCAAACGCATCATGACCACCTTCAAGGTTGAAACGCTCTACCACGCTGCAGCCTATAAGCATGTACCGCTGGTAGAACACAATCCGATCGAAGGGGTACGCAACAATGTATTCGGCACTTTGAGCATTGCGCGAGCGGCAGTGGAGGCGGAAGTAAAGTGTTTTGTGCTGATTTCAACTGACAAAGCGGTGCGCCCGACCAATGTGATGGGCACCACAAAGCGTTTTGCAGAATTGATTTTGCAAGCCTTTGCGCGCGAAGGCAATCGGACGCGCTTTTGCATGGTGCGTTTTGGCAATGTCCTGGGTTCATCCGGCTCGGTGGTGCCGCTGTTCCGTAAACAAATCATGAATGGCGGACCAATTACGTTGACCCACCCGGAAATTACGCGCTATTTCATGACTATTCCGGAAGCTGCGCAACTGGTACTGCAAGCCGGAGCCATGGGTTCGGGCGGCGATGTATTCGTCCTCGATATGGGAGAGCCAATCAAAATTATGGATCTCGCCGAAAGAATGGTGCATCTGAGCGGGCTTGAAGTCAGAAGCAAGGCCGCGCCGGATGGAATAGAAATTTCCCACGTCGGCTTGCGTCCTGGGGAAAAACTGTATGAAGAGTTATTAATTGGCGATAACGTTGAGGGCACCGAGCATCCCCTTATCATGCGCGCCCAGGAATCTGAAATTCCTTGGTCTGAATTGCAGATTATTTTAACGGACCTGGAAGCGGCTTGCGACCGTTTTGAATTCGAGACTGTACGTGCATTGCTGCTGCGCGCCGTTCAGGAATATTCACCGCAATGCGGAATCGAGGATCTGATCTGGTACGAGCAAAGACGGTCTGTCACGCCGCCCCGTAATTCCGCAACAGCACCCGCGGGCCTGCAAAATTTGAACGCATAGTGGTGCGGAAGCAACAGCAGCGGCACTCGTTCCACACTGCCTTGAAGCCCATGGAAAGGCGCAGATACAACACGCGTTGCGCCTTGATGACCTCCTTGGCCAGGCAAGTCGCCATCCTGTCAGACCACGATTAAAGGATATAATGAGCGTCGCACGGTTAACAGGATTCTCTTCATTTTCTTCTGCGCTGGCAAAATGATAAGCATTTTACATTTTCCCAAATGCATCACACCGGTAGATATCTATTGATACTCTGACTCCATTGATTTTATACATCGCATCCGCTTGAAGAGGAAAATCAATGGACGATGTTTTATTGGTATAGATAACAAACATACATCTAACATCTTTCTCTACTGCATGGCAACAACACCAACTGGTTCTGACATCAAGCGTCCAGGCCGGATGCAATAAGAGTGAAATAATTTTCAGCAAACAGCAATTTCTTTATCAACATCGACTTAGATAGCAAAAACAAATTATGGAAAAATATGATGAGCTCAGCGAAGAAAACAATGACGGCAATCAGTTTGGATTTCCTCTGAGTGATCTATTCCCTCCATTATGGCGTGCGCGCTGGATAATTATCGGCGTCACCGTCGTTGCATCAGGACTTGGCTTATGGCAGGGAATACGTGGTGCAAAATATCAAAGTGAAGGTTTCCTGCAGTTCGGTGGCGCCATTCCAATGCCATTGGATAGAAATATCAAGGACAAAGAACCTCCTCCTGGCATCATGCTGGCCGATTACAAGCGCTATGCCGCAGTCTTCAGTACTAGCGGACGCTTCAACGAATTTGTGCAGCAAAACAAGCTTGAAGCCACGCCTGGCGTAGAGGGTCTGCGCAAAGTATTTTCTTCCGCCGACGACATTGCAAAACTGATGCAGCCAGTTTTCCCATTCACAAAACTTGATGCCAAGGAATTGATGGAGCAGCCCAGGGATGGCGGCAACAATGTCATCGGTTTGCGCATCGTGTATGCGGCCGGAAGTGGTGAAAACGCCCAGCGCATGGTTGGCTTGTTGGGGCGCTATGCAATGGACAGCATTACTTATCTGATTTATTCCGATGTATTGCGTTTTAAGTATACCGAAATTACGGCACTTATTACCAGACTCGATAATGACATTATTGAAAACAAAGAAAAACTCGATCTTTATCAACGCAAAAGCGCAAATCTGAAACAGATTATGGCGCGCTACCCGGAGTCGGCCAATCAAACTTCGCGCCAGGTGATTTCAGTCACGGAAGACAATGCACGCTATTTGTCGCCGGTCACGCAGCTCATGACGACAGAAGTAGATACCGCGACAACCAACGAAGTGATTTACCATGCAAAACGCGAACAGCAAAAAAATATCTTGCTGCGTGAATACTACGGTCAAGCCAAAATTCTGCTGGATAACACTAAATCCGGAGAGGCCATCTTGCGTGGACTCGAGTCGGTAAAGCTGGCGGTGTTCAAGAACAAAGATTTAAAGGACAAGACCATCCAAGAGGTGTACAACAAAATCACCATGGACAACCAGCTGGCAAATAACCTGTACCTCGAAAAGAGCCGCTTTATCGCCGGGCCAAGCTTGCCGGAACACCGTTCGACGCGTCTGTCGGCCGCGCTGCTACGGGCCTTTGCAATGGGATTGTTTGGATCGATCATCGTCGTATTAGGACGTGCATGGTGGATTAAAAACCGCTCGAAGTTCGATATTTAAGGCTCTGTCATCGTCAAATAGGGGAAATGATGGAATCATTCCCCGGCTGCGCTGTCTGACTCTGCATACTCACCCTCGAGGGAGCAGATCATGCAGACAGCCGAATGGATCAGCTTTATCGCACAGTTTGCTCACCTGAGCAGACGCCAACGGCAGGCTGGAATCGTCCTGTTGCAGGGCAATACGCCCCACGACGCGACCGTGGCACTGCTTGAAAAGTTGGCGCAGACGCGCTTGGCCTGTCCCGCCTGCCACTCGGCTCACCTGCACCGGCATGGCCATGCGCACGGCCTGCAGCGCTACCGCTGCGTGCCCTGCGGCCGCACCTTCAATGCATTGACAGGCACGTCGCTTGCCCGCTTGCACCACAAGGCGCTATGGCTCGCATATGCCGATTGCCTGCTCGACTCCACCTCGGTGCGCCGGGCCGCTCTGCAGCTAGGATTGCACCGCAACACGACGTTTCGCTGGCGCCACCGCTTTCTCAGCATAGCGAAGACGGACCGGCCGCATGGCTTGCATGGCATCGCCGAAGCTGACGAATTCTATGTGCTGGAGTCGGAAAAAGGTGCGCGACAGATGACGCGTCCGGCCCGCCGCCGGGGTGGCCGTGCGCACAAACGCGGCATAGCCAATGAACAAATCTGCATCCTGGTGGCGCGCGACCGCACCGGGCAAACCCTGGATTTCATCACGGGCAAAGGGGCGTTGACGAAAGCACAGCTACACCGCTGTCTATCGCCCGTGATCGACAAGGATATCCTGCTGGTCACCGATGACCATGCGGCCTACCGGGCTTTTGCCAGCGAAGCGGGCATCAGCCACCAGACTGTCAACTTGCGCGCCGGCATCCGCGTGCAGGGCGCCGCCCACGTACAGAACGTCAACGCCTATCACCACCGCTTGCGGCAATGGCTACGGCCATTTCACGGCGTGGCCACGCGCTACCTGCCAAATTATCTGGGATGGCGCTGGATACTCGATGCCGGGCGCATCCGTTCACCCGAAACGTTATTGAAAGCAACGCTGGGAGCATTCCCACACTTGACGGTGACATAGCCATATTTAAATCTCCCGGAAAATGGAGCGGTATGCATCCACTCCCCCGAGCAAACATATTGCCAATCATTGCAAGCTGCACGCCGTATCATCGTGTACGGCGCTGTCGGCACCAGAATTGTGATTTCTTCGACAAAATGCACAATCTTTCTTCAACTGGCATTTACTGTTTCAGCAAACCGCCCAGCAAGGCCGCCACTTTCTGCTTCGGCTTACTCACTGTCGGTGCGATGACCGTGCTGACAGGCGCGGCGACCTTGGCTGGCTCGTACGGTTTCAAGAACCAGGGATCAACCTTGTCGCGGCGCGCGCCGGGAACCGATGGACGGTTGCCGCGCTCCGGCATGCGGCTCGCCGGCCTGACTTCAGCGTCGCCGGCATAGCGTGGCGCGCGCGCCTCGCCTTCGGCCGGGCGGCGCAACGATGGACGACGTTCGCTGTCGCCACGACTGGAAGACGGTATGAAACCCGTCAGTTCGCCGCGCTTGATGCTTTGCTTGATCAGTTTTTCGATATCCGTCAGCAGGCGCTCGTCCTTGTCCGAATAGATCGAAATGGCGTCGCCCGAGGCGCCGGCGCGGCCCGTGCGGCCGATGCGGTGCACATAATCTTCAGCGTTGTAGGGCAAATCGAAGTTGATGACGCACGGCAGGTCCGAGATATCGAGGCCGCGCGCGGCCACGTCGGTGGCGACCAGCACGTCGATTTCGCCCTTCTTGAACGCTTCCAGCGCCGCCATGCGCTCCTGCTGGCTCTTGTCGCCGTGAATCGCCGTGGCACTCATGCCTTCCTGCTCCAGCACGCGGGCCAGGCGCGAAGCGCCGATCTTGGTGTTCGAAAACACGATGACCTGCTTCAGGTCGCGCTGACGCAACAGATGGGCTACCAGCGCATGCTTCTGGTCTTCCGGCACCTTGTAGACCACTTGCGTGACCTTGTCGGCCGTCTGGTTGCTGCGCGCCACTTCGATCGTCAGCGGATCGTTGAGGAAGGTCGCGGCCAGCTTCTTGATTTCCGGCGAGAACGTGGCCGAGAACATCAGGTTCTGGCGTTGTTTTGGCAGCAAGTTGATGATGCGTTGCAAGTCAGGCAAGAAACCCATGTCCAGCATGCGGTCGGCCTCATCCATGACCAGCATCTGCACCTGGCTCAGACTGATGTTCTTTTGCTCGATATGGTCGAGCAGACGGCCCGGCGTGGCAATGACGATTTCCACACCACCACGCAGGATGACGGTTTGCGGCTTCATGTCCATGCCGCCAAAGACGACGGTCGAGCGCAGCGGGGTGTGCTTGGCATAAGCCTTGACGTTTTCCGCCACCTGCACCGCCAGTTCGCGGGTCGGCGTCAGGATCAGCGCGCGCACCGGATGGCGGGCGGGCGACATGCTGCTGCTGGCATGGGCCAGCAGCAACTGGATGATCGGCAGCGAAAAGCCGGCCGTCTTGCCCGTACCCGTCTGCGCGGCGCCCATCACGTCGCGGCCTTGCAGGACCACGGGGATCGCCTGTTCCTGGATCGGTGTCGGATGGGTATAGCCCTGCTCGGTCAGCGCGCGCAGGATCTCGGGGGCCAGGCCAAAGTCGGCAAAACTCACGGTAGGGGCAGCAATGGGGGGAGGAGGTACAACAGGTGCCGTCGTGGCGGCAGGCGCCGCGTCAGTGGCGATCGCCGGGCTGGGCGTAGGAGTCGATTCGGTTTCAGACATAAATTTTCTGGTGTGCCTCCGCACTGCGGAAGCCATGCTTTCTCAATAAACAACATTTCGGGGCACGGGCAGCTCCGTCTTGCAAGCCATGGATCATTGTTCTTGCGGCACTTCCGTCCTCCGGGACATGCTGTAGGGCGAGTGCGGGAGCGTCGGGGAAGTGTGCTGCGATGGCGGCGGAGATCGCGCCGGCGGAACATCGCGCGCAGAAGATACAATATCAGTGCTGTAAACGATACCCTAATTCACCGCAACTGTACACGGAAACCGTGATTTTTGAGCAAAAAACGTTCCAGCAACGGCTTGCCCGAATACCGTATCATGCCGGCTCCGCCCCCCCCTTGCAACCCACTTCCGCCACCATGTCCAGCGCTTCCCCTCCCCACGATCCCCAGCCGCAGCCGCAGCCGCCTGTCAAACCAGGCAATGACGAGTGCTGCCATAGCGGCTGCACCTTTTGCGTGCTGGAAATGTACCAGGAAGACCTGGCCGCCTACGAAGACGCGCTGCGCGCATGGCAACAACGCCAGGCCAACGTCGCTGCCGCAGGGCCCGCCAAAACCGTCAGCAAGCGCCGCAAGCCGGCCCAGCCTTAAAAGGTTTCCCACTCATCGGCCGGCGCGCTGCGCGTCGCGGCAGCCAGTTGTCGTGGCGCCGCCGCGGTCGTCCGCGCCGGCACTGCCACGGCGGCCACTGTCGAGGCCGGCCGCGGCGCGTGTACGACGGCGCTGGCGGCATCGAGCTTGAAGATGCTGACCACCTCGCTCAAGCTGGCGGCCTGCTCCTGCATCGACTCGGCCGCCGCGGCCGCCTCTTCCACCAGCGCCGCATTTTGCTGCGTGACCTGGTCCATCTGGGCGATCGCCTGATTCACTTGCTCGATACCGGCGCTCTGCTCGTTGCTGGCGGCCGTGATCTCGCTCATGATGTCCGTCACGCGCGTGATGCTGGCGACGATGTCGTCCATCGTACGGCCCGCCTGGTCCACCAGTTTTGAGCCCGCCTCGACCTTCTCGACGGAATCGCCGATGAGCACCTTGATATCCTTGGCCGCCGCGGCCGAACGCTGCGCCAGGTTGCGCACTTCCGTCGCCACCACGGCAAAGCCTCGCCCTTGCTCGCCCGCGCGTGCCGCCTCGACAGCCGCATTCAGCGCCAGAATATTGGTCTGGAAGGCGATGCCGTCGATGACGGCGATGATGTCGACGATCTTGCGCGAGGACGCATTGATCGACGCCATCGTGCCCACCACTTCGCCCACTACCTTGCCGCCCTCGATGGCGATGCTCGACGACGTCAGCGCCATGGTGTTGGCCTGGCGCGCATTGTCCGCGTTCTGCTTCACGGTCGAGGTCAGCTCTTCCATCGACGAAGCCGTCTCTTCCAGCGAGCTGGCCTGCTCTTCCGTGCGCGACGACAGGTCCTGGTTGCCGGCCGCAATCTGGCTCGACGCCGTGGCGATGGTGTCCGTACCGCTGCGCACCTGCCCCACCAGGTTTTGCAGGCTGGCATTCATCTCTTTCAGGGCCAGCATCAGCTGCCCCGTTTCATCTTGCGATTGCACCACAATGTGCGCCGTCAAGTCACCGGCCGCCACCTGGCGCGCCACACCGACCGCCTCGATCAGCGGACGCGACACGCTGCGCGCCACCCACAGCGCCAGCAGCATGCCGACGGCCACAATGCCCACCACCAGGCCGATCAGGCTGACGCGCGAGGCCGCATAGGTTGCATCGGCGCTGGCGCTCGAGCGCACGCCACCATCGGAATTGATGCTCACCAGCTTATCCAGGACCACCATCATGTCGGTCATGACCTTGGCCGATGGCCCCACGGCCAAGGCGCGCGCCTCTTCCTTTTTCATCTCGCGCGACAGGCTCAGCATGGTCGCATGCAGGCGCATGAATTCATCGTTAAGCGCCAGAAAGCGCTCGAAGACTTCCAGCTCGCCCGGTTCGGAAATCAGCGCGCGGTACTTGTCGCCGTCCGCCTTCAGCTTGGCTTGCGTTTCCGTCATGCGCGTTTCATTCTGCGCCATGTCGGCGTCTTGCGCGGCCAGCATGTGCGCCAGTTCCCAGCGGCGGAAATCGCTGACATCGCTGCGCATGGACATGGCCGCCAGCACGCTGGGCATCCAGTTGGCGGACAGGTCGGTCGATGCGGTATTGATGCGCGCCATGGAAAAAATCGCCGACACGCCCAGTGCCGCCGTCAATAACAGCACGGCGCCAAACGACAAGATCAACTTGGTGGCAATTTTCAGATCAAGAAACCATTTCATGCGTTGCTTCCTTCATTAAGTCAAACGGGGGCGAGGCCGGCGCACGCGATCAACGGCGCGACGAAAGCACGGTAAGGACACGCTGCGGCCACAGGGAGCGCAGCACGACAGGCATCGCAGGATGGTGGCAGGGCAGGCAGCGCGAAGCAACAGCGCGCACCGCGACATGCCCTGCACACAAACGCAGTTCATACTGAGACGCAAGTCAAATTTCCGCACCGCAACATTTTATCACCGCAGCTCGAGGGCACAGGATGGTTTGACCGCTCCATGCAGGCAAAGTTCGCTTTATGCCGGCTTCATGTCGCATTTTTGCCAAACCACTGTTATTTACCGGCGGGGATAAGAAAAAGCCGGCGTAGGAGTCGGATGACACGAGGCAATGTTCCTAGCCTACATAAGCGCGTCGGCTCATCCGATGCCAGCGAACGCCCCCTCGTCTTATAGTGGATACAACATTCAGCACAACGCTAGCAAGCCGGAAGCGCAGCGCCATCCAACAAAATCAGAAGACGAGGCCATATCATGTACAAAGCTTATAGCAACCTGACCCCAGCCACGAATCACCATGCCGCCGCCCAGCATGACTGGCAAGCAGCCCCGGCAAAAACGCCGGCCGCGCCGATGATCAGCATCACCGGTGCGCAACAGAACGAATTGCTGCGCGCCTTGTCGCGCACCGATCTGGAGCGCCTGTTTTGCCAGCTTGAACTGGTCGCCCTGCCTGCCGGCAAACACCTGTTCGATTGCGGCGGCAAGATCGAGTACACCTACTTCCCCACCAACGCCATCGTTTCCCTGTTGTATGTGATGGAAGACGGCGCCACCACCGAGATCGCCGTCATCGGCCGCGAAGGCGTCGCTGGCGTGGTGCTGTACGAAGCCGAGCGCGCCACCTGCACGGCCATCGTGCAAAGCGCCGGCTACGGCTATCGCCTGAAAACGGCCTTCCTGCGCGAAGTGTTCAATGAAGGCGGTGCGCTGGCGCAATTGTTGATGCGCTACACCAGCGCCATGTTTGCGCAAATGGCGCAGAACGTGGTCGGCGGCCGCCATTGCAGCATCGAACAAAAGCTGTGCCGCTGGCTGCTGGACCGCCTCGACCGTTCACTGTCGAACGAGCTGAAAGTCACCCAGGACACCATGGCCAACATGCTGGGCGTGCGCCGCGAAAGCGTCACCGTCACGGCGCGCAAGTTACAGGACGAAGGTTTGATCCAGTACCGCCGCGGCACGGTGGAAGTACTGGACCGTGAAGGCCTGGAAGTGGCGGCAGGCAATTGCTACAAGGCAGCACGTGCCGGCTTCGAACAATTCCGCAGCGGCATCAGCGCCCACAATTAAGCAGCGATCACGGCTTGGCGGAGCAGTGTTGCGGCAGGAAAGCAACACCTTGCCCCGCCAGTCTCCGCTTCATCTTGCCTTACGCCATTCCAGGCTCTATCATCCTCGAAGAAATTTCCTTGTGGAAACTTTATTTCCCGCATGGCATATTTATCGCGTAGTTAGATTAACGACTGGAGTCCGTAAGCATGAAACAGCAACACCTGATCGCCGCCTTGCTGGCTGGCATGTTCTGCGCAAGCCAAGCCCAGGCAGAAATGGCCATCTCGGCCGACGTGGGCACCACGGGCGTGGGCGCACACCTGAGCGTGCCGCTGCAATCGAACCTGAATGCCCGTTTCGGCGTCGGCTTCCTGAACTACTCGTACGACTCCAGCACCGACGACGTCGACTACAAGCTGAAGCTCAAGCTGCGCACCTTCGACGCCCTGCTCGATTACTTCCCCATGGACGGCGCCTTCCGCGTCAGCGCTGGTGTCGTGTACAACGGCAATAAAATCGACGCCAAAGGCAAGCCGAACAAAACCGGCAGCTACACGCTCAATGGCAATACCTACACGGCAGCCAGTGCAGGCCAGCTGGACGGCACTATCGACTTCCGCAAGGTCGCTCCCTACATCGGCATCGGCTGGGGCAACCCGGTAAAAGAAGCCGGCTGGGGCATTTCCAGCGATATCGGCGTGCTGTTCCAGGGTTCGCCAAGCACCTCGCTGCGCAATACCGGCTGCGACCCGCTCGTATGCGCCGCCCTGAAAACGGACGTTGCCGCTGAAAACGAAAAACTGGCCGACAAGGTCAAGGATTTCAAGGCTTACCCGGTGCTGCGCATCAGCGCCACTTACCGCTTCTAAGCTAGGCGCGAACGCGCCACGCCACTCATCAAAGCACGCTGCGGCGTGCTTTTTTCCTGTCCGCCGGCGACTTAAAACGTGCGGCATGGAAATAATCCCTGTGATTCAATGTGCACTGCAACATACTTTGACCAACCTCAAGGAGTATGCGATGAGCGGCACATTACGCGAACAATTGATCGGCACCTGGCAACTGCAGTCCTACACGGAAACAGCGGTGGGCGAATCGCACGCCTCCTACCCGATGGGCGAGGATGCGCAAGGCACCATCTTGTATGCACCGGACGGCTACATGGCCGCGCAGCTGATGCGGCGGGGCCGCAAGCCATTTCCGGGCGGCGATCTCTACCAGGCCAGCGCCGACGAGTTCCGCGATGCAGCGAGCGCTTACCTCAGCTATTCCGGCCCCTACCACGTCGATGAACAGCAAGGATTGCTCAGCCACTACGTGGAACTGTCGCTGTTCCCCAACTGGATAGGCCAGGTGCAACAGCGCGTCGCGCGCCTCGACGGCGATATCTTGCACCTGAGCACATACAAACCCATGCTGGCGCACGGACGCGAAGTGATCGCCCACCTGCGATGGAAGCGCGCCGTGGCGCCTGCCAAACCCGCCTAATCCGCGCCCCCGCCGTTCGGCCACCAGCCGGGCACGCCGTCCTCGAACGAGTGATACGCCGGCGCGAACGCCGCCTGGCCGGGATCGTCGAAACTGCCCACCAGCAAGGCCACCGTCGGCGCATCATCGATGGCGCCGATGGAGCTGCCGCAAGTGGCGCAAAAGGCGCGGCTGGAATAAGCGGAAGAACGGTAGGTGGCCGGCGCGCCGGCCATGCCCGTCCAGCGCACTTGATCGCGCGCAAACTCCACCCACGCGGCCGTCAGCGCCCCCGTGTGCCGCTGGCAATTACGGCAGGCGCAGCCATGCGGATTGGCGCCCACGCCCGTCACCTCGAAGCGCACGGCGCCACACAAGCAGCCGCCCGCCTGCACCACGTTTTCCATCGTATTCCCTTCTGCGTTAGCCCAACGACAGGTACCCGGTACAATATTGCCACACACCACAGTACTGGGGTTGGCCCAGGCATCATGAAAGCAGGAATGGAAGAGATCAATTGCGAAGGACTGCCGCACATCCGCGTGCTGGCAGGCGAAAATAAAGACGGGCCCGTGTATGAAACCCTGCCGGCGCGCCAGATCGACGAGCACGTCTACGAACTGCTGGCCTCGCCAGGCCTGACCCTGAACCTGGCGCGCGGCGACATCGTCAGCATCGCCGACCCGCTCGCCCGCGCCGAAGTCTTGAAGCGCGGCGGCAACTTCTGCATCCAGATCTACGCCGATGCCGTCGACCAGGCCGCCGTCGAGCAGCTCGAACGCGACGTGCAAAGCCAGCTGGGCGGCACCATGGATGGCCAGTACAAGGGCAACCTGACCTTCAGCGTGCCGGGACACCACGGCATCTACAACGTCAACGCCCCCTTCGACGCCTTCCGCGAAGCGACGGGTGTCCAATGGTACTTCGCCAACATCTACGTCAACCTCGATGACGACGATGATGAAACCCTGCTCAACTGGTGGGTGGGGATGTAAGACGGCTGGCATGCTGAAACGCTGCCATGATGCGCATCAATACCGCGCATTTCTCCGTGTACGTATCAAGACGCGCGCACGCATCTGGCGCATGCTTGCGCCATCGTCCACCATGGGGAGCAATTGCATGCCGTACATTGCGCGCGCCGATTATGCCAAGCAAAAAGAAGTCGTGGGAAATGGCCAGTGCGACACCCTGGTCCAGCATCTCGCTGGCGCCCGCGCCTCTTCACTGTGGCGCGAAGGTGCCAGCGTGCCCGATCTGCTGGAAAAAGGGCGCATTGCGAAAGGCACGGTGATTGCCACCTTCGTCAACGGTCGCTATCAACATCTGCCGCATGGCAACCATGCCGCGCTGTTTATCCGCCAGGTACCCGGCGGCATCGAAATTTTCGACCAGCGGCGCAACCACAAACCCGGCACCCGCGTGATTCACTTTGGCCGTTCGGCGGCGGGACCGGCGAATCGCCCGGAGCGCTATGCGGTGGTCGAATGAAGCCGTTCGCGCTGCCGGTTTCCCATGACGGCCATGACACGGCAAGCAGCCGCTGCAGCGCCTAAACGGCCGCCAGTTTGTCGCCGCCAGCAGCCAACGCCCCGTGCGGCCGAAACCAGACGAACTTTCCCGTGACCGGCTGGTACAGCAATGGCCCTTCATCGGACAAGGTCAACAGGCAAGGCCAGCATGCGGCAAGCACGGCTCGCGTCAGCACATAGGCGAGCGACCGGCTGGCGATGAAAAAGAGGGGGTCTGCGACGACGCCATGGAAATGGCCGATGAGAAATGCGGCCACGCTGCCCTGTGACGCAGGATGCTCGAAGGACAACACGGCATCGAACTCCGCTTGCCAATCCGGTCCGCAAACCGTCGGGCCCAGGCGATGTCCGTTGGATAAATGCATGGGATGAGTCTCGTCCGGTTGCGCAGAGACATGGCGCGTCCACAGCCGCGCCGCGGCGTCTGGCGTCAGCGCGCGCACCTGTGCCCGCATCTGTGCCGCGACATGAAAATCGGCATCGAAAAATGGCCAGTCCGGCTCAGGCTGGAGCGGCCGGCAAGCGTCGGCGGTCAGGATCATGGGAAATAAACAAGGCACACGGGTGTGCGGCGATTGTAGCTGATCGCACGGCCCCGCAGACAGGCGTCCCGTGCGTGGGGCAGCCATCCGGACTCATCAGTACGTGCTACCATGCAAGATGCATCCACCGCTTTCAAGACACGCCATGAAGTACAGCTTATTCCTGTTTGACCTCGACGATACCCTGCTCGATTTCAGGGCGTCCGAAAAACGTTCGTTCCTGCACACCATGCAGACCCTGGGCTTGCGCGACGGCATCGATGCCCTGTTTACGCGCTACCAGGAAATCAATGTCGATCTGTGGAAACGTTTCGAAACCGGCACCGTGACCAAGGACTTCCTGAAAGTGGAACGCTTCCGCAAGTCCTTCCGGGAAAACGCCATTGACCTGGACCCGGAACTGGCCAGCCGCCTGTATCTGGACTCCCTGCCCGACACGGTCGTGCTCATCGATGGCGCCAGACAAGTCTGCGAAGCCCTGTCAGCCATCGGCGAAGTGGGCATCATCACCAACGGCGTCGAAGCCATCCAGAACCGGCGCATCGCCGCATCCGGCCTGAGCGACTACATTTCCTTCGTCGCCACCTCCGAAGCGTGCGGGCATGCCAAGCCCGATGTGCGCTTCTTCGACTATGCCGCCAACATGGCCCGCCCGTTCAGCAAGGACGCGGCCGTCATCATCGGCGACCGGCTCGACGCCGACATCCTCGGCGCCAACCGCTACGGCATCGACAGCTGCTGGTTCAATCCGGACCGCCTGGCCAATACCTCGGCCGCCACGCCGACCTATGAAGTGAGCAGCCTGCATGACATCGTGCCGGTGCTCGACGCGCTGCCGGTCAAGCTGAAACGGGCTTGATCGGCGACAAGCGCACCGCGTGAAATACGCTGGCGGCGGCACGAAAACACGCCGCTTCTCACGTACCATCAGGACTTTCCATCCTGGTGACAGCCCATGCCGCCCTGCACCGTCCTGATCGCCATCGCGGCACTGCTCCTGTTCCTTGCCATGCTGGCCATGCGTGGGAACAGCAAGTCCCGTATGCCGCTGCGGCTGCAAAGAAAACCCGTCATGACGGCGCGGGAGCAGCGGATGTACCACCTGTTGCAGGCGGCCTTGCCGGAATGCACGGTACTGGCGCAAGTGGCATTTTCCGCGCTGGTGACGGCAAAAGGATGGGCAAACAGAAACCGTTTCGACCGCAAGGTCGCCGATTTTGTCCTGTGCAGCCAGCAACTGCACGTCATCGCCGTGATCGAACTCGACGATAGCAGCCACACCGGCCGCGCGCGCCAGGATCGGGAGCGCGACGCCATGCTGAGGCAGGCGGGCTATGTCACCTTGCGCTATGCAAATTTCCCGACGCACCAGGCGCTGCGCACCGATATCGAGCAGTTGCTGATGCAAAAAACCGGCATGAAAGCCGATGTGCTGCCCGCCTGACTGCGCGCCTACACATCAGTCGCGCGTCAGCACTTCCAGCAGTTCAATCTCGAACATCAAATTGGCATTCGGCGGAATCAATCCCACCTGGCGCTCGCCATATGCCAGCTGCGCCGGCACCCACAGCTTGCGCGTGCCACCGACCTGCATGCCTTGCAAACCCAGTATCCAGCCCTGGATCACCTTGTTATTGCTCAACACGCAGCGGAAAGGCTCGCCGCGCCGGTGCGACGAATCAAACTCCGTGCCATCTTCCAGCCAGCCCCGGTAATGCGCCGTGATCAGCGCGCCGCGTGCCGCCGCCTTGCCATCGCCCACCACGACATCTTCAATCGTCACTTCAGCCGTCATCTCGTTTCATCTTTCATCAAATCGCCATGCCGCGATTGTACGACAGCATGAAAAAAGCCCCGGCAGTCACCCGCCGGGGCTCGTTCTATCCTGCTAAATTCTGGTGGGCCTCCCGTGAGTCGAACACGGCACCAACGGATTATGAGTCCGCTGCTCTAACCAAGCATGAGCTAGAGGCCCTGGGACTGCGGCGGGGCGGCGCTGTTGATGCCCGCCTCGCGCGGCCGTTTTGGAAACGGACACGCGAGGATAGGGGTATCAGGGGCGTACGTCAAGCCCTATTGGCTTCTAGTTGCCTTCCAAGAAGCTTTTCAGCTTGTCGGAGCGCGATGGGTGGCGCAGCTTGCGCAGCGCCTTCGCTTCGATCTGGCGGATGCGCTCGCGCGTCACGTCGAATTGCTTGCCCACTTCTTCCAGCGTATGGTCGGTGGACATCTCGATGCCGAAACGCATGCGCAACACTTTCGCTTCGCGTGGCGTCAGGGAATCGAGCACGTCCTTGACCACGCCGCGCATCGAGGCATGCAGGGCCGCGTCGGCCGGTGCCAGGGTGTTGTTGTCCTCGATGAAGTCGCCCAGGTGGGAATCGTCGTCGTCGCCGATCGGCGTTTCCATCGAGATCGGTTCCTTGGCGATTTTCATGATCTTGCGGATCTTGTCCTCGGGCATTTCCATCTTGATCGCCAGGGTGGCCGGATCGGGTTCCGCGCCTGTTTCCTGCAGGATCTGGCGGGAAATCCGGTTCATCTTGTTGATCGTCTCGATCATGTGCACGGGAATGCGGATCGTGCGCGCCTGGTCGGCGATCGAGCGCGTGATGGCCTGGCGGATCCACCAGGTCGCATAGGTCGAGAACTTGTAGCCGCGGCGGTACTCGAACTTGTCGACGGCCTTCATCAGGCCGATATTGCCTTCCTGGATCAGATCGAGGAATTGCAGGCCGCGGTTCGTGTATTTCTTGGCGATCGAGATGACCAGGCGCAAGTTGGCCTCCGTCATTTCGCGTTTGGCCTTGCGCGCCTTCATTTCACCGGCCGCCATCTGGCGGTTGATGTTGCGCAAGTCCGGCAGCGGCAGCACGACGCGCGCTTGCAGGTCGATCAGGCGCTGCTGTAGTTCCTTAACGGTCGGAATGTTGCGGCCCAGGATGGCGCTGTACGCATGTCCGGCGTTGACTTCGCCATCGACCCAGTCGAGATTGGTTTCATTGCCGGGGAAGACCTTGATGAAGTGGGCGCGCGGCATGCCGCAGCGGTTCACGGCCACGTCGAGGATCTGCTTCTCGATATGGCGCACTTCGTCGACCTGGCCACGCAGGGTGTCGCACAGCTTTTCCACCACCTTGGCCGTGAAGCGGATGCCCAGCAACTCTTGCGAAATGGCTTCCTGCGCCTTGGCGTACGGTTTCGAGTTGTAGCCTTCCTTTTCGAAGGCGCGGCGCATCTTGTCGAATTGCTGAGAAATGACGGCGAATTTCTCCAGTGCCGTGCGTTTCAGCGTTTCCAGCTGTTCGGCGGAGAAGCCGGCGGCGCCTGACGCACTCGCTTCTTCCTCTTCTTCCCCTTCCTCTTCTTCCGCCTCGCCCTCTTCCTCGTCCTCCTCGACGGGAGCGGACACGACAGGGGCAGCGGCGACCGGCTCGTTTTCATCGACGAGGCCATCGACGATTTCGTCGATCTTGATCTCTTCGTTGGCGATGCGGTCGGCGGCGGCGATGATTTCGGCGATCGTCACGGGGCAAGCCGAGATGGCCTGGATCATGTCCTTCAAGCCATCTTCGATGCGCTTGGCAATCTCGATCTCGCCTTCGCGCGTCAGCAGCTCGACCGAGCCCATCTCGCGCATATACATGCGCACGGGATCGGTGGTGCGGCCGAAATCGGAATCGACGGTCGACAATGCGGCCTCGGCGGCAGCTTCCGCCTCGTCGTCGCTGGTGACAACGGCAACGTTATCCGACAGCAACAACGTTTCCGCATCGGGCGCGTGCTCGTAGACGGCGATGCCCATGTCGTTGAAGGTGCCGATGATGCCTTCGATGGCTTCCGGATCGACGATATTTTCGGGCAGGTGATCGTTGATTTCGGCGTAGGTGAGGAAACCGCGTTCCTTGCCGAACTTGATCAGGGTCTTGAGTTTCTGGCGCCGGCGCTCGAGTTCTTCCTCGCTCGCTTCCGTGTCGGACGAGAAGGCGTCCTTCAGCAGCGCGCGCTCCTTCGCCTTGCGATCCTTGGCCTTGGCCTTGTCGACAGCCTTCAGTTCGGCCCGCTCGACGGCGTTCAGCGCGGCGACTTCATCATTTTCTGGCTGGAATTCTTTAGGCTTGCGGCCGCGGCGGCCTGGCACTTTTACCAACGGCAAGACATATCCGGACGTATCGATCGCGGCCAGCGTGGCGGCGTCGGTGGTCTGGCTGACCACGGGCGCGCTGGTCACGCGCGCTTCTGGCCGGTCGAGCGCCTTTTCGGCTTTCGTGGTAACTTTAGTGGGCTTTACAGCCGCTTTGGATTCGGGTTTCTTGATTGGCACAGGCGCTTTCGATTACACAACGACTTGCTTTACGGTGGATTAGGATAAAGTTTGCTGCCAGTTCCCTGTCTACCTGCGGGAACCACCATCTTCGAACCTGCCGACTACGCAAATTCGACACTGTTACGTTACTTACACCTCATCGGCCACGATCTGCGGGATACGCAGCACTTCCTGTCCACCGACTGTCGCCAGCCGTGTTCGGCAGAAAATTCTGCATCCGACCGCGTTGGGAGCGAGAGCCTGGCGCGGCTTGCCAGCGTCTGCAAGACTTGCCTGCAACGCCGAAAACGCCAGTTGGCCCTGGCTGCCGACACGATCTTCCGCGCCGATCAAGAGCCTAACTTACTGAAAACAAATACTATTTACGAAACAGAACTAGCTTGCCAAAGCACACAATACTTAGCATTTAATTATAGCACGCGAAAAATGTTTTTCCAGTGCGCGCCATACCCTCAGGGCAAGATTAGCGATTCACCAACTCGGCATCGCGCTCGCGCTCCAGCGCCCCCTGCTCCTGCATGATTTCGCGGTAGCGTACACCAATTTTCTCGGATGGCAAACCCGAGGCAAACAATTGCTGCAATTCCGCCTTCAAGGCATTCAATTTGATCTCGCGTATGGTGCTGACCAGCCACGACAATTCGCTGTCGTAATCGGATTCCGTGCCGGCCGCGATCTCGCCGATGATCTCGTCGTATTCGCTGCCCAGCTCCTTCAACTGCTGCGCCAGCGCGGCAAAACTGCCGTGCTCGCCGAGCGCCTGACCCACGGCCACCAGCTGCCCCAGGCTGTGCGCCGCATCGGGCCCCAGGTGCTGGAAGGCGGCCAGCGCCGCCTCATCGATGCGCAGGGTCAGCGGCGGATGCGCCACCAGCATGCGCATGATCTTCAATTCCAGCCCGACCGGCACGGGACGGCCCGATTTCGGCGGCGCGCGATGCGCCACAGCAACAGGTTTCGCCAGCTCGAACAAGCCTTCGATCTCGGCCGGCGTGGACTGCGTCAGCTGCGCCAGGCCGCGCACGATCTGCAGCCGCAACGATGACGGCGCCATCAGCTGCAGCAGCGGCTTGGCGTCGAACTGCACGCGCGCGCGCCCTTCCGGCTCCGACAGGTCATGCTCGCCCGACACTTCCTTGAGCAGGAATTGCGACAGCGGCATGGCTTCATGCACTTGCTGCTCGAAGCCTTCGGCGCCAAATTCGCGGATGTAGCTGTCCGGATCGTGTTCGGACGGCAAGAACAGGAACTTGATCGTCTTGTTGTCCGACACATGGGCCAGGCTCGCTTCCAGCGCGCGGCGCGCGGCGCGGCGGCCGGCCTTGTCGCCATCGAAACTGAAGATCACGTTGTCCGTCTGGCGCAGCAGTTTTTGCACGTGAGTGGGCGTGCACGCCGTGCCCAGGGTCGCCACGGCTTGCGGGAAACCCATCTGCGCCAGCGCCACCACGTCCATATAGCCTTCCGTCACCAGCACGTAGCCGGCATCGCGGATGGCCTGGCGCGCCTCGAACAGCCCATAGAGTTCGAACCCCTTGGAAAACAAGGGGGTTTCCGGCGAGTTCAGGTATTTCGGTTCGCCATGGTCGAGCACGCGGCCGCCAAAGGCGATGACTTGCCCCTTGGTATTGCGGATCGGGAACATGATGCGTTCGCGGAAGCGGTCATAGCGCTTGCGGTTATTCCCCTCTTCATCAACCTTGTCGATCACCAGGCCCGCTTCGGCCAGGGCCACCACGTCGTAGTCGGGGAAGACGGAACGCAGGTTGTCCCAGCCGCCCGGCGCGAAGCCCATGCCGAAGCGAGCGGCCACTTCGCCCGTCAAGCCCCGGTTCTTCAGGTAGGCGATGGCTTCCGGCGCATGGCGCAATTGCCCGCGGTAGTAATCGCACGCCTGCGTCATGGCATCGGACAGGGCCAGGCTCTGCGCCTGGATCTGCGCGCGCTGGGCCGGCGGGATCTTGTCGTCCGCCTCCGGCACCACCATGCCCACGTTCTGCGCCAGGTCCTTGACGGCGTCGACGAAACCCATGCCCGAGTACTCGATCAGGAAGCCGATCGAGGTGCCATGCGCGCCACAGCCGAAGCAATGATAGAACTGCTTGGTGGGACTGACGGTAAAGCTGGGCGACTTTTCACTGTGGAACGGGCACAGGCCCATGAAATTGGCGCCACCTTTTTTCAGTTGCACATAGCGCCCCACGACATCGACGATATCGACGCGGTTGAGCAAATCGGAAATGAAGGATTGAGGTATCACTGGCTAGGGCGGGTCTTGTTATAGGTCAGACTATACTACCGCACGTGGCCGGAGGTTGAGCCAGGTCAACGTGTGGGCTGTTGGACGGCTGCCAGCGTGGGCCGGCAGCCGTGATTGCTGCTTGCTTGTTATATGCGGCTCAGGCAGCCGGCGTCAATGCCTTCTTGACCAGCGCCGAGACGACGGTCATGTCGGCGCGGCCAGCGAGCTTCGGCTTGACGATGGCCATCACCTTGCCCATGTCCTGCGGACCGGCGGCGCCCGAGGCGGCCACGGCGGCAGCCACTTCGGCCGCCACTTCCTCGTCCGACAGGCCGGCAGGCATGTAGCCCGTCAGGTGCACCAGTTCGGCTTTCTCGATATCGGCCAGGTCGGCGCGGCCACCAGCTTCGAATTGCGTGATCGAATCCTTGCGCTGCTTGATCATCTTTTCCACGATGGCCGTCACGTGCGCATCCGTCAGTTCGATGCGCTCGTCGACTTCCTTGCGCTTGATTTCCGCCAGCAACAGGCGAATCGTGCCCAGCTTGCCCGCTTCCTTGGCGCGCATGGCGTTTTTCATGTCTTCGGTAATTTGTTCTTTCAAGCTCATGGCAATCCTCGTTGGTCAGTGGTGTTCGATGCTCGTGCGCGCGACGGGGCCAGAAAAGCGAAAACCCGCTGCGGCGAACCGGAGCGGGTATGCGACTCATCTGAAGTATAACCCCAGGCGAATCAAAACAAAACCCGTGGCGAACAATGCGCCGTGCTACCCGGGTTGGTTCTGACTGAACAGTCTTAGAATAATTTTTTCGGCAGTTGTTGGCTGCGGATGCGTTTGTAATGACGCTTGACAGCAGCTGCCAGCTTGCGCTTGCGCTCAGCTGTTGGCTTTTCGTAGAATTCGCGAGCGCGCAATTCGGTCAGCAGACCAGTTTTTTCGATGGTGCGTTTGAAGCGACGCATTGCGACTTCGAACGGCTCGTTTTCTTTAAGGCGAATAGTGGTCATGTAAAATTCAAACCGTTGAGGTGGTGTATAGGAAGAGATAGATAGTAGCAGCTTTTATTCGGAAAGGGAAGCCCCTCCCCCACTTGCGTGCGGCATGCAGCCTGAGATTGCTGCCCGGCTGTGGTGTAAACCACGCATCCGGACAGCAGTTTACCTCAAACGGACGTCTTGCGGCGGCGCGCCATGAAGCCCAGCAATCCCAGGCCCGCCAGCAGCATGGCGTAGGTGCCCGGTTCCGGCACGGCGCTGACGTTCATGCTGACGCCATCGAGGAAGGCCGAGGTATCGTAGGCATTGTTCGGGTTGATGCCGGCAAAGCTCAGGGTATGGCTGCCGGCGCCGATGTTGAGCGCGTTCACATTGAAGCTGGTCCAGCCCGTGTTCGTCACCGCATACTGGCCCAGCAGGCTGCCATCGAGGCTGACCGTCACGGCCTGGCCCTGGTCGTAGCCGGGCCGCAGCGCCAGGTTGAAGGCGAACGTGTAGTCGGCCGCGCCCGAGCTGACGAAGCTTTGCGAGATCGATGCCGTATTTTGCAGGAAGGCAAAGGCATTGCCCTCCTGCGCCACGCCATTCCACGCCGTGTAGCTGGCCGACACGCCGGCGCCGCCCGTGAAGCTCCAGCCCGGCGCCACATTGCCATACACGTAGCCGCCACCGACGGTATTGTTTTCAAAACCACCATTGCTCAGCACGGGGGTGCTGGCAAGGGCGGCGCTACTGAGCAGGGTTGCTGCGACGGCGGCGATCAGGTGTTTCATGGCGACTCCAGGGCGATGGTCAGGGATGCCTGACATTACACTCAGGCATGAAAAATGTTTAAAAATCAATTTACATGCCAAGTATTCAACATCACTTGATCGAAGTCAAGAACATTGTCACCAATAATCACCTGCCGCCGTGAAATAACAACTGATTGTTACTGCAAGGCAATTCCTGCCGCCACGCCCGAAGCCCAGGCCCACTGGAAGTTATAGCCGCCCAGCCAGCCCGTCACATCCACCGATTCGCCGATAAAGTACAGACCCGGCACCTTGTTCGCCATCATGGTTTGCTGCGACAGTTCGCGCGTGTCGATGCCGCCGCGCGTCACTTCGGCCTTGCGGTAGCCTTCGGAACCGTTCGGCACGATGGACCAGGCATTGATGGCCTGCCCCAGCTTGCGCAACTGCGCGTCCGGCATGTCGGCGATGCGCGCATCGGGCGCCAGGCCGTTGACGGCCAGCAAGCAGTCGGCCAGGCGTTGCGGCAGCCATTGCGCGACGATATTGCCCAGCTGCTTCTTCAGGGTGCCCTTGCCTTCGATCAAGGTCTGCGCCACGTCCACTTCCGGCAGCAAATTGATGACGATGGGCGTGCCCGGCAGCCAGTAGCTGGAAATTTGCAGGATCGCCGGCCCCGACAGGCCACGGTGCGTAAACAGCAAGTCTTCGCGGAAACGCGCGCCCGTCGCCTTGCGGCCCTTCAGGCTGCCCGTCTCCACGTCCACTTCCAGCGCGATGCCGGACAGCTCCGCGAACGGCGCCCAGCTGGCCGGGTCGAACGTCAGCGGCACCAGCGCCGGACGCGGTTCGACCATCTGCAGCTTGAACTGGCTGGCGATGCGGTAGGCGAAGTCGGTGGCGCCGATCTTCGGGATCGACAGGCCGCCCGTGGCGATGACGATGCTGGCCGTCTCGATGTCGCCGCTGTCCGTCTGCAGCACAAAGCCGCCGTCATCTTGCTGAACAACATCGTCGATCTTGCACGGCATGCGCCAGTGCACGCCGCCAGCGGCGCACTCGTCCTTGAGCATGTCGATGATCTGCTCGGCCGAGTCATTGCAAAACAGCTGGCCCTTGTGCTTCTCGTGGTAGCCGATGCGGTATTTTTTCACCAGCGCGAGGAAATCCTGCGGCATGTAGCGCGACAGCGCGCTCTTGCAGAAATGCGGATTTTCCGAGAGGAAGTTCTGCGGCGTCGCATTAATATTGGTGAAGTTACAACGTCCACCACCCGAGATGCGGATCTTTTCGGCCAGCTTGGCCGCGTGATCGATCAACACCACGCGCTTGCCCTGCTGGGCGGCCACGGCCGCACACATCATGCCGGCCGCGCCCGCGCCGATCACTGCCACATCAAATTGTTTTGCCATAAGAATTCCGGTCACCGCTGATTACAAAGACGCCATTGTAAACTGCGGCGACGCGGCTAGCGCGGCCGTGCTGCAATCTGCCGCGACGCCATCAGGCATTGCGCGACCTGCTCGGCAATCGATGGCGGCACGGGCACGTCGCCGCGCAGCACGGCGGCGATCCACTCGGCGGTCGTGGCCGCATCGCGCTCGGCCGGCAAATGCGGCAATTGTTCCACCAGCAACTGTTTTTCCACCAGCACCGTGCGTTCACCGTCGTGGAACCAGTCGATCTGCTGCGCCTTGTTGGCGTTGGCCACCGTCTCGCCTTCCGTGCCGCGCATGAGAAAAGCGTCACCGCACCCGGGCGGAGAGGCCGTGAGGAAATATTCGCCGAGCATTTCCAGGTATTCCGGATGCGTGTACGACACCAGGCGCAAGGCCGGCCCGGCAAACGGCTGCATGATTTTCACGAGCGTGTGCGTGGAATTGCGCACGCCCAGCACGCGCCGCAGCGACAGCAGATACGCCATGCGCGGCGCCAGGGCCGCGATGGGCAGGAAGGCCACCTCGCCGCGCGCCATGGCGGCCTCGGCTTGCGCATGGTCGGCCGAGGCGGGCACGCCCAGGTCGGCCAGCACCTCGGCCGTCGTGATGCGGCCCGGGTCGCTGGTGACGCCGTGCACGAGCACGGGTGCCCCGGCGCGCGCCAGCAGCAGCGCCAGCAGGGCCGTCAGGTTGGCCATCTTGCGCGCGCCGTTGTAGCTGGGAATGACGATCGGGGCGAACTCGCCGGCCGGCGCGGCCAGCGGCGCGAACGAGGCTTCGGCCGCGTCGAGGAAACCGGCGATCTCGTCCACGGACTCGCCCTTGATGCGCATCGACAACAAAATGCCGCCCAGCTCCAGGTCCGAGACGCGGCCCTCGAGCATGGCGCGGTACAGGGCGCGGGCATCCATGCGCGTCATGCTGCGCGCGCCGTTCTTGCCGCGCCCTATTTCCTTGATGAAACGTGCAGCGGGAAATGGCTCGCCGGCCACGTCGGTATGGGGTATGGAAACAGTAGTCATGGCGCCAGCTTACACGGATTGCTCGCCATGCTGCCAGCCTGCGCGGCCAACTATGCGCAGATGCAACAGTCCAGCGATAAATATTTCTCCCAAGAATTTTCATCGGCAATGAATCCGCCCGCGCGCGCGCTGCGTATAAGCATGCACGGGAGGAGTCATCATGGAACACGCGATCAAACAGGAAACCGCCTTTGCCGGCATCGAAACGAGCAAGCTGCTGCTCAAGGCCGTGCTGATCTCGGGCGATGAAACGCTATGCAAGGTGCTGGAAAACGACCTGGCCGGCTACCGCTGGCTGCGCAGCTGGCTGCAAAAGAACGACGTGAACGCCATGGGCTTGCGCGTCTGCATGCGCCTCGATGCGCCGTACAGCGAGGTCCCGGCCCGCGTGCTGGCAGGCATGGGCATGCTGGTCTGCGATGCCCAGCCTGCCCAGCTGGAAGCATATGTGCGCGGCCATGGCTTGCCCGGCAATGCGGCGGGCGGCGCCGCCGTGCTGGCCCGCTATTGCGCCGATACGCGCCCGGCGCTGTGGACGCCGCCTTCGCCCGCCTACGTGGAACTGCGCCTGTGGCTGCGCCGCCTGCATGCCATCGTCGCCGTGCGCAAGCAAGAATCGGCGCGCCTCGATGCGCACCTGCAAGCCGGCCAGCATGCGCTGCACGCCCTCGTGCGCCAGCAGATCGCCTGCCTGGACGCGCAGATACGCCAGCATGAAAGCGCCATCCTCGCCCATGTGCGGCGCCACCCCGGCCTGCCCAAGCCGCCCGAGCTGGCCGGCAATTACCAGCGCATCGCCCGCTACACCTTTGCCGACAGCCAGGCCGGCGGCCAGTAAACGTCCGGACCAGGCAGGGCCGACGGCGTGCCGGCCCTGTCATAAAAACAACTGAGCCATTCCCGTTTTAGCCCCATCCCCGCCGCCAGGCCGCATTTCCGCTACACTATTGCCTCTTAAAGAACGCAATAGCGAAAGCCTAGCCAGAATCATGAATACGCCAGACATCGAAAATATCAACGTCACCTCCTTCGCGCCCATGCCGACACCGGCCGAACTGCACGCCAAGCTGCCGCTGTCGGAAAGCGCCTTCGACACCGTCAGCCGCGGCCGCGAAGCGCTGCGCAACATCATCGACCGCAAGGACCAGCGCCTGTTCGTCGTCGTCGGTCCCTGCTCCATCCACGACCCGGTCGCCGGCCTCGATTACGCGCGCCGTCTGAAGGCGCTGCAAGAGGAAGTCAAGGACACGATGCTGCTGGTGATGCGCGTGTATTTCGAAAAGCCGCGTACCACCACGGGCTGGAAGGGCTATATCAACGACCCGTACATGGACGACTCGTTCAAGGTCAACGAAGGCATGGAAAAGGCGCGCCAGTTCCTGCTCGATGTGTGCGAACTGGGCCTGCCCACCGCCACCGAAGCGCTGGACCCGATCTCGCCGCAATACCTGGGCGATCTGATCGCCTGGACCGCCATCGGCGCGCGCACCACGGAATCGCAGACGCACCGCGAAATGTCGTCCGGCCTGTCGACACCCGTCGGTTTCAAGAACGGCACCGATGGCGACATCAGCATCGCCGTCAACGCCATCCTGTCGTCGGCGCACCCGCACTCCTTCCTCGGCATTAACGGCGAAGGCAATGTGGCCATCGTGCGCACGCGCGGCAACGCGTATGGCCACGTGGTGCTGCGCGGCGGCGACGGCCGCCCGAACTACGATTCGGTGTCGATCGCCATCGCCGAACAGGCCTTGGCCAAGGCCAAGCTGCCGGCCAACCTGGTGGTCGACTGCTCGCACGCGAACAGCTACAAGAAGCCGGAACTGCAACCGCTGGTGATGGCCGACGTCGTCAACCAGATCCGCCAGGGCAACCGCTCGCTGGTGGGCGTGATGATCGAATCGAACATCGTCGGCGGCAACCAGAAGATCCCGCAAGACCTGTCGCAACTGACCTACGGCTGCTCCGTCACCGACGGCTGCATCGACTGGGACACGACGGCCACCATGCTGCGCGACGCGCATGCGCACCTCGTCAATCGCCCGGCATAAAATATTACGGCTAACAATGTTGTCGGATTACGGCCCTGTGGGCCTAATCCGACCTACCCGACGGGCGCGTCAATGCGTAGGTCGGCTGAGCGCGCAGCGCGTAAGCCGACACCGCCAAGAGGCATATCAAGCCATCTGCACATGCGGCAGCACGGCGAACGAACCGGCCAGCGCCTGCTCGGCCTTGCTGGCCGGGATATTCAGTTCGTTGAGGTCCAGGTAGATGCGCCCGTCCATGATGCGCACGGCGTACAGGCGCGCCATGCCCTGCACGGGCGCCACCAGGCGGCCCGAATCGAGCTCGATGATCCAGCTGTTTTTCGGTCCCAGCAGGTTTTTCTCCATCAGCACCCCGTGCGCCAGCGGCCCGCCCAGGCCAGGCACCATGTCGAGCAAGGCATATACCGTGTCGTCAGTCGCGCGGAACAGCGCCACGCCCGGCAAATCCTGCCACGCCAGCCCCCGCTGCACCATGCGCGCGCCCGCCAAAGGCATGTCCTTCAGGCGGCAAATCATTTTCCATTGTTCTGGCATCGTCAGCTCCCGCGAAAAATGTACCAGCTTGCCTAAGCAAGAGCGGTGCCAGTGCCGGCCAGGGCGCAGAGTGGCCGACATCCCCGTCAAAACCGGCGCGCGCCGCACTGCGCAAGTGCACACTGCCGCCGAAATGGTGCGCCGGCCGCACGGTGGAATGCCTGGCTTTCCTTTACAATGGCGGATTACTCCCCCTATTTAGCACCTTCATGATTGTTCTTGGCGTCGAATCCTCCTGTGACGAAACCGGCCTGGCCTTGTACGACACGCAACGCGGCCTGCTGTCGCACGCCCTCTACTCGCAAGTAGCCATGCACGAGCAGTATGGCGGCGTGGTGCCGGAACTGGCATCGCGCGACCATATCCGCCGCGCCATCCCGCTGCTGGAAGAGACGCTGACCAAGGCCGGCGTCACCCTGCCCGAGATCGACGCCATCGCCTACACGCAGGGCCCGGGCCTGGCCGGCGCGCTGCTGGTCGGCTCGTCCGTCGCCTGCAGCCTGGGCCTCGCCATCAACAAGCCGGTGCTCGGCATCCACCACCTGGAAGGCCATCTGCTGTCGCCGCTGCTGGCGTCGGAACCGCCGCAATTCCCGTTCATCGCACTGCTGGTCTCGGGCGGCCACACGCAGCTGATGCGCGTCGATGGCGTGGGTCAGTACACGATGCTGGGCGAAACGCTCGACGATGCGGCCGGCGAGGCGTTCGACAAGTCGGCCAAGCTGCTGGGCCTCGGTTATCCGGGCGGTCCCGCCATTTCGCGCCTGGCCGAATTCGGCGACCCGCTGGCCTACAAGCTGCCGCGCCCGATGATGCACTCGAAGGATTTCAATTTCAGCTTCTCCGGCCTGAAAACGGCCGTACTGACCGTGGTCAAGAACCATGAAGAAAAGGTCATCGCCAACATCTGCGAACAGGACAAGGCGAATATCGCGCGCGGCTTCGTCGATGCGATCGTCGAGGTGCTGACGGCCAAATGCGTGTCGGCCCTCAAGCACACGGGCTTGAAGCGCCTGGTGATCGCCGGCGGCGTGGGCGCCAACGCGCAGCTGCGCGCCTCGCTCAACGCGGCCGCCGCCAAGAAGCGCTTCAAGGTGTATTACCCGGAGCTGGAATTCTGTACCGATAACGGCGCCATGATCGCCTTTGCCGGCGCCATGCGCCTGCAGATCAATCCCGACGCCGCCAAGCACGATTACTCGTTCAATGTGCGCCCGCGCTGGCCGCTGGACGAGATCCGCGAGATCTGACCCCGCCGCTCACTTCAGCAGGAAATTGCGCGTGCCCGCCGGGGCCGCGCCCTCCGCCACCGTTTCATCCTTCAATGCCACGCCCGACAGCTGCCTGGCAAATGCCTGCGACAGCAAATAATGCAAGCGGTACGCGGCCTGCGCATACGCCAGCCCTTGCGGCCGCACGTTCGAGATGCAGTTGCGGCGCTCGTTCAGCAAGCCCACCTTCGGCGCCCACGTCAGGTACAGGCCCAGGCTGTCCGGGGAACTGAGGCCAGGCCGCTCGCCGATCAGCACCAGCACGGCACGCGCCTGCAACAACTCCCCTATTTCATCGCCGATGGCCACCCGCCCCTGCGCCACGATGTGCAGCGGCGACAGCGTCCACGCCTCCAGCGCCAGCCGCTCGCGCAAGGCGGCCAGGAACGGCGCCGCGTGGCGCTGCACGGCCAGCGCCGACAGGCCATCGGCTGCCACCAGCGCCAGGTCGACTCCCGTGGCACAGGCGGCCAGCCGCGCGCGTGAAACGTCGTCGAGCCGGCGTCCCAGGTCGGGACGTTGCAGGTAGACGGCGCGCGTGGCGGCCGCGCTGTGCAGCTGCACGCTGGACAGGCCCTGCTCCAGCAGCGCGCGCGCCAGCGCATCGCCATCGAGTTCCAGGTGCAGGGCGTCGCGCGCCTGCGCGTGGGCCAGCTGAAACGCCAGCTGCGCGCCGGTCGGCACGCTCACGCCGCGGCGCCCCAGCGCGATGCGTGCCGCCGTATGCGCGCGCAGCGCTTGCCAAGGCCTGGTTTCATCCATGCTCCCTCCTAGTCGTCCAGGCGCAGCAGGGCCGCCTGGAAAGCGGACGGCAGCGCCGCGCTCAGATTTCCCTGCGCATCCGTGATCCGCATGCGCGCCAGCCAGGCCTCAAATTCGGGCGCGGGACGCAGGCCCAGCACGCGGCGCGCATACAGGGCGTCGTGGAACGAGGTGCTCTGGTAGCCGAGCATGATGTCGTCCGCGCCCGGCACGCCCATGATGAAATTGCAGCCGGCCACGCCCAGCATGGTCAGCAAGGCGTCCATGTCGTCCTGGTCCGCTTGCGCGTGGTTGGTATAGCACACGTCGCAGCCCATGGGCAGTCCCAGCAGCTTGGCGCAGAAATGGTCTTCCAGCCCCGCGCGCAGGATCTGCTTGCCGTCGTACAGGTATTCGGGACCGATGAAGCCCACCACGGAATTGACCAGCAGCGGCTGGAACGCGCGCGCCACCGCATGCGCGCGCGCCTCGCAAGTCTGCTGGTCCATGCCGTGGTGGGCGCCGGCCGACAGGGCGCTGCCCTGCCCCGTCTCGAAATACATGACGTTCTGGCCCGCGGTACCGCGTCCCAGCGACAGGGCCGCCGCCCTGCCCTCGGCCAGCAGCGCCAGGTCGATGCCGAAACTGCGGTTGGCCGCCTGCGTGCCCGCCACCGACTGGAACACCAGGTCGACGGGCGCACCGCGGCGTATCGCCTCGAGGGTGTTGGTGACATGCGTGAGCACGCACGACTGCGTGGGGATCTGGTACTGGTCGATGACGGCGTCGAGCAGCTGCAGCAGCGACACCACTTGCGCCACATTGTCGGTGGCGGGATTGATGCCGATCACGGCGTCGCCGCTGCCCAGCAGCAGGCCATCGAGGATGGAGGCGGCGATGCCCGTGGCGTCGTCCGTCGGGTGGTTGGGCTGCAGCCGCGTGGACAGGCGGCCCGCCAGGCCCAGGGTGTTGCGGAACGATGTGACGACCCGGCACTTGCGGGCCACCAGCACCAGGTCCTGCAGGCGCATGATTTTTGAGACGGCCGCCGCCATCTCGGGCGTGACGCCGGCGGCCACCTGCGCCAGCAGCGCCGTATCCGTCGCGTCGTCCAGCAGCCAGTCGCGGAAGTCGCCCACGCACAAATGGGCAATCGGGGCAAAGGCGGCACGGTCATGGCTGTCGATGATCAGGCGCGTGACTTCATCGTCCTCATACGGCACCAGCGCTTCATTGAGGAAGGTCAATAAGGGCACGTCCGCCAGCGCCAGCTGCGCCGCCACCCGCTCGCGCGCGCTGGCGGCCGCCACGCCCGCCAGCACATCGCCCGAACGCGGCGGCGTGGCCTTCGCCAGCAGCTCCTTGAGGCTGGCGAAGGCATAGGCATGGCTGTCTATCGTATGGCTGAAACGGGGCATAGTTCCTCCAATGCCCCGATTTTACGCCAACTGATTGCGCCGCTACAGGCTGCGCAGCGCGCCTTCCACGGTGGGGTAGCGGAAGGCAAAGCCGTCCTCCGCCAGGCGGCGCGGGGCGACCCTTTGGCCTTCGACCAGCAAGTCGGCCTGCTCGCCCAGCAATGCGCGCATCAGCCACGCCGGCGTCGGCATGAAGCTGGGTCGGTGCAGCACGGCGCCCGCCACTGCGGCGAAACGGCGCTGCTCGATGGCCTCGGGCGCGCAAACGTTGTAGGCGCCGCTCACCGCGCCTTGTTCGCTGCGGCGCGCCAGGTGGGCGATGGCGCGCACCACGTCGCGCACATGCACCCACGAGATCCACTGCCTGCCGCTGCCCAGCGGGCCGCCCACGCCGAAGCGGATCGGCAGCAGCATCTGCGGCAGCGAACCCTGGTGGCCGAAGACGAGGCCAAAGCGCATGCAGCCCACCTGCACGCCAAATTTCTCCGCCTGGCGCGCGGCCGCTTCCCACTCCTGACACAGCTGCGACATGAAGATGGCTTGCGGCGCGCGGCCTTCATCGAGCTCGCTGGCATCGCCCTGCGCCTGCACGCCGTAATAGCCGATGGCCGACGCCGACAGCAGCACGCGCGGCTTGTGCTGCGCGCGGGCGATCCACGCCACCAGCTCCTGCGTCAGCGCCACGCGGCTGCGGCGCAGGGCCGCCTTGCGCGCCTCCGTCCAGCGCCGCCCGACGATGCGCGCGCCGGCCAGGTTGACCACCATGTCGATGCGCTGCGCGTCCTGCAGCTCGTCCAGCGTGCGGATGCAGCGCACCCGGCCATCGAAGGTCCACGCAGCCTGCTTCGGCTGGCGCGTCAGCACCGTCACGGCGTGGCCGTCGGCCAGCAGGGCAGCCACCAGCTGCTGGCCGATGAATCCCGTGGCACCCGTCACCAGCACGGACTGCGGCGCGGCGGCAAAGCTCAGGGGCTCTTCCTGTTCCGCCGTCTCCTGCACCTTGCGCCGGCCCAGTTGCCAGACGGCGTATGCGTCGCGCAGGCCGGACAGGCCCACGCCGACGCCGCACAGAGCGAGGAAGACGCTGAGCCAGCCGTACGGCTGCCACACGAGGGCCGTGGGCAAGCTGGCCCACGCGCTGCTGTTCAAGGCCAGCAGCGCGATGAAGGCGCCCGCGTTAATCGCCAGCACCGTGTGCGTGACCCGCTCCGTGGCGGGCAAGAGGCGGGTCTGGTCTTCGACGACGAAATCCCACAGGGTCAGCACGATTTCCACGCCAAACACGATGACCAGCACCCAGGCCCAGGCGCCATGCCATTCCCAGGCCGCCAGGCCCACGAACAGCAGGCTGTAGATCAGGGCGCGCGTCGCATGGATGGTCAGTTCCAGCCTTGCGGACGCCTTTTGCGGCAGCGCCTCCGTGATTTCATGGTGGTAGATGGTGTCGAAGGCCCCCAGGCAGCCTTGCGCCGCCATCAGTTGCAGGGCCAGCAGATGCGTATTCATGGTGTCTCCTTGTGTGAGGCGGGCGCGCTGGATTCGCGGAACACGCCCACCTGGGTAAACGTGGTGCCGAACAGCGCGTGGCGGATCTCGATGCGGATATTGAATTGCTGCGGCGTGTCGTTGCGGTGGCACAGATACGTCTTGCCGGGCGTGAGCACGCCAGGCAGCGGCAGGCGCCAGCCGAACAGGTCCCAGAAATAGCCATCGCTGGTGAAATGCAGGTTGCCGTCCTCGACGTGAAGCAGCAGCTTCATGCCCAGGCCCATGCCCACGTATTCGAGCACGTCGCCTTTGGCGCTTTCAGCCATGTAGGATGTGAAGCGGATCGGCGCGCGGCCGTGCAGGCGGTAGGTGCGCTGCTTGTAGATGAACGGGCAGCCGGGGCGCGAATAGACTTCGATATCGACGGGGAAGTCGTGATCGTCATGCGGGATCAGGGCGCCGTCGATGAAGGGCCGCGTCAGCCATCCCAGAAGCTTGCCCAGGCGCGAGCTGGTAAGCTCGCTGAGTTCACCGCGGTAGTACAGGGGCTGGCCCGGCGCGGGATTTTTCTCGAAGCGGCGGCGGATGTCCGGGTGCAGGGTCAGCCACTGCGCGCCCATCACCTTCCGGAACAGCTCTCCTTCGGACGGGCCGCTCATGATTTTCCACGCTTGCCTGGTTTGTCTTCCGGGCTGAGGAACTTGGCCACCTTGCCGCCCATCGACAGCATGCGCTGCAGGGTCGCCGGCGGCAGGTTTTTATAGTCGCTGTAGGTGCTGCTGAGCATTTCCAGGAAGGCCAGCACTTCGCCCATGCGTTCGAGCGTCGCCGGCGGTATCGCCGCATCGTGCTCGCCCTCGATCGCGCATTCGCGCAGCACCGTCAGGGTAGGGTCGATCTCGCGCCGCTTGCGCTCTTCCATGATGACCCTGAAGATTTCCCACACATCCTGCAATGCCACGAAATGGTCGCGCCGGTCCCCCATCACGTGCGTGATGCGCGCCAGGCCCCAGCTTTGCAATTCCTTCAGGCTGTTGCTGACGTTCGAACGGGCCACGTTCAGGCTGGCCGCGATGTCTTCCGCCGTCAGCGGCTCATTCGCCAGGAACAGCAGCGCGTGGATTTGCGCCACCGTGCGGTTGACGCCCCAACGCGTGCCCATCTCGCCCCAGTGCAAAATATACTTTTGCGTGGTTGGACTTAGTTCCATAATTTTCTCTCATTTCTGTCGTTACAGAAATGTAAGACGGAACGGAAACCGAGTCAAGGGCGATTCGTTATACTGCCCGGCCGGCGGGCGGCCGGCCCATGGCGCGCAGGAACGCCTGCTGCGAAGCGTGCAGTTGGCCATAACCGAGTTCGCGGTACACGAGACCGTGGCGCGGCGCCAGTTCGGCGAGAATGCGCGCCAGCGCCGGGTAGTGGCGGTGGTGCCAGGTGGGGAACAAGTGGTGCGTCAGGTGCAAATTCAGGCCGCCGAGCCAGTCGCCGAGCCAGCGCAGCGCGCGCGGCCGGGGCGTCCAGTCACACGCCGTATAAAACGTGTGCTGGTACCAGTCGTGCGGCAGGGTGCCGTCGGGGCCCGGCTGGAAGAATTCCACTTCGGCCCAGTGCGTGCCGAGGATCAGCGCCACCAGCGCGCACGAAGCGATCATCTGCCCCAGCAGGTACGCGCCCAGCACCACGCCCCAGCCGATGCCCTGCGGCTGCAGCAGCCACATGGGCAGCGCCAGCACCAGGGCCACGTGGCCCAGCTTCCAGCCCAGGAAGGAGAGCCAGCCGCGCCAGCCCTGCAGGCGGCTGTGCGCGGCCACGGGCGTCTTGCCGAAGCGATCCAGCCAGTCGCCATACCAGTTCAAATATGGCAGCGACAGGGCCGCCACCACGGGCCAGTACAGGTATTGATAGCGGTACTGCGGCGACCAGCGCTGGTACGGCGTCTGGCGCAGGAAGGGGTTCGGTTCCGTGTCGAGGTCATAGCCTTCCACGTTGGCATACGTGTGATGGAAGTGCACGTGGCGGATGGTCCAGAAATCCGTGTCCACGCCCACGGGCAAGCCCACCAGGCGGATCAGCACGCGGTTCAGGAATCCCCGGCGGAAGACGGCGCTGTGGGCCGCATCGTGCAGGGTATTCATGGCCAGCGCCATGGCCGCGACCAGGCATGCCACATAGCTGGCGACAAACGGCCCTGTGCTGCCGGCGTTCAGCGCCAGCACATACAAACTCACCGTCAACGCGGCCAGGAAGATCGCTTTCGCGTGCATGCGCAGGTCGCCGAAGCGGTGCCGCCCCTCGCTGGCAAGATAGGCGTCGGCGCGGGCGCGCAATTCGCGGCGGAAGGCGGAGTCGCGCGCGGGCTTGAAGCGCAGCGGCGGCAAGGTAGCCGTCACGCGCGCGTCTCCGCCGCTGCCGGCCACCACAGGCGGCGCGCGCCGTCAAGGCCATGCGCCAGCAGCGCGGCCAGGAACACCATGCCCCACACATCGCGCGCGCCATACCAGCCGAGGAACAGCAGCGGCATGGCCACGGCGATGGCCACCCAGGCAATGGCGCCCCAGCGGCGCGCGTCCGACAGGCCGCCCAGGGCCAGCGTGCCGCCGAAGATCAGCGCAAACAGGATGGCCTGCTGCGCGCCGGCCAGCGCCGCCTCGTGGTTGACGTAATAGATCACCAGGCCAAACAGGATCACGCCGCCGACGCCGATGAACAGCTCGGGCACGTGGAAGGCGCCGCGCGACTGCCAGTGGGGAAAGCGCGCGCGCAGCCAGGAAAACAGCTTGCCGTTGCTGGCCAGCAGCGGGTTGTGCGTGGGCGTCATGCCCTTCACGCCGTAACGCATCTCCACGCCCTCGAGTTCCGGCTGGAAGCTGCCGAACAGCCTGTCCCACAGCAGCAGGGTGCCGCCGAAATTGCGGTTGATGTAGCGCTTGTCCGTGCCGTGGTGCACGCGGTGGTGCGAGGGCGTGACCATGAATTTGTCCAGGATGCCGGACTTGTTCACCAGCGCATTGTGGTTGTAGAACTGCACCGTGTAATGCAGGGACGAGACGACGAGGAAGATTTCCAGCGGCACGCCCAGCACGGCCAGGATGGCGATGAAGGGGAAATTCGTCAGCGACGAGTACCAGGAATTGCGCACCCCCAGCGACAGGTTGAAATGCTCGCCCTGGTGGTGCACCACGTGCACGGCCCACAGCAGCGGGATTTTATGGTGCAGGCGGTGCATCCAGTAAAAGCACAGGTCCCAGGCAAAAAAAGCGAAGATCCATTGCGCCGCCACGGGCCACTGGTCGACGATGTGCAGGTTCGCATGGCGCAGCAGCAGGGCGAACGCCGCCACTTCCACGCCGCGGAACATCCACATCAAAATGTGACCGGAATTGAGGTTGAAGATCACGTCCTTCCACGGCACGGGAGTCTTGCGCACCCATTTGAGTATCAGCAGTTCGGCCAGCACGAAGGCCAGCATGACAAGAAAGGAGAGGGCAAAGGGATTCATCATGGTGCGGTTTTGATGGAAACGGCGCGGCGAGCAGCCAAGGATACCTGCATTTTGGCCAGCATGCCGCCGGCGATACCCACGGCCAGGCCGGCGGCCAGGTCGATGCTGACGTGCCGGCGCAGTGCGATGATGGCGTAGCAGATGGCCACGCCCAGCACCACGGCCAGCACGGAACGAAGCAGGTGGCGCCGGTCGCACAAGGCCCACACGCACAGCAGGGTCAGGGCGCCATGCAGCGACGGCAGGCAGTTTTGCGCGGAGTCAAACGACTGCAGCATGCGCAGCGCCTGCGTGCTCCAAGCGCTGCCCTCGCCCACGGGCGGGTACGCCAGCGTGGTCGGATACAGCAGGAACACCGCGCCGCACATGATGGCGGACAGCGCCATGGCGCGCGCCAGCCAGCGCACGCGGGCCGCTTCGGCCGCCAGGTAGGCGTAGGGGATCAGGATGAAGAAGGACAGGTACAGCCAGATGGCGGCGTCGTTGTAGGCAATGGCGCGGTCGATGGCCGTTTCGGGCAGCAGCATCCCCTGCCCCTGCAGCAGGTCGCTGGAAAAATACACGAGGCCGACGCTGCCCCAGCCGGCCAGCAAATGCAGCAGGCGGGAAGTCAAGGTCATGGAAGAATGGTTCATGCGGTGGCAAGGCGCCGGATGCGGCGCCGTTTCATGGTGGGGTCAAAGGGAGGCAGTTCGCCGCTCACCGTCCAGGCCAGGCGGTCGATGGCCACGCCCAGGCCGCGCAGCACCGCCGCCAGGTGCGCGCGCAGCGCGGCCAGGCCGGCATCGTCCAGTGCCGCATGCAGTTGCAGGGCCGCTTCGCCGTGCTGCACCAGGCGGTAATCGGCATCGGGCGGCAAGGCTTGCGCAAAGGCCCGCGTCAATACGTCGGCAAAGACGGCGACGGGTGCGCCGCCGCGCGCCGATGGCAGCGCCAGCAAGTCGTCGCAGCGCCCCTCGATGCCGGCGATGGCGCGCGTGGCCCTGCCGCACGGGCATGGCGTGGCGCGCGCGATCAGGATGTCGTCCAGGCGGTAGCGCACGATGGGCTGCGTCATGCGCGTAAAGTCCGTGATCACGGGCACGAAGCGGCGCTGCTGTTCGCCTGCTTCGGCATCGAGCCACTGCGGCTCGATATGCACGTATTCTTCGTTCAGGTGCAGCACGCCATGCTCGCAGCTGCTGGCAAGGAAACCCTCCGTGGCCTGGTAGATTTCATGCACGGCGCCAAACGCCTGCACGATCAGCGCCCGGTCCTGGGCTTCCAGCACTTCGGCCACGGAGATGACTTTTTTCGGCGCCAGCGCCAGGCTGCCGTCGATGACGCGCAGCGCCAGCTGGCGCAGCACCTGCGCCGGCGCGACGATGACGGAGGGTTGATACTGCGCCAGCTGCGCGCACAGGCTGTCGAACGGTTCGAACAAATCGTAGAAGGCAAAGGTCAGCCACGGCGAGCGCACGGCCGTGTACAGATTGCTGTTCGCGCGCAGGAACAGCGCCACCCGTTCGCCGGAAAACAGGCCGTCGGGCAGTGCCTTGGCCAGCATCACGCCCGCCCATTGCGCCTTTTCGCGGGGGCTGACGGTAAACACGGCGCGCCGCGACGAGGTGCCGGACGACAGGCCCACGGTGATGTCGCCCACGGCCGGCGTGAAGTCGCGGCTATGCTCGGCCGCCATGGCGGCTTCCATCGCCTGCGCCAGGGTGATGCCTTCTGTGTTCATCGCATCGAAATGCTCGAGCATCAGCGCCTTGTTCATCGTCGGCCACTGCGCCAGCGGCAGATGGCGATACGGCGCAAAGTAGCGGCTGCGCGCGCACAGCACGTCGATGAAACGCGCCAGTTGCCGCTGCTGGTAGGCGTCGAGCTGCGCGCGGCCGGCGAAACGCAGGCGGCGCGTGCGCCAGTACGACAGCAGCAGCCAGACGATGCGCATCACGGGCGACCCGCCACAGCGATATAGTCGACCGTGTCTTCGTGCGTGATGCGGATCTGCGCCTGGCCCGACTGGTGCAGCTGGTGCAGGCGGTTCAGGGTGGCGTAGTACGGCACGCGCTTGTGCTGGATGAGGAACGACAGTTCGGACGGCCCGCGCAGCTGCTGGAAGCTTTCCGGCACCCAGGCCGCGTCCGACGCCAGCAGGGTCCAGCCCCCATCCTGCAGCACGAAGGCGCCGAGATGGCCGATGGCGTGGCCGGGCAGGTCGACGATGTAGATTTCGCCCGTACCGCTGACGTCGCGCCCGTGCGTGAATGGCAGCAGGGCCGCCGGCAAGGCCGTTTCGGGCACGCTTTCGACGAAATCCAGGCGGTCGGCAATATCGTCTGGCAGCAGTTCGGGCACGAAGGCCTGGCGCACGGCGGCCACGCCGGACAGGCCGCGCACGGCGTCCCAGCCCGGTTTCGAGGCCATCAGCCGCGCGCCGGGAAAGTCGCGCAGGCCGGCGATATGGTCGGCGTGGAAGTGCGACAGCAGCAGGGTGTGGATGTCGCCGGGCGACACGCCATGCGCGCGCAACTGGCCCTGCAACGATTCATTCCCGTCGAAGGAAATCGGCGTCACCCACGCGTACATGCGGTACACACCCTTGGACGTGGCGGCGCGGAAGTGTTCGGCGTAGCCCGTGTCCCACAGGTACAGGCCCGCGCGTGTTTCGATCAGGTAGGCGCGCGAGGGAAAGCAGCGGCTGGCCAGCCCGCTGCCTTTCAAGACCATGCACGAAGGATGCGTGCAGTGGCCGACGCGAAACGCGGTGATGCTAGCCATTGCGCTCCTTGCCCACCTTGTGCGCCGCCGCTTCCTGGCGCATCCACTGCGCCGTCAGGGCGATGCCTTCCTGCAGGCTGACGATGGGACGGTAACCGAGCACCTTGCGCGCCTTGGCATTATCGAGCGTCATGTCGAAGCTGAGCGCGCCGATGCTGTAGGGCGTAAGGGCCGGCTCGCGGCGCGTAAAGCGCGAGGCGAACTGCATCAGGCGAGCCAGCAGCGCCAGCACACGGTACGGCATGCTGACGATCTGGAACGGCTGCTGCAGTTGATCGCGGAACAGGCTGTGCAGGATGTCGCACAGGCGCGCCGGCTCGCCATTCGTGATGTTGAAGGCGGCGCCCGACGCGATGGTCTTGTGCACGGTGGCCAGCCACATCGCATGGACGACATTGTCGACATAGGTGACGTCGATGGTGGCCGCGCCGCCGTTGGGCAGCGGCAGCTTGCCGCCGCGCTCCCGCAGCACGCGCGCCAGGCGCGGGATCAGCACCTGGTCGTGCGGGCCGAAGATGGCGCGCGGGCGCAGGATCACGCAGGTCATGCCGCGATGGCGGTCGACGCAATCCTGCACCAGCTTTTCCGCCATCGCCTTGCTGCGCGCATAGGCGTTGACAAAGGCATCGGGACGGAAGGTTTCCGGCACCTCGTAGCGGTTGCGGTAATCGAAATAGATGGCCGGCGTGGAGATGTGCACGAAACGCGCCACGTGCAGGCTGGCGGCCGCGCGCAGCAGCTGGCCCGTGGCCGTCACGTTGGCGGCGATGAAATCGCGCTCGGCGCCCCACGGCGAGGACAGCGCGGCACAGTGCCAGACGGTGTCCATGCCGCGCACCAGTTCATCGACCTGGCGCGGCGTGGCCTGCGCCAGGTCCAGCGCCACGAATTGCGCGCCCATGCGTTCCAGTTCGCGCCCCACGGCCACGTTGCGGCCTGTGGCGCGCACTTCCACGCCCTGCGCCAGCAAGGTGCGCACGGCATTGCGCCCCAAGCCGCCCGTCGCCCCCGTGACCAGAATCCGCCTCATCGCGCCACCCTTATAAATCGACGATCATGCCGCCGATGGTCAGGCCGGCGGCCGTGCCCATCATCAGCAAACGCTGGCCTGCCACGGCCCGCCCCGTCATCACCGCCTCGTGCAGGGCCGTGGGCAGCGATGCGGCAACCTGGTTGCCATGCGTTTCAAAGATCTTGATGATTTTAGCATCGGGAACGTCGAGGATGCGCGCCGCATGCGCGAGTCCCAGCGGGCTGGCCTGGTGCGGCACGACCACGTCGACCCGTTCCAGTCCCGCGCCCGACTCGGCCATTAATGCCGTCAGGAAATCCGGCATCACCTTGACGGCCAGGCGGAACACGGCCTTGCCATCCATGCGGAACAGGTAGTCGCCCGGCTCGCAGCCGTTGCGCGGATTGCGCTCGGTGCCGCCGCCGCGGATTTCGCAGTAGCGCCGCCCTTCCGGATACGTGCCCATCTTGTAGGCGCGGATGCCGGCGCTGCCATCGCCCCGTTCGACGATGACGGCGGCCGCGCCGTCGCCAAAGATCATCGACGCTTCCGGCTCGCTCCAGTCGACGCCGCGCGACGCCAGGTCGGACGAGACGATGGCGATGCGCCGGTAGGCGCCGCCGGCCAGCATGGACGCGGCCACGCGGAAGGCGGCCATGAAACTGAGGCAGCTGGCGTTGACGTCGAAGCTTTGCGTGCCTGGCGGCAAGCCGGCATGTTCCGCGATGAAGCAGGCCGTGTTCGGCAATGCCTGCTCGGGCACGCCGCAGGCGCAGATCAGCAAGTCGATGTCGGCCGGGCGCAGGCTGGCGTTCTTCAGCGCGTCGAGCAGGGCGGCGGCGCCCAGCTGGCTTTGCGATTCATCGGGCGCGGCCACAAAGCGCGACAGCACGCCGCTCTTGCGCAGGGTATAGCCGGGCGGGTGGCCCAGTTTCAAGTCCAGGCTATCGGAAGTCACGCTATGCGACGGGACGGCTTTGCCCGTCGCGATCAGGCGAACTGGAATCATGTCAGCCTTAAAAAAAGTAAAGTGAATAGGGTTAGCGAGCTTAATCGAGTATCAATGGCGGCAAATCGACGCCGCAGTTCTTGCAGAAATTGGCGTCGTCATCGAGCCCTTCTTTCAGGCACGTGGGGCAGGTACGCGTGGTGACCAGCTTGGAGCTGCGCTGTACCGTCATTTCGGCGCTGATAATGCCGGTAGGCACTGCCAGGATGCCCCAGCCCAGCAGCATCATCAACGAGGCGATGGTGCGCCCGATGTCGGTCTTCGGCGTGATATCGCCGAAGCCCACGGTGGTCATGGTGCTGATGGCCCAGTATATCGACGTCGGGATACTGCTGAAACCGTTATCTGGCCCTTCCACGACATACATCACAGTGCCCAGCAGAAATACCACCATCATCACGAACGACAGGAAGATGAGGATCTTGCGCCGGCTGGCCAGCAGGGCGCGCCCCAGCACCGTGTATTCATGCACATAGGAAGTGAGCTTGAGGATACGGAACATGCGCAGCAGGCGCAGGATGCGCACGTCGATCAGCACGTGCGCGCCCGGCAGCAGCAAGCCGATGTAGGTCGGCACGATGGCCAGCAAGTCGATAATGCCGAAGAAACTCTTGGCATAGCGCACCGGATGCTGCAGGCACGACAGGCGGGCGAAATATTCGGCCGTAAATAAAAAAGTGAAAAACCATTCGAGCGCCGTCAGCCAGGTGCCGTAGCGCTCGGCCACAGAAGCGACACTGCTGAGCACGACCACCGTCACGCTCATCAGGATGGCGCCGATCAGCAGCAGGTCGAAGGCGCGGCCCGTGCGCGTTTCCGCCTCGAAGATGACGGTGTACACCTTCTCGCGCCAGCCCCGCTCGGGCTTGCCGTATTTCTGCTGCGTTTCCTGCGCGGCAACTTGCTGCGGCGTCAACGGTGCCGCTCCGCTCCTGGGCGCGGCTTTCATGTCGGTAGTATGCTCATATACTATTATTGTATAGATAATTTACAAAGCACGGCGACACGCACGCTTGCGCTACAGGTTTCACTATGACAGCTTCTTCGCCAGCAACACGGCATTGCGCCGCTCACGCTCGGCCTGCACGATGTCCGCCGCGCGCGCCTCGCTCAAGCCCGCCGTGTGCAGCACGGTGGCCGTCAGCTGCAACGCCGCTTCCAGCGCCTCGGGCACGACGAGGGTGGCGCCCGCATGCATCAGGGCCACCGCATGGGCTTCGTCGCGGGCGCGCGCATACACGGGCAGCAGCGGATACTCGCGGCGGATCGATTTGACGGCGTGCAGCACGGACGCCGCATGGTCCATGGTCAGCACGACGGCCGCGGCCCGGTCCGCATTCACCTTTTGCAGCAATTCCGCGCGCGACGCATCGCCGAAATACACGGGAAAGCCGCGCGGATGCAGGGTCGTCACCAGCCGCGCATCGTTTTCGATGGCGACATAGGCGATATCCTGTTCCGTCAGCACCTTGGCCAGCAACTGCCCCACCCTGCCGAAACCGGCGATGATGACGGTGCTGCCCTGCGGCGGCAGCGCCCCTTGGGCCAGGTCGGCCAGCTGGTGGTGGTGGCGCTTTTCCCACCAGTTGCCGAACGCGCGCGCCGCCTTCGCCAGCGCCGGCGTGGCGAACAGGCTCAGGCCCACCACCAGCATGACGAACTGCGCCACCTGCGGTCCGATCAGCTTGGTACCGAGCGCATACGCGACGACGATGAAGGCGAACTCGCCGCCCTGCCCCAGCAGCACGCCCGTTTCCACGGCGCGCCCCCAGTGAAAGCCGCCCAGGCGGAAAATCACGCCGATGACGAGGGTCTTCAGGAAAAACAGGCTCAGCACGGCCAAGGGAATCAAGATCGGCGACTTGAGGATTTCGCGCACGTCGATCTGCATGCCCACCGACATGAAGAACAGGCCCATCAACAAGCCCTTGAACGGCTCGATCGTTACTTCCACCTCATGGCGGAATTCCGTTTCCGCCAGCAGCAGACCGGCCAGCAGGGCGCCCAGCGCCATCGACAGGCCCGCCAGGTAGGTCAGGCCCGCGATGCCAAGCGTACTGAGCAAGGTCAAGGCCATGAAGACGTCGGGCTGGCGTTTCTTCACGAAAAACTGGAACAGCGGGCGGATCACCCGGCGTCCGAGCAGGTAGATCAGCAGGATGGCGCCGGCCGATTTCACGGCCGCAAAGCTGAGCAGGTACGCCAGGTCGTCGCTGCGCCCGCTGGCGAACACGTCGATGAGGATGAACAGCGGCACCACCATCAAATCCTGGAACATCAGGATGGAAAAGCCCGCCTGGCCGGCCGGCGTCTGCAGGGAACGCTGGTCCGTGAGCAACTGCATCACGACGGCCGTCGACGACAGCGACAGCACCAGCCCCAGCACGATCGACGCTTCCAGCGACAGGCCGAAATAATACGCGACGCCGCCGATCAGGCAGGCGCTGACGGCGACCTGCCCCACGCCCGCGCCAAACACCCAGCGCCGCAGCGCCCACAGCCGTTCCGTCGACAGCTCGAGGCCGATCATGAACATCAGGAACATCACGCCCAGCTCGGCCAGGCCGCTCACCTGTTCGGCGCGGACGAACGAAAAATACGTCAGCCACGTGAACTCGGCCGCCCACAGGCCGAAGCCGAACGGGCCGAACAGGGCACCGACGGCCAGGAAACCGAGCACCTGGTTGACTTTCAGGCGTTGCAATAACGGAATAAAAATCCCGGCCAGGGCGAGAAACAGCAGGGTTTCTCGTAAATACGGTAGTGCGTGCTGCTCTTCCAAAATAATCCTAACTCAATGACATGCATGCTGAATTGATAATTGTCGCATGCACCGCCACGGCAGGGAATGCATGCACGCGATATTTTTTGCCATAAGGCAACATATCCACTATCGGCGCGCCGCTTTCGGCGTCTCCAGCATGTCGGCGCGCGGGCGGTCCCAGCCCGGCACGTAGGCGGGACATGGCCGGCCACGGAACTGCTGCAGCTCGACCGTGGTGAAATTGGGCAGCATGCCGGGATTGAAGCGCACGTCCGTCAGCTTGTCCGCATTCAACCTGGGCATGCGGGCAAAGCGGAACCAGGCATCGACATAGCAATTTTCCTCCTGCAAGGCGCGCAAGGCCGCCAGGCTGCCCGTCGCCTGCGCCGCCACGGCGATGCCGGGCGCCAGCTGCTGGCCCCGTTTGCCCGTCTCGACCAGGCCGGCCGGGCAGGCGGCGGGCGCCAGCGAGGCGGGCAGCAAGCTCAACGTGCCGCGCCGCAAGGTGTACACGTCCGTCTTGCTGTCGAGTGAAACATAGATCCAGCACAGCGGGTTGCTGGGGAAGGCGGTCATCGCCACATCCCACACGCGCGTGCCCGGGTCCAGCCGCTGCACGGCCGCCTCGACGCGGGCGCGGCCGATGGCCGAGGCCACGCCCTGCGTGCCGATGAAAGTGGCGGCCAGCGCGAACGCCAGCAGCAGAGGGCCGCGCCCCCGCTCGCCGGCGCGCGCCTGCAGCACGGCCAGGATCACGCCCAGCCCCAGCAAGACGGCCAGCGAGGCGGGTGCCAGATAGGTTTTATGGGTGAAGAAGCACAGGGCCGCCGTCAGCCCCGCCAGCAGCACGCTTTTGACGATGCCGTAGTGCAAGGACATGATCACGGGCACGCCCAGCAAGACCCAGAACATGGGCTCGACAATGAAGACCATGTCGCCATACAGCCAGCGGCTGTCGAACGGATAAAACGGGTGCAAGCCGTAGGAATTGAGGAAGTCCATGCCCATGTGCAGGCAAAAGCCCAGCAACAGGCAGGCGGCCAGGCCCACGCGCGCGGGCACGCTGTCCTTCAGCAGGCGGCGCGCGCCGGGCCACAGCAGCCACAGCAGGGCCAGCAGCAGCAGCGCCTGCGGCAAGGCCAGCAGCAAGGTATGCGTATGCCCCCGGTGGTGCAACATGTAGCCGAACGGGCGCGGCAGCAATCTGGTGAGCACCAGGTCCAGGTCCGGCGCATTGCTGGCAAACCAGGCCGTAAAGAGAAACAGCGCGCGCCGGGTGCGCTGTGCGGGGACCTGCGGCTCGGGCGGCAGGCTGCGGTGTACCAGTTCGCCGACCCCGAGGCCGATGACCGAATGCGTAATATTATCCATCGGGCAATTTTACAGGACGCCCGCCCCGGCGTGCGCTTGCGCTACAGCTTTTCCAGCTCCGGCCCGCGCATGCCGACCAGCAAGGCACGGCCATCGGGCATGACGCGGAACTCGCCAAAACGGGCCTTTTCCCAGCGCGCCGCCTCGCCTTCCTTGAAAAACCAGGCATCGCTGACCAGCACCCAGCGCCCGCCTTTCGGCGTCAGCTCGAGCAGGAATTCGTCGGGCGCCAGCGCCTCCTGGGTGTAGGGACGCAGCAGTTCGGCCACGCCGCGTGCATCGCGCCGGGCCACCACGAGCGGTCGCCCCGGCGCCCTTTCCACGCTGGCCAGCGTGGATAGGACACCGAGGTTGACGAAATTGAGGCGCATGTAGTCGCCCTGCATCAGCGAGCGGGGGTCGACCGGTTCCAGCGCCACGAAAATGGCGTCACCCTTGGCAATCAGCTGCTCTTTTTGCCAGATGCCGCCATTGACCACCAGCAGCACCAGCAGCAGGCCCGCCAAGGTGCCCAGGCGCACGGCGCGGCCTTTGGCGACGACGGCCGCCGGCTTGCTTTCCACCAGGTGCAGCACCTTGCCGCGCGTGGCCAGCCACGACAGCGCGCACAGGATGGCGCCGGCCATGGCCAGCAGCGCCGCCTTGCTGGCCAGCGGCCAGGCCAGCTGGTAATAAAAACTGCCGATGACCCACGCGGCCGCCAGGCCCGCCGCCACGGCCACGCGCGTGCGCCCGCTGGCCAGGCAATACGCGAGGATCAGCAAGACGGGGCCCAGGGCCGGCATGAACCACGCCAGCACGATCAGCACCAGCGCCACGCCGATGGCCGGCAACTGGCGCAGCGCCGGCCAGCGCCAGCCCATCCACGCGGCCGCCGCCATGGCCAGCACGAGCGAGACGCCGTTCAAGGCCCGCGCATACCAGGCGCCGGCCTGGTGGCTGCCCACTTCGCGCGCCACGTCGCTGGCAAAGCCGCTGCCCAAGGCACCGCCCAGCATGAAGGTCATGCCGGACCAGAAGACCAGGCCCAGCAAGATTGCCAATACCCACCCCGTCGACAGCGACTCCAGGAAGGCGGCGATGGGCGCGCCGCGGCCATCGTTGAACGCCTGTTTCTGCAGCCAGTGCACGCCCAGCCATAGTGCCAGGGCCAGCATCCAGGCCAGATACAGCTGCGTCGGGTCATTCTCGAAAATCCAGTCGCGCTGACTGTCGACGACGCCCAGTCCCAGCAAGCCGCAGGCGACCACGCCCAGCAGCACGCGCAGCCAGTCGCGCGGCAGGGCGGCGGCCACCAGCAGGCAAGCCAGGCACAGCAGCAAGGACGCCGTCTGCGTCGAATAGTCGCGGAACAGCGCATAGCCGAGCAAGCCGCCGCCCACCAGCAGGCACGGCACGGCCAGCTGCTCGACAAACAGGGCCACGCCGCGCGTGCGGATCAGCAGCACGGCCACCACCAGCACGATGGCGGCCACGACATACGCGCCGGGACCGTGGCGCACCACGCTTTCCAGGCCCACGCCGAGCGCCGCGATCAGGGGGATGGCGGCCAGCCAGGCGCCGAACGCCGTCATCAGCACCAGCGGCCACGGCCGCACGTCCTGCACGGGCCGCGTGGCGCCGGGCGGCAACAGGCCGGCGCGCGTGGCGTCGGCGATCAGGGTATCGAGCGCATCGGCGCGCTTGCTGTTCAGGCTGCTCATGCCGCCTCCTTGCGCGCGCGCCACAGGATGCCTTGCACGCTCAGCGCCAGCATGACGGCGGCCACCAGGCCCAGGATGACCAGGCTGCCCACTTCGCCGCCATTGCCGTTGAACAGCCAGTGCGCGAGGCCACCCACCAGCAGGGTGTTGATGCCGAGCGTGACGGCGCTGAGGCCGAATACGTCGGAAAATTTACTCATCGACAACAGGATGGCGGCGACGGCCAGCAAACCCAGCCCTGCCCAGTACGGCGACTCGATGGTGTTGCCGAACAGGGCAGTGACGGCCGAGCCCGTGATGAGGATGGTGAGCAGCACCAGGCCCAGGCGCAGGGCCCAGGAAGCGGCGCCCGTCCAGCGCGCCAGCAGGGGCGAAACGAAGGCGCAGGCCAGCAGCACGGCCAGCCAGCCGCCGACAAAGACAGGCAGGTCGGCCGACTCGACGCTCCAGCTGTGGCGCGTATGCGCCTGTATCCACAGGGTCGCCGCCGTCGACACGATCAGCATCCACGGCGTCCACAGCACGTCGCTGCGCGCCACCAGGCACAGCGGCAGCGCCAGCGCGGCCCACACGGCAAACAGTTGCCACGGATCGGCGCCCGTCTGGTAGGTCTGGCCAAAGTAGGCGAACAGGCCGCCGATGGCCAGCATGGCCACCAGCAGCAGCGGCACGCGCGCCTTCGGCACGGCAAACGCGGCCACGCAGGCGGCGGCAAACACGCCTTGCAGCAGGGCAAAGCGGCCCGTCCTGCCCAGCTCTTCCCAGTTGGCGGCGACCCAGAAGATCAGGCCCATGCCCAGCAGCGCGGCGCCCAGCACGGCCACGCCGCGCGGCAGCCAGTACGCCAGGCGCGCGGGTTCGCGCTGGAAACCGGCCACGTCCTGCAACTGCCGGGTTTGTTGGGCATCGAGCGCATGGCCCGAGGCGAGCTGGTACACGGCGAGGCGTAAATCCATCGTCTGCTTTCTGGTGGGGGTTCAATATGGGGAGGGAAGGGTCAGCGCTCGACGCTTATGCCGCGCCAGAAGGCCACGTGGCCGGCAATCTGCCGGGCGGCGTCCTTGGGCTGGGGGTAGTACCAGGCCGCGTTGGCATTGACGGCGCCATCGACGACGACGTCGTAATAGCTGGCCGTGCCCTTCCACGGGCAGACCGTCGTGTGGCTGCTCGGGCGCAGGTAGTCCTGCCTCACCGACGACAAGGGAAAATACACATTGTTTTCAACGACTTGCACCTGCGCATCGGCAGTTTGCGCGATGACGGCGCCATTCCAGCTGGCTGTTGGCATTTGACTATCCCCCTTCTCAGCGGAGTGTAGCCGAAATCGACCGCCATGGCGCGCGCCATTGGCCTCCGGATCAGGCGCTGGCGATGATCTGGCGCAAGGCTTGCTCGAACACTTCGGGCGGCTGGCCGCCGGAAATCAGGTGGCGCTCGTTGATGATGACGGCCGGCACGGAGTTGATGCCGTTTTGCTGATAGAACTGTTCCTGCGCGCGCACCTCGTCCGCGTAGGCGTTCGATGCCAGCACCTCGGCCGCTTTCGCCGTGTCCAGTCCCGCGTCGCCGGCCACTGTCAGCAGCACCGCGTGCGAGGACGGATTCTGGCCCTGCGTGAAATACGCATCGAACAGCGCCATCTTGAGTTCCTTCTGGCGCCCTTGCAGTGCGGCCCAGTGCAGCAGGCGGTGCGCATCGAAGGTGTTGTAGATGCGGCCGCGCTTGTCCATGGCAAAGGTAAAGCCCAGCTGCTCGCCGCGCGCGCGGATGGCTTCGCGCGATTGCGCCATCTGTTCCTCGGTGGAACCGTATTTGCGGGCGATGTGTTCGCCGATATCCTCGCCTTCGGCCGGCATGCTGGCATTCAGCTCGAAGGGCTGGAAGTGAATCTCGGCCTGGACGCTGTCCTGCAGATTGCCCAAGGCTTGCTCCAGCGATTTCAGGCCGATCACGCACCAGGGACAGGAGACGTCGGAGACGAAGTCGATACGGATGGGAGTGGGTGTGGCGGAGGTGGAACTCATGGTGGGCAGCCTTTGCGCGAGTCGGGGGCGGCCGCACCGCGCGGCGCCGCAAGCACAGCATATGCGTGCGGGCCGCCGGAAATCAAGCGCTTACTTCTTCTTGCCAGCGGCCTTGGCCGCGTCCTTCTTGCCGCCGATCTTGCTTTCCTTGCCAGCGAGCAAGTTGGCAATATTCTGGCTATGGCGGTAGGCCAGCAGCACGCTCATGACGACGACGGCCAGCAGGATGGGATCGACGCCGAACAGCAAGCCGTAGTAGAACGGCGCGAACAGGGCCGCCACCAGCGCCGCCAGCGAGGAATAGCGGAAGGCATAGGCGATGATCAGCCAGGTGGCCAGGGTGGCCAGGCCCAGCCATGGATGAATGCCCAGCAACACGCCAAGGGCCGTGGCCACGCCCTTGCCGCCGACGAAACGGAAGAAGACGGGCCACAGGTGGCCGAGGAAGACGGCGATGGCCACCAGCGCCACGGCCGTGTCGCCCACGCCCAGCGCACCGGCAAAATGGTCGGCCAGGAAGACGGCCAGCCAGCCCTTGGCGCCATCGCCCAGCAAGGTCATGACGGCGGCGCCCTTGTTGCCGCTGCGCAGCACGTTGGTGGCGCCCGGATTCTTCGAGCCATAGGTACGCGGATCGGCAATGCCGTAGACCTTGCTCATCACCACGGCAAACGATATCGAGCCGAGCAAGTAAGCGGCCACTGTCATTGCCACGGTTGTGATTACTGGATTCATTTCTTCCCTTTGTTGTATTTTTCACAGCAGCATAAGGCTGGCGCAGCAGAATATACACCAGCGCCCAGCCCAAGGACAGGGCGGCGCCCGGTTTTCTTGGAGTCTATCCCGTAGCGAGCGTCTTCTGCTGGCAGCGTATCAGGAGCGCGGACCAGGCGTGAGGAGGACGCGTGGCGAGCCAGGCGACGACGATCAACGCAGTCCCCGCTTCTGAGGGGCAGCAGCAGGGGAGATATTCATCTGCTGGGATAGGCTCTTAGTCTGCCAGGGCGCACTGCACCGGCTTGGCCTGGAGCAAGTCGAGCAATACCTGCGGCGCCAGCGAGACGAGGAAACCGCGCCGCCCGCCATTGATATAGATACGCTCGAGCGCCAGGATGGATTGCTCCACGTACACGGGCATGGCCTTCTTGGTGCCGAACGGCGAAGTGCCGCCGATCAGGTAGCCGGAATGGCGCTGCGCCACTTCGGGCTTGCACGGCTCGACGGACTTGCAGCCGATGCCACGCGCCAGGTTCTTGGTCGACACCTTGCAATCCCCATGCATGAGCACGATCATCGGCCGCGCCGCCTCGTCCTGCATCACGAGGGTCTTGATCACCGCATGCTCGGGCACGTTCAGCTCGCGCGCCGAGACGCTGGTGCCGCCGTGCTCTTCATACGGATACGGGTGTTCATCGAAGGAAACTTGATGCTTGCGCAGCATCTGCGTCGCCTGGGTTTCGGAAATATGCTCTTTTTTAGCCATGCGTGATACGCTGATCGTTCAGTGAGGAGTGCTAATTATGCAGGAAGAAATCCGCTTTGCCACATTCAATGTCTGCAACCTTGCCCCTGCCGGGGAGAAATTGTATGACAACCTGGAACCGTTGAGCCCGGCCCAATACGAGGCCAAGGCGCAGTGGACGGCGCGGCAGATCGACCTGCTCGATGCCGACGTGATCGGTTTCCAGGAAATCTTCTCGCAGGCGGCCCTGCGCGACGTGCTGTCGCGCACGCGCCACTATCGCGAAGCGGTGCTGGCCGGCTACGATGCGGTGGATGCCAGCGGCCGCATGCTGCCCACGGTGGCGCTCGTCTCGCGGCTGCCGCTGGCCGGCCCCGGTGTTGCCTATGCGAACTTTCCCGCCGGCGTCACCTTGCCGGCCGATGGCCAGGGCGCGGATGCGGACCCGTGCCGCTTTGCCCGCGCGCCCCTGCATGTGCAGCTCGTCTTGCCTGGAGGACAACTGACCGACGTGGTCGTCGTGCATCTGAAATCGCGCCGGCCCGACTACCGCCCAGACGACGCCGGCGACGCGCTGGCGTATGCGCTGGCCAACCTGCGTTCGCTGCAGCGGCGCGGCGCGGAAGCCGTGGCCCTGCGCGTGCTGGTGAGCGAACTGGGCCAAAGCGGCCGTCCGCGCATCGTGCTGGGCGACTTCAACGACATCGCCAATGCCGTCACCACGGCCATCGTCATGGGTGCCGGCGCGCCGTGCGAAGCGGCCGGCCACCTGCCCGAGATGCGCGCACGCCTGTACGACTGCAACGCCATCCAGCTGCGCCAGGATTACCTGCGCCACGTGGGCTACACGAATATCCACGACAGCGCCTACATGACGATCGACCACATCCTCGTCTCCGAACACTTCCACCCCGCCTCGCCGCGCGCCATCGGCGCCGTGCTCGACGTGATCTACCTGAACGACCATTTGCTGCTGGGCTTGCCGCCCGCGTCCGACCATGGCCAGGTCGTGGCGCGCATCAAGCTGCTGGGAAACATTCACTGATGCAATAACTAATGCAACAGCGCCGCCAGCGCGCTGCCAGCGACTTGCGCGCCGGCATGGCGTCCCTGGTACTGCTGGCAACCCTGCGCCCGCAGGTAGGCCAGCTGCTGCGCCGTTTCCACGCCTTCCGCGATCACCGTCAGCTGCAGTTCGCGCGCCATGGCGATGATGGTGGCGGCCACGGCGGTATCGGACTCGCCAGCCGCGCCGTCCGCGCCGGGCAGGAACGAGGGATCGATCTTCAGCTTGTCCACCGGGTAATGGCGCAGATTGGCCAGGCGCGAATAGCCGGTGCCGAAGTCGTCGATGGCCAGCCGCACGCCCAGCGCGCGCAGCTGCGCCAGCACGCCGGCCAGACGCGCGCCGCCCTTCATCAGCAGCGACTCCGTCACTTCCAGTTCCAGGCAGGCGGCCGGCAAGCCCGACGCCGCCAGCGCTTCCTGTACGCTGTGCACTAAATTATTGTGCAGGCATTGCGCCGCCGACAGATTCACGGAGACGCGCCACGCCTGGCCCGCGTCGTGCCAGGCCCGCGCGCGCAGGCAGGCGTGGCGCAGCACCCAGTTGCCGATCGACACCATCAATCCGCATTCCTCGGCCACGGCGAGAAAGCGCTCGGGCGGCAGCACGCCCAGCTGCGGGTGGCGCCAGCGCAACAGGGCTTCCGCCCCAACGATCTGGCCGCCGGCGACATCGAGGGCGGGCTGGAATTCCAGCGCAAACTCGTCGCTGCCCAGCGCCGCGCGCAAGCCCTGTTCGAGGCTGGCCCGCTCGAGGATTTGCGCATTCATTTCCGCATTAAAAAACTGGAAATTATTGCGTCCGCTTTCCTTGGCGTGGTACATGGCGATATCGGCGTTGTGCACCAGCGTGTCGATGCTGTCGCCATCGCTGGGAAAGATGGCCACGCCGATCGACACCGACACCTGCAACTCATACTCGCCCAACTGGTAGACCTGGGTCACGGCTTGCAGCAGGCTGGCCGCCACGTGCGCCGCCTGGTCGATGCCGCCCACCTCGGCCAGGATGATGACGAACTCGTCGCCGCCATGGCGGCTGACCGTGTCGACGCCGCGCACGCAGCGCACGAGGCGCCGCGCCACCTCCTTGAGCAGCAGGTCGCCCACGTGATGGCCCATGCTGTCGTTGATGTGCTTGAAGTGGTCGAGGTCCAGGTACAGGATGGCCAGCATGCTCAGCTTGCGCCGCGCGGCCGCCAGCGCCAGCGACAGCCGGTCCAGCAGCAGCACCCGGTTCGGCAGGTCGGTGAGGAAATCGTGTTCGGCCAGGTGGCGCGTGTGCTCCTCGGTTTTCTTGCGCTCGCTGATGTCGCTGAGGATGGCCATGTAGTTGCTGAGCTGCCCCTGCGTATCGCGGATGGCCGTCAGCGACAGCCAGGCCGGGTAGCGCTGCCCCTCCTTGCGCTGGGCCAGGATGTCGCCCTGCCAATAGCCATTCGTATCGACCTCTTCCCACACGTGGGCAAAGAACGCCAGTTCATCCGGTTCGGCGCGGTGCATGGCAAACGGCTTGCCCAGCATGTCGTCCAGGCTGAAGCCGCTGATCTCGCTGTACGCGGGATTCATGCTGACAACGCGTTGCTGCGGGTCCATCACGACGATTGCTTCCCGTGCGTGCTCGACCACCTGCGCCGACAGGTACAGGGCCCGCTCGGCCAGTTTGCGGGAAGAAATATCGCGGATCACGGCATAGAACAGATAGGTATGGTCGAGCGTGACGGAAGTAAGCAGCACTTCGCCCCAGAACAATTCCCCCAGGCAAGTTTGATACTGCCAGTCATAGCGCCAGTTGCCGTGGGCATGGGCCTGCGCCGCCAGTTGCGTGCCGCGCAGGGACGACAAGGCGCCATCGGGCTGGCGCAAGGGCGAGAAATCGCTGAGACGCCGTCCCAGCAGGCGTGGCCGCTCCTCGCATTGAAACAGGGCGATGGCGGCCGGGTTGGCTTCGGCGATATGCTCGTCGCGCAGCAGCACGATGGCGTCGGCCGACTTGTCGTACAACTGGCGGAAATTATCCCCCATCAGCAACAGCGCGCCCTGCCCCGCGCCATCCTGGCCGCTGGCCGTGATGTCGACATCGATGCACACCACTTGCCGCACGCGCCCGGCCACGATGACGGGAAACGCGGTGGAACAGATGCAGCGCGGCGCCACCCCGTTGCTACCGAGACGCCACAGGCGGGCCGTGCGCGCCTTGCCGCTATGCCAGACGGCGTCCAGTTCCGCATGGCCATCGGCGTCCTGGCCGGCGCCTTCCGGCATGGCCGTGGCCACGCTGCTCCACGGCTGGCCCAGGGCCAGCTCGGCCGGCACTCCATACAGGCGCGCCGCGCCCGCGCTCCAGTAGCACACGATGCCATCGCGGTCGATGCCGCGCACGGCCATGCCGGGCGCCTGCTCGACGGCGGCAACGGCGATGGACAGCAAGTCCAGCGCCTTGCCGGCCGCTCCCGTGTCCGGTGCGGCAGCGGCCAGCAAACGGCCCGGCGACGGGACGGCTCCGACAATCCGTTCAGACATCAGGCCCCCCGTTGCGCGGCCGTGCCGCAACCGGCGGGCACCCTGGCCTGTCCGGTGGCACAACCATCATGGCCATTCTTGCGCGCCGGCGAATCGGCTCATTGAGGATGCTCAAGCATCGTGGCATGCCGCTGCCGGCGCCGCCGCCGCGCCCGGTGCCTCTGGCGCCCGTTTTCTGCATTTCATCCCCGTTTTTGTGCAATCTGTCGCACGGCGATGGCGGGCGCACTTGTATCTTCATAAAGTAGCAACATGCGTATCGCCGTGAACGACCGCAGCGGCAGGCGTGCTGCCTGCGGCCGCCACGGCGATACGCTACCCGAATTCCCCCGGCCCGCCGCAGGCCGGCCGCAACGAGACCTGGCGCCCGACCCTTGCGCCGCCTCCATACGAAAACACCATGAAAAACGAGACTTTGCCACCGGCCTCCCCCCTTGCAGCCCCGCGTCGTCGCCGCTGGCGCACCCCCGTGCTGATCCTGGTCGTGCTGGGCCTGGCCGGCGGCGGCTGGACCGTGATGCAAACGAGACAACAAGCGGCCAAGGTGGCCGAGTTGCAGGCGAGCAAGAAAAAACAACAGGACAAGACGCCCGTGCACGAACTGGCGCAGGGCGACGTGGCCGCCATCGATGCGCGCGCGCTCGCCGTGAGCTTGCCCCTGTCGGGTTCGCTGGCGCCGCTGACGCAAGCCACCATCAAGGCCAAGGTCTCCGGCGTGATCCACGAAACCACCTTGCAGGAGGGCCAGAGCGTGGCCGCCGGGCAAATTCTCGTGCGCCTGGACGCGGCCGACCAGCGCGCCCGCCTGACGCAGCAGCAAGCCATGCTCGACGAGGCGCAGGCGCGCCTGTCGATGGCAGCCAAGAACGAAAACAATAGCCAGGCCCTGCTCAAGCAGAAATACATTTCGCAGACGGCTTACGACACGACACAGAATTCCGTCGACCTGGCGCGCGCCGGCGTCAAATCCAACGCCGCCATGGTCGACATCGCCCGCATCGCGCTGGCCGACACGGTGATCCGCGCGCCCATGGCCGGCATCGTCAGCAAGCGCCACGTGCAGGCCGGCGAAAAGGTCTCGCCCGACATGCCCGTCTACACCATCGTCAACCTGGCGCAGCTGACCCTGGAAGCGCCCGTGCCCAGCGCGGAAATCCCGCGCATCAAACTGGGCCAGGACGTGCACTTCAAGGTCGACGGCTTCGGCGCGCGCGACTTCGCCGGCAAGGTCACGCGCATCAACCCCACCACCGAGAGCGGCTCGCGCGCCATGCTCGTCTACATCGCCGTCGACAATGGCGATGGCGCGCTGCGCGGCGGCATGTTCGCCAAGGGCAGCATCGTCACCGAACGCTCATCCGTGGCGCCGCTGGTGCCGCTGGCGGCCGTGCGCAATGAAAAGCAGGGCCCGGTCGTGTATGCGCTGGTCAACAACAAGGTGGTCGCCCAACCCGTCACCCTGGGCCTGCGCAACGAAGATGAAGGCTATGCGGAAGTGACGTCGGGCCTGGTGCCGGGCGCGAAAGTCATCGTCGCCAGGCTCGATGGCGTGAAACCGGGCCACGGCGTGACCTTTGCCGGGGCGCCCGCCGCTCCCGCCGCACAGCCGGCCGTGCTGGCGCGGAAGGATTAAGCCATGTGGATGACCAAAGTCAGCATACAGAACCCCGTCTTCGCCACCATGGTCATGGTGGCGCTGGTGGTGCTGGGCGTGTTTTCCTACCGCGGCCTGGGCGTGGAAAGCATGCCCAGCGTGCAGTTCCCGTTCGCCGCCATTGAAGTGAACTACCCGGGCGCCTCGCCCGAAGCCGTGGAAAACGACATCACGCGCCCCATCGAGGACGCCGTCAACACCGTCAGCGGCATCAAGACCATCCGCGCCAACTCGTGGGAAGGACGCGCCGGCGTCTACCTGGAATTCGAGCTGTCGACGAATATGGACAAGGCCATGCAGGACTTGCGCGACAAGGTGGCGCTGGTGCGCCCACGCTTCCCGAAGGAAGCCAAGGACCCGTTCATCGCGCGTGCCGAGGGCGACAACGAGCGCCCCATCGCCACCATCGTGCTGACCTCCACCGGGCATGACCTGCGTTCGCTGTCGACCATGACGGAGCAGATCATCAGCAAGCGCTTCCAGGGCGTGGCCGGCGTGGGGCAAGTCAAGCTGCGCGGCCTGCGCGCGCGCCAGATCCTCATCAGCATGAAGCCGATCGAACTCAATGCCCAGGGCATCGGCGTCGATGAAGTGATCCGCGCCATCCAGGCCACGAATACCAATTTGCCGGCCGGCTCCATCAGCCATGGCGCGGCCGAACAGCTGGTGCGCGTGGAAGGCAAGATCAAGGATGCGCGCGAATTCGGCAAGATCATCGTGGCGCGCCGCGCCAGCGGTCCCGTCTACCTGGACCAGGTGGCCAGCGTCGTCGACGGCGAGCAGGAAGAACTGTCGATCTCGCGCATGAACGGCCAGCAGGCCGTGACCATGGAAATCACCAAGGTGCAGGACGCCAACGTGGTGGAAGTGGGCACCGGCATCCTGAAAGTGGCGGCCGACCTGCAAAAGACGCTGCCGCCCGATATCACCCTGCGCGTGCTGGACGACGAATCGGAGCGCGTGCAAAGCCAGCTCAATAACGTCAAGCGCACCATCATCGAAGGCGCCGTGCTGACGATGGTGATCGTCTTCCTGTTCCTGCATTCGTGGCGCTCGACCATCATCACCGGATTGACCCTGCCGATCTCCGTGCTGGCCAGCTTCATCGCCATGAAGGCCTTCGGCTTCACCCTGAACTTCCTGACGCTGATGGCGCTGTCGCTGTGCATCGGCCTGCTGATCGACGACGCCATCGTCGTGCGCGAAAACATCGTGCGCCACCTGGGCATGGGCAAGAGCCACTACAAGGCGGCCAACGACGGCACCAATGAAATCGGCCTGGCCGTGATGGCCACCACGTTTGCCATCGTCGCCGTGTTCGTGCCGGTGGCCTTCATGGACGGCATCATCGGCCGCTTCTTCCTGCAGTTCGGCATCACCGTGGCCGTCGCCGTGCTGGTGTCGCTGTTCGTCAGCTTCACGCTCGACCCGATGCTGTCGTCCGTCTGGCGCGACCCCGTCAAGGACCGCTTCAAGTATGCGCCATGGCTGGGCCGCTTCATGGCCTGGATCGAGACCGGCATCGACCGCCTGCACGTCTGGTATGGCAAGGTGCTCGGCATCGCCCTGCGCTGGCGCAAGACCACGCTGGCCACGGCCGTGGCCCTGTTCGCGGGCAGCCTGATGCTCGTGCCGATGATAGGCGGCGAGATGTTCCCCGAGACGGACCAGGGCTGGGTCAACCTGCGCTTCAAGACGCCCGTCGGCTCCAGCCTCGAATACACGGATTCCAAGGTGCGCCAGGTGGAAGCGGCCCTGAAGGAATTTCCCGAAATCGACAGCCTGGTGGCCAATATCGGCACGCCCGATGGACGCAATGCGGCCGAAGTCAACCTGAAGCTGACGGACATCAAGACGCACAAGCGCCGCTCGCAGCAGGAACTGGAAAGGCTGATCCGCGAACGCCTGGCGCCGATCGCCGGCATCACCCTGTCCGTCGGCAACCGCCCCATCTTCATCGCCATCCTCGGCACGGACGAAGGCAAGCTCGATGAAGTGGCGCACCGCCTGATGGACAAGATGCGCACCATCAAGGGTCTGGCCGACATGGAATACAGCCAGGAAGGCGCCAATCCGTCGACCACGGTGAAGATCAATAATGAACTGGCCAGCGACCTGGGATTGTCGGTGCAGCAGATCGGCGCCGCCCTGCGCCCATTCGTGGCGGGCGACACGGTCAGCCACTGGCTGGCGTCCGACGGGCAGAACTACGACGTCAACGTGCAGCTGCCCAAGTCGGGCCGGCAGAAGGTGGCCGACCTGGCCGACCTGTCGCTGGCGTCCAGCAAGCTCGATGCGAACGGCAAGCCGGTGATGATCCCGCTGCGCCAGGTGGTGGAATTCGTGCCGTCGTCCAGCCCGCAAGTGCTGAAGCGCCAGGCCTTGCAGCGCCGCGTGGCCATCTATGCCGGCGTGCAGGGCCGTCCTGCCGGCGACGTCGACGCCGACGTGCAGAAAGCAATCAAGTCGATCGACCTGCCGCCCGGCGTGCGTTTCGACGTGGCCGGCAATGCGCAGCAGATGGCCGAAACCATGGGCGGCGCCATGATGGCGCTGGGTATCGCCGTGATCTTCATCTACCTGGTGCTGGCGTCGCAGTTCGGCAGCTTCCTGCAGCCGGTCGCCATCATGGTGTCGCTGCCGCTCTCCCTGATCGGCGTGCTGCTGGCCCTCCTGATCACGGGCAGCACCCTGAACATCTTCTCCGTGATCGGCTTCATCATGCTGATGGGCCTGGTCACCAAGAATGCGATCCTGCTGGTGGACTTCACCAACCAGCGCCAGCGCGAAGGCCTGGGCCAGTTCGCCGCGCTGATGGAAGCGGGCCAGGTACGCCTGCGCCCCATCCTGATGACGACCCTGGCGATGGTCTTCGGCATGCTGCCGATGGCCATCGGCATGGGCGACGGCGGCGAATCGCAGGCGCCGATGGGGCGCGCCGTCATCGGCGGCGTCATCACCTCGACGCTATTGACGCTGGTGGTGGTGCCCGTCGCCTACACCTACCTCGACAGCCTGGGCAAGCGCGCCGCGCGCTTCTTCGGCGGCGGCGACGCGCATGCGCACACGGATGCGCATGCCGACGACGCCAAGGCGCCCGCCGGCGCCGCCCACTGATCTTCCCGCCGGTCGCCTTCACCGTCCCCGCATTGGCGGGGACGACGCGGCGGTTTCCTGAAGAGAGCTTCAGTTGACCAAAACGCCCCCACTGGCTAGACTGTCCCCGTTATCAATTGTATGGAGTGACTCGTGGGTGCTTGTTCCAGTGACAGTAGTCGATTGACCATCGGCGATCGGCCTTAGGCAAGACGCGCGCATTCCGCCCGCCCTGCCCTCGGCAAGGTGCGGTTTTACCAGCGACGAGTCACCCTCGCCGCCACTCCCCTCCTCATCGTTCCACCGTTATCGCCTGCTGCCCCCTTTTCGGGCGGATTGACTTCGCCTGTGCACTCGCCTGTTCCTCCCCAGCCGGGAGAAACTGATGGTGGTATTTGACTTTGCGCTGCGCGTTGCCGCGGCATTGACCCTGGGCGCCATGATCGGCGCCGAACGCCAGCTGCGCCAGCGCATGGCGGGCCTGCGCACGAATGCGCTGGTGTCCGTCGGCGCCTCGCTGTTCGTGATGGTTTCCGTGCTCGAAGGCGATACCTCGGGCCACATGCGCATCGCCGCGCAGGTGGTGTCGGGCATCGGTTTCCTGGGCGCCGGCGTGATCATGCGCGAGGGCATGACGGTGCGCGGCCTGAACACGGCCGCGACGCTGTGGTGCTCGGCCGCCATCGGCATCCTGTGCGGCCTGGGATTTGCCCTCGAAGCGGCCATCGGCACGGCGTTTGTGCTGATCGCCAACCTGGTGCTGCGCCACCTGGCCCAGCGCATCAACGCGCACGGCAGCGCGGCCGGCATCGAGACGGAAAGCATCTACCGCGTCACGGCCGTGTGCGAAGCGGAGCAGGAAGTCCAGGTGCGCAACCTGATGCTGCGCATGATCAGCGGCATGCCGGCGCTGATGCTGCAATCCTTGCACAGCGAGGATGCGCCGCAGGCCGGGCGCATCGAAGTGCGCGCCGACCTGCTCACGCCCCTGTCCAGCCTGGGACTGCTGGAGCAGATCGTCAGCCAGGTCAGCCTGGAAGGCAGCGTCTCGGCCGTGCGCTGGGCGCTGGTCAACAACGCGGAATTTGTCGCCGAACGGGGAGTGTGATGATGAAAAAATTCTTCCATTGGTTTGCCAGGCGCGCGCCTGTCGTGGCCACCTACCGCCTGACCGTCACCTGCCCCGCGGCGCAGGCCGACCACGTGGTGCGCCTGCTGCTGGCCGAACTGAAAGGCGCGGGCCTGGCGCCGTCGCAGGTGCTGCGCAGCTGGGACGCGGGCAGGCAGATGGTGCGGCTGATCGCCATGGTGCTGTGCCAGGCCGTGCAGCGCGCCGTGCTGGTGCGCTTCGTCAACCGCGCGGGCGCCTGGCCGCAGGTGCGGCAGGTGCGCTGGGAAGGCGTACCGACCTCAACCTGAGGCGGGCAGGCGCATGGTAAACAGGGCGCCGCCGCCGGCGCGGTTCTGCGCCTCGATGCGCCCGCCATACGCATGCACGATGGCTTGCGACAGGGCCAGGCCGAGGCCGAAACCGGGCGCTTCGCCCGCGCGCGCCTGCGCGCCACGGTAAAAGCGTTCGAACAGATGCGGCAAGTCTTCCACGCCGATGCCCGGTCCCGCATCGGCCACGCTGACCAGCACGTCGCCACCGTCGCGCGACACCTGCAGGGTAATGACGCTGTCGGGCGGCGAAAACTTCACGGCGTTGTCGAGCAGATTGGCCAGCACCAGGTCGACGGGGCCGGCCGCCACGCGCGCGTGCACGGGCGCGCCATCGTCGAGCGCGAGGCGGATGCCGCGCTGCGCTGCCGCCTTTTCCAGCCGTTGCGCCGCCGCGCGCAGCAGCGGATTGAGGTGCACCGATTCCACCGCATTGCGTTCCTGCCCCGCATCGAGGCGCGTGAGCATCAGCAATTCTTCCACCAGGGTCGTCAGGCGCTGCACTTCGTCGAGGCAGGACGCCAGCGCGTCGACATACTCGGGCGACTCGCGCGGACGGCGCAAGGTGATTTCGATTTCCGTGCGCAGGCGCGACAGGGGCGAACGCAACTCGTGCGAGGCGTCGGCCGTGAAGCGCCGTTGCGCATCGTAGCCGTGTTCCAGGCGGTCCAGCATGGCGTTCAGGGTATCGACCAGGCGGCCGATTTCGTCCGGCGTGCCCGGATGCGGCAGGCGCTGGTGCAGGCTGGCCTCGCCGATGGAGCGCGCCTGCAGCACCACGTCGTCGATGGCGCCCAGCACGCGGCGCGTGAGCATCTCGCCGGCCAGTCCCACGGCGGCCAGCAGCGCCAGCGCCATCGCGCCAAACAGCAAGGTGGCCGAGGCCAGCACGTGATTGGCGTCGTCGAGCGAACCGGCCACCTGCACCGACAGGCGCGCGCCGGACGAGGGCACGGGCATCGAGACCATGCGCAGCGGCTCCTCGCCGAACTTGGGCAAGGTTTCAAAAACGGTCTCGCCGGCCGCCAGGCGCGCCAGCAGGGCGGGCGGCGCCGGCAGCCGCGCCGCTTCCAGGTTGCGGCTGCGCGCCAGCACGCGGCCTTCGCCATCGATGATCTGCACCAGGCGGTCGAGCCGCATCAATGACGGCGGCGCCAGGCCCGGCGCCACCTCGTGCACGCTGACGGGCTGGCGCGGCGCGGCCGGCAGCATTGCCATCTCCGTCTCGCCCAGCGCCAGCAGGGCCGCGTCAAGCTGGCCGTGCACGGCGCGCGACAGGCCCCAGTAGCCGGCCAGCGCGGTGCAGGCGACGATGGCGAGGATGACGGCCAGGTGCACCAGCAGCAGGCGCTTGCGAAAGCTAGCCACCGCTGTTTTCCGCCAGGCGGAAGCCGCGTCCGCGCACCGTGTGGATCAATTGCGGCAGACCCGGCGCATCGACCTTGCCCCGCAGGTTGCGCACGTGGACGTCGATCAGGTTATCGATGCCGATCAGGTCCGCCTGCCAGATCTGCTCGGCCAGGCGCGCACGGCTGACCACTTCGCCCGCCTGACGCAGCAGGATCAATAAAATCGCGTATTCCTTGGGCGTCAGTACCAGCGGCGCGCCGCCCCGCGTCGCCTGGTGGCTGACGGGGTCGAGCGTCAGGTCGGCCAGCGCCAGCACCAGCGGCCGGCTGATGTCGGAGCGGCGCAGCAGCGCGCGGATGCGCGCCAGCAGTTCCTCGAATTCGAAGGGCTTGGTCAGGTAATCGTCGGCGCCCGTGTTCAGACCCGCCACGCGGTCGGCCGTGGCGTCGCGCGCCGTGAGCATCAGCACCGGCGTCTGGATGCCACGCGCGCGCAAGTCGCGGCAGAAATCGATGCCCTGCTTGCCCGGCAACATCCAGTCCAGCACGATCACGTCGTAATCGACGGCGTAGCTTTCCTCCTCGCCCTCTTCCGCGCTGTGCGCCACGTCGACGACGAAGCCTTCCTCCTGCAAGCCGCGCGCCAGCAGCCGCGCCGCCTTGCGGTCGTCTTCCACCAAGAGAATTCTCATGCTGGCCTTTCCCATTGCATACGTTTTGCCACGTTTTTCATGCTGGCATTCTACCGCGCCACGCCGCGCGCGCACCGAACCTGAAGAATGATTCAGGCATTCTTGGGCGCTTCTTCAGGACGCCCTTGCTATGCTTTTCCGGCGCTGTTGTGACGCTGCCGTCTTGACGCTGTCCGCGCCACCTGCGCCCCCTCTGATCGCCCGCCTGGGCATGGCATCCACGCATGCCGCTACCACCACCAACAACAAGGAAATACGGGATGAACACGACCACCCACAACGCCCTGGGCGCCTGCTGCGCGCTCGCCGTGGCCCTCAGCTGCTCGGCCCTCGCCGGCTGCGCCAGGCCGACGCCAGCGGCCTCGCCGCCTGCCCCATCGCGCCACCTCGATGATGGCAGCATCGAAGTCGGCAAACTGTCGCCGCTGCGCCAGCGCCTGCAGATCGCCCCCGCGCAGGAACAGGATATCGCCACGCAGACGGACGCGCCGGGCAGCATCGAAGCGATGCCGGAAAAGCTGGTGAAAATCACGCCGCCCCTGGCCGGGCGCATCACGCGCCTGCAGCGCGCGCTGGGCGACAGCGTAAAGGCGGGCGACCCGCTGTTCACGCTCGATTCGGCGGAACTGAGCGCTGCCTATGCGGACGACAGCAAGGCCAGGTCCGCCCTGCTGCAGGCGCGCCAGGAACTGGAGCGCCAGAAAACGCTGTTCGAGGCGCAGATCGCCGCGCGCAAGGAATACGAATCGGCCCAGGCCACCTACGAGCAGGCCGGCAGCGATGCGCAAGCGAGCGCCGACAAGCTGGCGCAGTACGGCGCCGGCGGGCGCGGTTCGCGCCGCGACTACGTGCTGCGCTCGCCCATTGCCGGCACCGTGATCGCCATGGACGGCGCCCAGGGCGGCTACTGGAACGATATCAACGCGCCCGTCATGACGGTGGCCGACCTGTCCACCGTGTGGCTGTCGGCCAACGTGAGCGAGAAGGACCTGGCGCAGGTGGCCGTGGGACAGCAGGCCCGCATCACGCTCGACGCCTGGCCCGGCAAACACTTCGAGGGCAAGGTCGCCTATGTGGGTGCCGTGCTCGATGCGGAAACGCGCACGGTGAAGGTCCGCGTTTCCATCGACAACCGCAGCGGCGCCTTCAAGCCGGGCATGTTCGCCCACGCGGGGTTTGCCGGCGCTTCGCGCCGCGCCATCGTCGTGCCGGCGGCCGCCGTGCTGCAAAGCGGGCTGTCGACGCGGGTGATGGTCGAACGCGGCCCGCTGCGCTTCGAGCCACGCGTGGTGCAGGTCGGCGCCAGCCATGGCGAGCAGGTGGAAATCGTCGCGGGACTCAAGGCGGGCGAACGCATCGTCGTCAAGGAAGGAGTGCTGCTCAATGATTGACCGTTTCATCGCCACCTGCTGCCAGCGGCGCGGCATCGTCTGGCTCGTGCTGCTGTTCGTCACCGCCTACGGCATCTACAGCTGGAAACAGCTGCCCATCGAGGCCTACCCCGACATCGCCGACGTCACCTCGCAGATCGTCACGCAGGTGCCGGGCCTGGGCGCGGAGGAAATCGAGCAGCAGATCACGATACCGCTCGAGCGCGCCCTGCTCGGCACGCCCGGCATGCATGTGCTGCGCACGCGCAGCCTGTTCGCGCTGTCGCTGATCACGGTGGTGTTCGAGGATGGCAGCGACGGCTACTTCACGCGCGAGCGGCTGCAGGAGCGGCTCGCCAGCGTCAACCTGCCGTACGACGCCAAGCCGGGGCTCGATCCCTACACCTCGCCGACGGGCGAAATCTATCGCTACACGCTGGAATCGAAAAGCCGCAGCCTGCGCGAACTGTCCGAACTGCAGTTCTGGACCGTGATACCGCGCCTGCAGCAGGTGCGCGGCGTGGCCGACGTCAGCAATTTCGGCGGACTGACCACGCAATTCATGCTGGAGCTCGATCCCGCAAAACTCGACAGCTACGGTTTCTCGCTGGCGCAGGTCAAGGATGCCATCAACGCCAACAACATCAGCGGCGGCGGCAGCGTCATCGACCGCGGCCAGCAATCGTACGTGGTGCGCGGCGTGGGCCTGCTGCACTCGCTCGACGACATGGGCAACGTCGTCGTCAGCAGCAAGAACGGCGTGCCCGTGCTGGTGAAAGACCTCGGCAAGCTCGCCTACGGCAACGTGGAGCGGCGTGGCATCCTCGGCAAGGACGGCAACCCCGACACCATCGAGGGCATCACCCTGCTGCTGAAGGATTTCAACCCGTCCGAGGCGCTGGCCGGCATCCATGCGGCCGTGGACGACTTGAACGGCAATCTGCTGCCGCAGGACGTGAAGGTCGTGCCCTACCTGGACCGCAGCTCGCTGATCGACGCCACCCTGCACACGGTCGGGTTCACGCTGGGCGAGGGCATGCTGCTCGTCGCCCTGGTGCTGCTGCTGTTCCTGGGCAGCCCGCGCGCGGCCGCCATCGTCGCGCTGACGATCCCGCTGGCCCTGCTGATGGCCTTCATCTTCATGCACCACTTTAAAATTCCCGCCAACCTGCTATCGCTGGGCGCCATCGACTTCGGCATCCTCGTCGACGGTTCGGTGGTGGTGCTGGAAAACATACTGCGCCGCCGCGAACGCGAGCAGCAGCGCCCCCTCGCGCTGCAGGACGCCATCGAAGCCACCCTGCAGGTGGCGCGCCCCATCCTGTTCGGCATGGCCGTCATCATCGCCGCGTATTTGCCCCTGTTCGCCTTCCAGCGCATCGAATACAAGCTGTTCTCGCCGATGGCGTATGCGGTCGGCGCGGCGCTCGTGGGCGCGCTGGTGGTGGCGCTGGTGCTGATACCGGGCCTGGCCTGGCTGGCCTTCCGCAAGCCGCGCCGCATGTTCCACAACCGCGCGCTGGAAGCGCTGGCGGCGCTGTATGCGCGCTTCCTCGAGCGCATGGTGGGCAGAAAGCGCTGGGTGGCGGCAGTCTGCGCGGGATCGCTGGCGGCCCTGGCCATCCTGGGCGGCAGCATCGGACGCGATTTCCTGCCCTATCTCGACGAGGGGTCCTTGTGGCTGCAGGTACAGATGCCGCCCGGCATCACGCTGGAGAAGGCCTCCGAGATGGCCAGCGAACTGCGCCGCGCCGCGCTGGAGTTCCCGGAAGTGTCGACCATCGTCACGCAGACGGGGCGCAACGACGACGGCACAGACTACTGGACGCCGTCGCACATCGAAGCGAGCGTGGGCCTGCATCCGTATAAAAGCTGGAAATCGGGCATGAGCAAGCAGCAGCTGATCGCCAGAATGAACGAACGCTTCGCGCGCATGCCCGGCTACACGGTGGCCTTCATGCAGCCGATGATCGACGGCGTGCAGGATAAATTGTCGGGCGCGCACAGCGACCTGACGGTGAAAATCTTCGGCAACGACCTCGATGAGGTGCGCCGCATCGCCGGCAAGGTGGCGCACGTATTGAAAGGCGTCCCTGGCGCTTCCGACGTGGCGGTGGATGTGGAGCCGCCGCTGCCCAACCTGAAGGTGGAGCTGGACAGGGCGAAGGCGGCGCGCTACGGCATCAACGCGGCCGACGTGGCCGACCTGATTTCCACCGGCATCGGCGGCGCGCCCATCGGCCAGGTCTACGTGGGCGAAAAAAGCTACGACATCGCCGTGCGCTTCCCGCCCGCCGTGCGCTCCAGCCCGGACGCCATCGCCAGTCTGATGCTGACGGCCGCGAACGGCGCCAGGGTGCCGCTGGCGCAGGTGGCCAGCATCAGCACCACCTCGGGCGAAAGCGTGATCGTGCGCGAAATGGGACGGCGCCACATCATCGTGCGCCTGAATGCCCGCGGACGCGACCTGGCCGGTTTCCTGGCCGAGGCGCGCCCGCTGGTGGCGCAGGCCGTGGCCGGCGAGCACCAGCGCATCGGCGTCGAGTGGGGCGGCCAGTTCGAAAACCTGCAGCGCGCGCAAAGCCGCCTGGCGCTGATCCTGCCGATGACCCTGGGCGCCATGTTCCTGCTGCTGTTTGGCCAGTTCCGCAACCTGCGCCAGCCGGCGCTGGTGCTGCTGGCCGTGCCGCTGGCCATGCTGGGCGGCCTGGCCGCGCTGCACCTGCGCGGCATGACGCTGAATGTATCGAGCGCCGTCGGCTTCATCGCCCTGTTCGGCGTGGCCGTGCTCAATGCCGTGCTGATGCTGGCGCAGATCAACCGCCTGCGCGCCGAGGAAGGAAAAAGCCTGCGCGAGGCCGTGCTCGAAGGCGCGCGCGACCGCATGCGCCCCGTGCTGATGACGGCAACCGTGGCGGCCCTGGGCCTGACGCCGGCCATGCTGGCCACGGGCCTGGGCAGCGACGTGCAGCGCCCGCTGGCCACCGTGGTGGTGGGCGGCCTGGTGACGGCCACGGCCCTGACCCTGCTGCTGTTGCCGGCCCTGTATTACCTGATCGAGGCGTATGTAGCAAAGCGCCGGACGCAAACGGAAGGAAAGACCCATGACACGCATTAACTGGATATTCGCGGGCTTGCTGATCTCGCCCGCGCTGGGCGCCACGCCCCTGACCTTCGAGACCTACCTGACTGCCGTGGAGAGCAGCAGCCTGGAACTGCAGGCGCAGCAGGAGAGCATCGGTTCGGCCAAAGCCGGCATCGGCATTGCCGGCCTGCGTCCCGATCCCGAATTCACGCTGGGCGCCGCGCGCGAGACCGTGCGCGCGCTGCCGCACCGTCCCGTCACCTGGACGCCAGCCATCAGCATGGCCATCGAGACGGGCGGCAAGCGCGCCGCGCGCTTGAAAGCCGCGTACAGCAATGTCGTGCTGGCCGAGGAAACGGTGGCCGGCTTCAGAAACGCCCTGTATGCGACGGCGGCGACGGCGTTCACGGAAGCGTGCCGCACGCGCGACGTCCTGCTGCGCAAGGAGCAGACCATGGCGGCGCTGTCGAAGGTGGTGGCAGCGAATGACGTCAGGCTGAAGTCGGGCGACGTGGGCGGCATCGAGCTGCTGCAATCGCGCGTGGAACGCGACCAGTTCCAGGCCGAGCTGGAACTGGCGCGCAGCGAGGCGCAAAGCGCCATGCTGAACCTGTCGCCGCCGCTGGGGCGCCAGTTCGGCAGCCTGTTCCCGCAAGCGCAACTGGCCTGCGACTTTGCCGCGTATGCCGGCGGCGACGCCAGTGCGCTGGTGCCGCAGGCGCTCAACGCCCGCAGCGACATGCGCATCGCCCGCGCCACGCTGGACAATCTGCGCGATGGCGCGGCGCTGGTGCGCGCCAACCGCGCCGTCGACCCGACGGTGACGCTGGGCCTCTCGGCCGCGCGCGGCTACCGCGACGGCATCGACGGCAATGGCGATGCCGTCGATGGCGCGCCCCGCTCGCGCGCGCTCTCCATCTCGCTGGCCATCCCGATCCCGCTGTCGCGGCGCGACAAGGGCGACGTGGTGCAGGCGGAAGCGGGCGTGACGCAGGCGATGCTGGCCTTGCGCCAGGCGGAACTGACAGCGGAGACGCAAGTGCGCACGGCGCAGCTGCAATGGCGTTCGGCGCAGGAACGGCTGGCGCGCTACCGCGACGGCGTGCTGCAGGACGCGCAAAAGGTGGTGGACGGCATGCGCCTGTCCTACTTCAGCGGCAATGCCTCGCTGCTGGAATGGCTGGCGGCGCAACGCTCGGCCGACGATGCCTGGCAGGGCTACCTGCAGGCGCGCGCCGATGCCGCCATCGCCAGCACGCAGCTGCAACTGGCCATCGGCCAGCGGCCGGCGTTATAGCAAGGGGAAGGTAAAACGCGAGGATACCGGCGCGGCGATGATGCCGCGCCGGTCAGCGGGGACGGGAAATTACTGCGGCTGGGAAGGCGCGTCGCCTTCGGCGGCCGCATCTGCGTCAACCTCGGCGTCGTCCGCTTCCGGCTCATCGCCCTCGGCGCCATCGGCCGGCTTCGGATTGTTTTTCGCTTCCAGCTTGCGCCTGGCTTTTTCCTCGGCTTTCTTCTTCTTTTCCAGCTCTTTTTGCCGTTTTTCGTATTGGAAATTTGTCTTGGCCATTTACTACCTCTTTAGTTTTTAGATGTTACAGATAACCGCATAAGGCACATTATGACGCAGTTGAGCGAAACGCCAAGTTTTTAGCCACGGGGATGATGCTGCGCATGCAGCAGTTTCAGGCGCTCGCGCGCCACATGCGTGTAGATCTGCGTGGTGGAAATATCGGAGTGTCCGAGCAGCAATTGCACGACGCGCAAGTCCGCGCCATGGTTCAGCAAGTGCGTGGCGAACGCATGGCGCAGGGTATGCGGCGACAGCGGCGCCGTGATGCCCGCGCTCAGCGCATGTTTCTTGATCACCACCCAGAACATTTGCCGCGTCATGGCGCCGCCGCGCCGCGTGACGAAAAGCGCATCGTCCATCTGGCCATCGAGAATCACGCCGCGCGCCTCCTTCAGGTAGCGCTCTATCCACAGCCGCGCCTGCTCGCCGAACGGCACCAGCCGCGTCTTGCTGCCCTTGCCCGTGATGCGCAGCACGCCGTCGTTCAGGCTCAGCTCCACCGATTTCAAGTCCACCAGCTCCGACACGCGCAAGCCGCTCGCATACATGAGCTCGAGCATGGTGCGCTCGCGCAGGCCCAGCGGCGTGCTGACGTCGGGCGCCGCCAGCAAGGCCTCGACCTGCGCTTCGCTCAGCGTGTGCACGAAACGCGCGGGCTGCTTGGCCGACACCATCTTCAGGCACGGGTCGGCCGCGATATGCCTGTGCCGCAGGGCCAGCTGGTAAAAGCGCTTGAGCACGGACAGGCGCCGGTTCGACGACGTCGCCTTGCTCTCGTCGTGGCGGGCGGCGAAATACGCTTCGATATCGGTCGTGGACACGTCGTACAGGCCGTCGCGTCCGGGCCGCGCCACCTCCAGCCAGCGCGCGAACAATCGCATGTCGCGCCGGTAGGCGTCCAGCGAATTTTTCGACAGGCCGTCTTCCAGCCACAGGCTGTCGCAGAATTCATCGATCAGGGTGGCGTTGTCGGGCGCCAGCAGGCTGTTCATCATCGGTAGGCTTCCACGCCTTCGTGCGCCAGCAGCCAGCGCTTCACGCCCAGGTGGAATCCCATGGCATCGTCGTGGTGGGCAAAGCCGCCCAGGCCGCCCGCGGCCGTGACCCTGTGGCAGGGGATGAGCACGGGATACCAATTGGCGCCGCAAGCCTGGCCGACGGCGCGCGGCGCCGAGCCGATCAGGCGCGCCACGTCGCCATAGGTGCGCACCTGGCCGCGCGGGATGGCGGCGATCGCCGCCCAGACTCGTTGCTGGAATGCGCTGCCCGGCTCGGCCAGTGGCAAGTCGAACGGCGCATCGGGATCACGGAAATAGCGCGCCAGCTGCACACAAGCCAGTTCGGAGACGGCATCCTGCGGCGCTTTCTCGTCGAAGTGCGGCGGCAGGTAAACCAGTTCGCGCAGCTGGCCGCCCTCCACGCGCACGCCCATGGCGCCGAACGGCGCGGCCACGATGGCGCTGAAGCGCTCACTGCCCTGTTGTTTTTTCATCTGCTGATCATTATTCAAGTGTGGCATATATGCAACCTGCCGGCGCCGGAGACAGCGCCACGGGGATTATGCACCGACTTTAGGCGTGCCGGCGGACGTTTCCAAGGCACGAAAAAAAAGCGCACCAGCCGGTGCGCTTCAAATATTGCTTCACGTTCCCGGTCGTTTGGGTCCGCCGGTGCCGGCTTGTGGCCGCAGACAGCTATGACTCAACAACTTCTGTGAAACGTGTGTCTCCTCAATATATCCCCGGTATCAATACCGTTTTTATAGACCACTCCCCCACCAACCTTGTAACCAATTCTGTGCCGCAGCCTTGCTACCAGGGCGCATATGCTTATACATGTTTCCCCGTAAGGCCGCCCATCATAGCGCATTTATTCGGCCGGATCGACTTTTTTTGCACCATGGCGGGGACAGTTATTTTAGTTGTAAATTAAATTCGGCAGCCACAGCGAAATTTGTGGTACGTAGGTAATCAGCACGAGGAAGCCCAGCATCGTCAGCAGCCACGGCATCACGGCCACGGTCAGTTCGGAAATGCCCATCTTCGTGATGCCGGACGCCACGTACAGGTTCAGGCCCACGGGCGGATGGCACATGCCCACCTCCATGTTGACCACGATCAAGATGCCGAAGTGCACGGGGTCGATGCCCAGCTTCATGGCGACAGGGAACAGAATCGGCGCCATGATCAGCACGATCGACGACGGTTCCATGACGTTGCCGGCCAACAACAGCAGCACGTTGACCACCAGCAGGAAGCTGATCACGCCCAGGCCCTTGCCCGTGATCCATTCGGCCATCGCCTGCGGGATGTTTTCGCTGGTCATCAGAAACGAGAACAGCACGGCGTTGGTGATGATGTAGAGCAGCATCGCCGACATGGCGGCCGAATCGAGCAGGACCTTGCCCACCTGCTTGAGCTTCAAGTCCTTGTAGACGAAGACGGCGATGATGAAGGCGTACACGGCAGCCATGGCCGCCGCTTCCGTCGGCGTGAAGGCGCCCGAATAGATGCCGCCCATGACGATGACGATCAGCAGCAGGCCCCAGGCGCTCTTCTTGAAGGTGACGAAGCGCTCCTTCCAGCTGGCTTTCTGCATGCGCGGATAGTTATGCTTGCGCGCCAGGAACCAGGTGGTCAGGCCCAGCAGCATGGCCAGCATCAGGCCGGGAATCACGCCGGCCATGAACAGCTTGCCCACGGACGTGTTGGTGCTGACGGAATACATCACCATCACGATCGATGGCGGTATCAAGATGCCCAGCGCGCCCGAGGTGGTGATGACGCCGGCGCCGAAACCGCGCGGATAACCCTGCCTGACCATGGCGGGCAGGATGATGGAGCCGATCGCCACCACGGTGGCGGGGCTGGAGCCGGAAACGGCGGCAAACAGCGCGCACGCCATCACGCCGGCCAGCGCCAGGCCGCCATGCCAGTGGCCCACCATGGAGCTGGCGAAGTTGATCATGCGCCGCGCCACCCCGCCATGCGTGAGGAAATTGCCCGCCAGGATGAAGAACGGGATGGCCATGATCTCGAATTTCTCGATGCCGGTAAAGATCTTCAGGGCCACCGATTCGATGGGCACGCTGGTCATGGTGAACAGGAAGGTCAGCACCGTCAGGCCCAGCGAGATGGAAATCGGCATGCCGGTCAGCATCAGCGCCAGCAGCAATACAAAAATGATCAGCGCGTTCATGCCTTGGCTCCTTTTTCTTCCGCCGTCAATTCCTCGTCCAGCCCCTCGACATGCGAGTGGTCGTGTTTTGGCAAGGCGCCCGTCTTGATGAAATGCACCATCACCTGCAGGAAGCGGAAGCACATCAGGTAGGAACCGAGCGGCACGGCCAGGTAGACCAGCCACATCGGCACCTCCATGTCGGCCGAGGTCTGGTCCGTGTGGCCGATCGACCACACGAAGCTGGCGCCCAGGGTACCCACAACGCCCGTAAACAGGGCGCCGGCGGCCAGGCCGAAGACGATGAAGCGGTCGCGCCAGCGCGGGTTCATGCGGTTGATCAGCACGTCGACGCCCACGTGGATGCCCGTGCGCACGCCATACGCGGCGCCGAACTTGGCCATCCAGACGAACATGTAGATGCACAGCTCCTGGGCCCAGCTGGTATTGATTTGAATCAGGAAGTCCTGCACGCCCGGAATGGGCAAGCCCGCCAGGTAGCGGTGCACGACGGCGACGAAAATGATGAAGGTGGCCGCGCCCATCAGGGTCGCGATCAGCCACTCTTCCAGGTGATCCAGAAATTTCATGGTGGACTTTCAAAGAGTGCGGGTGCGCTGGCCCCCGCGCAGGACGCGCCGGGGCCGGTGAGACGGAACGGCAGGCGATGCCCTGCCATCTGCGCCAGGCGGCGCAGAACGCTGAAACCAGCGGCTTACTTCGCGCTTTCCTTGTTGATGGCCGTGATCAAGTCCTTGCCGATGCGCGCTTCCATGGTTTTTTGCACGGGCGCCAGCGCCTTGCGCCACTCGGCCTGCTCCTGCACCGTCAGCGTGTAGATCTGCGTCCTGCCCGCCTTCTTGATGGCCTCGAGGGCCTGGTCATTGTCACGCTGGGCGATGGCCTTTTCAAACGTGGTAGCCTCGCGCATGGCTTTTTCCAGCTGGCTGCGAATTTCCGGGGGCAAACCGTCCCAGAATTTCTTGTTGACGATGACGGCATAGCCCAGGTAGCCGTGGTTGGACACGGTCACGTGCTTTTGCACTTCATGCATCTTTTGCGTGTACATATTCGATGGCGGATTTTCCGTGCCGTCGACGACGCCCGTCTGCAGCGCCTGATACACTTCCGAGAAGGCCAGCACCTGCGGATTGGCGCCCAGCGCGCGCATCTGCGCGTCGAGCACCTTCGACGACTGGATGCGCATCTTCAGGCCCTTGAAGTCGGCCGGGTGGTGCAGCGGCTTGTTGGCCGACATCACCTTGAAGCCGTTGTCCCAGTAGGCCAGGCCCGTGATACCCTTGGGTTCCAGCTTTTTCAGCAGGCTCTTGCCGATTTCGCCTTCGGTGACGTTATACAGCGCGGTCTTGGTGGGAAAGATATATGGCAGGTCGAACGCCTCGAATTCCTTCACGCCCAGCGGGCCGAACTTGGCCAGCGAGGGCGCCAGCATCTGCACGGCGCCCAGTTGCAGGGCTTCGAGTTCTTCCTTGTCCTTGTACAGCTGGCTGTTCGGGTACAGTTCGACCTTGACCTTGCCATTCGTGGCTTTCTCGGCCAACTGCTTGAAGCGTTCGGCGGCCTGGCCTTTCGGCGTATCGGTCGCCACGACGTGGCTGAACTTGATGACGATGGGCGCCTGGGCGTAGGCGTGCACGCCGGCGGTGGCGCCGATGGCCGCGCACAGCGCGACGAACATGGTTTTCATCTGCATTTCTGTCTCCTGAATGGTTTTTTGAAAAACTTTATTATTTGTCTACTTGGATATTGTGCCAAAGAAACTGCCTCGGCTATTGTGGTTAACCACAATAGCCCGCGCCCGATAAGCCGCTACCCTGCCAGCCATGCCGACTCCCCCCACCCTTGCGCGCCGCTTCAAGCTATCGAGCCCGATGCGCTGGCTGCTGCCCGTCATCCTGCTGCTGCTGTTCCTCTCCATCCTGTTCTGGCTGCCATGGCAGGCACGCCAGATGGAGAGCAACGAACGCCAGGAACAGCTGATCGCCGACACGCTGTGGGTCGAGCAGACCATCCGCTTCCAGCTGGCGCGCAACGAGGAAAGCCTGTTCAACCTGGGCACCGACATCGCCAGCGGCGCCCTCGGCGCGGAAAAAGTCCATGAACGGCTGCAGCAGATGCTGCGCAACGGGCGCGAACTGCAGCGCGTGCTGTGGCTCGACACCAGCGGCAAGGTGCTGGCCACCAGCGACAACAGCCTGCCGCACGAACTGGCCTTTTCGCCGGCCTCGCTGACGGCAGGCGACAATGCGCGCCGCCTGCACCGGGGCCAATATGCCCAGCCCTCGCAGCAGAGCGGCTTCCCCGACGCGCCGCCCGGCGCCATGCTGATGGATTACCACCAGCCCCTGTTCGATGGCCAGCGCTACGTGGGCAGCCTGGTGGCGACCTACCAGATCGGCAGCCTGCTCGATGAAATGGTGCCATGGTGGTTTGCCCAGGATAATCAGATTTCGCTGATCGACCGCGACGACAAGGTGCTGGCGCGGCGCGCCGCCGCCGGTCCCGGCCACGGCGTGTACACGCACAAGCGCGCGCTCGACGTGCCGGGCGCCACCATCACGCTGTTTACCGACAGCGTGAAAAGCCAGCCCAAGCTGCTGCCCAATTTGCTGGTCGGCTCCGTCATCGCCCTCTCGCTGGGTCTGATATGGAGCTTGCTGGCCCTGTGGCGGCATATCTCGCGCCGCCTGATGGCCGAAGGCGCGCTGCGCCAGCAGATGCTGTTTCGCACGGCGATGGAAAACTCGCTGGTGACGGGCATGCGCGCGCGCGACCTGGAAGGACGCGTCACCTATGTCAATCCCGCATTTTGCCAGATCGTCGGCTATCCGCCCGAGGAAATCCTGGGGCGCTTGCCGCCCATGCCCTACTGGGTGCCCGAGGCGCTGGAAGAATACCAGCAGCGCTTCGTCAAGGCGCTGGCCGGCAATCCCACGCCGCAGTTCGAAACCTATTTCCAGCGCCCCGACGGCACCCGCGTGCCGGTGCTGATCTTCGAGGCGCCGCTGGTGGACAAGCACGGCCAGCAGACCGGCTGGATGGGCTCCGTGCTCGACATCTCGGACCGCAAGCGCGTCGAGGAACTGAACCGCCAGCAGCAGGAAAAACTGCAGACAAGCTCGCGCCTGGCCACCATGGGCGAACTGGCGTCGATGCTGGCGCATGAACTGAACCAGCCGCTGGCGGCCATCTCCAGCTACACCACGGGCGCGCTGAACCTGATACGGCGCGCCATCGACAGCGGCGCGCCCGTTGACCCGGCCACCCTGAAACCGGCGCTGGAGCACGCGGGCGCACAGGCGCAGCGGGCCGGCCAGATCATCCGCAGCGTGCACGATTTCGTGCGCAAGAGCGAGCCGCAGCGCCAGGATATCGCCATCCGCACCCTGATCGACGGCATCCGCGCGCTGATCGACCTGCAGGCGCGCAAATACTATGTGACCATCCAGGAAGAGATACCTGCCGACCTGCCGCTGCTGCGCGCCGATCCCGTGATGATCGAGCAAGTGCTGCTGAACCTGACGCGCAACGCCATCGAGGCGATGCAGGATGCGGCGCCGGGACGGCGTATCATGCGCCTGCGGGCCAGCCACGACGCGCAGCAGGACATGGTGACGGTGGACGTGATCGACCACGGCCACGGCATCCCGCAGGACGTGGCCGAGCGGCTGTTTTCGCCCTTCTTCTCGACCAAGGCCGAGGGCATGGGCATGGGGCTGAACATCTGCCGCACCGCCATCGAATTTCACGGCGGCGCGCTGACCTTCAGCGCCAACCCCGCTGGCGGTACCATCTTTACATTCAGCGTGCCGGCCGTGCCGCGCGCGCCGCACTAACCGATAACGACGATAACAGAAAGCCGGAGACACCATGCTGCATATCATTGATGACGAAGAAGTCGTACGCGACTCCCTGTCCTGGCTGGCCGCCTCGCGCAGCATCGAGGCGCGCAGCTACGCCAGCGCGCAGCAATTCCTCGACGGCCTCGATGGCAGCTTCGACGCCGGCGGCGACTGCGTGCTGCTCGACGTGCGCATGCCCGACATGAACGGCATCGCCCTGTTCGACCAGCTGGTCAAGCGCGACCTGACGGCGCGCCTGCCCGTGATTTTCCTCACCGGCCACGGCGACGTGCCGATGGCCGTCGACAGCCTGAAACGCGGCGCCTTCGATTTCTTTGAAAAACCGTTCAACGACAACGACCTGATGGACCGCGTGCAGCAAGGCCTGGCCAACTCGCGCCAGGCCGGCGAACTGGCCGCCGTGCACGCGCGCCTGGCCACCCTGTCGACGCGCGAACGCGAAGTGCTGGACCTGATTTTGGCGGGCAAGATGAACAAGGTGGTGGCCGACAAGCTGGGCATCAGCATGCGCACCGTGGAAGTCCACCGCGCGCATATCTTCGACAAGATGCAGGTCAAGACGGCGGTGGAGCTGGCGGGGTTGTTGAAGTAATGCAGCAATGTTGGAGTACGCGGCGCTGGCGCGCCGCCAATCCAACCTACATTGCAATGTAGGTCGGGTAGGTCGGGTTAGCGCGCAGCGCGTAACCCGACAGCACCACCAGCGTTACTCGTCGTGATGTTCATGGTGCTCCGCCGCCCCATGCTTCCAGTAGCTGGCCGCATGCAGATGCTGCTTCGGCACGCCGGCTTCAATGAAATGCCCGCGCAAGCCCTGTACCTGTGCATGCTCGCACGCCACCCACACGTAGCCGTCGCCGTCCTGCGGCAAGACCACTTTCGCCAGTTCCGCCAGCAGCAAGGCACCGCTGCGGCCATTGCGCGGCACCCAGCGCACGTCCAGCTGCGCGGCGCTGTCGAGCGCGATCTGCTCGCCGTCTTCGACGATTTCGATCACGGCAATCGCGCGCGCCGTGGCTGGCAACTGCTCGAGGCGGCGGGCGATGGCCGGCAAGGCCGTCTGGTCGCCCACCAGCACATACCAGTCGAAATCGAGCGGCACCAGCATCGAGCCGCGCGGTCCGCCCACGCCCAGGGTCTGCCCGGGCACGGCTTGTGCCGCCCAGGTGGCTGCGGGGCCGTCGCCATGCAGCACGAAGTCGATCTCCAGCTCGCGCCGCGCGGCGTCATAGCGGCGCGGCGTGTAGTTGCGGGCGATGGGACGCGCCCCTTCCGCGTACTGGACGGGATTCGGGCCATTGCCCAGCACGGGAAACACGGGCGCTGCTTCGCCCGGGGCGGGGAAGAACAGTTTCACGTGGTCGTCGTGCGCGGGCGAGACAAAGCCGTCAAGATCGTCGCCGGCCAGGGTGATGCGGCGCATGTGCGGCGTCAGCTGCTCGGTGCGCACGACGGTGAGCACGCGCAGTTTCAAGTCGTGCCGCACGCGTTCCGTGGTCCGCAGGCGTTGCGGTGCGGGTGTTGCCGATGAGGTATTCGTCATGTTCGGTTCCTTGTCAAAGTGGATTCATTGACCATCGACGATGGCATTCGCCGCCTGCTCCAGCACGGCGGCCACGCGTTCGGCTTCCGCGTCCGTCCAGTTGGTCTTGTTCAGCAGCAGCGCATGCTTGAGGGTGTGCATGCCCTGGCGCACGCGCTCGGGCAAGGCGTGTTTCGCCTGGATGCGGGCGAACATGTCGAGGCGGGCCAGGATGCCGTCCACCTGGGCGCGGTTTTCCTCGATATAGGCGCGGCCCAGGTCCGTGATGGTGTAAAGCTTCTTGCCGCTGGCGCTTTCACTGGACGTGACGTGGTCCTGTTCTTCGAGCAGGGTCAGGGTCGGGTAGATGGCGCCCGGGCTGGGCGCATAGGCGCCGCCGCAACGCTCTTCGATGGCCTTGATGATTTCATAGCCGTGGCGCGGGCTGATCTCGATCAGCGCCAGCACGATCAGCGGCAGGTCGCCGCGGCCGAAGACGCGCTCGGCCCGTTCGCCGCGCCCGCCCCGGCCACCGGGGCCGCCATGACCCATGCCATCGCCGCGCTCGTCGAAGCCGCGCGGGCCGCGGCCATGCAGGTAGTATTCGTGGCGATGTTCGTGACGATGCTCGCCGCGATGGTGTTCGCCATGGTGGTGCTGGCCGCAATGGGCATGATGATGGTGATGGCCGCCGTGGCCGTGTTCTGCGTGGTGTGAGTTTCTCATGTTTTCTCTTTAAAGATATATCGTTAGTAGGTATCGTCATTTTATAACGATATATCGATAAGTCAAGGAAAAATTCATGGCGCGGGCGTACCGGCGTTTGCTATGCTGGGCTCTCCGCCACCAACAAGCCATCGCCATGCCTGAAAAAACCGTCCCGGAAAAGATGTATGTGAAGAATGCGCAGGCGCTGGCCGTGCTCAATGATGGCGGCGAACAGGCGGCCTTGCTGGCGCAGCTGCCGCCCGAGCGCATGGCCAAGGCGGGTGATAACGCCGACTGGATCTTGCTGTTTGCGCGCAGCCGCGCGGAACTGGAACGCCACCTGCCGGCGGCGCAGGCGCGCCTGGCGCCCGGCGGCGCGCTGTGGCTGGCGTACCGCAAAGGGGGAATCAAGGCGGGCAGCGATATCCAGCGCGACGACATCCGCGCCTACGCGCAGGCACTGGGACTCGACAGCGTGGCCATGATCGCCATCGACGCCGACTGGTCGGCGCTGCGCCTGAAGCAGGTTTAGCACACCTCGGCAAACCTGCTGCGCGTCGCGCCTTGCGGCCTGCGATGCTCGCTGCGCCTCCCAGCCACAGATCACTGCCGCCCGCTACGGTTTTGTCAGGCGTTCTTGAACGCAGCTCAGACGACGCCGTGCAGCGCCAGCGCCCATTCGACGTGTTCGCGCACGATGGCCGACGGGTGTGCGCGGCGCGACAGCAGGGCCGCGACGATGTCGGCCTGTCCCCGCACCTTGGCGGCCGCATTGCCCATGCCGACGGCCAGGTTGCGCAGCCAGCGTTCATGGCCGATGCGACGGATGGCGCTGCCTTCCATGCGGCGGTTGAATTCTTCTTCCGTCCAGGCGAACAGCTCCACCATGCCGGCGCTGCCCAGGCTATGGCGCTCGTCGAAATCAGGCACCACGGCGCGCTGGGCGAACTTGTTCCACGGGCAGACGGTCTGGCAATCGTCGCAGCCATATACCTTGTTGCCGATCAGGGGCCGCATTTCGACGGGAATGGCGCCCTTCAATTCGATGGTCAGGTACGAGATGCAGCGGCGCGCGTCGAGCTGGTGCGGCCCCAGGATCGCTTGCGTCGGGCACACCGTGATGCACGCCGAGCACTGGCCGCAGTGCGGCGTTTCAGGCGCATCCACCGGCAGCGGCACGTCGATGAGGATCTCGCCGAGGAAAAAGAAGGAACCGCCCTGGCGGTTGATCAGCAAGGTGTGCTTGCCGCGCCAGCCCAACCCGCCCTTTTGCGCCAGTTCCACTTCCATCACGGGGGCCGAGTCGCTGAAGACGCGGTAGCCGAAGTCGCCGATTTCGCCCTTGATGCGTTCGGCCAGCTGCTGCAGACGCGAGCGCATCACCTTGTGATAATCGCGGCCGCGTGCATACACGGAGATCACGGCCGCCGCGGGATCGGCGTCGCGCGCCGCCTCGCGCTCGCGCCAGTCGGGGCCCAGCGCCGGCGGCAGGTAGTTCATGCGGGCGCTGATGGCGCGCACCGTGCCTGGCACCAGTTCGGCCGGGCGCGCACGCTTCATGCCGTGGCTGGCCATGTATTCCATTTCGCCGTGATACCCTGCATCGAGCCAGGCCTGCAGCCCCGCTTCCATGTGCGACAGGTCCACATCGGCGATGCGCACCTCGGCAAAACCCAGCTCGCGCCCCCATTGCTTGATGGTGCGCGCCAGGGCGGCGAGATCGGTGACGGTGGCGGACATAGGGGACTTTACGGAAAACAGCGGCGGCGCGGGCGGTTACAATGGGAGCAGCCTCCATTTTATGCGATACCGAAGATAATGACCGAACACTTCAAAGCCCACCTCCACGACGAAGCCGGCACCGCCGCTCTGGGCGCCGCGCTGGCGCGCGCGCTGGCCCCAGGCCTGGCGATCTACCTGCACGGCGACCTGGGCGCCGGCAAGACGGCCCTCACGCGCGCGCTGCTGCATGCTGCCGGCCACACGGGCCACGTGAAAAGCCCCACGTATACCCTGTCCGAACCGTACACGGTGCAACTCGACGGCCAGGCCGTCAACGTCATTCATTTCGACCTGTACCGCATGGGCAGCGCCGAGGAATTCCTCGACGCGGGCTTTCGCGAAGACTTCAATGGCCACAATATCTGCATCGTCGAATGGCCGGAGAAAGCCGAACCGGTCCTGCCGCCGGCGGACCTGAATGTTTATTTGAGCGTTGCGGGTACAGGACGTGATGTAGAATTGCAAGCGTCTTCTGAATTGGGTCTGTCATGCCTTCACCGTCTCAAATTCGCCCCGAACCTTTGATATCCTCGCCCATCACCCGGCGTACGGTGCTCAAGGCCGGCGGCACCCTGCTGTTATCCGTCTTCGCGCCGATGTCGGCGATGGCGGCGCAAATTCTCGCCGTGCGCGTCTGGCCTGCCGAGGATTACACCCGCGTCACGCTGGAAAACGACAGCATCCTGAAAGCGACCCACTTCATCGTCAAGGACCCGGAACGCCTGGTGGTCGACATCGAAGGCCTGGAGCTCAATCCCACGCTGAAGGGCCTGGTGGCGAAGATCCAGTCGAACGATCCATATATCAAGCAGGTGCGCGTGGGCCAGAACCGGCCCAACGTGGTGCGCCTGGTGTTCGACCTGAAAGAGGAAGTCACGCCGCAGCTGTTTACCCTGCCACCGGCAGGTTCGTACAATCACCGCCTGATCTTCGACCTGTACCCCGTGCACGAGCCGGACCTGATCGCGCAGATGATCGAAAAAGGCGACTGGTCCAGCGATCCGGCCAAGCCGCCGATGGCCGGCACGCACACGCCGCCGCCCGCATTGCCGCTGCCCGACAGCGGCAAGCCGCCCGTCGCCGTCGCGCCCGTGGCCCCCATCGTGCCGCCGGTCCCCGATATCCGTCCCGAACAGCGCCCCGAAGCGCGCCCCTTGCCGGGCCAGAAAGTGGTGCGCATGATTACCATCGCGCTCGACCCCGGCCACGGCGGCGAGGATCCTGGTGCCATGGGCAGCAAGGGCAGCCGCGAAAAGGATGTCGTGCTGGCCATCGCCAAGCGCCTGAAAACCAAGCTGGAGCTGCAGCCGAACATGCGCGTCATGCTCACGCGCGACGCCGATTTCTTCGTCCCGCTGGGCATGCGCGTGGAAAAGGCGCGCAAGGTGCAGGCCGACCTGTTCGTCTCGATCCACGCCGATGCGTTCATCCAGCCGACGGCGCGCGGTTCGTCCGTCTTCGTGCTGTCGGAAAAAGGCGCCACCTCGACGGCGGCGCGCTGGCTGGCCAACAAGGAAAACCAGGCCGATTTGATCGGCGGCGTCAACGTGAAGAACCACGACAAGCAGCTGGCCAGCGTGCTGCTCGACCTGTCGACGACGGCGCAGATCAACGACAGCATGAAGCTGGGCAAGGCCGTGCTGCGCGAGATCGGCGGCATCAACCGCCTGCACAAGGGCTCCGTCGAACAGGCCGGCTTCGCCGTGCTGAAGGCGCCCGACATTCCCTCCATCCTGATCGAGACGGCCTTCATCTCGAATCCGGAAGAGGAAGCCAAGCTGACCGACAACGGCTACCAGGACCAGATGGCCGACGCCATCGTCACGGGCATCAAGAATTACTTTGCGAAGAATCCGCCGCTGGCGAAAAGCCGCCTGACCTGACATGAAAGCCTAGCATGAGCAAGAGTACCTTTGGCCAGTTGCCGGCCGTGACCATCCGCGCGGCCGACGGCGCGCAGGCGACCGTCACCCTGTACGGCGGCCACCTGGTCTCATGGCGTACCAGCGATGGCCAGGAGCGTTTGTTTTGCAGCCGCGATTCCGCCCTTGACGGCAGCCGCGCCATCCGTGGCGGCGTCCCGGTGATCTTCCCCCAGTTCGGCGCGCGCGGCACGGGCATGCGCCACGGCTTTGCGCGCGTGGCGACCTGGCAGCTGGCCGCCAGCGGCGAAGCCGATGGCGCCGCGTATGCGGAATTTACCTTGACCCAGTCCGATCTGCCCGAAGCGATCGCCGCCGCCTGGCCGTTCGCCTTCACCCTGCGCCTGCGCGTGGCCGTCAAGGGGCAAGCGCTGGACCTGAGCCTGTCCGTGCAGAACACGGGCGAGCAGGCGTTCCCGTTCTCGGCCGCCCTGCATACCTATTTTGCGATTGAACAGCTGGATGCGGCACGCATCGCCGGCCTGCAGCGCGTGCGCTACTCGGACGAGACGCCGCAGGACGCCCTGCAGGCGGAAGAGCTGCTGCAGCTTGCCGACAAGCTGGACCGCATCTATTACCAGCTGCCGGGCGCCCTGACCCTGCAGGCGGGCGCCGCCACCCTGCGCCTGGAGCAGCAGGGCTTTACGGACGCCGTCGTGTGGAACCCGGGCGCGCAGGACGCGGCCGCCCTGCCCGACCTGGCCGACGACGAATACCGGCGCTTCATCTGCATCGAGCCGGCCCTGATCCAGCCAGATACGCTGGCCGCCGGCGCCGGATGGACCGGGCGCCAGCACCTTGAATTTACATAAGAGTGACTGAAAAAGTCCAGGGCTAGGCGCCTCGCCGAAGGCAGTACGCATGTACGACGAGGCGGGGTAACAACGCCATGGGCTTTTCTCAGGCGCTCTTAATCCCGCTCTTAATTCGATTCCTTGATGATGCGGCCATTGGCAGGCTGAATCGGCCGCGCATTCAAGGGATACAGGCGGCTGAACAGCGCCATCTGCGCCGGCGACGCCTGCACCGGCTGCTTCATCACCATCCACAGCACGCCCTCGCTGCAGGGCGGCTCCGTCATCGATCCCATGTAGGTGTAGTAATCGCGCCGCGTCGGCAGCATCTCGGCCGGATCAAGCAGGATGGACGGGTGCATGGTCTCGAATTTTTCCAGCGGCAGATTGTTCCACACGGTCTGGATGGTCGCTTGCGGCGCGCCCCGCTCCAGCAGCAAGGCCAGCACGGCCTGCCGCCCTTCCGCATCGCGGTGCACCAGGTGCACCACCATCTCGAACGCCTTGCCGTTGATGCGCTCTTCCGACGGACGGTGGAAGTGGAATTGCTGCAGCTCGAACATGCGGTTCTGCACCGTGATGTAATTGCCGCCGCTGACACCCACCTGCACCGTGTGGCCGTTGTCGACCACATTGAACGACGACGGGTGGTAATCAAAACTGATCTGCTCGAGTTCGACCTTCATGCCGTCGCGGATATCGATCGGCGACTGGCGGCTGCCATTGCCGCACTTGGCCCAGTCGACATTGATCTTGCTCCAGTTGGCCGGACCGCTCTCGCCCTCGTACGACCAGTGCGTGCCACGCGGCACGGGTGGCGGTGGCGGCGGCGCCGCCTTCACGACGGCCGCGCGCTTGGCACGCGCGGCGGCGCGGGCCGCCTGGGTGGCGCGCATTTCCGCCAGGCGCGCCGCGATGCGTTCGGACAGGTCGACTTCGGCCGCTTCTTCCTTCTCGCGCGCCGTCGGCGCGACGGTGACGGGCGCCTTGGCCTCCTTGCCCTTCACCGATTCGGTCAGGGTTTTCATGGCGGCCGCGCGCGCCGACGCCGACACCGGCGCGCTGGCTGGCGTGGATGCGGCGGCGGTCGCCGGGGCGGGGGCATCTTTGGCGCTTGCCATGGCCGTCATCACGGCAAGGCTGCAAGCTAACAGGGCGCTCAAATGTCGCATGGAAATCCAGAAAGTAAGAATACCCTCTGGTTTACGGCTGGAAAGCAACAAAACTTGAATCAGGGCAGGAGCAATACGGAAGTACCGAAGAGAAAACAGGATCCAGGGCCAGCTGCGGACGGCGCCGCAGCGTGCTTGCCCTGGATCTTTGCGGCAATTACGCCGACTTGCCGACCATGCGCTTGTAGAGCTTCCACATGCCGCCCAGCACCACCGGCACGACGGCGGCGCCCACGCCGATCAGGACGATCAGGGTCAGGTGGTCGCGGATCCACGGGATATTGCCGAAGAAGTAACCGGCCGTCACCAGGCCCACCACCCACAGCAGGGCGCCCGTCACGTTGTACATCTGGAAGCGCGCATGCGTCATGTCGGAAATACCGGCGACGAACGGCGCAAAGGTGCGCACCACCGGCACGAAACGGGCCAGGATGATGGTCTTGCCGCCGTGCTTTTCAAAGAATTCATGCGTACGGCGCATGGCGTCCTTGTTGATCCAGCGGTAATCGTGGGTAAATACCCTCTGCCCGATGGCCTCGCCTATCCAGTAATTGAGCGTGTTGCCCGTGATGGCGGCCGTGACGAGCAGGAAGATCAGCAAGCCCAGGTGCATCTGTCCCGTCGCGCAAAATGCGCCGGCGATAAACAATAAGGTGTCCCCAGGGAAGAAAAACAGCACGACGAGGCCTGTTTCGCAAAAAATAATGGCAAACAGCACCGCATACACGAGGGTGCCGTACTGCTCGATCAAGATACCCAACGTCTTGTCGACATGCACGATCATGTCGAGGAATTGCACAAAATCCATATATTTTTCCCTAAAGGTAGCGGCGGAATCATACACCACCCGGCCGGCGCAACGGCAGTCCCCGGCCCGATATTTGTTGATTAATTATGCGGCGCCCTTGCGCGCGTGGCAATTTAAGTAAAGGTTAAGGAACGAGCCTGCCAAAGTGCCCAGGCCGGCTGTGCTCCCGGCATGCCAAGCATGCGCCCTGCAATGTTTTTCCAACGAAATATTGCCATTCCGGTATACACTTTCTGACCGGCGCAATCCGCGCCGACCAGGAGAGTACAACATGCGTCTGCATCCACTGAACGGCCTGACCATGGCCACCGTGCTGGGCCTTGCCCAGCTGTCCGCCCACGCAGCGCCTGTGCAGATCAAGGCGCCCGCCGAGCTGCCCGCCAAGGCGACGCTTGCCGACGCCATCAAGGCCTCGAAGCCGTCCGACTGGCGCCCGCTGGACCCGAACAATACCCTGTACCTGGAAATTCCCGCCGGCCGCGTGGTAATGGAACTGGCACCCGACTTCGCGCCGAAACACGTGGCCAATATCAAGGCCCTGGTGGCCGAGCAGTACTACGATGGCCTGGCCATCACGCGCGCGCAGGACAACTGGGTGGCGCAGTGGGGCGATCCGAACGAAAAGAATCCCAAGCCGATCCAGCACGCCCAGCGCACCCTGCCCGGCGAATTCACGGTGCCCCTGAAAAACATCAAGAGCTTCACGCGCCTCCCGGACGCTGATGGCTATGCGCCGCAAGTGGGGCATTCGAACGGCTTCCCGTCCGCGCGCGACCCGAAAAGCGGCACGGCCTGGCTCACCCATTGCTATGCCACCGTGGGCGTGGGACGCGACACGGGCAGCGACAGCGGCGGCGGCACGGAGCTGTATGCCGTCATCGGCCAGTCGCCGCGCCACCTGGACCGCGACATCACCGTCGTCGGCCGCGTCGTCGCCGGCATGCCCCTGCTGTCGACGCTGCCGCGCGGCGCCGGCCCGATGGGCTTTTATGACAGCCCCGAGAAAAACGTGCCGATCAAGGCGATCCGCCTGGCCGCCGACATGCCGTTGGCACAGCGCAGCAACCTGGAAGTGATGCGCACCGATAGCGCCGCCTACCAGGCCGTGCTGGAAGCCCAGCGCAACCGTGGCGGCCCGTGGAGCAAGGTCGCCGCCGGCCACATCGACCTGTGCAATGCGCCGATACCGGTGCGGGAAGTGGCGAAGTAAATCCATAGGGAGGCGGGCCGGCAGCAACGGACCCGGCCCGACCTCCCGATGCGAACCCGCTATAATCGCAGCATGAACGCTCCCATCACGCCCCACCGCCCGATCCAGGCCTTGCCTGACCAGTTGATTTCGCAAATCGCCGCCGGCGAGGTGGTCGAGCGGCCATCGGCCGTGGTCAAGGAGCTGCTGGAAAACGCGCTCGACTCGGGCGCCACGCAAATCACCGTGCGCCTGGAAGAAGGCGGCGTGAAACGCATCGCCATCACCGACAACGGGCGCGGCATCGACAAGGAGCAGTTGCCGCTGGCCCTGGCGCGCCACGCCACGTCGAAAATCGCCTCGCTGAGCGACCTGGAAAACGTGGGCACGCTGGGTTTTCGCGGCGAGGCGCTGGCGTCCATTGCCTCCGTGGCCGCCGTCACGCTGACTTCGCGCACGGCCGATGCGGCCCATGCGTGGGAAATCGTCGGCTCGCACAATGGCAGCGTTTCGCCGTCGTCGGGCGCGCACGGCACCACGGTGGACGTGCAAGACCTGTATTTCAATACGCCCGCGCGGCGCAAGTTTTTGAAGTCGGAACAGACGGAATACGGCCACTGCGCCGAAGTCGTGCGCCGCATCGCGCTGGCGCGGCCCGACGTCTCGTTCTCGCTGTCGCACAACGGGCGCACCATCGACCAGTGGAATATCAGCGAGCTGGCCAAGCGCAGCGCCCACATCCTCGGCAACGATTTTGCCGAAGCGCGCCTGGCGCTGGACGAATCGGCCGGCACCTTGCGCCTGCACGGCTTCGCCGGCCTGCCGACGGCGTCCAAGGCACGCGCCGATGGCCAGTTCTTTTACGTCAACGGACGCTTCGTGCGCGACAAGCTGCTGGTGCACGCCGTGCGCATGGCGTACCAGGATGTACTGCACGGCGACCGCTTCCCGTCCTATGTGCTGGCGCTCGACCTCGACCCGGCCCTGGTGGACGTCAACGTGCACCCGTCGAAGATCGAAGTACGCTTCCGCGACAGCCGTTCCGTGCACCAGTTCGTCTTCCACGCCGTGCAGCGCGCGCTGGCGCAGACGTCGGCCACGGCCTTCGGCAGCGTGCCGGCGCCCCTGCCCGCCGCCTCCACCCTGAGTGGCGACAGCGGCGCGGGCGGCCCCGGCATCTGGCGCCGCGAACAGACGCAGACCTCGTTCGGCGCGCAGTTTACGAACACCTTTGCACCGGCCACGCCCGGCGCGGCCCGCCCCTTCTTTGCCGATGCGCCGGGCGTGGCGCAGGACACCTCCGCGTATGGCGCCCTGTTCGGTGGCGGCAGCGCATCCTCGCCGGTCACGCAGGTGGAGCCCTACATCGCCTCGCCCGAAGCGATGGCGCGCGAAGAATATCCGCTGGGCTTCGCCCTGGCCCAGCTGCACGGCATCTATATCCTGGCGCAGAACACCAAGGGACTGGTGCTGGTCGACATGCACGCCGCGCACGAGCGCATCCTGTACGAACAGCTGAAAAACGCGCTGCAGGCGCAGGTGTCGGGCCAGGACATGCAGGTGCAGTCACTGCTGATCCCCGTGACGTTCTACGCGGACGCCATCGAAGTGTCGACGGCGAATGAAAACCAGGACACGCTGAAAGCGCTGGGCTTCGACATCGCCGCCCTCTCGCCCACCACCCTGGCCGTGCGTTCCGTGCCGACGCTGCTGAAGAATGCCGACGCGCAAACTCTGGCGCGCGACGTGCTGCGCGACGTACGCGAATACGGCGGCTCGCGCGTGCTGATCGAGCGCCAGAACGAATTGCTGGGCACCCTGGCCTGCCACACGGCCGTGCGCGCCAACCGCATCCTGTCGGTACAGGAAATGAACGCCCTGCTGCGCCAGATGGAGAGCACGGAACGCGCCGACCAGTGCAACCACGGTCGCCCGACGTGGGTGCAGGTCGAGATCAACGCGCTGGATAAACTGTTCCTGCGCGGCCAGTAAACAGCAGGTCGGATTAGCGCAGCGTCATCCGACACTGCAGCGGCGGCATCACGTCGGCTTGCGCTTGCGCCAAGCCCACCTACGCACCACCTTACAAGAGTCAACATGCAAAACACTCCTCATCTCCCCCTGGCCGTCGCCATCATGGGCCCCACGGCCAGCGGCAAGACGGCCAGCGCGCTGGCCATCGCCCAGGCCATCCCGTCCGAGATCATTTCCGTCGATTCTGCCCTCGTCTACCGGGGCATGGATATCGGCACGGCCAAGCCCTCGAAAGAAGAACTGGCGGCCGTCCCCCATCACCTGATCGACATCATCGACCCGCTCGATGCGTATTCGGTGGCGCAGTTCCGCAACGACACCCTGCGCCTGGTGACGGAGATCACGGCGCGCGGCAAGCTGCCGCTGCTCGTCGGCGGCACCATGCTGTACTTCAAGGGCCTGGCCGATGGCCTCGACGATTTGCCCGGCGCCGATCCCGCACTGCGCGCCCAGCTGGAAGAGGACGCCGCCGCCATCGGCTGGCCCGCCATGCATGCGCGCCTGGCAGAGCAGGATCCCGTCACAGCCGCGCGTCTGGCGCCTGCCGATGCGCAGCGCATCGGCCGCGCGCTGGAAATCATCGCCCTGTCCGGCCAGCCCATGTCGGCCCTGCTGGACCGCCGCGAAAAGACCGTGCTGCCGTTCCAGCTGCAGTCGTTCGCGCTGGAACCGTCGGACCGCGCCGTGCTGCACGCGCGCATCGCCACGCGCTTCGACCTCATGCTGAAAGACGACGCCTTGCTCGATGAAGTGGAGCAGCTGCGCCGCCGCGGCGACCTGCATCCGGGCCTGCCGTCGATGCGCTGCGTGGGCTACCGCCAGGCCTGGGAATACCTCGATGGCCGCATCGACCGCGCCGCCTTGCGCGAGACGGGCATCATCGCCACGCGCCAGCTGGCCAAACGCCAGCTGACCTGGCTGCGCTCCATGCCGGAACGCATCGTCATCGACTGCCTGGGCGCCGATCCGGCCTCGTCCATGCTGGCGCAGATCCAGCCCTTGCTAAAGTAACCACCACCGATGTGCACGCAGAAAAATCCGCACATTTTTTTGCGCCGGCATTGACAAGGAAAACAGAAGACTGGATAATGCTCGGCTGTTGGGTGATATAGCTCAGTTGGTTAGAGCACAGCATTCATAATGCTGGGGTCGGTGGTTCAAGTCCACCTATCACCACCAAAGAACAATCGGCAATGGCCCAGCGGCAGTCAAACTGGGCCATTGTTGTATAACCAGCATCCGGTGCGAACCGGTCTGTTTGGTGATATAGCTCAGTTGGTTAGAGCACAGCATTCATAATGCTGGGGTCGGTGGTTCAAGTCCACCTATCACCACCAAGAATTTGCAGTATTGATCAACCCGCCCCTGCCTCGTGCAGCGGCGGGTTTTTTCATTTCAGCGCGTGCCACATTGCGGCCTGCACGCAACACCTGCGCCCTTCGCATCCATTAGGGATTGTCGCGGGACGGCGCCAGCGATTACAATGAGAATAATTCTCATTTATAGTTTTTACCCGCCCGCCATGTCCACCATCCCGTCCAGCCTGCAACAGCAAGTGCAGTCGCTCTACAGCGAGCATCACGGCTGGCTGGTGGGCTGGCTGCGCCGCAAGCTCAGTTGCCCGCACGGCGCGGCCGACGTGGCGCAAGACACGTTTTTGCGCATCATCGCCTCGCGCGATGCGCTGTTCGGCATGCGCGAGCCGCGCGCCTACCTGTCGACGACGGCGAAGCGCCTGCTGCTCGACCGCGCGCGCCGGCAACTGCTCGAGCGCGCCTACCTGGCGGAACTGGCCGCGCTGGCCGACAGCCTGCCCGGCGCGCCGTCGCCGGACGAGATCCTGATGGCCATGCAGGCGCTCGAGCAGATCGCCGGCGCGCTGGCCGGCGTGAACGCCAAGGCGCGCGACGCCTTCTTGCTGCACTACCTGGAAGAGCAGCCGCAGGCGGCGGTGGCGGCGCAGCTGAACGTCTCCACGCGCATGGTGCAAAAATACCTGGTGCAAGCCTTGCTGGCATGCCGCCACGCCTGTCCCGGTATGGCGGCATGAGCAGCGCGCGCACGGATGTCGCCGCCGAACAGGCCGCCCACTGGATCGTGCAGCTGAGCGCGGACGATCCGGCCGAGCGCGAACAGGCGCGGGCCGGCTACGCGGCGTGGAAGGCAGCCGATCCGCTGCATGCGACGGCGGCGGCCGGCATGGAAAACCTGCTGGGCCAGTTGAGCGCCGTGCGCGCACCGGCCGGTGGCGACCACCGCCCCGCGCGCGCCGCGCTGGCCGCCATCGCGCCCAAGCGTCCCCGCCAGCGCCTGCGCCAGCTGGCCGCCGCCGGCGCCGTGGCCGTGCTGGTGCTGACAACCGCCATGGTCGCCAGCGAACGCCCCGCCTACCTGCTGGCCGACCTGCGCAGCCCCACCGGTCAATGGCGCACGCACACCCTGGCCGACGGCAGCCGCCTGACCCTGGGCAGCCACAGCGCCGTCAACGTGCATTTCAGCGCGGGCGAGCGGCATGTGGAACTGGTGCGTGGCGACATCCTCGTCGACGTCGCCAAGGATGCGCAGCGCCCCTTCATCGTCGACAGCGGCCAGGCGGCGATCCGCGCGCTCGGCACGCGCTTCACCGTGCACAGGGACGACGGCGCCACGATATTGAGCATGCTGGAATCGAAAGTGTCGGCGCAGGTAGCGCAGCATCCGGCCACCGTGGTACAGGCAGGCCAGCGCGCGCGCATCACGTCCGATGGCGTGGGGCCACTGACCGCCATCGATGCGGCCAGCGTGCAGGACGCGTGGCGCGCGCACCAGCTGGTGGTCGACGACCAGCCGCTGGCCGAGGTGCTGGACGAACTGGCGCGCCACCGCCCCGGCCAGCTGCATTACGACCGCACGCAGATCGCCGGCATCCGCGTGGCAGCCGTGCTGCCGCTGGACGACACCGACAAGGCGCTGCAGTTGCTGATCGACAATTTCCCGCAGCTGCGCATCCGCATGCTGACGCGCTACCTGGTGATGGTGGACGCGCCCGCCGGCGGCGCAGCAAAAAATAAATAAAAATTTTGCATGCACGGTTCCACTTTGCGCATCTCGTGCGTCAAGGCAGCTGAGATCATTCAAAAAAGGCTGTCACCATGTACCTTCCTGCCGTTCCCGTTTCGTCCCAGAACCCCTTGCGCACGCGTTTGCGCCCGCTGGCCCTGGCCGCCCTGCTGCTGGCAAGTGCCGGCATGCACGCGCAAGCAGTTGCGCAAACGGCGGCTGCCACCGCCAGCTACAGCATTCCCGCCGGCCCGCTGGCTGGCGCCCTGAACCGCTATGCGCAGCAGGCGGGCGTGTCCATCGTCATCGATGCAGCCAAGGTGCAAGGCTTGAGCACGGCCGGCCTGCAGGGCAGTTACGCCATCGATGACGGTTTCGCCGCGCTGCTGCGCGGCAGCGGCTACGTCATCGGCAAGACGCCGACCGGCTATGTGCTGGTGGCCGCGCCGGCAACCGCGCCCACGGCGGCGGCCACCTCCGCCTCCGCTGCCGAGCGCACCATGCCATCGATTACCATCGTCGGCCAGGCCGAACAGGGCGCCACCACCGAAGGCAGCGGCTCCTACACGGCGCGCAAGCTCACCATCGGCAAGGGCGAACAGTCGATGAAGGACATCCCGCAATCGGTGAGCGTGCTGACGCGCCAGCGCCTGGACGACCAGGGCATCACGGACTTGCGCGAAGCCGTCAACAACGTCACCGGCGTGGTCGGCGTGCATGGCGTGGGACCGGGCGTGGTGATCACGGCGCGCGGCTTCCAGATCGACCAGTGGCAGTACGATGGCGTGCCGATCGACCGCAACACCTACGCGCTGGGCAACTGGGGCCAGGAAAACATGGTCATCTACGACCGCCTGGAAGTGCTGCGCGGCGCCTCGGGCATGCTGGTCGGCACGGGCAGCCCGGGCGGCTCCGTCAACCTGGTGCGCAAGCGCCCGCTGGCCACGCGCGCGATCACGCTGACGGGACGCGCCGGCTCGTGGGACCACTATGGCGCCCAGCTCGACATCAGCAGCCCGCTGAATGCGGAAGGCACGCTGCGCGGGCGCGCCATCGTCGATGAAGACGACAGCCACTCCTTCATCGACCAGGTGTGGAGCAAGAACCGCACCCTGTACGCGGCGCTCGACTACGACCTGGCGCCCGCCACCACCGTCGGCCTGGCCGCCAGCCATGTGAAAGCATACGGCCGCCCCACCTTCATCGGCCTGCCCCGCTACGCGGACGGCAGCGAACTGCCGCTGCCGCGCTCCACCTTCACGGGTGCCGACTGGAACCGCAGCCTGGTGGAACAGAGCACCGTCTACCTGGACCTGGAACACCACTTCAATACGCAATGGAGCCTGAAGGCTTCGGCGCTGGGCATGAATGAAAGCACCAGCTCCACGCACCAGCGCACGGCCTTTGAAATCAATCCCGATGGCAGCGGCGCGCGCTATGGCGACTTTTCCACCGATTTCGACAACCGCAAGCGCGGCATCGACGCCTTCGTGCGCGGCAAATTCGATGGCCTGGGCATCGCGCAGGAAGTCGTCGTCGGCGCCAGCTATGTCAGCATGACGTCGAACGACCGCTATGCGCGCGCGTGGGAAACGGGCGCGGATATCTTCAATATCAAGCACAATCGGCCATGGCAGGATTTCGACACCATCGCCGCGCGCCCAGCGGGTGTGACCAGCTACAGCACCTACGACATGCGCCAGAAAGGCCTGTATGGCACCTGGAACGGCCAGCTGACGAGCAATCTGAAAGCCCTGCTGGGCGGGCGCTTCAGCTGGTACGACTTCCTGTATGCCACGCCGGACGGCTACCGCGACGCTACCCGCACTACGGCCAAGTTCACGCCATCGGTGGGTCTGATCTATGCACTGACGCCGCAATGGTCGGCCTATGCCAGCTATGCAGACGTGTTCCAGCCGCAGACGAACCACGATGTGGCCGGCCGCACCCTCAAGCCCATCACGGGCAGCAGCTACGAGGGCGGCATCAAGGGCGAACTGCTGGACGGCAAGGTCAACACCTCGCTGGCCGTGTTCCGCTATGACCACAAGGACCGCGCCGTCACCGATTATGCTGCCGGTTTCGCCTGCGATGGCTGGTACTGCTCGCGCGCCTCGGGCAAGGTGCGCAGCCAGGGTCTGGAAGCGGAAGTGTCGGGCGAAGTGGCGCGCGGCCTGCAGCTGTCGGCCGGCTACGCCTACACGACGACGACCTACCTCGACGATCCGGACAACAAGGGCCAGGTCTTCTCCACCTGGACGCCGAAGCACATGCTGCGCCTTTGGTCCAGCTATACCCTGCCAGGCGCGTGGGACAAGTTCAGCGTGGGTGCCGGCGCCAACCTGCAAAGCCATACCGTCGATACCGAGCGCACCTTCAACGTCGCCGGCTTCTCGATCTGGAATGCACGCCTGGGCTGGCAAGCCACGCCGCAAGTGGCCGTGTCGCTGAACCTCAACAATATGTTCGACAAGCGCTACATCATCCCGTCCTACAACACCACCGGGTCGAATAACTACTATGGCGACCCGCGCAATGTGCAGTTCACCCTGAAGTACACGCCGAAGTGGTAGGCTGACGCCCTGCAATGACAGCACAGGCGGGCCGGCATTCAGCCGTGCCCGCTTTTTTTTCGTTCGGTGCTAGGCTTGCATTCAAGAAACCATCCGCACAAAAACCATGCCCCTCTCGCTTCCCCCGTCCAGCATGCCGCTGGCCCTGGCCTTCGCCCTGTACGCCAGTCCCGCCCTGGCCCAGGATGGCTATTACCAGACCAAGACGCCCTACGCGCCGCAGCAGGATCCGGCCACGTATGCCACGCCGCCGGCCGGCTTCCAGCCCATTTTCACGCAGCTGGTGGCGCGCCATGGCGCGCGCGGCCTGACCGGCATGAAGGGCGACGCGGCCCTGTACGCGATGTGGCGGCAGGCGGCCGCGCAGGATGCCCTGACACCGCTGGGACGCGAACTGGGGCCGGACATCCTGGCCCTGATGCAGGCCAACGCCCTGCTCGGCTATGGCGTGGCCGGCATCGAGCGGCCCGGCTATGGCAATCTGTCGCAGACGGGCATAGCCGAACACCGGCAGCTGGCCGTGCGCCTGCTGGCGCGCCTGCCCGCCCTGTTTGCGCAGCTGGAACAGGATGCGACCACGGCGCCGCGCCAGCTCGTCACCATCCACTCGGGCGTGGACCGCGCCCGCGACAGCGCGCGCTTCTTCACGCAGTCGCTGCTCGAGCATGCGCCGGCGCTCGCGCCGCTGCTGTATCTGCCGCCCGCGCCGGCGCCGTATCCGCAGGGACGCGCCTCCGGGGTGCAGCCGACATTACAGCCCGATGGCGTCAACCGCTTCCTGCTGTACGCGCACAAGCTGGCGCCGCAGACGGACCGCGTCACCGATCGCGCCAGCCCGTATTTCGCCACGTATGAGGCCAGCCAGGCCTACCAGCACTACATCAGGACCAAGCGGCTCGACACCCTGACGGCGGCCCCCGCCAGGCAGCCGGCGGCGGCCAGGCATGCGCGCCAGGTGCTCGAACGGCTGTTTACGCCAGCCTTCCTGGCGCAGTTTGACGGCGGCCGCACCAGCTATGCGGACACGGGCAGCTACACGTTTACCAGCGCGGATGGCAAATTCACGCGCACCCTGACGGGCAGCGGCAAGACGGCCATCCGCAGCGTCAATGCGGCCGCCACGAAACTGTATGAGCTGTACGCCATCGCCGCCGGCATGCGCCACGAGGTGGCGGCCGATTTCAGCCGCTACATGCCGGCCGACGACGCGCGCTACTACGCTGCGGTGGCCGACCACGAGGATTTTTATCAGAAGGGGCCGTCCACCACGGACAGCGCCGGCGTGACCTGGCGCTTCGCCCTGGCGCTGCGCGAGGATTTCTTCAGGGAGGTCGATGCGCTGGCCGGCGGTGACTTGCGCCATGCGGCCAAGCTGCGCTTCACGCATGCCGAGATGATCATTCCGCTGGCCTCGGCCATGGGTTTGCAGCAGGCGCTGGCGCCCCTGCCGGAGGCCATACCCTACAGCTATGCCAACAGCCGATGGCGCGGCGCGCAGGTATCGCCGCTGGCGGCCAACCTGCAGTGGGATGTGTACCGCAATGCGGCAGGCCAGCTGATCGTGCGCCTGCTGTACAACGAAAAGGAAACGCCGTTCCAGGCGTCCTGCGACGGCGCCCGCATCGCGCCGGGCAGCGTGTTCTACGACTACACGGGACTGAAGGCCTGCTACGGCCACGTGGCGGCGCCGTCACGGTGAAAAAAAAGCCGCCAGCTGGAAGGCTGGCGGCTTGCGCGGTGCTCAAACAGCGTGCGCGTTTACTGCCAGGCTTCCTTGCCCGCCTGTGGCTTGCCCACCATCAGCAAGGCACCCAGGGTCAGCACGGCGGCCAGCGACAGGTAATAGCCGACGTACTGCAAGCCATAATTCGTGGCCAGCCAGGTGGCGATATACGGCGCCAGCGAAGCGCCCAGGATACCGGCCAGGTTGAACGTCAGCGACGCGCCCGTGTAGCGCACTTCGGGCGGGAACAGCTCGGACAGCATGGTGCCCAGCGGGCCGTAGGTCATGCCCATCAAGCCGAGGCCGACGGCCATGAACAGCGTCACTTCCCACGTCACGCCCGAACCGAACATCGGTGCCAGCACCAGGCCGAAGATGGCGATGGCGACGGAAACCCAGATCATGGTCGCACGGCGGCCGCGGCGGTCGGCCAGCACGGCCGAGAATGGAATCGTCAGGGCGAAGAACAGCACGGCAAACAGCTGCACGACGAGGAATTCCTTGCGCGTGAAGCCCAGCTTGGTCGTGCCCCAGCTCAGCGCGAACACCGTCATCAGGTAGAACAGCACGAAGGTGGCCAGGGCGATGATGGTGCCCAGAAACAGCATGCGGCCGTGCTGGCGGAACACGGTGGCCACCGGCAGTTTCACGACCTCGTTCTTGTCGATGACTTTCTGGAAGTCCGGCGTTTCCGTGATCTTCAGGCGCACGTACAGGCCGACGATGACCAGCAGCGCGCTGGCGAGGAACGGGATGCGCCAGCCATAGCTGAAGAATTGCTCATCGGTCATGGTTTCGCTGAGCAGCAGGAAGATGCCGCCCGACAGGAAGAAACCGATCGGCGCACCGAGCTGCGGGAACATGCCGTACCAGGCGCGCTTGCCCGGTGGCGCGTTTTCCGTGGCCAGCAGCACCGCGCCGCCCCATTCGCCGCCCAGGCCCAGGCCCTGGCCGAAACGGCACAGCGCCAGCAGCAATGGCGCCAGGGTGCCGATGGCCGCATAGGTCGGCAGCAAGCCGATGATGACGGTGGAAATGCCCATGGTCAGCAAGGCGGCCACCAGGGTCGCCTTGCGGCCGATGCGGTCGCCGAAGTGGCCGAACACGGCAGAGCCGATGGGGCGGGCAAAGAAGGCGATGGCGAACGTGGCCAGCGATTGCAGCACGGCGGCCGACGGGTCGCCGGCGGGGAAGAACAGTTTCGGGAACACCAGCACGGCGGCGGTGGCGTAGATATAAAAGTCAAAGAACTCGATGGTGGTGCCGATCAGGCTGGCGAACAGCACCGTGCCGGGGGAATTTTTCTTGGGGGGGGTGCTCATTTACTGCGCTCCTTGGGGAGGGTGTCTAAAGGCCATTCTCTGGATGTTTTTTCAGGCAGCAGCACAGCACGTTGTCTCCGTGTCGTTCGCATATCATAGCCTTGCATGCGGGCATTTGCCGCGCATTTGCTATTAAATTTGCAAACAAAAAACAACGGTTTTTGTTGCCGTAGCGAACTGCCGGCAACGCGCGCTATCGCGCCGTGATCAGTGCTGATTTAGAGAAACAACGGTCGTGCGCCATCCGGTTGCCCGGGGCACGGCAGGAAAGGCGTCAGGGGATGGGCGACGTGTATCAGGCCCGGCGTATCGCCAGGCATTCCGTACCAGACCCGCGCGTCGGCATCGCGGCATCGGTCATTTGTGGTGAATCCTTGCCTGCGGCCCCTCCGGATGGAGCGGGCCGGCGATGATCGCGCCTGCATCCGGTCAAGGATGCGGTTGATCTTGCTGTAAGCGGCCTATGATACGCGCAGTGCTGCGGTGCGGCAAGAAGTTGTGTTAGAGCATGTAGTGCGGTGGTGTCGGCTTACGCTGCGCCAAGCCGACCTACGCATCAATCAATGCAAAAGCCTGCTCAATCTCGGCGCTGTCGAGCGGGCGCACGAGGCGCGCCACTTCCTGGCCATCCTTGAGGAAGATCAGGGTCGGCCACAGTTTCACCTTGAATGAACGGCCCAGGGCGCGGCCGGGGCCGTCTTCCACGCGCACATGCGGCACCCCGGGGTGCGCTGCAAACGCGGCGGCCAGCGGCGCCTGGGTGGCGCGGCAATGGCCGCACCAGCCCGTGCCGAATTCCAGCAGGGCCGGCCCCGCCAGGGCGTCGATCTCGGCGCGCGTCGGTTGCGCTACAGAATAGGTCTCGCTCAGCATGCATATCTCCTTGATGCCATATAAAAGCCCGCAAGGCGATTGTGCGCCATGCGGGCTCGTCGTGTTGTGCGCCAGCGCGCTTTACACCACTTTGACGCGCAATTCGCCGAGGCCATCGATGGCGCCCACCAGCTCGTCGCCGCGCTGCACGGCCGCCACGCCGGCCGGCGTGCCCGTATAGATCAGGTCGCCCGGTTGCAGGGTAAAGTAGGTCGACAGGTCGGCGATGGTTTCGGCCACGTTCCAGATCAGCATGGCGATGTTGCTGCCCTGGCGCAGCTCGCCATTCACGTGCAGGGTGATGGCGGCCTGCCTGACGTCGCCCGCCTGCGCGGCCGGCGTGATGGGGCCGATGGGCGCCGAGCATTCGAAGGCCTTGCCCGTCTCCCATGGACGGCCCAGCTTTTTCGCCGCGCCCTGCACGTCGCGGCGCGTCATGTCCAGGCCCACGGCGTAGCCCCACACGTGCGCCATGGCCTCGTCGATGCCGATATCGCTGCCGCCCTTGCCGATGGCCACCACCAGCTCCATCTCGTGCTGGAAATCCTGCGTCTGCGCCGGATACGGCAATGCGCCCGTCGTGCCGGCAGGCACGGGCAACACGGCGTCGTTGGGTTTCATGAAGAAAAACGGCGCCTCGCGGCCCGTGTGGCCCATTTCCTGGGCATGGTCGACATAGTTGCGGCCCACGCAATAGATGCGGTGGACGGGAAAGCTGTCGGTGCTGCCGGCGACGGGAACGCTGGGCTGGATGGCTGCGGGAATGACATACGGCATGGAAACTCCTGATCGGCACAATAAAAAGGCGGCGATGAAAAAGGGACACCGCAGTGTCCCCCTATTTTACGGCAAGCTTACTTCAGCAGTCCCGAGCGACTCGGGTCCGGCATGCGGATGGCGACGATGAAGGAAATCAGGCACATGATGGTCACGTACCAATAGAAATACTCTTCCACGTGCCAGGCCTTGAACTGCAGCGCCACGTATTCGGCCGAACCGCCGAACATGGCGTTGGCGACCGCGTACGACAGGCCCACGCCCAGCGCGCGCACTTCGACGGGGAACATTTCCGCCTTGATCAAGCCGCTGATCGAGGTGTAGAAGCTGATGATGGCCAGGGCGATGATGATCAGGCCAAACGCCGCGTACGGGCTGGAAATATCCTTCAGGGCATGCATGATCGGCAACACGCACAGGGTAGCCAGGCCGCCGAAGAACAGCATCGAGGTGCGGCGGCCGATGCGGTCGGACAGGGCGCCGAACACGGGTTGCAGCACCATGTACACGAGCAGGGCGCAGGTCATGACGGCGCTGGCCGTCTTGGTATCCATGCCGGCCGTATTGACCAGGTATTTCTGCATGTACGTGGTGAAGGTGTAGAACACGAGCGAACCGCCGGCCGTAAAGCCCAGCACCGTGATGAAGGCGCGTTTGTGCTTGAGCAAGCCGCGCAGGCTGCCCGCATCCTTGTCCTTGCGCTCGCTGGCGGTGGTCGTTTCCGTCAGGGATTTACGCAGGTTCAGCGACACGAGGGCCGCCAGCGCGCCGAAGACGAACGGAATGCGCCAGCCCCAGGCGCGCAATTCTTCCAGGGTCAGCAATTGCTGCAAGACCACCAGCACCAGCAGCGCCAGCAGCTGGCCGCCGATCAGGGTCACGTACTGGAACGAGGCAAAGAAACCGCGCTTGCCCGATTCCGACACTTCGCTCATGTAGGTGGCGCTGGTGCCGTACTCGCCGCCCACGGACAGTCCCTGGAACAGGCGCGCCACCAGCAGCAGGAACGGGGCGAAGGCGCCGATCGTGTCATAGGTGGGCATGACGGCGATCATCAGCGAGCCGCCGCACATCATCAGCACGGAAATCATCATCGACTGGCGGCGGCCGTACTTGTCGGCAATGCGGCCGAACAGCCAGCCGCCCACGGGGCGCATGAGGAAGCCGGCGGCAAAGATGCCGGCCGTCTGCAGCAGCTGCGTGGTGGGATTGCCGGAAGGGAAGAAGGCGTGCGAGAAATACAGCGCGCAGAAGGAATAAATATAGAAGTCGAACCACTCGACCAGGTTACCGGAGGAAGCGCCAATGATGGCCTTGATGCGCTGCTGGGAAGTCAGCTGCGCAACGTCATGCGGAGTATCGTGGGATGTCATATCAGTCTTCTTGTATTCAAAAAACGGCCCGGAAGCCAGTGCCAGGCGGCCCGATGCAGAACATCGGCCAGCCTGGTTTTGCATCATACGCCCTTGATCGAGGTCAAAAAGCCGGTCGGCATACGCGTTAATACGTATCGCCGGCAACTTTTTTTTCGCCGTCGGACGCGCGGAATCACACCCGTTCCAGCACCAGCGCAATGCCCTGTCCGATGCCGATGCCGCATCTTGTGTCAGTGCACAGTGCATGGCCCCTGCCCGGGTGCGCTGCAGCTCACACCCGCTCCAGCACCAGCGCGATGCCCTGGCCGATGCCGATGCCGCATCTTGTGTCAGTGCACAGTGCATGGCCCCTGCCCGGGTGCGCTGCAGGTCAGACCCGTTCCAGCACCAGCGCGATGCCCTGGCCCACGCCGATGCACATGGTGCATAAGGCATAGCGCCCGCCCGTGCGGTGCAGCTGGTTGACGGCCGTCATGGCCAGGCGCGCGCCCGAGGCGCCCAGCGGATGGCCGAGGGCGATGGCGCCGCCGTTCGGGTTGACGCGGGGGTCGTCGTCCTGCAAGCCCAGCTGGCGCAGCACGGCCAGCCCCTGCGCGGCAAACGCTTCATTGAGTTCGATGACGTCGAAGTCGGCCAGGGTCAAGCCCGTCATGGCCAGCACTTTCAGGGTGGCAGGCGCGGGACCGATGCCCATGATGCGCGGCGCGACGCCGGCCGTCGCCATGGCCACCACGCGCGCGCGCGGCGTCAGGCCGAAGCGCGCCGCGTTGACTTCATCGGCCAGCAGCAGGGCCGCCGCGCCATCGTTGACGCCGGACGCGTTGCCGGCCGTGACCGTGCCATCGGCGCGCACGACGGGCTTGAGTTTCGTCAAGGTTTCCAGGGTGGTGGCGCGCGGGTGCTCGTCGCGGGCCACGAGGATCGGTTCGCCCTTCTTCTGGGCGATGCTGACGGGGCAGATCTCGCTGTCGAACACGCCCGCCTGCTGCGCCGCCAGCGCCTTGACCTGGCTGGCCAGGGCGAACGCGTCCTGGTCCGCGCGGCTGATGCCAAAGTCCAGCGCCACGTTTTCCGCCGTTTCCGGCATCGAATCGACGCCGTATTGCGCCTTCATCAAGGGGTTGATGAAACGCCAGCCGATGGTCGTGTCTTCCATTTTCATGCCGCGCGCAAAGGCGCTGTCGGCCTTGCCCATGACGAACGGCGCGCGGCTCATGCTTTCCACGCCGCCGGCGATCAGCAAGCCCGCTTCGCCGCTCTTGATGAAGCGCGCGGCGCTGCCGATGGCGTCCAGCCCCGAGCCGCACAAACGGTTCAGGGTGGAACCCGGCACGCTGTCGGGCAGGCCGGCCAGCAAGGCGGCCATGCGCGCCACGTTGCGGTTGTCCTCGCCCGCCTGGTTGGCGCAGCCGTACAGCACGTCGGTGACGGCGGTCCAGTCCACATCCGGGTTGCGCGCCATCAAGGCACGGATGGGCACGGCGCCCAGGTCGTCGGCGCGCACGCCGGCCAGTCCGCCGCCGTAGCGGCCGAATGGCGTGCGCTGGGCGTCGCAGATATATGCGTGGGTCATGTTCTTTCCTCCAAGAAAGTTAAAGAGAGAGGCTTAAGGGGCGCGGCCGTCCGTCAGCGGCACGGCCGTCAGTGCTTGCAACTGTGCAAAATTCAAGCCATCGACCAGTTCGACGACCGTGGCGCCAGCCGGTCCCAGGTCGAGCACGGCCAGGTCGCTGTAGATGCGGCTGACGCAGGCGATGCCCGTCAGCGGATAGGTGCAGGCCTGCACCAGCTTGCTTTCACCCGTCTTGGTCAGCAATTCCATCATGACCCAGGTCTTTTTCGCGCCGATGGCCAGGTCCATGGCCCCGCCCACGGCGGGGATGGCGTCCGGCGCGCCCGTGTGCCAGTTGGCCAGGTCGCCCGTGGCGGACACCTGGAAGGCGCCCAGCACGCAAATGTCCAGGTGGCCGCCGCGCATCATGGCAAAGCTGTCGGCATGGTGGAAATAGCTGCCGCCCGCCAGCAGGGTGACGGCTTGCTTGCCCGCGTTGATCAGGTCGTAGTCTTCCTCGCCGGGCGCGGGCGCCGGGCCCATGCCGATCACGCCGTTTTCGCTGTGCAAGATGATGTCGGCGCCGGCCGGCAAGTGGTTGGCCACCAGCGTCGGCAAGCCGATGCCCAGGTTGACGACACTGCCTTCATGGATGTCGGCCGCCACGCGGGCCGCCATCTGGTCTCGATTCCATTTATTCATGTTGATACTCCTCAAGCGGCTTTGAAGCCGGCGGGGCCGGTGGCCGTGCGCGGCACTTGCACGATGCGCTGCACGAACAGGCCCGGCGTGATGACGTGTTCCGGGTCGATGCTGCCCAGTTCGGCAACTTCATGCACGGAAGCAATACTGACTGTCGCGGCCATGGCCATGATCGGGCCGAAGTTGCGCGCCGTCTTGCGGTAGGTGAGGTTGCCCCAGCGGTCGCCCTGCTCCGCCTTGATCAGCGCGAAGTCGGCATGGATGGGCGACTCGAACACATACATGCGGCCGTCGATCTCGCGCGTTTCCTTGCCCTTGGCCAAATCCGTGCCATAGCCGGTGGGAGTGAAGAAGCCGCCGATGCCGGCGCCGGCGGCGCGGATGCGCTCGGCCAGATTGCCCTGCGGCACCAGTTCCAGTTCCAGCTTGCCCGCGCGGTACAGGGCGTCGAACACATGGGAATCGGCCTGGCGCGGAAACGAGCAGATGATCTTGCGCACCTGCCCGTTGTTCAGCAGGGCGGCCAGGCCCGTGTCGCCATTGCCCGCGTTGTTGTTGACGATGACGAGCTCGCGCGCGCCGTGGGCGATCAAGCCGTCGATCAGCTCGGCCGGCTGGCCGGCGCCGCCGAAGCCGCCAATCATGACGGTGGCGCCATCGTGGATATCGGCCAGCGCGTCAAAGACGCTGGAACGCAGTTTGTCGATCATTGCCTGCCTCCTACAAATAAAACCCATCGGTCATTTGTTCGTATATCGAACAAATATTCGTATTTAGAACTTATTCGTGAGAATATGCCTGATCGACGCGCTTGTCAATTTGCCGTTGCCGCCGCCAGCATGGCTATAATTGCCACCTTGACCAATTGGAATCGCCATGATCGAACGCAGCAGCACGCCCCCTTCCACCGAAGCCAGCCTTGACGCCGACGGCGCGCCGCGTCCTGGCGACAGCTATGTGCAATCGTTCGCGCGCGGCCTGGCCGTGCTGCGCAGCTTTGGCGCCGAGGCGCCGCGGCAAACCCTCAGTGAAGTGGCGGAACGGGCGCAGCTGACGCGCGCCGGCGCGCGGCGCATCCTGCACACCCTGCTGCATCTCGGTTATGTGGAAGCGGACGGAAGGCTGTTCCGCCTGACGCCGAAGGTGCTCGACCTGGGCTACGCATATCTGTCATCGCTGCCCGTATGGACGCAGGCGCAGCCGCTGCTGGAAGAATTGATGGCATCGTTGCGCCAGTCGTGCTCGGCCACCGTGCTCGACGGCGACGACATCGTCTATGTCGTGCGCCTGTCCGCGCACCGCACCATGTCGATCAACCTGGGCATCGGCAGCCGCCTGCCCGCGTATTGCACGTCGATGGGCAGGGTGCTGCTGTCGGACCTGGCGCCGGACGTGCTGCGCGCGCGGCTGTCGAAGATGGCGCTACTGAAACTGACGCCAGCCACGCTGGTCGATATCGACGCCCTGATGGCAGAGATTGCGCAAGTGCGCCGCCAGGGCTGGAGCCTGGTGCAGGAAGAACTGGAACAGGGCCTGGTGGCGCTGGCCGCGCCCGTGTTCGACCGCAGCGGCAAGGTGGTAGCGGCGATCAACGTCAGCGGCCAGACGGCGGGGCCGTCCGTGGCGCAGCTGCTCGAACACAGCTTGCCGAAACTGCTCGATACGGCAAGCCGGGTCAGCGCCCTGGTGCGGGTGCAGCAGTGATTATTGTTTAAACTTCGCGCACGGGTCGGGACGCGGCTGCGCCGGCATCGTTTGCGTCAAGTCAAACGCGCCCTTGTAGCCGCTACTACCCTGTTCCAGGTAGCCGATGCTGCGCACGTTCAGTTGCGGGTCGGCCAGCTTCAGCCAGCGCGGCACGCCGATGTCCTTGCGCACGTGGTCATTGCCAGCGATCAGCACCACATCGCGCGGCGCCTGGTCGCGTATCAGCTTGGCCATCCAGATGTCGCGCGCCACCTGGGCGTTGACGACACCGGCCACCATCATCTCCGGCAGCATGTTGCAGCGGGCCGCCTGGATGTCCTTCTGCTGCCCTTCCAGAATATCGGCCGGCACGGGCGCGGCCAGGTAAGTGGCGACCATGGCCGGCGGCATCGACCATTGGATGCCGTCGCGCACGATGCGCGAGGCATCGGCCGGCGACAGGTTGCCGGCCACCAGAGGCAGCTGGTAGCTGATGACGAGGTCCAGCACGGGCCGGTACAAGCTCCAGTCCCAGCGCGGCTGTTCCATCACGCGGATGATGCAGTCGGGATCCGCGCATTCGCGCGCAGCGCGCGTCAGCAAGTCCTGGTTATTGCGGTCAAACTGCTCCATGACAATGACGGGACGCCAGCCGGCCGCCAGGCGGCGCTGCAACTCCGCGACGCGCAAACGGTGGCCTTGCGCATTGTCCTGAACTTCGCCCAGCAGCAGCACTTGCGGATTGGGCAAGGCGTCGGCGACAGGCGCGGGAGCGGGCGGCGCGTCTTTCTTCAGCAAGCTGCCGCAGGCGGTCAGCGCCAGCACGCTGCACAACAGGGCGGCGCGCGCGCCGGCGCGGAAAATCACGTTCTTCATGTAAGCGGGTATCCAGAGTGGCGATGCGCCAGATTGTACCGCGCCTCAGGCGGCAGGCGCGGCCTCGCGGCGGCCCTTGCGCCACGCCAGCAGTTCGAAGATGGTCATGCCGGCCAGCATGGCAGCCACGAAAATCCACGCCTTGGGCTGCCCCGCCAGCAAGGACACGAGCGCGGGGCCGGGACAGAAACCGGCGATGCCCCAGCCTGCGCCAAAGGCCAGGCTGCCCAGCAGCAGGCGCCGGTCGATACGCCGCGCCGCCGGCAATTGCATGGGCTCGCCCAGGATGGCAGTCGTGCGCCGCCGTGCCAGCCAGAAGGCGGGCAGGGCCACGCCGATGGCGCCGCCCATCACCAGCGCCAGCGACGGGTCCCAGGCGCCGGCCAGGTCGAGGAAACCAAGCACCTTGGCGGGATTGCTCATGCCGGACACGATCAGGCCCAGTCCAAAGACGAGGCCGCTCAACAGGGAAAACAGCAGTGTGTTCATAGGTGGCGCAGCAGGTAGACGGTGAGAAAACCGGCCGCCATGAAGGCACAAGTGGCCGCCAGCGAGCGCGGCGACAGGCGCGACAGGCCGCACACGCCGTGGCCGCTGGTACAGCCGGCGCCATAGCGAACGCCCACGCCGACCAGCAGGCCCGCGACGACCAGGGCCGGCGTGTCCGCCCCGATGCGCACGGGCGGCAAGGCTTGCCACAGCTGCCACAACAGGGGCGAGCCGACGAGGCCGGCGAGGAAGGCGATGCGCCAGCCCAGGTCGCCCCGGCGCGGACGCAGCAGGCCAGCGACGATGCCGCTGATGCCGGCGATGCGGCCATTGAAGAGGATCAGCAGGGCCGCGGCCAGGCCAATCAGCATGCCGCCGGCCAGCGACGTCCACGGCGTGAAATGCTGCCAGTCTATCGTCATGACAACGCTTAGTCTGCTTCGTCGTTGAACGGCGGGCGCGGCGCGCAAAATTGCGCATACAGCACTTGCAGCACGGCCAGCACGGGCGGGCTGGCGACGCGGTAATAGATCTGCTTGCCGTCGCGTCGCGTGGCCACCAGCATTTCCTCGCGCAACACGCCCAGCTGCTGCGACAGGGTCGGCTGGACTATGCCCACCTTTTGCTCGAGGTCGCTGACGCAGTGCTCGCCCTGCGACAGCTGGCACAGCAGCATCAGGCGGTCCGCGTTGCCCATGGCCTTGAGCAGCGAACTGGCTTTATAGGCCGAGCCGCGCATGGCGTCGAGGTTATATTCTGTCTGTTGCGTTGCGACCGTATCCATCATGCCCTCCCACAGGCGGTAAGTGTGTACATCCTCCGATAAACAATATACTAATCAATATACTGTTTTCCTGCTGGCGATTCGCACAAAAAAACAACAGTGTTTTTTTGCCCTGTTTTGTAGCCGATAGCGTGCTCATGCAAGGTGCGCGAAGACGATAGCGGCAGCGCTATCAAAATGACAAAAATTCGTAATAAAGAGGAAATATACATACCAAAATTGCCACGATTTGTGCTGTAATGAAGAGTCGTCAGAAAAACCAGGATCCACCCCCGTACAGGTGGATTGTCCGCCCAGGCGCCAGCTGGTTTCAGCTGCGCCGCGCGGTGAACACAGGGAGATCGAGATGGGGATATTTCAGCCGCTATGCGTGGCCATGCTGGCCTTGTCGGCCAGTGCATGGAGTGCGGCGGCAGACAGCGACGCCACGAGCGACAAGCTGCACGACGCCGGCGAGCGCGTCACGATCGATGAAAGCATTAGTCTGAATAATAATCCCGGCTGGGAAACGCCGGACTTGCCGTATGCCCGCCTGCTGGCCAGCAGCGCGACTGCGGCGCCGCACTGGAGCAACGCCGGCATCCGCCATGGCGCCCTGGCGCCAGCGAAACCCGCCACGGCGGCGCCCGCCCAGCAGGCCAGCATGCCGGCGCCCGTGCCGGAAGCGAGCATGTACTCGATGCTGCTGGTGGGATTGGGCTTGCTGGCCTTGAGCGTGCATGGCGAAAAACAGGAAAAATTCGATACGTGAGTCCATGCCAGCGACTTGATGCCGCTGCAGCAGAAAAATTCCGCCTTGCGCGGAATTTTTTTTACTTCTCCAGCAAGCGGCAGACCCGTTCAATGTTGCCCACAGGAATACCCGATTTCAGGGCGCGCGCGATGCAGCCCGCCTTGTCCGGTCCGGAGGCGGAAATCAGCACGAAGGCCGTCACTACCACGCTGATGGCGACGAGCACGATCAAGACGCCTTTCACGATATCCCAGTTCATGGCGCCTCAGAAATGTCGTACGTGAAATCGTAATAATGCTTGCCGTCCGCGATGCGGATGGCCAGGCTGCCATGCAAGCCTTGCAACTGGCCCGTGCCCGTATCGGGCACCACCGTCACCGACAGGCTGGGCGTGCCGCGCGCCATGCTGCCGCTGTGCTGCAGGTAAAAGCTGCCCTGGCGGCCATCAAGCGTGCCCTCGACACGCTCCAGCGCCACATAGCCGGCCGAGCCGGCCACACCGGCGCGCGCGCTGAGCATCTCGCCCTGCGCGCGGGCATCGAGGGCGCCATGGTAGCGCTTGTCCAGCGACAAACGCCCCAGCCCCGACTGCGCCGCCGTGTCCGACAAGGTTTCCGGGGTGATCGTGACGTCGAATTCGCCTGTAATCTGCGGCATCATGGCTCCTTGGCTAGTGAGGATGTGGCTGCCGCGTCCGGCCCGTCCAGCAGCAGTTTCAATTTTTGCATGGTGGCCCAGTTGCGCGAGGTGACGCCGTCACCAAGCAAGACGCCCAGCGCCGCCACCACCTTGCTGGCCAGCACGCCATCGGGACACCAGGCATATGCGGCCCACTGGCCCAGCGCCAGCGCTTCCGGCTGCCACGACTGCTGCAGCAACGGCGCCAGGCGCTGGGCATCGGATGGCCTGTTCAGCACCAGCGCCAGCAGGCGGGCCGCATCGGCCGCCGGCGCCAGCGTGTTCTGTTCGATCAGCTCGGCAAACTGGCCGGCCGACAGCACCGTCACGCGCGCCGCCACGCCCAGCTTCAATACCAGCGCTTCCTCGATGCCGGCCGCCGCCTCTGCCGGCGCCACCCTGCCCGCCTCGAACACGACGTTACCGCTGTTGAGCACGGTGCGCACATTCGTGAAGCCCAGATCGCCCAGTAGCTTGCGCAAGTCGGCCATGGCCACGCGCTTGGCACGGCCGACATTGATGCCACGCAAGAACGCCACTTGCTGCCCGCTGTATACCTCTGTCATGTCGTTCTCCTTGCCTATGCCTGACCGGCAGCGGCGCTGGCGGCGCCTTCCGGCAACGGCGTCACGCGGGGCAGTCGCAACAGGAACGTGGCGCCCTGTCCCAGGGTGCTGCTGACCGTGATGGTGCCGCCAAATTGCTTGGCGATCAAGTTGAACACGATGTTCAGTCCCAGTCCCGTGCCGCCCTGCCCGCGCCGCGTGGTGACAAACGGGTCGAACACGCGGTCGAGCATGTCCGGCGCGATGCCGCGGCCATTGTCGCGCACCTGCATTTCAATCCAGTCGCGGTCGCAGCGCACGCCGATGCGGATGCTGCCATCCGTGTCCGCATCGAACGCATGCTCGACGCAGTTCAAGACCAGGTTGGTCAGCACCTGCGCCAGCGCGCCCGGATAACTGTCGAACATGATGTCTGGCGGACAATCGATGACGATATCGATGCGCGTCTTCTTCAGCGTCGGCTGCAGGCTGGAGATCACCTCGCCGATATAATCGCGCAATTCGAACAAACGGCGCGCCTCGCTGACCTGGTCGACGGCGATCTGCTTGAAACTGTGGATCAGGTGCGCGGCGCGGTAGGCATTGTTCATGATCAGGCGCGCGCTCTCGCCGGCCGTCTCCAGATAGCGCACGATATCGGTCTTTTTCACGCTGCCGCCGGCCACGGCCTCGCTGATGGCGTCGGTGGCTTCCTTCAGCACGGAGGCGCTGGTCAGCGCGATGCCGACCGGGGTATTGATTTCATGGGCCACGCCGGCCACCAGGCTGCCCAGCGACGCCAGCCGCTCCGACTGCAGCAGCGACTCCTGCGCGCGGCGCAGCTCGTCCATGGCCTGCGCCGTCTCCTGCTGCGAGCGGCGCGCCACGTCCTCGGCCTGGCGGCTGCCCTCGATGATGGACTTGAGCTTGCGCTGCACGGCATTGAAGCCGCGGATCACGTCGCCCAGTTCGTCGCGCCGGCTTTCCGGCAGCTCTTCGACTTCATCGCTGCCGCGCGTGGCCAGGTCGAACAAGCCGTCGCGCAACTGTTTCAGGGGGCCGAAGACGATGCGCAGGCTCAGCACCAGTGCACCGACGAGAATGATGTCAAGCAGCAACACTTCCACCACCTTGCGCCGCACTTCGCTGCGCAGCGCCGCGTCGATCTGCTCGCGGCTGAAATTGACGATGACCTTGCCCACGATGACGGGCTTGCCGCCGCTGGCCGCAGCCACGGCGTCGCGGAACACGAGCGGCGCCTCGACGGGCGTGCCGCCGATGGCGACGTCCGTTTCCAGCGGTACCAGGGTGCCCGAGGCGTCGCGCACTTCACCGGCGAACAGGCCTACGGAGGCATCGTAGACGCGGATGCCGACCAGTTCGGGCGGCAACATTTCCGCCGCCACGATGCTGTCGACCTTGGATTTGTCGAGATCCCACAGGGCCGATGGCAGGCTCGTCTGCAAGCGCGTGAGCACGCCGCTGCGCAGGCGCGCGCTGCCCGATTCCAGTTCCTTGCTCAGGGTATATTGGGTATAGCTGCCGGAAATGCCCAGCACCAGGGTGACGATCACGACGAAAAGCAGAGTCAGCCGGACTTGGATACTCACCATCAATCAACACTCCCCCGCGCCTGGCCGGTCGCTGGCCCGCGGCGCGGGCACAGATACGTCAGCAACACGTCAGCACAACTTGAAATGTACGGTATGACATGCTTATTGGCAAGATTTACAGCACCCTGCCGCCAGCAGGGGCATTGATCCAGGTTGAGACATTGCGACATGGCAATGGTAATATCCCGCAATCATCATAAGGAGTCGTCATGCCGGTCACGCATCAACACTTACCTTTGGAACAAGTTCGTCCTGGCATGATCCTGTCGGACGTCTTGCTCGATGCGCATGGACACGTGCTGTTGCCGCAAGGCGCCGTGCTGACGGAAAACATGCTGGCCCTGATGCCACGCCACGGCATCGACATGCTGCCGATCCAGGCGCCGCCGCCCTCGCCGGAAGCCATCGCCGCGCAGCAGGCCGCCGACCGCGAACGGCTCGCTTACCTGTTCCGCAAGCATGACCCCGACGATCCCGCCGAGGCGGCCACCACCTTGCTGCGCAGCTATGTCAGCAATTATCGCCTCGGCACGGGAGGTGCGGCATGAGCACCCAGCTGACGCTCGACGATATCGTCGCCCACCTCGATGACCTGCCGTCGCTGCCCGCCGTGGTCATGGAGCTGTTGAACAGCATCGACCAGGACGACGTGGATATTTCCGTGCTGGCCAAGAAAGTGTCGTACGACCAGGCCCTGACGGCGAAGACCTTGCGCCTGGCCAACTCCTCGCAATACGGCTTGCAGGTGAAGGCCACCACCATCCAGCAAGCGATTACCTATCTGGGCTTCCAGACTACGCGCAGCCTGATCACCTCGGCCGCCATCACGGGCTGCTTCCCCGAGGGCCGCTGTCCCGGCTTCGACGACAAGGCGTTCTGGCGCCACTCGGTGGCCACGGCCGGCTGCGCCAAGGTGCTGGCGCGGCAGATCCGCTTCAACCAGGATTACGCGTTTACGGCCGGCTTGCTGCACAACATCGGCCGCCTCGTGCTGGTCAGCAGTTTCCCCACGCAATACGCGCAAGTCATCGCCCACCAGGCGGCGCACGATTGCAGCCTGCTCGAAGCGGAGCAAGCCGTGCTCGGCGTCGACCATGTACAGGCGGGCGTGGCGCTGGCCGAACACTGGAATTTCTCCGACACCATGCGCCTGGCGATCGGCAACTACCTGCAGCCGGAAGCGCCGGGGGCAGGTTTCCTGGCCGCACTGATCCACGTGGCCAATGCCATCGTCTGCGCGCTCGACCTGGCGCAGGCGGGCGACGACATGGTGCCGCGCGTGTCGCCGGTGGCCTGGGATGCGCTGGGCCTGGGCGAGGAAACGTATCTGCAGCTGTTCCGCGAAACGGAATTGCGCTACGACGAAATCACCACGGCCTTGCTAAGCTGACGCCATCAAGCTGGCTCGGCAGACAAAGCCGCAAACGCAAACGGCCCTCGCCTGGAGGCGAAAGCCGTTATGGGTACTGCAACACATCCATCCTGCCCGGTCCACGCCAGCCTGTTGCCGCCAGCAGCTACGCAAGCGGAACAGTCAGCGCGCGACCGCCACATCAGTGCGCGTAATTCGATTCTTGCGCATCGCCGCGGTCTTCCGCTTTTGGACGGCCCTGGGCGTCGGACAAACGGTACTTGGTGCGGCGGTCGCCCATCAAGTCACGCAGGTCGCGGATGCTCATGCCCGTCACTTCGTGCATGCGGATCAGCAGCGACGCGCCGACCGGCAAGCGGTGGTGGCGGATCTTGCTGATGACCGGTGGCGCCACTTCGAGCAGGCGCGACAGGGCTGCGTCGTTTTTCAGCTGCATCTTGCTCAGCAGAATATCGAGCAGGTGGTTAGGGTTGTACGTCTCTTGCGATGCTAATGCATGATGTGCCATGATTTTTCCTCGTCTAGTGAATGTTGAAAATAATGCCGATACGAACTTAAGGCTGGCTTAGAGTGTTTAAAAGTATTTCAAAACCGTCAGCCCCTCCCCTCCTATCGCACTGCCTGCACAGGACTCGCACAGCCACGTCCAGCCAACGTGCGCAGCTTGCCGCGTGAGTAAATAGCACTGCAATCCGATGAAATGAATTGCATATAAGGCAATATACTAGCCCAAACAGGCAGCATCCGCGCCTCGCGCAACCTTCTTGATTGTTAAAGATCAATCAAGGTGCTGGTTGGCTTAACAACGATGCCTTTTCAACACATTAGGATGCCTGCGGGCGCACACAAGGCCTTGCAGCAACTTGTTACAAATCAATGGTGACGCAGGGCAATAAATGCTTTGCAGCATCGCCATCATCGTCAACGTTTCCATCTCGAAATCTTGTCGGCAAGGTAAGCACGACATGGCCCGTCCCGGCGATTTACGCTAAACTATGGACTGAACTTGCAGCGAGCCTGCCACCGGGCAGCCAGAGACGCCCGGCCGGTCATCCACCGCGCCCCGCCCTGAGCGCTCCCCTGCCCGACAGCATCCTGCCCAGCCATCTTATTTGCCGCCACATTTACCGATAAGCGCCAGACTCCATGCAGAAAAAAGTATTCATCAAAACCTTCGGCTGCCAGATGAACGAGTACGACTCGGACAAGATGGCCGATGTGCTGGGCGCCTCCGATGGCCTGGTGCGCACCGAGCACCCGGAAGACGCCGACGTCATCCTGCTCAATACCTGCTCCGTGCGCGAAAAGGCGCAGGAAAAAGTGTTTTCCGACCTGGGCCGCCTGCGCGAGCTGAAGCTGGCCAAGCCGCACCTGTTGATCGGCGTGGGCGGCTGCGTGGCCTCGCAGGAAGGCGACGCCATCGTCAAGCGCGCGCCGTATGTCGACATGGTGTTCGGCCCGCAGACGCTGCACCGCCTGCCGCAGATGATCGAGCTGCGCCGCGCCAGCGGCGCCTCGCAAGTCGACATCAGCTTCCCCGAAATCGAAAAGTTCGACCACATGCCGCCGGCCAAGGTGGAGGGCGCCTCGGCCTTCGTCTCCATCATGGAAGGTTGCAGCAAGTACTGCAGCTATTGCGTGGTGCCCTACACGCGCGGCGAGGAAGTGTCGCGCCGCTTCGAGGACGTGCTGACGGAAGTGGCCGGGCTGGCCGCCCAGGGCGTCAAGGAAATCACCCTGCTGGGACAGAACGTGAATGCCTACCGCGGCGCGATGGAAGGCGGCGACATCGCCGACTTCGCCCTGCTGCTCGAATACGTGGCCGACATTCCCGGCATCGAACGCATGCGCTTCGTCACCAGCCATCCGAAGGAATTCACGCAGCGCCTGATCGACGCCTACGCGAAGATCCCGCAGCTGGTCGACCACCTGTACCTGCCTGCGCAGCACGGCTCCGACAAGGTGCTGGGCGCCATGAAGCGCGGCTACACGGGCCTCGAATACAAGTCCATCATCCGCCGCATCCGCGCCGTGCGCCCGAACATGGCCATTTCCTCGGATTTCATCGTCGGTTTCCCCGGTGAAACCCAGGCCGACTTCGACGCCATGATGAAACTGATCGCCGACGTCGGCTTCGACAACAGTTACAGCTTCATCTTCAGCAAGCGCCCCGGCACGCCGGCCGCCAACCTGGAAGACGACACGCCGCACGACGTAAAACTTGCCCGCTTACAACAACTGCAGGCAGCCATCGACGCCAACACGCGTAAGTACAGCCTGGCCATGGTCGGCACGGTGCAAACCATCCTCGTCGAAGGCCGCTCGAAGAAGGACACGATTGATCGCGAACTGCAAGGCCGCACGGAAAACAACCGCGTGGTCAATTTCGACGCCGGCCCCGACGGTTTGCAACTGATCGGCCAGCTGGTCGACGTGCGCATCACCGAAAGCCATTCCTACACCCTGCGCGGCGAACTCGTCGCCGGCGCCCAAGCATTGAAAAGAGCCAGTTGAAAACCAAAGCCCCGATACAGCCGCATTATTTCATCCCCGAACCGCTCGACAACACGCGCCTGGCGCACCTGTGCGGACCGCTCGATGAAAACCTGCGCCAGATTTCCGCCGCCCTCGACGTGACGATCTTCCGCCGCGGCGAGAAATTCATCGTCGGCGGCAGCAATGCCGCGCGCGCCGTGGAAATCCTCGAACAGTTCTACGCCATCGCCAACAAGGTCGTGCCGCTGGAAGAAGTTCAGCTGGCCCTGGTGGAGCAGCGCGCGGGCCTGTCCGCCGCCTCGGAACACCATGCCAACGCGCCCGTCAGCACCTTCGTCGAGCCGGACATCGCCAGCCCCGTGCTGAAGACGCGGCGCAGCGACCTGCGCGGGCGCACGCCGCACCAGATCGCCTACCTGCGCGACATCCTCGAACACGACATCAGCTTCGGCGTGGGCCCGGCCGGCACGGGCAAGACCTACCTGGCCGTCGCCTGCGCCGTCGACGCGCTCGAACGCGACGCCGTCAAGCGCATCATCCTGACGCGCCCCGCCGTCGAAGCGGGCGAGCGCCTGGGCTTCCTGCCGGGCGACCTGGCGCAAAAGGTCGATCCCTACCTGCGTCCCCTGTACGATGCGCTGTATGATTTGCTGGGCTTTGACCGCACGCAAAAACTGTTTGAAAAACAGGTGATCGAGATCGCCCCGCTGGCCTACATGCGCGGGCGCACCCTGAACCACGCCTTCGTCATCCTCGACGAGGCGCAGAACACCACCGTCGAACAGATGAAGATGTTCCTGACACGCATCGGCTTTGGCAGCAAGGCCGTGGTGACGGGCGACGTCACGCAGGTCGACCTGCACAAGAGCCAGACGAGCGGCCTGATCGACGCCGTGCACGTGCTGAAAGACGTGCGCGGCATCGGCTTCACGCAATTTAACAGCACCGACGTGGTGCGCCATCCGCTCGTCGCCCGCATCGTCGACGCCTATGAAACGGCGCAGGCAGCCAGTGCCGACGCCGCCCAGTTGCTCCCCCTATTGAAACCAGCCAGCGCCAAAAATGTCCGAAAAAAATAAACTGTCCCTGTCCGTGCAATACCCGGACGCCCGCCTGGAAACCCTGATCACGCGCCCGAAAGTGCGCCGCTGGGTCAAGGCGGCCCTGTTCGCCCCGGCCGAATTCACCATCCGCTTCGTCGACGCCGAGGAAGGCCGTACCCTGAACCGCGACTACCGCGAAAAGGACTACGCCACCAACGTGCTGACCTTTGCCTACAACGAAGGCGAAGAGCTGGGCGACGACGAGCCGACGCGCGCCGACATCATCCTGTGCACGGACGTGCTGGAAAAAGAAGCGCAGGAGCAAAAGAAGAGCGTGGAAGAACACACGGCCCACCTGATCGTGCATGGCGTGCTGCATGCGCAAGGCTACGACCACATGGATGACGAGGAAGCAAGCGAGATGGAAGGGCTGGAAACGGAAATCCTGGCCAAGCTCGGCATTACCGACCCGTACAAGGAGTAAGCGCATGGGAACCTGGGCCACTGACGCCTTCGGCAACGACTACGCCATGGATTGGGCGCAGGACTTGCACGAATATAAAACCCTGGAACTGGTCGAGACGACGCTCGACAACGTCATCGACAGCCCGCAAGCCGAACTCGAGGCGCCGTTCGCCGCCGAGGCGCTGGCCGCGCTGGAAGTGATCGCCCGCCTGCGGGGAAAACCGGGCGAGGATGACCCGGCCACCGCGGAAGTGGACGAATGGGTAGCGGCCTGCAAGAAAAAAGTCACGCCGCCGCTGCTGGACAAGGCGCGCCTGGCCTTCGAGCGCATCACGGCCGATGCGTCGGAACTGCGCCAGCTGTGGCAGGACAGCGAGCATTACGCCGACTGGCAGGCGGACGTGGCGGACTTGCGCGCCCGCGTGCTGGGCCCGGAGGCTTGAAACGTCGCGCTACGGCGCATTATGCGTATTAAATTTACATCAAAAGCGGGGAAATCCGGTAGCGCCCCACTTTTGGTGTATCCTATATCCCTTCGCAACAACGGCTCACGCCTCCTATGCCCGAGCACCCTAGTGGCGTCAGAACTGACGTCAAGCCCCACCGGTCACTGTTTGAACGCCTGACCGCACTCATTTCCCCCGAGCCAGAGAACCGTGCAGAATTGCTCGATGTTCTACACGATGCGCATGAACGCAAGCTGATCGACGCCGACGCCCTGTCGATGATCGAAGGCGTGTTCCAGGTATCGGATCTCTGTGCGCGCGACATCATGATTCCCCGCTCGCAAATGGATGTCATCGACATCAGCAAGCCGATCGAGGAATGGATGCCCGAAGTCCTGTCCACCGCCCACTCGCGCTTCCCCGCGATCGAAGGCGAGCGCGACAAGGTTATCGGCATCCTGCTGGCGAAAGACTTGCTGCGTTATTACGCGGAAGAAACTTTCGACGTCCGCGACATGCTGCGCCCCGCCATCTTCATCCCCGAATCGAAACGCCTGAATGTGCTGCTGCGCGATTTCCGCGCCAACCACAATCACATGGCCATCGTCGTCGATGAATACAGCGGCGTCGCCGGCCTGATCACCATCGAAGACGTGCTGGAACAGATCGTCGGCGACATCGAGGACGAATACGACTTCGACGAAGCCGAGGACAATATCCTGTCGCTCAAGGAAGGCCAGTTCGGCCCCCGCTGGCGCGTCAAGGCGCTGACGGAAATCGAACAATTCAACGAGGAAGTGGGCAGCCACCTGGTGGACGACGACGTCGACACCATCGGCGGCCTGGTCTCGAAGTACCTGGGCCGCATGGCGCACAAGGGCGATATCTTCGACCTGGGCAACCTGCGCTTCGAGGTGCTGCGCGCCGATGCGCGCCAGGTGCACGTGCTGCTCGTCGAGCGCCTGCCCAACGTGCCGGAACTGGAACTCTGACATGCGCGTGCTGTAAATGCGTTTCAGACGCGCCGACCCCAACGCCCCCGCCAAACCGCCCCGCAGCACGTGGGCGCGCATGCTGACTGCCGCCATCGCCGGCGCCGTCGCCGTGCTGGCGTTCGCCCCTTTCGGCTACTGGCCGCTGCAAATCCTCAGCCTGGGCGTGCTGTTCTACCAGGTGCTGCGCGCCGCGAGCGTGAAAAGCGGTGCGCTGATCGGCTGGGCCTATGGCTTCGGCTGGTGCGCGGCCGGCACGCACTGGCTGTATATCTCCATGCACCGCTATGGCGACATGGCCGCGCCGATCGCCGTCATCGCCGTGGCCCTGCTCGCGCTGCTGATGGCCATCTACGTGGCGCTGGCCATGGGCGCGGCCGCCTGGCTGCGCCGCCGCTGGGTGCTGTCGCTGCCGGCAATGACGCTGTTGATCTTGCCATCCCTGTGGACCCTGTTCGAATGGACGCGCGGCTGGCTGTTTACGGGCTTCCCGTGGCTGGCTACGGGCTACGCCCACAATACCGGCCCGCTGAGCGGCTTTGCCCCCATCGTCGGCGCGTATGGCTTGGGCTGGCTGGCCGCCCTGTCCGCCGGCGCCCTGCTCTTGCTGACGCACCGCACGCGCTGGAACGCGCTGGGCGGCCTGGTGGCGCTGTACGCGGCCGGTATCGGCCTGCAATACGTGAACTGGACCCACCCGGTGGGACGTCCGATCACGGTGCGCCTGTTGCAGGGCAATGTGCCGCAGCAGCAGAAATTCGACCCCGGCTTCGTGCTCGGCGCCCTGCAGATGTACCAGAACGCCATCACCAGCGCCCCGGCCGACCTGATCGCCACGCCGGAGACGGCCGTCACGGTGCTGCCGCACCAGCTGCCGGCCGGCTATCTCGACAACCTGGCCACGTACGCGCAGCAGACGGGCAGCACGATCCTGGTCGGCATGCCCGTGCTCGACGAGCAGCAGCGCTTCTACAATGCGGCGCTGGGGATCACGCCCAACAGCACGCCGGGCCCGTACTACCAGTACCGCAAGCACCACCTGGTGCCGTTCGGCGAATTCGTGCCGCCTGGCCTGCACTGGTTTGTCGCCATGATGGCCATCCCGCTGGGCGACATGGGCCGCGGCGCCGAAGTGCAAGCGCCTTTGCCCGTGCGCGACCAGCTGGTGCTGCCGAATATCTGCTATGAAGACCTGTTTGGCGAGGAAATCGCCGGCCAGCTGGCCAGCGCCCACCGCAGCGGCAAGCAATCGGCGTCGGTGCTGCTGAATATCTCGAACCTGGCGTGGTTCGGCGACTCGATCGCCATCCCGCAGCATCTGCAGATTTCGCAGATGCGCAGCCTGGAAACGGGCCGCCCGATGCTGCGCTCGACGAACACGGGCGCCACGGCCGTCATCGACGGCAAGGGCGTGGTGCAAAGCCTGCTGCCGCCGGAACAGCAAGCCACGCTGGCGGCCAAGGTGCAGGGCATGGGCGGCATGACGCCATACATCCTGTACGGTAACAAACTGGTGCTGGCCCTGGCCGCGCTGGCCCTGCTGACGGCCTTCCTGCTGTCGCGCGCCGCCCGCCGTGGCGCCGCCAGGCAGGAATAAGCGGCCGATATTGCCCGAAGAGTCACAGTGGGCCCGTAAAAACCGCTAAAATTAGCAAAACCCCGGCCCGGACGCGCTTTCCAAACAGGCGCCCGGGCTTCAAGCAAACCCCTTACAGCGCGCAGCCTGTCCGCGCGGCGAACTCATACGATGCTCACATTTCAACAAATTATCCTGACCTTGCAAACCTATTGGGACAAGCAAGGTTGCGCCCTGCTCCAGCCCTACGACATGGAAGTCGGCGCCGGCACCTTCCACACCGGCACCTTCCTGCGCGCGATCGGCCCGGAACCCTGGCGCGCCGCGTATGTGCAGCCGTCGCGCCGGCCGAAAGATGGCCGCTATGGCGAAAACCCGAACCGCATGCAGCACTACTACCAGTACCAGGTGGTCCTGAAGCCGGCGCCGGAAAACATCCTCGACCTGTATCTGGGCTCGCTGGCCGCGCTGGGCCTGGACTTGAAGCAGAATGACGTGCGCTTCGTCGAAGACGACTGGGAAAGCCCGACCCTGGGCGCCTGGGGCCTGGGCTGGGAAGTCTGGCTGAACGGCATGGAAGTGACCCAGTTTACCTACTTCCAGCAAGTGGGCGGCCTCGATTGCAAGCCCGTGCTGGGCGAGATCACCTACGGCATCGAACGCCTGGCCATGTACCTGCAAGGCGTGGAAAACGTGTACGACCTGGTGTGGACCGAGTGGGAAGAAAACGGCACGACCAAGAAACTGACCTACGGCGACGTCTTCCACCAGAACGAAGTGGAGCAATCGACCTACAACTTCGAACACGCGAATACGGACTTGCTGTTCGAACAATTCGGCAACTACGAAGCGGAAGCCAAGCGCCTGATCGAGCTGCAGCTGACCCTGCCCGCCTACGAAAAGATCATGAAGGCGTCGCACAGCTTCAACATGCTCGATGCGCGCGGCGCCATTTCGGTGACGGAACGCGCCGCCTACATCGGCCGCGTGCGCACCCTGTCGCGCCTGGTGGCGCAAGCGTATTACGACTCGCGCGAGCGCCTCGGTTTCCCGATGCTGCCCGCCGCAGACCAATCCGCCGCCTAATTCGAGCCTCCACACCGCCGTACCAGACAAGAACACCATGAACCAAACACTGCTCATCGAACTGCTGACCGAAGAACTGCCGCCGAAAGCGCTGGCCAAACTGGGCGCCGCCTTTGCCGCCGGCATCGTCAACGGACTGAAATCGCGCGACTTCCTGGAAGCCGACAGCGTCGCCACCAGCTACGCCTCGCCGCGCCGCCTGGCCGTCTCCATCACCAATGTACGCGAAGTCTCGCCCGACAAATCGATCCGCGAAAAGGTCTTGCCCGTCTCCGTGGCGCTGGACGCGAACGGCAACGGCACGCCGCCGCTGGCCAAGAAACTGGCCGCACTGGGCTTCCCCGAACTGACGCTGGCCGAGCTGGAACGCGCCGTCGACGGCAAGGCCGAAAGCTTCTTCTACACGTACACGGCGCCAGGCAGCCAGCTCGCCACCGGCGCGCAGGCGGCATTGACGGAAGCGGCCGCCAAGCTGCCGATTCCAAAACTGATGAGCTACCAGCGCCCGGACGGCACCACCGTGCAATTCGTGCGCCCGGCCCACAGCCTGATCGCCCTGCACGGCATCAACGTGCTGCCCCTGACCCTGCTGGGCCTCGCCGCCGGCCGCACGACGCTGGGCCACCGCTTCCTCACCGATGGCGCGCCGATCACCATCGCGCACGCGGAAAACTATGCGGCCTCGCTGATCCTCAACGCCAGCGTCATCGCCAGCAACGAGGAACGCAAGGAGCGCATCCGCGCCCAGTTGCTGGACAAGGCTGGCGCCGACCAGGTGCTGATGCCCGAGGCGCTGCTCGACGAAGTGACGGCCCTGGTCGAATGGCCAGTCGTGTATGAATGCCACTTCGAGGAAGAATTCCTGGCCGTGCCGCAGGAATGCCTGATCCTCACCATGCAGACGAACCAGAAGTACTTCGCCCTGACCGACAGCGACGGCAAGCTGCGCTCGCGCTTCCTGATCGTCTCGAACATCGCAACGGACACGCCCGAGCACATCATCGGCGGCAACGAGCGCGTGGTGCGACCGCGCCTGTCGGACGCCAAGTTCTTCTTCGAGCAGGACAAGAAGAAGACGCTGGCAGCGCGCCTGCCGCTGCTGGCCAATGTCGTCTATCACAACAAGCTGGGCACGCAGGCGACCCGCACGGAGCGCGTCAAGTCGCTGGCCGGCGCCATCGCCGCCAAATTGCACTACGACGTGGCCCTGGCCGAACGCGGCGCCCTGCTGGCCAAGGCCGACCTGCTGACCGACATGGTGGGCGAATTCCCCGAGCTGCAAGGCATCATGGGCACGTATTACGCGCGCCATGACGCCGAAGCCGAGGAAGTGGCGCTGGCCGCCTCCGAGCACTACCAGCCGCGCTTTGCCGGCGACAGCCTGCCGACCACCGCCACTGGCACCGCCGTGGCGCTGGCCGACAAGCTCGAAACCCTGGTCGGCATCTGGTCCATCGGCCTGGCGCCGACGGGCGACAAGGACCCGTTCGCGCTGCGCCGCCATGCCCTCGGCGTGCTGCGCATGCTGCTGGAAAAGCGCCTGCCCCTGTCGATCCAGGGCTTGCTGGCCGACGCGGCCGCGCAATTTGCCGCCATCCCCGGCTTCAAGGATCCGGTGGCGGATGTCACCACCTTCATGCTCGACCGCCTGCGCGGCATCCTGCGCGAGCGCGGCTTCTCGCCGAATGAAATCGAAGCCGTCGTGGCGCAGAATCCCGACCGCCTGGACGACATCGTGCAGCGCCTGGAGGCAGTGCAGGCCTTTGCCGCCCTGCCGGAAAGCGCCTCGCTGGCCGCCGCCAACAAGCGCATCACGAATATCCTGAAAAAGAACGAGGAAGCCGTAAGCCAGGTGGCTGCCGGCGGCGTCAACGTGGCGCTGCTGCAGGACGAGGCGGAGAAAAAACTCGCCGCCGCCGTCTCGCGCGTGCAGCCGGAAATCGACGCGGCGTTTGCCAAGGGCGATTTTGCGGGCACCCTGCAAACGCTGGCGCAGCTGCGCGACGACGTCGACGGCTTCTTCAACGACGTCATGGTGATGGCCGAGGATGTCGCCCTGCGCAACAACCGCCTGGCATTGCTGTCGTCGCTGCACGGCATGATGAACCGCGTGGCCGACATTTCCAAGCTGGCGGCATAATGGGCATTCCGGCGCTGAAACTGATTATTCTCGACCGCGACGGCGTCATTAATCATGACTCGCCGGACTTCATCAAGTCGCCGGCCGAATGGCTGCCGATTCCCGGCTCGCTCGAAGCGATCGCCCGCCTGAACCAGGCAGGCTATCGCGTGGTGATCGCCTCGAACCAGTCGGGCATCGCGCGCGAGTACTTCGACATGACGGTCTTGAACGCGATCCACCAGAAGATGCACACGCTGGCGCAGCAGGTGGGCGCCGATATCGATGCCATCTTCTTTTGCCCGCATGCGGGTGCGGACAATTGCGACTGCCGCAAGCCCAAGCCAGGCATGTTCCATGAAATTTCGCAGCGCTACAACACCAGCCTGAAAGGCGTGCCGACCGTTGGCGATTCGCTGCGCGACCTGCAGGCCGGTTTCATCAGCGGCTGCACGCCCTACCTGGTATTGACGGGCAAGGGCGAAAAAACCAACGAGACGGGCGGCCTGCCACCCGGCACCCAGGTCTTCCCCGACCTGGCGGCCGTGGTCGGCCACCTGCTCAAGGCGCCAGCCGTACCGGCGCCCACCGTAGCATTCAGTATCTAATCTTCGGAGAACCGCATTGCGTAATATTTCCCTGTTCCTGCGCTCCCTGCTGTTCATGATCATCATGATCGTGGCCACCATCGTCTGGGCCTGCGTGTGCTTTTTTGCCGCGCCATTGAGCTACAACAAGCGCTATTGGGTCACCTCGCGCTGGAATGTGTTTATCCTGTGGTGTGCCAAGGTCATTTGCGGCATCCGCTACGAAGTCAAGGGCGCCGAGAACTTCCCCGACGCGCCGGCCATCGTGCTGTCGAAGCACCAGTCGGCCTGGGAAACCATCTTCCTGCTGCCCAGCCTGCCCCGTCCGCTGGTATATGTGTTCAAGAAGGAGATCCTGTACATCCCGTTCTTCGGCTGGGCCATGGCGCTGCTGCGCATGATCCCGATCGACCGCAAACAGGGCAAGCATGCGTTCAAGAGCGTGGTCGCGCATGGCAAGCGCCGCCTGGCGGACGGCCAATGGATTATCATGTTCCCCGAAGGCACCCGCATCCCGGTGGGCCAGACGGGCAAGTACAAGAGCGGCGGCACGCGCCTGGCCATTGCCACGGGCGCCGTGGTGGTGCCGATTGCGCATAATTCAGGCGAATGCTGGCCCAAGCAGTCATTCCTCAAACGCCCGGGATTGATCACCGTCTCGATAGGCAAACCGATTTCGCCGGAAGGGCACACCCCGGACAGCATGATGCAACAGGTGGAAAATTGGATAGAATCAGAAATGCGCGTCATTTCGCCTCACGCCTACAACGCTGGCTAGACGGCATCAGCGCGGTCATCCAGGAGCCGACCCTGCGCCAGCAGATGAAGACCATCAAGGTCGGCGACCAGCAACTGGATCTGTTCGCGCACGACGTCTCGACCAGCACGCCCCCGGCGGTGCGCCCCACGGCACCGCCAGCGCCGCCCGTGGTGGCGCCGGTCCACCTTGCGCCGCCGCCCGTGGCGCCCGTCTCGCCCATCGCTGTTCCTGTTCCCGCTCCCCCTGCCCTGCCTTCCCCGCCACGCACCGCCGACGGCCCGCCGTTGCGCCAGCTGCAGCTGGGCAGCCACCTGGTCGAATTTGCCCTGCGCCGCTCCACGCGCCGTTCCATCGGCTTCATGATCGACGATAACGGCTTGCGCGTCACGGCGCCCAAGCGCGTCACCCTGGCCGAAATCGACAGCGCCATCCGCGCCAAGCAGGGCTGGATCGTCTCGAAGCTGCTGGAACGGGGCGAGCGCAAGGTGCAGCGCCAGCAGCGGGCCCCGATGGAATGGATCGATGGCGCCACGCTGCCCTATCTCGGTGGCGAAATCACCCTGCGATTGCACCAGGCGCCGCGCCACCGCGCCAGCTTCCAGCGCGAGACGAACGAGCTGCACGTATGGGTCACACCCGCAGGCAGCGAACAGCAATTGAAGGAAAAAGTGAAAGCCTGGTTCCAGCACGAGGCGCGCCAGCTGTTCGAGGCGCGGCTGGACCTGTATGCGGACAAGCTGGGCGTGCGCTACGACTCGCTGTCGCTGTCCTCGGCCGGTACGCGCTGGGGCAGCTGCACCATCGAGCGCAAGATCCGCCTGAACTGGCGCCTGATCCATTTCGCCCTGCCGCTGGTCGACTACGTGGTCGCGCACGAATTGTCGCACCTGCTGGAAATGAACCACAGCCCCCGCTTCTGGGCCACCGTGGAATCGATCTATCCCGATTACGACGGCGCCAAGCAGGCGCTGAGGAAGCGCTCGCAGGAGCTGCCAGTCCTGTTCGCGTAAACAACATTGTTGGCATCGCCTGTCGGATTACGCGCAAGCGCTAATCCGACCTACCTCGATCACGGCAGTAGTCGCCTGTCGGATTACGTGCAGGCCCTAATCCAACCTACCTCGATCACGGCAGTAGGTCGGATTAGGCCGCAGGCCGTAATCCGACAACATTGTTGGCCGTGCATCCATCACGGCAACAGGGGCTTGATGGCCGCTATCGTGCGCGGCGTGGCGCCGCGGTGCTGCGCCGCGAACGCCAGCGCTTTAGCTCCCATCGCCGCCAGGCGCGCCGGATCCCGCAGCAGTGCCGACGCTTGCGTCATCAAGGCATCGGCATCGGCCACCAGCGCGGCGCCGCCGGCGGCAATCGCCTGCTCCGTCACCAGCGCAAAATTGAAGGTATGCGGCCCGATCAGCACGGGCTTGCCCAGCGCCGCCGGCTCGATCAGGTTTTGCCCGCCCAGCGGCAGCAGGCTGCCGCCGACAAACGCGCAGTCGCAAGCCGCGTAATAGGCAAACATCTCGCCCATGGTATCGCCCAGCAGCACCTGCGTGCCCGCCGCCACGACGCCATCCCCGGTCAGGCTGGAGCGGCGCTGCACGGCCAGGCCGTGCGCCAGCACCATTTTTTCCACCTCGTCGAAGCGCTGCGGGTGGCGCGGCACGATCAGCAGCAGCGCGCCGGCAGGCAGGCTGGCGCGCAGCCAGGCGTCGAGGATCAATGGCTCCTCCCCTTCGCGCGTGCTGGCGCACAGCAGCACGGGGCGGGCGCCGATGGCGCCGCGCAGCCACGCTCCGGTCGCCAGCGCGGCATCGGGTACGACGACGTCAAACTTGATGCTGCCCGTGACCACCACGTCCGGCACGCCCAGCTGGCGCACGCGCTGCGCGTCGTCCTGCGTCTGCGCCGCCACCAGCGTGATGCCGCGCGCGGCGTCGCCTATCAGCTTGCCCAGGCGCTGCGCCTTGCCCAGCGAACGCTGCGACAGGCGCGCATTGGCCAGCACCACCGGCACGCCGTGGCGATTGCATTGGTGGATCAGGTTCGGCCACACTTCCGTCTCCATCAGGATGCAGATGCGCGGCGCAAAGTGACGGATGAAACTGGCCGGCATGGTGCCCGTATCGTAGGGCAGGTAGCTTTGCACGAGGCGTGCGCCGTGCTTGGCGAACAGCGACTTACCCGTGGCGCGCCCCGTCGGCGTCATGTGCGTGAGGACGATGCGGCAAGCGGGCCATTCAGCCAGCAGCGCATCGATCAGCGGCTCGGCCGCGCGCGTCTCGCCGACGGAGACGGCGTGCAGCCAGATCGTAGGAGGAACAGGGGCAGGCCGGCGGCCATAGAAGCCGAGGCGTTCGCCCCAGTGCTGGCGATAGCCGGGCTCCTGGCGGCCGCGCAGCCACAGCCGCGCCAGCACCAGTGGCAAGGCCAGCCACCAGGCAAGGGTATAAAGAAGTCGCATGATGATTTGAACGTTGAAGTCAGGCGGGAGGATAGTCGGCCAGCAGGCGCTGTGCCGCGGCCAGCACTTCCGGCACGCCGGGCGGCGTACCTTTATCGCCCAGGTTGATGATTTTCGGCGACCAGTTGCCTTCCGTTTTCCACAGCGGCGAATCGGCATAGATTTCCACCGTTGGCCGCAAAAAGGCGGCGGCGATATGCGTCAGGCCCGTATCGACGCCGATTACCAGCGCGGCGCGGCGCGCCAGCATGGTGGCGTCGCTCATCGACAGTTTCGGCAGCACGCGCGCATTCGGCAGGCTCGCCGCCAGCAATTCGGCCTCAAGCTTCTCCTTGGGCGAACCCCAGGGCAGCAAAATCGGCATGGGCGAGAGCGCGTGGCCAAGGGCGATCCAGTTTTCCGGCGCCCATTTCTTGGCGTCGCGCGCCGTACCATGGAAATACACGGCATACGGCGCCTCACCCATCCAGTCCGGGCGCGGCTCGCTGCCTGATACTTCCGGCAAGCCGAAATCGGCCGGCGTGTCGACCGTGTAGCCCAGGGCGGCAGCGGCCACCAGCCGGCCACGCGCTACCGCATGCGTGCGCGGGTCGAGGGGTATGCTTTTCGTGTGAAACAGGCGCGAGATGCCTTCGTAGCCCGAGCCTTCGCTGCCGTTGGCCAGGCCGACTTTCTGGCCGCCCGGCGCCAGGCGCGCGGCGCCCATGATGATGCCTGTCTTGAGCAAGCCCTGGGTATCGAACACATAATCGTAGCGCGTCTGGCGCAGGCTGCGGAAAAAGGCGGCAATTTCCGCGCGCGTCTCTTTCTTGCCCAGGCTCTTGCGCCAGCGCCGCAGCGCGAATGGGAAGATGGTGCCGACACGCGAATTCAGGCGCACCAGGCTCGTGTAGCCCTCCTCGACCACCCAGTCGATGGTGGCGTCCGGATAATGACGGGCGATGTCATGCACCATCGGCAGGTTGTGCAGCACGTCGCCCAACGAGGAAACGCGCACCAGCAGGATTTTCAGGGGCGCCTGTGCGCCGGATTGAGCGGTCATGGCGTCAGAACGGCAGGACAGCGTCAGGCTTGGCAGCGAGGATCACGCGCTTGAACTGATCCTGTATGCGCGCCAGGGCTGCCGGCGTTTCCGCCTCGAAGCGCATGACGATCACCGGCGTGGTGTTCGACGAGCGGGCCAGGCCGAAACCGTCGGCGTACTCCACGCGCAAGCCATCGATGGTGATGATCCGTTCATTGCCGGGAAAGACGGCGTCGCGGCGCAGCACGTCCATCAGCGCGACGTTCTCGCCCTCCTCCAGTTCCAGCTGCAATTCAGGCGTGCTGTCAGACTGCGGCAGGCTATTCAGCAAAGCGGAAGGATCGGCCTCGCGCGTGAGGATTTCCAGCAGGCGCGCAGCCGCATACAGGCCGTCGTCGAAGCCATACCAGCGGTCCTTGAAGAAGATATGGCCGCTCATTTCGCCGCCCAGCGGCGCCCCCGTCGCGCGCAGCTCGGCTTTCACCAGCGAGTGGCCCGTCTTGCACATCAACGGCACGCCGCCATGCTTGCTGATCCACGGCGCCAGGTGGCGCGTGCATTTCACGTCATACAGGATTTGCGCGCCCGGATGGCGACTCAGCACGTCGGCCGCAAACAGCATCATCTGGCGGTCAGGGTAGATGATCTGGCCATCCTTGGTGACCACGCCCAGGCGGTCGCCGTCGCCGTCGAAGGCGATGCCGATTTCGGCATCCGTCCCGGCCAGGCAGCGGATCAGGTCCTGCAGGTTTTCCGGATGCGCCGGATCGGGGTGGTGATTGGGGAAATTGCCATCGACGTCGCAGAACAACTCGATGACATCGCAGCCCAGGCCGCGGAACAGATCGCCCGCGAACGCGCCAGCGACGCCATTGCCGCAATCGACGGCGATCTTGATCGGGCGCGCCAGCTTCACGTCGCCGAGGATGCGCTCCAGGTAGGCGGCGCGGATGTCGTGCGTGGCGTAGCTGCCCACACGGGCAATGTCAGTGGTGCCGCCGTCCTGCGCCACGATGCGGTGGTACAGTGCCTGGATCGCCTCGCCGTGTATCGCTTCGCCATCCAGCACCATCTTGAAACCGTTGTAGTCGCGCGGATTGTGGCTGCCCGTGACCATGATGCCGGAGCGCGTATCGAGCACATTGGTACCGAAGTACACCATCGGCGTGGCCACCACGCCCAGGTCGATCACGTCGACGCCTGCGGCCTGCAGGCCCTGCGCCAGTGCCACCGTCAATTCGGGGCCGGACAGCCGGCCATCGCGGCCGATCACTACCCGCTTTTCTCCCTTTTCCAGGGCCGCCGCGCCAAACGCCTGTCCAATCTTGTGGGCTACGCCGGCATCGAGGGTTTGAGCGATGATGCCGCGAATATCGTAGGCTTTGAAGATCGTTCTTGACAGTGGAAGCATGGTTTGGTCGGTATGAAGTTGGGCCCAAGGTATGGTGCATGGCAGGCATACGCTTGCAACTGCGCCAAAAGTATACCGGATTATACGCGCAGCAGATCGATGGACTTGCCCGATTCCACCCACTGCCTGACCCACAACGGCTGGCGGCCACGGCCTGTCCACTGCTCGGCCGCATTGTCCGGATGGCGATAGCGCACCGCGACCTTGCCCGTGCGCGGATGCAGGCCGTCGAGTATCAATTGCTTCAGTGGAATGCCTGCCTGCTGCGCAATCGCCATGATCTGTTCGCGCGCCTTGTTCAAATCGTCACGTTCGCGGCCCTGCAATTCCTGCTTGACGCCATCGTCCAGTTTACGCAATTCCAGCATCGTCATCGTTGACAGATCCATCACTTACATCCTTTACGTTAATCTGAGTAATAATAAAATCCCATGAAATATACTACATTGTAAAAATATCTGCGTGCCGCCTGAATAATCACCAGCCATAGCTTTGCATTCGGAATTTTATTTACATGGCCAACATTAAGATTAAATGAAGAATATGACGGCAGGGCGAAATGGATAATCAATAAACATGGCGGGATTCGTTTTTCTCAAAACAGCGCGCATCGCTTTCTTATAAGAAAGGCGGCGTGCAAGCCAGCCAATCCGCAGCATGCCGGCGCATATTATTCAGCAGCGATCTATTTGCCATGCTGGCAGCACGGCATGCATAACGTAATCGCCCGCGGCAGCATTTTATTCTCGGTATCACGCGCGGTGTTCCGATAGCGGCCGCGGCAGAATAAAACGGAAATGGCCAGCCGCGATAATCGGCGATGCTGCCGCCCTTCCCGGCATGGCGGGCGCGCCATCCGGCCTGTCGCCGTCAAGGCAGCCGGTTTCAGGCATCATGCATGTAATAATGAGATCGTCCAGCCATCCACCATCCCCAGCACACATGAAAACCTATTTTATCGGCGATCTGCAAGGCTGCCATGCACAGACTGTCGAATTGATCGAACAGATCCAGGCGGCAGCCGATGGCCCTTACCGCCTCCTGTTCGCGGGCGACCTGATCAACCGCGGCCCCGCCTCGCTGGCCACCTTGCGCCATGTCCATGCGCTGGCGCGGCAAGGCCTGGCCGACAGCGTGCTGGGCAACCATGACCTGCACCTGCTGGCCGTGGCCAACGGCATCCGTCCACAGCACGCGTCCGACACGCTGGCCGAAATCCTCGATGCACCCGACCGCGAGGAATTGATCGCCTGGCTGCGTTGCCGCCCCCTGGCGCTGGCGCATGACGGCCATCTGCTCGTGCATGCGGGCTTGCTGCCGCAATGGAGCGCGCAGCAGGCGCTGGCCTTGAGCGGCGAAGTGTCGGCCATGCTGCGCAGCGATGACTGGGCCGGTTTCCTGCGCACGATGTACGGCAACGAGCCGGCCGCCTGGCGCGACGACTTGCAGGGTGCCGACCGCCTGCGCTGCATCGTCAATGCCATGACGCGGCTGCGTTTTTGCACGCCGGACGGCGTGATGGATTTCAAGATGAAGGAAAGCGGCAGTGCGCCGCCCGGTTCAGGCCTGCTGCCGTGGTTCGACGTGCCGGGCCGGCGCAGCGCCGGCGACACGGTGGTCTTCGGCCACTGGTCGGCGCTGGGACTGCAATTGCGGCCCCACCTGATCGGCCTCGATAGCGGCTGCGTCTGGGGTGGAAAACTCTCCGCCGTGTGCCTGGAAGACCGTTCGCTGCTGCAGGTGGCCTGTCCCGCGTTTCAGCAACACAGTGGCAAGCAGTAAATCAGCGGCCGCATATGCTTAGTCAAAATGTGTCGTTGGTACCGCGTCGCGTCCATCGTATGATGGTATTTTTGCCCCTCCACGCAGATGAATCCTGATACCGACAGGCTGGCACGCTGGCTGCTTGGCAGCCTGGAGCTCGACACCGCCGTGCTGCACGTGGGCCAGTATTGCGGCCGCTGGCGCGCCTCCACGGCCGGCCGGGAGCTGGGCAGCTTCCACCTGGTCCTCGATGGCCACTGCTACCTGCATTTCGATGGTGCCGCGCCGATTGCCCTCGGCCCGCGCGACGGCGTCTTCCTGTTGCGCGACCTGCCGCACTTCCTCAGTCCCCACAGCGATCCGCTGCAGGCCGTCAGCGCGCAGGCGATGCTGCCGCTGCAGGCGCCCACCAACGGCCTGGCAACCTCGCTCGCCTGCGGCTTCTTCCAGTTCCGCGGCGTGGCGTCAAAACTGATCGTCGACTCGTTCCCGCCCTACCTGCTGATACGCGGCGACGCCCCCGCCTTCAGCGCCGCCGCCTCGCTGTTCGACCTGATCCTCGGCGAAGCGGGCGGCGATCCTGAACAGCCGTCGCCGCTGATCGCCCGCCTGGTCGAACTGCTGTTCTTTTACCTGATACGCCATGTGGCGCAGGGCGAGCACGTGGCGGCCGGCCTGCTGTCGCTGTTGTACCGGCCCGAATTCTCGCCGCTGCTCGAACGCATGCTCGACGCGCCCGCCGACGACTGGTCGATCGAGAACATGGCCAAGGCGGCCTGCATGTCGCGCGCCAGCTTCTGCAAGCATTTCGCCAGCGCCAGCGGCCACTCGCCAGCCCAGTTTTTGCTCATGCTGCGCATGAAGATCGCCGCGCGCCGGCTGCACGATGGCGCATCCGTCGAGCGCGCGGCCGAACTGGTGGGCTACCGTTCGCACGCCGCGTTTACGCGCGCCTTCAAGCGGGTCACGGGCGAACAGCCAGGCGCGTACCGGCGCGACCAGCGCTTGCGCCAGCTGGCCAGCTGAGATCAAGGATCAGGAAATCGCAGACGAACGAGCACAAAAGGGCGACGCTCACGTCTGTTGCACGCACGATATGGCCGATATAATGCCTGGGTGACTTACTAACTTAGCAAGGTACCCCATGTCCCGTCTGACGCTGCACACCCTCGACACCGCCCCGGCCGACAGCCGCCCCTTCGTGGAAAAGGCCATCGCCAACAATGGCTTCCTGCCCAACCTGATCGGCGTGCTGGCGAATGCCCCGCTGGCACTGGAAACCTATCTGACCGTCTCCGGCATCAATGCGCGCGCCAGCCTGAGCCTGATGGAGCGCGAAGTGGTGCAGATCACGGCCGCGCGCATCCACGGCTGCGACTTCTGCATCGCCGGCCATAGCGCCATCTCGCTGAAAAAAGCCGGCCAGACACCCGATCTCGTGCGCGCCCTGCAGCATGGCAAGCCAACGGGCGACGCGCAACTGGACGCCGTCGCCGCCTTCGCCACGGCCGTCATCGCCACGCGCGGCGCCGTCGCCGACAGCGAGTATCAAGCCTTCCTGGCGGCCGGCTACAACGAACAGCAGGCGCTGGAAGTGGTGCTGGGCATCAGCCTGGCCACCCTGTGCAATTTCTCCAACAGCCTGGCCGGCACGCCCGTCAATCCGCAGTTGACGCCCTACCTGCCCGGCGCCGTCTGAGATGGCGAACCTCACTCACTGGCTGCACATGCATGCCGACCAGCTCGACCAATCGTCGCAGCTGGCTGAAACCGTCCTGCCGGCGCTGGCCGGCGACAAGCTGCTGGCCATCGGCGTGCCGCAGGAACATGGCGGCGCGGGCGGCGACGTGCGCGATGCCATCGACGCCATCGCCAAGGTGGCCGAGCAATCGGTGACGGCGGCCTTTGTCTTCTGGGGCCAGCGCTGCTTCATCGAATTCCTGCTGCAAAGCGGGAACCGCGCGCTGGCCGAGCGGCGCTTGCCGGCCCTGCTGGCAGGCACGCAGGCGGGCGCCAGCGGCCTGTCGAACGCCATGAAATTCTTGTCCGGCATCGAACAGCTGCAAATCACGGGCGCGCGTCACCAGGATGGCTTGCTGATCGATGGCGGCCTGGCCTGGGTGACGAACTTGCGCAAGGCGGGCTTTGTCGCCGCCGCCGCCGTGGCGCCGAATGATGGCGCGCCCCCCGTCATCGTCGCGTTCGACAGCAGCGAGCCGGGCGTGCAGCGCAGCGATGACCTGGACCTGATCGCCCTGCGCGGCAGCAATACGGCGTCCGTCAAGCTGGCGCAGGTGCACATACCCGCCGCTGACATCATCAGCGACAACGCGCCGGCCTGGCTGCCGCAGGTGCGCCCATCGTTCCTCGGCATGCAGTGCGGCCTGTCGATCGGACTGGCGCGCGCCAGCCTGGCGCAGGCGGCGCAAATTTCCGCCGGCTCGCGCAACCAGCTCACGCCGCGCATCGAGGCGCTGCAAACGACGCTGGCGACGGCCGTCGACACCCTGCTGGCCGGCGTGCACGATGGCCGTTTCAAGACGCAGGCACCGGCCATGTTCCGCCTGCGCATACAGCTGGCAGAACTGCTGCAACAGGCGCTGATGCTGGAACTGCAGGCGATGGGCGGGCGCGCCTACCTGAACGCCGAACAGCAGGGCTTTGCCCGCCGCTGGCGCGAATCCTCGTTCATCCCCATCGTCACTCCCAGCCTGACGCAATTGCAGGCGGCCTTGCAGCTGTTCGACAGCCAGCAGGCCGCGAAGGCGGCGGGAGCACAGGCATGACGGCAGCAGCGGAACCGCAGGACTGGGCGCTGCAGGCGCAGGACCTGAGCTTTGCCTATCCTGGCGCCGCGCCCGTGTTCCGGCACGTCGCGCTGGGCGTGCGCAAGCGTGAAATCGTTTGCCTGCTCGGTGGCAGCGGCTGCGGCAAATCGAGCCTGTTGCGCGTGCTGGCCGGCCTGCAGCCGCCATCGACGGGCGAGATCCAGTTCCTCGGCGCGCCCATGCGCGAGCCGGACCCGCGCAGCGCCCTCGTCTTCCAGCAAGCGAGCCTCTTGCCCTGGCTGAACGTCACGGGCAACGCCGGCTTCGGCCTGGACTTCAAGCACCAGCCGCAGCTGACGCGCGAGGCGCACCAGGCGCGCGTGGCGCAAGCCATCGACGCGGTGGGCTTGAAGGGCCGCGAAAAACTGTACCCTTCCGCGCTGTCGGGCGGCATGGCGCAGCGCGTGGCGCTGGCGCGCGCGCTGGCGCGCGAACCGGAATTGCTGTTTGCCGACGAACCGTTTTCCGCGCTCGACGCCATCACGCGCGCCGAGATGCAATCGCTGCTGGTCGACGTCGTGCACCGCTGGCATACGGCCGTGCTGCTCGTCACCCACGATATCGACGAAGCGATCCTCGTGGCCGACCGCATCCTGCTGATGGGTGGCAAGCCAGGCAACATCGTGCGCGAATGGCCCGTCGCCATCGACCAGCCGCGCATAGGCCACAGCGCCGACGTCATCGCCCTCAAGATGGATATCCTCGACGCCCTGCAAACCCTGCAACGACAGGACCAGCAGCCAGCCTTCGCCCCCCTATAACCAATCGGAGCACTCCCATGTCCTTCCAGGAAAATAACAAACCGCTGCACATCTGCGCCTCTTCCGACTGCGACTGCGGCCTGACGCGGCGCGACTTCCTGCGCATGTCGGCGCTGGCCACCGCCAGCGTCGCCTCGCCGCTGCTGTTCGCCGGCGACGCCATGGCCCAGCAAGGCCCGAAAGGCGACGACCAGCCCGTGAAAATCGGCTACCTGCCGATCACCGACGCCACGCCGCTGCTCGTCGCCCACGCGCGCAAGCTGTTCGAGGCCGAGGGCTTGCAGGCGGAAACGCCGCGCCTGTTCCGCAGCTGGGCACAGATCATCGAAGCCTTCGTGGCCGGCCAGGTCAACGTGATCCACCTGCTGTCGCCGGCCACCCTGTGGGTGCGCTATGGCGCCAAGTTCCCCGCGAAAGTCGTCGCCTGGAACCACGTCAACGGTTCAGCGCTGACGGTGGCCAACGAGATCAACAAGGTGTCCGCCCTGGGCGGGCGCACGGTCGCCATCCCGTTCTGGTACTCGATCCACAACATCCTGCTGCAGCAGATTTTGAGCGCCAACGGCCTGACCCCGGTCACGCGCGCGCGCAACGCCGCCATCAAGCCGAACGAAGTGAACCTGATCGTGCTGGCGCCGGCCGAAATGGTCTCGGCGCTGGCCAGCAAGTCGATCGCCGGCTACATCGTCGCCGAGCCGTTCAACGCGGCGGCGGAAAACGCCGGCATCGGCAAGATCCTGCGCTTCTCGGGCGACGTGTGGAAGAACCATGCATGCTGCGTCACCTTCCTCTCCGAGCGCGACATCAATACGCGTCCGGAATGGGCGCAAAAGGTCACCAACGCCATCGTCAAGGCGCAGCTGTGGACGCGCTCGAACCAGGTCGACACGGCCAAGCTGCTGTCGAACGTGGGCGAGCACCGCTACACGCCGCATCCGCTGCAGGTGCTGACCAAGGTGCTGGCCACCACCGACTACGCCGGCTACGAAAAGCAGGGCCTGATCGTGCACAAAAACTGGCAGCAGCGCCGCATCGACTTCCAGCCGTATCCGTTTGCCTCGTACACGGAAGAACTGGTGCGCGCCATCGGCCGCACCAAGGTGGAAGGCGATACCCGCTTCCTGGCCAACCTCGATCCGAAGTTCGCCGCACGCGACCTGGTCGATGACCGCTTCGTGCGCAAGGCCATCACGGCTGTCGGCGGCCCGGCCGCCTTCGGTTTGCGGGCCAACCTGCTGCGCAGCGAAACCGTGGCGGTCTGACGATGACGAGCAGGTTGTTGATGAAATTCGGCCTGCCCCTGGTGGGGCTGGCCTGTGCCTTGCTGTTATGGTCGCTGGGCGTGACGGCGCTGGAGAAATCCACGCCGATCGCCACCGCGTTTGCGCCGCTACCGACGGCGCTGGCGTTCAAGGACATGCTGGGCGGCCCGGATATCTGGCTGCACGTGGTACTGAGCCTGCAACGGGTGGCCGTGGGACTGGGGCTGGCGATTGTCATCGGCGTGCCGCTGGGCGTGCTGGTGGCCATGTCGAAGAGCTTTTCCGGCGCGGCCATGCCGCTGTTCCAGCTGCTGCGCATGATTTCGCCGCTGTCGTGGATGCCGATCGCCGTGATGGTGCTGGGGGTGGGCGACGCGCCCGTGTACTTCCTGCTGGCGTTTGCCGCTGTCTGGCCGATTCTGCTCAATACGGCGGCCGGCGTGGCGCGGCTCGATCCGAACTGGCTGCTGCTGGCGCGCAGCCTGTCGGCCACGCGCAGCGAGATCGTCTTCAAGGTGATTTTACCGGGCATCACGGCCGACATCCTGACGGGCGTGCGCCTGGCCATCGGCATCATCTGGATCGTGCTGGTGCCGGCGGAAATGCTGGGCGTCTCGGCCGGCCTCGGCTACTTCATCCTCGATACGCGCGACCGCCTCGCGTACTCGGAGCTGATGGCCGCCATCGTGCTGATCGGGATTCTAGGCTTCATCCTCGACTACCTGGCCCGCGCCGCCCATGCGCGCTGGCTGCATGTGAAGGGCTAAGCCGCCTCGTCCAGCGGCAGCGCGGCGGCCACCGCCGCCTGCGTTGCCGCCGCCAGTTCGCGCCGGTGCGCGTCCAGGGTCGCCACCGGCGCCAGACAGGTCAGGCGCGCCGTGATCGGCGGGCCGCTCAGGATCGCCACCATGCTTTGCGCAAAGCTCATGTCGCCGATGAAGTCGACGGCATGGTGCAGCGCTCCCTTGTCATCCACATACACGAGCGCGAACGGCTGCACCGGCACCTGCGCGTCGATGGCCGCCTCGAACAGGTTGGCGTGGAACGGCAGGATCTGCCCTTGCGCGGCGGTGGTGCCTTCGGGGAAGAACGCGATGCGCTCGCCCGCCTGCAGCTTGTCGACCAGGCCCTGGAAGATCAACCGCAGGTCGCGCTTGCTGCCGCGCGAGATGAAGATCGTGCCGGCACGCCCCGCCAGCCAGCCCAGGATGGGCCAGGCGCGGATTTCCGCCTTGGCGACGAAACGGCAGGGATGGACGGCGTTGATGACGAAGATGTCGAGCCACGAAACGTGGTTCGCCACCACCATCGCGTGGTCGAGCGCCGGCAGGCTGGCCGCCGGCTGCGCCACATGCACGCCACAGATATCGAGCAGCTGCGTCGACCAGCGGCGGATGCGCCGGTTGCGCCCCTCCAGGTCCAGCCAGGGAAACAGCACGGCGCTCTTGGCCATGCCGCAGCTCAGGTGAATGGCGATGCGCGCGAGGCGGTAGGTAAGCAGAAGTTTCAAATCACACCAAGGTTGGAAGCAAATCCATACAGCCACGTAGGTCGGCCTGGCTGCGCCGGTGAGGCGCGGTGCAAGCCGACAAGGAGCCGCCATGGACTTGTCGGATTACGCGTACCGCTCATCCGACCTGCGGCCCCGATACAAATAATTAGCGCTGAAACGCCACCTGTCCGGCAACGATGGTCGCCTTGACGATGCCGCTCAGCTCATAGCCGAGGAAAGGCGTGTGCTTGCCCTGGCTGGCCAGCGACGCCGACGACACCGTCCAGCGCGCGGCTGGGTCGAAGACGCAGATGTCCGCCGCTTCGCCCACGGCCAGGCTGCCGGCCGGGATACCCGCGACACGGGCCGCGTCGGACGTGACCTTGGCCACGGCGCGCGCCAGCGGACGCGCACCGGCCTGCGGCTGTGCCAGCGCATAGTCGTCGGCCCATTTCAAGGCCAGCGACAGCAGCAGCTCCAGGCCCGTGGCGCCCGGCGAGGCTTCGCCGAACGGCAGCAGTTTTTCATCGTCGTCGACCGGCGTGTGGTCCGAGCACATGGCGTCGACCGTGCCGTCAAACAGGCCGGCGCGGATCGCATCGCGGTCGCGCTGGCTGCGGAACGGCGGCGTGACGCGCGCATTCGGGTCGAAGAAGCCGATATCGGCGTCCGTCAGGTGCACATGGTGCACGCCCACGTCGCAGGTGACGGGCAAGCCTTCGGCCTTGGCGGCGCGGATCAGCTCCAGGCCCGCCGCCGACGAGATGCGGCACAGGTGCACGCGCGCGCGGCTGGCGCGCATCAACTCGAAAATCGTATGCAGCGCGATGGTTTCGGACATCACGGGCACGCCGGACAGGCCCAGGCGCGAAGCCAGCGGGCCGCTGTGGGCGATGCCGCCGCGGCCGATGTGCGGATCCTGCGGACGCAGCCAGACGGTGTAGCCGAAGGTGTTCGCATACTGCATGGCGCGCAGCAGCACGGTGGTGTCCTCGATCGGCTCTTCCGCCTGCGCAAAGCCGATGCAGCCCGCTTCCGTCAGTTCCGCCATTTCCGTCAGCGACTTGCCCTTCAATCCCATGGTCAGTGCGCCCAGCGGGTGCACGTGCGCCTTGTTCTGCGTCTTGGCGCGGTATTTCAGCATCTCCACCAGGCCCGGCTCGTCGAGTACGGGATCGGTGTCGGGCGGGCAGACCAGGCTCGTCACGCCGCCTTGCAGCGCCGCCTGCAATTCCGATTCCAGCGTCGCCTTGTATTCGTAGCCAGGTTCGCGCAGGCGGGCCGACAGGTCGACCAGGCCGGGGGAAACCACCAGCCCGGCCGCGTCGAACGTGGTGTCGGCGGTGAAGCCGGCCGGGGCGCTGCCCACGGCCAGCACCTTGCCGTCGGCGATGAACAGGTCTTGCAAGCCATCGATGCCGTTGGCGGGGTCGATCAGGTGGCCGTTCTTGATATGTAGTGTCGTCATGCTTGCTTACTCGTCCTTGGGCTATCAGCCCTGATTACCAGCCAAAATACTCATCACCGCCATGCGCACGGCGATACCGAACGTCACCTGCGGCAGGATCACCGCCTGCGGACCGTCGGCCACGGCCGAATCGATCTCCACGCCGCGGTTCATCGGGCCCGGATGCATGACGATGGCGTCCGGCTTGGCCAGCGCCAGGCGTTCCGGCGTCAGGCCGTAGCTCTTGAAATATTCCTGCGCCGACGGCAGCAGCGCGCCGCTCATGCGTTCGTTTTGCAGGCGCAGCATGATGATCACGTCGACGCCCTTGAGGCCTTCATCCATGTTGGTGAAGGTGCGCACGCCCATCTGTTCCAGGCCGCCCGGCAGCAGGGTGTGCGGGCCGATGGCGCGCACTTCCGGCACGCCCAGCGTGGTCAGCGCGTGGATATCGGAACGGGCCACGCGGCTGTGCAGGATATCGCCCACGATGGCCACCGTCAGGTTCGTGAAATCCTTCTTGTAGTGGCGGATCGTGTACATGTCGAGCAAGCCCTGGGTCGGGTGCGCGTGGCGTCCGTCGCCGGCGTTGACGACGTGGACATGCGGCTGCTTGGTGTCGATCAGGTGCTTGGCGATCAGATAGGGCGCGCCCGATTGCGCGTGGCGCACGACGAACATGTCGGCATGCATGGCCGACAGGTTGTCGATGGTGTCGAGCAGGGACTCGCCCTTGCTGGCCGACGATGCCTGGATGTTCAGGTTGATGACGTCGGCCGACAATCGTTTCGAGGCGATTTCGAAGGTGGTGCGGGTGCGCGTGGAGTTTTCAAAGAACAGGTTGAAAACGCTCTTGCCGCGCATCAGCGGCACCTTCTTCACGTCGCGGTCGGAGATGCCGACGAACGAGGAAGCGGTGTCCAGGATGTGGTTGACGATAGACTTCGGCAAGCCTTCGATCGTCAGCAGATGTTGCAGTTCGCCGTGTTTATTCAGTTGCGGATTAAGCATGGTGGGTATCTATGGTGAGCGTGAATTTTCCATCGTCGGCTTGCTTCAGGACCAGCGCCTGGCCCGGCGGCACGGCAGTGAAGGCGGCCACGAAATCGGCGGCCACCGGCAGCTGGCGCTCGCCACGGTCGACCAGGGCGGCCAGCATGATCTTCGCCGGACGGCCATAGTCGAACAATTCGTTGATGGCCGCGCGCGTGGTGCGGCCCGTGTACAGCACGTCGTCGACCAGCAGGATGGTGGCGCCGGCCACGTCAAAGCTGATCTGCGTCGGCTTGACGTCGGCATGCAGGCCTTTCTGGGCGAAGTCGTCGCGGTAGAACGAGACGTCGAGCACGCCCAGGCGGTCGAGCAGGTTCAGGTCGCGCGCCAGGCGTTCGGCCAGCCAGGCGCCGCCCGAATGGATGCCGACGATGGCCACGTTGGGGATGCCCGCCAGGCCGTTCTGCACCTGTTGCAGCAAGACCGCATACAGGGCCTCGGCGTCGAGTTGGGAAGGATTCGTAGGATTCGGCATAGAGCTCTTAATGGTTCGGGAAGTCGGTTCAGGAATTCGGTTCGGAAAATACGTGGTAGGTCAGGTCAACAATGTGCGTCGAAATACTGCTGCAGGATGATGGCGGCGGCGCGGTCGTCGATCACTTCACCGCGCTTGGCGGCGATGACGGCCGAGGAATAGCGTTCGTCGACCAGTTCCACCGGCAGGTTGAAGCGGCCATGCACCTGGTTGGCGAAACGGCGGCAGCGCGCGCTCATCTCGTGTTCCGTGCCATCGGGATGGCTGGGCAGGCCCACCACGATGCGGCTGGCGCCCCATTCCGTGATCAGGCTGGCGATGGCGGCAAACTTCGGCTCATTCGCCGTGGCCGTGATCACGCTGAGCGGCTTGGCCTGGCAAATCATGGTATTGCCGATGGCCACGCCGATGCGTTTCAGGCCGAAATCGAAGGCAAGGATGGTGTCGATGGCGTCACTCGTCACAGCATTTTTCCATAATAAAAATCAACATAGGTGGTGCCAGAAACCGTAACGAGCAAGCTCAATGTCGGGTTGAGTAGCGGAGCTGGTCGCAGGTACGGCGAGCAACGGATGCCCGAAAGTGGGCTGCGCGGCAGGTTTATGCCATCCACCTCATGCGTGGCCAGCCTCGCTCGCCAGCATGAGCGGGTCGATGCCCAGCAGCTTGATGGCTGCCACATAGCGTTCTTCGATGGGGAAGTCGAACAGGATATCGGCCGAGGCGCCCACCGTCAGCCAGCCATTGCGGCCGATCTCGTCTTCCAGCTGGCCCGGGCTCCAGCCCGAATAGCCGATCGAGACCAGCATGCGCTCGGGGCCATCGCCCTTGGCGACGGCTTCGAGCACGTCGATCGAGGTGGTAAACGCCACTTCGTCCGTCACCGTCAGCGACGAGGAATAGCGCGCGCCCGGCGTATGCAGCACGAAGCCGCGGTCATCCTGCACGGGGCCGCCAAACATGATCGGTTCGTTGATGATGGGCGCGTCGCTGCCGGCCGCCAGTTTCAGGTCGATGCGATCGAACAGCACTTCCATCGTCATGTCGGTGGGTTTGTTGATGACGACGCCCAGCACGCCGTTTTCATTGTGCTCGCAAACGTAAACCACCGTACCGCCAAAGATGGGATCTTGCATCGCCGGCATCGCAATCAGGAAATGGTTGGCCAGATTCAGGGTGGAAGAACCGGTTGCGGCCGGTTCTCCGACTCCCTGCATCAATCGATGTCCTGGTAGAGTCTGGTCAATTTTACTCTTCTTCATACGCGATGCTCTCTCTGTGGGCTTGCTGGCAAGTCTCGCTTACCCCTGCTGTCGTACGCCTGGCGATCCCTGCGGCGCGGAACGGTGGCCGCGCGCCGCAGGGATGCCGGACGCTATTATTGTTGTAAATTCGATTACAAATTACGCTTTGCGTGGTACGGAGCGTCAGTAACCAGCTCGCTTGCAAGCTCGCCGGCCTCCTTCGCAACGTCAATTGTAAAATTGATCGCAAAATCGTTGTCGCACGCAAAACGCGGCGCATATACCCAGTAGTTTACACTGAATTGCCATCACAGCGACGCCAAAGGCATGGCGCGAGCGGCCATAAAGCCGCATGAACGGCGAAAAATCGCCTATTCTTGACCCTAAACACACGAAATAATGACAATCAAGACTTCCCTGGTGTGGTTCCGCCGCGATTTGCGCGCATTTGACCATGCTGCACTGCATCACGCCCTGCGCCAGAGCCAGGCCGTGCATTGCGTATTTGTCTATGACACCGCCATCCTGGCGGCGCTGCCGCGCCGCGACCGGCGCGTCGACTTCATCCTGGCCAGCGTGGCCGAACTGGCGGCCGAGCTGCGCCAGCTCGGTGGCGACCTGATCGTGCTGCACGCGGACGCGACCGAAGCGATCCCGCGCCTGGCGGCCGAATTGCACGCCGATGCCGTCTTCGCCAACCATGATTACGAACCGCAAGCCATCGCCCGCGACGCCGGCGTCGCCGCCGCGCTGACGCGCGATGCGCGCCTGTGGTTCAGTTTCAAGGACCAGGTGATCTTTGAAAAAGATGAAGTACTGACGCTGTCGGACAAGCCGTACACCGTCTACACGCCGTACAAGAACGCCTGGCTGAAGAAAATGCGCGCCGACCCCGGCTGCCTGGCGCCATTCGACATCGAGCCGCACGCGGCCCGCCTGGCGCCGCCTCGCGCCGGCACGCCGCTGCCCTTGCCCACCCTGGCCGAATTGGGTTTCGAGGCCAGCAACCTGGCCGAACTGGCCATCCCCACCGGCATGTCGGGCGCCAGCAAACTGTTCGAGGACTTCCTGCCGCGCGTGGCCCGCTATGACGTGGCGCGCGATTATCCCGCCCTGAAGGGGCCGTCCTATCTGTCGATGCATCTGCGCTTCGGCACCGTCTCGCTGCGCTACCTGGTGCGCAGCGTGGTCGACCTGATGGACCGGGGCGGCGGCGGCGATGGCGCGCCCGTGTGGCTGGCCGAACTGATCTGGCGTGACTTCTACGCCATGATTCTGTACCAGAACCCGCATGTGGAAACGGGCGCCTTCAAACCGGCCTACGACGCCATCGCCTGGGAAACGGGACCCGAGGCCGACGCCGCTTTTGCGGCATGGTGCGATGGGCGCACCGGCTATCCGCTGGTCGACGCGGCCATGGCGCAGCTGAACCAGACAGGCTATATGCACAACCGCCTGCGCATGGTCACGGCCTGCTTCCTGATCAAGGACCTGGGCATCGACTGGCGCCGCGGCGAAGCGTATTTCGCGCTGCACCTGAACGACTTCGACCTGGCCTCGAACAACGGCGGCTGGCAATGGGCCTCATCGTCGGGCTGCGACGCCCAGCCCTACTTCCGCATCTTCAATCCGGTCACGCAATCGGAAAAATTCGATGCGGACGGACGCTTCATCCGCCGCTACCTGCCGCAACTGAAGGCGCTGGGCGACAGGGAAATCCACGCGCCGTGGCTGGTGCCGCGCATGCTGCTCGAACAAAAAAACATCGTGCTGGGCCGCGACTATCCGCTTCCCCTGGTACAGCACGATGCGGCGCGCAAGGAAACGCTGGAGCGCTATGGCGTCGTCAAGGCGGTGAAATAAGGCAGCGAAAGGCGGCGTGGCCGGTGCCCGCCGCAGCGCTCATGGATTGAACGCCGTCCAGACCGACCGCCAGGCGCCGTGCGGGAGTTTCGCCTGCATGGAAAGGGACAGTCCGCCCGCCCCCAGCGGCTCACCCGGCTGCCATTGTGTATGGTCCGGCTTATTGTCCAGACTCAGCGCCCGCGCCCGTCCCACGTCGACATTGCTCATGTCCCTGCTGTCATAGCCGATTTCCAGGATGGGATGCAGCACCTTCCCCGTACCGGTCAAATACAGGGTCTCGACCTGGACATCGGGTTTGTCAAAACGTGCATACCGCCTCGTCGCGGCGGGTTTGAAACCCTTGCCCTTTGCGAGGCCGACGGTGGTCGGGCCATCGCAGCCCAGAAGCGAGGCCAGGGCCCAATAATCATGATCGGCAACGACCAGCCTTGCCAGGCAGCGCGCTATCCATGCTGGCTCATCGGCCCTGAATTCATTCCAGTATGGCTTCAGCGAGTTTTGAAGGTAGCCCACTTCGTGCAGCGCCCCGACGAGGTTAATTTGCCTGTCCACGGCGTCGATCTCTTGCAACAGATGGGCTGCTGCCGCAGCGACCGCATGCTCGCCTTTGAGCATGGCCTTGTCTTCGAGTTTTTTCAGTTTGGCGTGTATGCTCATTGTTGTCCTGGCGCGCCGCTGCACGCCTGTCATGGTTGCCGCTATGTCTTAGAATGCAGGGCCTGCCGTGAGCCTGCCTGCCCATTTCATGCCTGTCCGCGCCTGGCGGACAGGCAAGCTTCGTTCAAGCCGCCGTCAGCAAGCGGTTCACCTCGGCCAGCAATTCATCCTCCTGGAATGGCTTGCCGAAATACGCGTTCACGCCCAGTTCAAAGGCATGCGTGCGGTGCTTGTCGGCGCTGCGCGAGGTGATCATGATGACGGGAATGTCGCGCGTCTTGTCGTCGCTGCGCACATTGCGCGTCAGGTCGAAACCATCCATGCGCGGCATCTCCACGTCGAGCAGCAGCAGCGCCGGCATGGCCGACGCCTCCAGTGCATGCAGCTGTTCCAGCGCATCGACGCCATCCTTCGCCAGCAGTACCTGGTAGCCTTCGCGCTCGAACAGGCGCTGCATCACGCGGCGCACGGTGAGCGAATCGTCCACCACCATCACGCAGGCGCGCGCCGCGGCCAGCATGCTGGAGGCGGCGCGGTGCGCACCGGATGCCAGCGCGTACTGCGACAGCAGTTCGGGATGATGCTCCAGGTGCTGCGCCAGCGCCACCGGGTTCAGGATCAGCACGATGTCGCCCGTGCCCAGCACCGTGGCGCCGGCAATGCCGGGCATGCGCGCCAGCTGCGGACCCACGTGCTTGACCACCACTTCACGGTTGCCCAGCACGTCGTCGACCTGCAGCGCCAGCCTGTCATTGCCATTCCTCAGCAACAGCACGGGCGCGTAACGCTGCACGGTTTGCGCCACCGGCGGCTCGCCCAGCATGGCCGACAGGTGGTGCAGCGCCAGCGACTGCCCGTGCGACTCGATGCGCCCGGCCGCCTGCGCCTGTTCCAGCTGCCCGCCCTTCAGGTGCAGCACCTGCTCCACCAGCACGGAAGGCAGGGCATAGGTTTGCCCGTTCGCCGCCAGCAGCACCACTTGCGTCACGGCCAGGGTCAGCGGCAAATGGATGGTGAAGCGCATGCCTTGCCCAGGCACCGACACGGTCTCGATGCGGCCGCCCAGGGCGACCGCTTCGGAGCGCACGATATCCATGCCGACACCGCGGCCTGCCAGTTCCGTCAGGCTGTCGGCGGTGGAAAAGCCCGGTGCGAAAATCAGCTCGGCCGCCTGCGCATCGCTCAGCTGCGCATCCGGCGCCAGCAGGCCGGCGCTGTGCGCCTTGGCGCGAATGCGCTCGAGGTCCAGGCCGGCGCCATCGTCGGAAAAGGCGATCGCCACTTCATTGCCCTGCTGGCTGACCTGCACCAGCAGCTCGCCCGTTTCGCTCTTGCCCGCGGCCAGGCGCGCATCGCGCGGCTCGACGCCATGCACGATGGCGTTGCGCAGCAGGTGCTCGAAAGGCGCCGCCATGCGTTCGAGCACGCTGCGGTCGACTTCCACGCCGCTGCCGCGAATGTCGAGGTTGACGCGCTTGTCGACTTCCTTGGCGCTTTGCCGCGCCACGCGGAACAGGCGTTCGGCGATGCTGGCAAACGGCACCATGCGGATCTGCATCAGGTCGCGCTGCAGTTCGCGCGTCAGGCGTGCCTGCAGCACCAGGTCGTCCGTCACCGCGTCGACACTGTGGCTGAGGTTCTCATGGAAGGACGCCACGTCGTTGACGCTTTCGGCCATCATGCGCGTGAGTTCCTGCAAGCGCGTAAAACGGTCGAATTCGAGCGGATCGAAATCGCGCTCGCTGCCGACGGCCATGCGCGAGGCGATCTGCGACTCGGCCTGCATTTCCACTTCGCGCAACTGGCGCCGCAAACGCTGCAGGTTGTCGGAAAACTCGGCCAGCGACGCTCCCAGCACGCCCACTTCATTTTCCATTTTCGAACGCGTGATCGATACTTCGCCCGCCTGGTTCACCAGCCGGTCGAGGATATCGGCCCGCACGCGCACCAGCGCCGCCTTCGGCTCGGCGGCAGGCGTGTCTTCCATGCCAGGCAGCGGCAGCAAGGGCTGCTGCAATTGCTCGAACAGGTGCAGCGCATGGTCGTAATGGGCCAGCAATTCCTCGAACGCCTGTGGCGTGGCCGTCCCCGCATGCAGCATGTTTTCGATATGCGTCTCGATTTCATGCGCATGCTGGCCCAGGCGCATGGCGCCGGCCATGCGCGCGCTGCCCTTCACCGTATGCAGGGTGCGCAGCAGCATCTGCGCCTGGCTGCTGTCCTGCGGCTGCTGCTGCCAGCTGCGCAGCGCTTCGCCGATCTGCGGCAGCAGATCGGTGCCCTCTTCCAGGAAGACCGACAGCAGGTCGAGGTCGAGTTCATCGCTGATGCCGGCGCTGGCCGCCAGCAGCGCAGCCGCATCGGGCGGCATGGTGGCAGTCACCAGCGCATCCGGCACGGCATGCTCCAATGGCGGCGGGTGATCGAAGCCGGCGTCGAACAGGTCGTCGCTGGCGCCGCGTTCCAGCGCCGGCACCGGCGGCCGTACCGCATCGGCCACGATGCTGGCGTAGGTCGTCTGGAACAGCGTATCGAGCTGCGGCACGGACGCTTCCGGCTCGGCGCCGGCGGCCGTTTCTGCCGCTTCGGTCACCTCGGCCACCTCGGCCGGCGGCGTCTCCGGCGCCGCAGCGCCGACGATGCTGGCATAGGTGGCGGCAAACAGGGCATCGAGCGGATCCTGCGCGCTCGCGCCAGGCGCCGCCGTCAACGCGCGCCACAGGGCGTTGAGCGCTTCGATCATGTCCGGCTGCGCCGGCGCCAGGTCGCCCAGCGCGAACGCCTGCAGCATCTGCGCGATGCGCTGCGTGGCCTGTTCCAGCACGTCGTGCTGCGCGTCCTGCAGGCCCGCCAGCGGCGGCACCGCCGTTTCAATCGTCGTCTCCAGCGCATGCGCCAGGTCGCGCAGGGACAGGAAGCCGACCGTGCCCGAAGTGCCGGCCAGCGTATGCACGGCTTGCAGCGCCTCGGCACTGACGGCGCGCGGTTCATGGCGCCACTCGCCGAAGTCGCGCGTCAGCACGCGCAGCAGTTCGTCCGTCTCGGCCAGGTAGATGTTGTACAAGGGCAGGCCGATGCGCAGCTCGCCCACATGTTTCAGGTGATCGTCGGGCGCCTCGTGCACGCCGGGCGCGGTGGCGGAAGGAAAACCGATCACATTGCCATTGCTGGCCAACGGCGCGGCCGGGCGCGGCTTGCGCAACTCGAACGGGCCGCCTTCGCGCACCCGTTCGGCCGCCGCCAGCAGCATGCCCGCTTCGCGCTCGCGCCCCGCGCCGCCCTCCAGTTCGGCCACCCATTCACTGAGCTGGTACCAGCCGTAGTTCAGCAAGGTGAACAGATCATCGCTGGCAGGACGCGCCTCGGCCAGCCAGGTATTCATGACTCTTTCGACGGCGGCGGCAGCCTCGGCGAACTGCGCCAGGCCGATCATGCGGCTGCTGCCCTTCAGCGTGTGGAACGAGCGGCGCAGCATGGCCAGGTGTTCGCCGCTGGCGGCCTGCTCGCGCGGCAGCGCCAGGGTGCTGTCGATGAACGTCAGCACTTCGCGCGCCTCGGCGATGAAGATATCGAGCATCTCGGCATCGACATCGGCCAGCGCCGGCCCGGCATCCACGGCGGCCGGCGCGGCCGGCGGCAAGGCCTGGTCAAGCAGCGGCACCGGCACCTTCCCGGCCGCGGCGACTTTTTCAAACGGCAGCGCGCGGAAGGTGCCGGCAGCGGCGTCAAAATGAAAACGCGCGCTGGCTGCCTGCGCGTTGCGTCCCAGCATATCGACAAAGAAGCCCAGCGCGCTGACATTTTGCGCGATCTCGTCGAGCGCTTCGGCCTGCGCGCCAGCCGGCGCATCGCTTGCCGCCAGCCGCTCGACGGCGGTATCGACCTGCTGCACGGCGGCGCACGCATCGTCGAGTCCCAGTCCGGCCAGGCCCTCCTGCAGGCGCGCCAGCACGGGAGACACGCCCGCCAGCGAGGCCTGCCGCGCGGCATCCGCGTAATACTCGTTGAGCAGCTTTTCCACCTGCCGCAGCCCTGCCTTCATGGCGTCGGCCAGCGCGGCGACGGTCTGCCCCTGCTCGATCTGGCGCGACAGCTCGCCGGCGGCGGCCGGCAGCGGCGCCGCGCCGGCCAGCAACGCCTGCAGGCGCGCGGCGAGGGTTTCCGCATTGCCGGCGAAATCGTCGGGCAGACGGCGCACCTGCTCCAGGCCCGTCTCGGCAAACAGCAGCGCCGTGCCGATCTCCTGCTCCAGCGCCGCGCTGCGCCCGCTCGCCACGGCCTGTCGCGCCACGTCCGCGCACTGGCGCAGCAAGCTGGCCAGGGCCGGCAGCTTCAGGGCATCGGCATGCGCGGCCACCTGTTGCAGGGACTGATCGAAGGCGTCGCCCAGCGCCGGATCGAGATCGGCTTGCGCCAGACGGCTCCAGCTGGCGCGCGCCTGCGCCAGCGCCGCGCGCGCGCCTTGCAGCGCATCCTGGTCGACCTGGCCGTAGCGCCGCGTTTCCACGTCGGCCACCGCCAGGCCGTCCAGCGCAAAGGCGGTGCGCAGCTGGCTTGCCGCCGGCGTCGGTGCGTCTGCCGCGGCGATGAAGAACAGCGCGTCGCGCAGCATCGCCTCGGGCAAGCTGGCCGCGCCCTGCGCCAGGCGGCGCAATTGCAGGTTGATCAGGCCGAACAGCTGCTTGACGTACAAGCCGTGCGCTACCTGCCCGCTGGCCGCCAGTTCGGCAAATGCCTGCATGGCGAACCAGAAGGTGCGCGCAGGCGCTTCCTGCTGCGCGTCGGCCACCAGGGTCAATGTCTCGTGCAGGGCGGCGGCATGCTGGCGTTGCGCGCCGGCGTCCTGCGCCTTCAGGAAAGGCAGCAGCGATTTTTCAAAACGGCCGCGCCAGGCCGGATAGTCCGCGGCCGGCGGCGCCTCGGCCAGCGCGATGGCGTGGCCGTCCAGCATGGCGGCGGGAGGAAAGAACAGGTCGGCCGGATGGATGCGTTCCACGCCCAGCATGGCCTGCAGGGCGCGATGGTAGGAGAACAGGCGGGTCGGTTGCGGCGGCGCGCCGGCCACCAGGTCTTCCAGGTATTCGACGAGGGCCTGATACAGTTCGGCGACGACCTGCGCATGATCGACCGTGTATTCCAGGCTGCCGTCGCGAAAACGCGCGAGCGCCTGTTCCGCGCCGGCCGTCAGCAGGCTGGCGCCGGCCACGTCGACCATCACCAGCGCGCCATGCGCCTGATGCAGGTGCGAACGCGCATGCTGCAGGGCCGTGGCGCGCTCCTCGCGCTCGCGGCCACCGGCTTCGAACAGCGCCGTTTTCGAGCGGCCCAGCGCTTCGCGGATTTCCACCATCACCCACGACAGGGGTTCGCTGTCGAACGGCTTGGACTGCTGCGGACTATCTGGTGTGCTCATGCATGCCTCGGTAAAGGAATCGTAGCGCGAAAATCGGTACGCACAACGCGCCGCGCCATCGTCTGGCGCGGCGTTCAGGCGGCGACGCGGAAGCGCGACACCGAATTTTTCAGTTCCTGCGCCAGCATCGACAGTTTATGGATCGATTGCGCCGTTTGCTGCGTGCCATCCTGGGTCTGCTCCGTCACGCTCAGGATATGCTGGATGTTCAAGGCCACGCCGCTGGCCGAACCGGCCTGCGTGCCGGTGGCGAACGAGATGCCCTGAATCAGCTCGGCCAGGTGCTTCGACACTTCGCTGATGTCGTTCAGGGCGGCGCCGGCCGCGTCCGACAGGCGCGCGCCCTCGACCACGCCCTGGGTCGATTTTTCCATCGCCCGGGTGGCATCCTGGGTATCGGCCTGGATGGTGCGCACCAGCGCGCCGATCTGCTTGGCGGCGGCGGCCGAGCGTTCTGCCAGGCGCTGCACTTCCTCGGCGACGACGGAAAAGCCGCGTCCCGCCTCGCCGGCCGATGCGGCCTGGATGGCGGCGTTCAGCGCCAGCACATTCGTCTGCTCCGTGATGTCGGAGATGAGTTCCGTGATTTCGCCGATTTCCTGCGACGATTCGCCCAGGCGCTTGATGCGCTTGGACGTATCCTGGATCTGCTCGCGGATTTCATGCATGCCCTTGATGGCGTTTTCCACCGCCGTCGAGCCCTGCAGCGCGGCCGCCACCGACTGGCGCGCCACGTCGGCCGAGACGCTGGCCGATTTCGACACGTCGGTAATGGCGTTGGCCATCTTCACCACGGTGGCGCTGGCGTCGAGGATTTCGCGCGACTGCTGCTGCGAAGCGATCAGCAGCTTGCTCGAGATGCTTTGCGCCTGCGTCGAGGCGCGGTTCACCTGTTCGGCGGTGGCCGTCACCCTGCCCACCAGGCCGCGCAGCTCCTCGACCGTGTAGTTGACGGAATCGGCGATGGCGCCCGTGATGTCTTCCGACACCGTCGCCTGCACCGTCAGGTCGCCGTCGGCCACCTTCTGCAGCTCGTTCATCAGGCGCAGGATGGCCGCCTGGTTCTGGTCATTCTTGGCCTTTGCCTGCGCTTCCTTTTCCTGCGACAGCAGGCGCAGGATTTCCGCTTCCTGGCGGCGTCGCTCGGCGTCGCGCGTGCGGTTGACGGAATCCTGCAGCAGCACGCGGCCGATGCCTGCCGCCGCGATCAGGGTCAGCAGCACGCCGCCGACCATCAGCCAGAAGGCCACGCCGAGCGTTTCCTGGTTCGCGTGGTACATCTGCTGCAGCAGGGTCAGGCGCTGGCGCAGGTCCTCGTTCTCGTTGAAGATCAGCTGCTCGGCGCTTTTCGCCGAACTGAATTTATCCAGGCGGTCGAGGATCGACGACACCAGCTTCTGGTAGTTGTCGAAACTGGCCTTCAGCGCCACCAGGCGGTCGCGCAGCTCGGCGTCGCGCGTGGGCGCCAGCTGCAGCGAGACGCTGCCATTGAGCAGGCCCTCGACGGCGGCGCGGAAATACGTCGTGTCGCGTCCCAGCGAAAACGCCGTTTCCGAGCTGATGCTGCCCGAGCCAAGGAATTCGCTGGCGCTGCGGCTCATGCGCTGGGTCAGCATCATCAGCCGGCCGATGACGGCCAGGTCGCGGCCATTGCCGCCGCGCTGCACCTTGAGCGCCGCGATTTCCTCGGTTTGCGCCAGCAAGGCGGGCGACAGCGCGTTCAATTGCTGCAAGGTCTTGTCGAATTCGCCCAATTCCGTCTTCAGGCGCAGGATGGTGCTGGCCGCGCGGTCGCTGCTGGCCCATTTTTTACGCGCATCGGCCACCGCCGCCAGCAGGCCGGAGCGCGATTCGCCGATATCGCGCCCGTGATAGGTGCCGCCGCGCTGCATCAGGCGGAAATCCTGGTTCAGCTCGTTGCGGCTTTCCTCGAGCTGGCGGAACGCTTCCGGATTGCCCTGCACGGCGTTCGGCGCGGCCTTGCCGATGCGCTGCGAGTGCATCAGCGCGTCGCTGGCCAGCTGCGTCTGCGCCGAGGCGATGTTGCCGCTGCGCGTGTTCAGTCCCACGAACAGCAGGCTGGCGGCTAGGCTCAGGGCCATCACCGTCGACAGGATGCTCAATTGCTTTTGCAGCGGCAGATGGCCGATCAGCGGCAGCTTCAAGTCGCTGGCTGGCGCGCTGGCCAGCGACCGGCGCCGGCCCAGCGCATCGCGCAGGCGCAGCGGCAGGTCGGCCGGCAACGCCGCCTCGCCCAGGCCGTGCTCCGCCTCGGGCAAGCCGGCCGCCAGGATGGGGGAACTGGCGCCCATCAGCGCCTGTCCTCGTGCACGGGCATGCAAGTAAAACCGGCATCCTGGAAGCGCGCCGATTGCGCCAGCAGCGCCAGGTCCAGGCGCAGCCATTGCTCACCCTCGCCGTCGCGCAGCAGCTGCGCGACCCACGGCAGCGACGCGTGCGGCGGCGCATCGGGCAAGCAGACGGACTGCATGCCGCGCTGCTGGCGCAAGCCCAGCACGCGTTCGACCAGCAATGCGCAATTCATGCCCAAACGGGGAGAAAACGTGATGATGCGGCTGTCGCTGCCCGCCACGCAGGCCGCTTCGCCCATGTAGCGGGCCAGGTCGACGACCGCCGTCAGGCGGCCGCGCATGGTTGCCAGGCCCAGGTACCAGTCCTGCGCCAGCGGCACGCCCTGGATGGACAGGCCCGCGGGGATGACGATTTCACCGAGCTGCGTCAGGTCGAGCAGGCAGCGCCGGCCACCGAGCATCACGCCCAGCTCCTTGCGCGCCGCCAGCGCGCCGCTGCGCGCGGCCTGCACGCGCTCGAGCAATTGCAGCTGGTACTGGCGCAAGCGCCCCTGCCGCGCGCCAGTCTCGTGCGAGGGCATGGCGGGAATGGCAGGCAGAAAAGCCGGGGCAGGCACGCCGTTGCCGGGCATCGTGTGCATTGCCTAGGCCAGCGCGGCGATCTTGGCCAGCAGGTCGGCTTCGACCACGGGCTTGACCAGGTAATCGCGCGCGCCCTGGCGCAAGCCCCAGATGCGGTCCGTTTCCTGGCTCTTGCTGGAGCAGATAATCACCGGCACGTCCTGCAGTTCAGGATCGCGGGCGATGGCGCGCGTGATCTGGAAGCCATTCGCCCCGGGCATCACCACATCCATCAGGATCAGGTCGGGCCTGGCCTGCTTCAGTTGCGCCAGCGCGTCGGCGCCGTCTTCCGCCGTCATGACGGCATAGCCAGCGCGCACCAGCATCTCGCTCAGGTAGTAGCGCTCTGTCGGCGAGTCATCGACGATCAGAATTGTGTGTATGGCCATGTGTGTGTTTACTTCCTTGCTGCGTTGGGTACATCATACTAAAAACGGCTGGCCAGGTGCAGCCGCACGGCCGCCAGCAGCGCTTCGCGCGTCAGCGGCTTGGCCAGGCAGGCGCTGGCGCCGGCCATGGCGCCGCGCGCGCGGTCGAACAAGCCTTCCTTCGACGACAGCATCAGCACCGGCGTCGTGCAAAAACCCGCGCTGGCCTTGATCAGCGCGCACGTGCGGTAGCCATCGAGGCGCGGCATCAGGATGTCGCACACGATCAGCGCCGGGTGGCAGTCGCCGATCTTGGCCAGCGCCGCGAAACCGTTTTCCGCCACCACCACGCGGTAGCCGGCCTCGCCCAGGACTTTCTCGGCCAGGCAGCGTATGGTGGCGCTGTCGTCGATGACCAGGATCGTCGGGCCGGCGCACGCCGTAGCGGACGATGCCTCGGGCAGTAACGGACTCGTCATTTGATTATTCGGCAATCTTTCATACCATAGCATAGGCTGCAGTCGTCAGGCACGTGACAGCAGATTGCCAATTGATCAGGATTGATTAAATGGCTACCATCTCGAAATCATCCTTGCGCGCGCCGCATTCAGGGCAGGTCCAGTTCATCGGAACATCGGCCCAACGCGTGCCCGGAGCGATGTCTTCGTCGGGCAGGCCGGCCGCTTCATCATAAACCCAGCCGCAAATAAGACACATCCACGTTTGGAATTGCTGCGTTGTTTCGTTGCTACTCACGTTCTGCCACCCTTCAATCAAGTAAAATGCTGAATTAGGTATCTTAATCTACCCGCCGTGCAAAACCAAACTTCTCCCCTCATATTAAGCTTCGGCGTGTCCGATCCCGTCGGCGCGATCGGCATCCAGGCCGATCTGGCCACGTTTTCAGCCTTTGGCTGCCACGGCCTGTCCGTCACCACGGGCCTGCTGATCAGCGACACGGCGCGCGTGGAAGACGTGCAGGCGATCGATCCCGACTGGGTTTCCGACCAGGCGCGCGTGCTGCTGGAAGACATGTCCGTCGCCGCCATCAAGATCGGCGCGCTGGGCAGCGTGGAAAACGTCACGGCCATCGCCGAAATCGTTTCCGACTATCCGAACGTGCCGCTGGTGCTCGATCCCTTCATTTCGGCGCTGCCGGAACAGGGCATGGACGACGAAGACATCCTCACCGCCGTGCGCCAGTTGCTGATCCCGCAAACGACCCTGCTGGTGCTCTCGCCGGTGGAGCTGGAACGCCTGGCCGAGACCTGGCGCGACGCCGACCCGGACGACACCCTGCAGAACGATGTCGACTACCTGGTGGCGCTGGGCTGCGAATACGTGCTCGTCACCGGCATGCCGGCCGACGCCAGCAAGGCCGGCACGGCCGAAGGCAAGCTGCGCGCCAATACCCTGTTCGGCGAGGATGGCGTGGTGCGCCATGACGAATGGCGCCACCTGCCCGGCATCTTCAACGGCGCCGGCAGCACCCTGTCGGCGGCGGCCACCGCCCTGCTGGCCCTGGCGGAAAACGAGGACGACGTGCCGCAAGCGGTCGTGGCGGCACAGGAATTTACCACCGGCGCGCTGGCGCATGCACAGCGCCACGGCATGGGCAAGCTGGTGCCGAACCGGCTGTTCCAGCAGCAGCGCCAGCGCGGCGCCCAATAGCCGCTGGCCGGTGCAGACCAGACGACACAGACAACGATCCACTTTCAAGGCACGATTATCATGACGACGACTTCCCAGAACGACATCCTGTTTACCCGCGCGCAAAAAACCACGCCAGGCGGCGTCAACTCGCCCGTGCGCGCCTTCCGCTCGGTGGGCGGCACGCCGCGCTTCATCACGCGCGCCGAAGGCCCGTACTTCTGGGACGCCGACGGCAAGCGCTATATCGACTATATCGGCTCGTGGGGCCCGGCCATCGTCGGCCACGCCCACCCGCAAGTGGTAAAGGCGGTGCAGGATGCGGCCGCGCTGGGCCTGTCGTTCGGCGCGCCGACGGAAGGCGAAGTGCTGATGGCCGAGGAAATCACGCGCCTGGTGCCGTCGATCGAACAGGTGCGCCTGGTATCGTCGGGCACGGAAGCGACCATGAGCGCGCTGCGCCTGGCGCGCGGCGCCACGGGACGCGACAAGATCGTCAAGTTCGAGGGCTGCTACCACGGCCACGCCGATTCGCTGCTGGTGAAGGCAGGCAGCGGCCTGCTCACCTTCGGCAACCCGACCTCGGCCGGCGTGCCGGAAGACTTCGTCAAGCACACGCTGGTGCTCGACTATAACAACGTCGAGCAACTGAAGGACGCCTTCGACAGCTTCGGCGCGGACATCGCCTGCGTGATCGTCGAACCCGTGGCCGGCAACATGAACCTGGTGAAAGCCACGCCGGCATTCCTGCAGGCGATGCGCGAGCTGTGCACGCAGCACGGCGCCCTGCTCATTTTCGATGAAGTCATGTGCGGCTTGCGCGTGGCGCTGGGCGGCGCGCAGGCGCTGTACGGCATCAAGCCCGACCTCACGGCGCTGGGCAAGGTGATCGGCGGCGGCATGCCGGTGGCGGCCTTCGGCGGCAGCGCCGCGCTGATGCACCACATGGCGCCGCTGGGCGCCGTCTACCAGGCCGGCACGCTGTCGGGCAACCCGGTGGCCGTGGCGGCCGGCATGGCAACCCTGAAACTGATCCAGCAGCCGGGCTTCTACGAGCAGCTGGGCGCCACGGCCCGGCGCCTGGCCGAAGGCCTGACCGCCGCGGCGAAAGAAGCGGGCGTGGTCTTCTGCGCCGACTACATCGGCGGCATGTTCGGCATTTATTTCAGCGAAAACCCACCGACCAGCTATGCGGAAATGATGGCGGGCGACCGCAGCAAGTTCAACGCCTTCTTCCACGCCATGCTGGACGAAGGCGTGTACTTCGCGCCAGCCGCCTTCGAGGCGGGCTTCGTCTCGGCGCAGCACGATGACGCCGTCATCGACGCCACCATCGCCGCCGCGCGCAAGGTCTTCGCCAAGCTGGCGTAAGCTGCAGCATCCAGCTGCCCCCTTCTGCCTGACCCCGCAGCGGCCCGCCTGGCCGCTGCGCTTCCGCCTCCCCCCACCGCGTTATTGCCCAATTGCATTTGACGCAATGCACAAAATTTGACCCTGGGCCATCCCCGACCCTGCAAATGCAAAAAAAGTATCGGTTTTATCACATGTAATCGGTAGCCCTGCCCGGCTCGCCTGCATAGAATGGGGACACAAACCAATAACCCGCCCGGCCGGCAACATGGCTGGAGCGCACGGTAACCCAGCAGGAGACACGCCATGACACGCATCCGCCTCGCCGCCACGCCACGTTTCCGCCGCGCCGTTCCACGCCTCGCCTGAACCGCGCGGAGACCGCCATGCATCCCGATCTCGAAGTCGTCTGCGTGCCCGCCGATGAATCGTTTACAGCCTGGTCGCACGGCTACCCCTACCGCACCGTGCGCTGGCACTTTCACCCCGAATATGAAATCCAGCTGATCACGGACACCAGCGGCAAGTACTTCGTCGGCGACTACATCGGCGATTTTGAACCGGGCAACCTGGTCATGTCCGGCCCCAACCTGCCGCACAACTGGGTCAGCGAATTGCCCGACAACCAGCCCGTGCCGCAGCGCTGCCTGATCCTGCAATTCACGGCCGAATTCATCGCCAAGGCCATCGCCGCCTTCCCGGAATTGCAGCCAGTCACCACCCTGCTGGCCGAATCGCGCAGCGGCCTGCTGTTTACGCCGGAAGCCGGCGCCGCCGCCCGCCCGCTGATGCAGGCGCTGCTGGAAGCGCGCGGCTGCCGCCGGGTCATGCTCTTCCTGTCGCTGCTGGAACTGCTGCTGCACGACAGCGAACGGCGCACGCTGTCCAGCCCCAGCTACCTGCCCGATCCGCACAGCTACATGGCGTCGAAAATCAACCTGGCGCTGGCCTACATCGGCAAGAACCTGTCGACCGACCTGCGCGAGTCGGAGCTGGCCGAACTGATCGGACAAAACGTCAGCTCCTTCTCGCGCTCGTTCAGCAAGCACACGGGTATTTCCTTTGTGCAATATGTGAATTTGCTGCGCATCAAGCTGTCCTGCGAAATGCTCAGCAACAGCGCCTTGAGCATCACGGATATCTGCTACCAGGTGGGTTTCAACAACCTGTCCAATTTCAACCGCCAGTTCCTCGCCCACAAGGGGATCTCGCCGTCCAAGTTTCGCCGCTACGACGGCTTGAAGACGGCGGCGCCCGGCAACTGATCTTTCGCTTCATGCCCCGGCAGCAGGCAAGGCAAGGCTGCCACGACAATCAAAAAACCATGCTCAAAAACGAGGAGACGATGATGTTGAAAAGAAAATTGCTTGCCCTGTCCACGACCGCCCTGTGTGCCGCCAGCCTGTCCATGAGCGCCAGCGCCGCGCCGCTGAAGATCGGCATGTCCTTCCAGGAACTCAACAACCCGTATTTCATCACCATGAAAAAGGCGCTGGAAGAGGCGGCCGCCAGCATCGGCGCCACGGTGGTGATCACCGATGCGCGCCATGACGTGGCAAAACAGACGAGCGATGTGGAAGACATGATCCAGAAAAAGATCGATATCCTGCTGCTCAATCCGACCGATTCGGTGGGCATCCAGTCGGCCGTCAAGTCGGCCAAGGCGGCCGGCGTCATCGTCGTCGCCGTCGACGCGAATGCCAACGGCCCCGTCGATTCCTTCGTCGGCTCGAAAAATTTCAATGCGGGCCAGCTGGCCTGCACCTACCTGGCCAAGAGCCTGGACGGCAAGGGCGACGTGGCGATCCTCGACGGCATTCCCGTCGTGCCCATCCTGGAACGGGTACGCGGCTGCAAGGATGCGCTGGCGGCCTTTCCCGGCATCAAGATCGTCACCAGCCAGAACGGCAAGCAGGAACGCGACCAGGCCTTGACCGTCACGGAAAACATCCTGCAGGCGCAGCCCAGGCTGAAAGGCATCTTCAGCGTCAACGACGGCGGCGCCATGGGTGCGCTGTCGGCCATCGAAGCGAGCGGCAAGGACGTGAAACTGACCAGCGTCGACGGCGCGCCCGAAGCCATCAAGGCGATGCAGAAACCCAATTCCAAGTTCATCGCCACGGCCGCCCAGTACCCGCGCGACCAGGTGCGCCTGGCGCTGGCCATCGCCATGGCCAAAAAATGGGGCGCCAACGTGCCGGCGCAGATTCCCGTCGAAGTCAAGCTGGTGGACAAGGCGGCCGCCAAATCCTTCAGCTGGTAACGGCAGTCACAACCGTGCCTGTCCACTCCCGCAGCGGGCCTGCGGGAGGCTCACCGTTCCTCCGGACCCATCATGCATACGATCTTGCAGCTACAAAACATCACGAAGGGTTTTCCCGGCGTGAAGGCCTTGAACGACATTAACCTGAGCATCCGCCAGGGCGAGATCCACGCCTTGCTCGGTGAAAATGGCGCCGGCAAGTCCACCTTGATGAAAATTCTCAGCGGCATCTACCGGCCCGATGCGGGCAGCATCGTCGTCGATGGCCAGCCCTGCGATTTTCACAGCTACAACGACGCCATCGCCGCCGGCATCGCCATCATCTTCCAGGAATTTTCCCTGATTCCCTACCTGAATGCGGTGGAAAACATCTTCCTCGGACGCGAGCTGACGAATGCCGTGGGCCTGCTGTCGAAAAAAGCCATGCGGCAACAGGCGGCCGCCATCTTTGCGCGCCTGAACATCGAGATCGACCTGTCGGCCGAGATCAGCCAGCTCAGCATTGCCCAACAGCAATTCGTGGAAATCGGCAAGGCCCTGTCGCTCAATGCCCGCATCCTGATCCTCGACGAGCCGACCGCCACCCTGACGCCCAGCGAAGCCGAACACCTGTTCGCCATCATGCGCGAACTGCGGCAGCAAGGCGTGGCGATGATCTTCATCTCGCATCACATGGAAGAAATCTTCGACGTATGCGACCGCATCACCGTCTTGCGCGATGGCCAGTACGTGGGCATGACGGACGTGGCCGCCACCAGTATCGACCAGTTGGTGGAAATGATGGTGGGACGCAAGCTCGAAGCGAACTTTCCCGCCAAGCCTGTCCGCCCCGTGGCGCCGGCCATCGTGCTCGACGCCAGGGACGTGCGCCTGCGCAAGGATGGCCCCGTCAACAGCTTCCAGCTGCAGCAGGGGGAAATCCTCGGCTTTGCGGGCCTGGTCGGCTCGGGCCGCACGGAACTGGCGCTGGCCGTGATGGGCGCCCACCCGGCCTGGCACAAGGATGTCCGCATCGGCGGCAAGCCGGCCAGCCTGCGCGATCCGGCTGATGCCTTGCGCCACGGCATAGGCCTGTTGCCGGAAAGCCGCAAGACCGAGGGCTTGATCCTCGATTTCGACATCACGGACAACCTGTCCATCAATAACCTGGGGAAATACACGCGATATGGATGGATACGCCGCCGAGCCGAGCTGGCCAGCACGCGGTCGATGATGGCCAAGGTGGGCGTCAAGGCGCCCGGTCCCGGCACGCGCGTGGGCACCCTGAGCGGCGGCAACCAGCAAAAAGTGGTGATCGCCCGCTGGCTCAACCATCACTGCAAGATCCTCATCTTCGACGAGCCCACGCGCGGCATCGACGTCGGCGCCAAGGCGGAAATCTACCGCCTGATGCGTGCACTGACCAGCGATGGCTATTCCATCATCCTGATTTCGTCGGAACTGCCGGAAATCACCGGCATGTGCGACAGGGTCGCCGTCTTCCGCCAGGGCGCCATCGTGGCCCTGCTGGAAGGCGCGTCCATTCATTCTAGCGAGGTAATGCGCCATGCAACAGCCGGTCAACACTGAACCCCTCGCCGCGCAGCGCCGCGGCGCCGCATCCTCCCTGTCGGCGCGCGCCCTGTGGGCACGGCTGAGGCAATCGCCGGCCTTCCTGCCGCTGGTCGGCCTGCTGCTGGTGTCGGCGGCGATGGCGGCCACCACCGACCATTTCTTCTCCAGCGATAACCTGGTCAATATTGCGCGGCAAGTGTCGATCAACGCCATCATCGCCGTCGGCATGAGCTGCGCCATCCTCAGCGGCGGCATCGACCTGTCCGTCGGCTCCGTGATGGCACTGACAGGCACCCTGACGGCGGGCCTGATGGTGGCCGGCCTGCCGCCCGGGCTGGCCATTGCCGCCGGCCTGGCCGTGGGCATCGCCTTTGGCGTGGGCAATGGCTTCTTTGTCGCCTATGCCAAGATGCCGCCGATTATCGTCACCCTGGCCACCATGGGCATCGCGCGCGGACTGGCCCTGCTGTACACGGGCGGCTATCCGATCAACGACTTGCCGGACTGGTTCGAATTCTTTGGCCGCGGCAACGTGCTGGGCGTGCAGACGCCGATCCTGGCCATGCTGCTGGTCTTCCTCGTCGCCTATGTGCTGCTCGACCATACGCCGCTGGGACGCTATATCTACGCCATCGGCGGCAACGAGGAAGCGACGCGCCTGAGCGGCGTGCGCGTGGCGCGCTACAAGCTGCTCGTGTATGCCATCAGCGGCGGCACGGCCGCCATCGCCGGCCTGGTGCTGACGTCCCGCCTGATGAGCGGCCAGCCGAACGCCGGCATCGGCTTCGAGCTGGACGCGATCGCCGCCGTCGTCATGGGCGGCACGGCCATCACGGGCGGACGCGGTTCCATCGTCGGCACCCTGATCGGCGCCATCATGCTTGGCGTGCTGAATAACGGCCTGAACATGATGGGCGTCTCGCCTTACCTGCAAAACATCATCAAGGGCGTGATCATCCTGCTCGCCATTTACATCAGCCGCAACAGCAGCAAGCGCGCCTGAGCACCGCTTGACCCACCTTTACCACCTGGAGCCTCCCATGAAGTACACCGAAGTCGACATGCAAGCCGTCGTTTGCCACGGTCCGAAAGATTACCGCCTGCAAAAAATCGCGCGTCCCGCGCCGCGCCTGAACGAGTTGCTGATCCGCATCGCCGCCTGCGGCATCTGCGCCAGCGACTGCAAATGCCATTCGGGCGCCGCCATGTTCTGGGGCGGCGACGGCCAGCCATCGTGGGTCAAGCCGCCGGTGGTGCCCGGCCATGAATTCTTCGGCTACGTGGTCGAGGCGGGGGAGCACGGCGAGGAACACTTCGGCGTGAAGGTCGGCGACCGCATCATCGCGGAGCAGATCGTGCCTTGCGGCAAGTGCCGCTTTTGCAAATCGGGCAAATACTGGATGTGCGAAGTGCATAACATCTTCGGCTTCCAGCGCGAAGTGGCCGATGGCGGCATGGCTGAATACATGCGCATCCCGCCCACGGCCCTCGTGCACAAGATTCCGGACAGCATTTCGCTGGAAGACGCCGCCATCATCGAGCCGATGGCGTGCGCCATCCACACGGTCAACCGCGCCGAGGTGCAGCTCGACGACGTGGTGGTGATCGCCGGCGCCGGGCCGCTGGGCCTGATGATGACGCAGATCGCCGCCCTGAAGACGCCGAAAAAACTGGTGGTGATCGACATGGTGCCGGCACGCCTGGCGCTGGCGCGCGAATATGGCGCCCACGTCACCATCAATCCCGCCCAGGACGATGCGCTGGCCATCATCCATGGCTTGACGGACGGCTATGGCTGCGACGTGTATATCGAGACGACGGGCGTGCCGGCCGGCGTGACGCAGGGCTTGAACCTGATCCGCAAGCTGGGCCGCTTCGTCGAGTTCAGCGTATTCGGCAAGGAAACCAGCGCCGACTGGTCCATCATCGGCGACCGCAAGGAACTCGACGTGCGCGGCGCCCACCTGGGACCGTATTGCTACCCGGTCGCCATCGATCTGCTGGAGCGGGGCCTCGTCACCTCGAAAGGCATCGTCACGCACGACTTCCCGCTGGAAGACTGGGAGCAGGCGTTCGCCCTGGCCAACTCGCTCGATTCCATCAAGGTGCTGCTCAAGCCGGCAGCGCAGGGCTGAACGGGGAAGCAGGCATGGATTACGTCATCGGTGTCGATATCGGCACGCAAAGCACCAAGGCCCTGCTGGTCACCAGCGGCGGCACCCTCGTGGCGCAGCATGCGCACGGCTACCAGGTCGACACGCCGCGCCCCCTGTGGGCCGAACAATGGCCGGCCGTGTGGTACGACGCCGTGGTGGCGTGCGTGCGGCAGGTGCTGCACGCCAGCGGCGTGCCGGCGCACAGCGTCAAGGCCATCTGCGTCAGCAGCCTGTATGGCGGTTCCGGCATCCCCGTCGATGCCGCCATGCAAGCGCTGCACCCCTGCCTGATCTGGATGGACCGGCGCGCCACCGACGAGGTGGAATGGGTCAGGCAGCACGTCGACCTGGAGCGCCTGCAAGCGATCACCGGCAATGGCGTCGACAGCTATTACGGCTATACCAAGATGCTGTGGCTGCAGCGCCACCGCCCCGATGTATGGGCCCGCACGCGCTACTTCCTGCCGCCGAACAGCTACGTCAACTATCTGCTGACGGGCGAAGTGGCGGTCGACCATAGTTCGGCCGGCAATATCGGCGGCGTGTACGACCTGGCCGCGCGCGGCTGGTCGGCCCCCATGCTCGAGGCGCTGGACATCCCCGCGCGCATGATGCCGGAACGCCTGGTCGACTCGTCCGAGGTGGTGGGCGCGCTGCTGCCGCTGGCGGCGCAGCAGCTGGGCTTGCTGGCCGGCACCCCCGTCATCGCGGGCGGCGTCGATGCGGCCGTGGCCACCTTCGCCGCCGGCGTCAGCCGCGCGGGCCAGCATGTGGCGATGATAGGCACCAGCATGTGCTGGGGCTATATCCACCAGCAAGTCGATGCGCGCCATGGCCTGATCAGCATGCCGCACGTGTTCAACAGCCAGTCCGACCTGTATGTGTTTGGCGGCGCCATCACGGCCGGAGCTTCCGTCAGCTGGTTCCGCGACGAATTTTGCCAGGCCGACGTGGAAGCGGCCAGGCTGCTGGGCCATGCCGATGCGCACCAGCGGATGGAAGAACAGGCACAACAAATCCCGCCCGGCGCGGACGGCGTGCTGTTCCTGCCCTACCTGATGGGCGAACGCAGTCCCATCTGGGATGCCAGGGCCAGCGGCGCCTTCCTGGGGCTGAGCCTGTACCACAGCCGCGCCCACTTGTACCGCGCCGTGCTCGAAGGCGTGAGTTTTGCGCTGAAACACAATATCGAGGCCGGCGCCAGGGGCATTGGCACGGTCGCGCTCGACGACAAGCTGATCGTCGTCGGCGGCGCCGCGCACTCGCCCCTGTGGATGCAGATCATTGCCGACATCACCGGCTATCCCGTCTACACCATCGCGGAAAACGTCGAGGCGGCACTGGGTGCGGCACTGCTGGCGGCGCTGGGCACGGGCCTGATCGACAAGGCAACGGCGCAGCGGGGCTGGGTCAGCCTGGTGCCGCGCAGCACGCCGCAGCCGGACGCCAGCGCAGTCTACCGCCGCACATTCGAGCACTACCGCGATGCCTATCCCGCATTGCGGCCCCTGATGCACCGCATCCATCACACCACCTGAGGACCAGCATGCTATTCGATTTCCGCCACAAGAAATTCATCGTCACGGGCGCGTCCAGCGGCATCGGCCTCGTCACGGCGCGCATGCTCAGCGCCGCCGGCGCGCGGGTAATTGCCATCGGGCAAAACGCCGACCGGCTGGCCGCCTTGGCCGACGACACCGGTTGCGAGCCGCTGCAGCTCGACATCAGCGACAGCGACGCCATGCAGGCCGCGCTGGTGCCGCTGCGCAACGTCGATGGCCTCGTCAATTGCTCCGGCATTTCGCAGCTGCGGCCCTGCCTGGAAACGGATGCGGCCAGCTTTGACCGCGTGATGGCAGTCAATGCGCGCAGCGCGGCCATGATGGCGCGTCATGTGGCGCAAGGCATGCTGCGCGAAGGGCACCAGGGCAGCATCGTGAATGTGTCGAGCCAGGCGGCCCTGGTGGCGCTCGAGCATCACCTGGCGTACTGCGCCTCGAAGGCGGCCATGGATGCGATCACGCGCAGCCTGTGCCTGGAACTGGGTCCGCACGGCATCCGCGTCAACAGCGTCAACCCCACCGTGACCCTGACGCCGATGGCCGAACGGGACTGGAGCGACCCGGCAAAAAGCGGCCCCATGCTGGCCGCCATCCCGCTGCGCCGCTTCGCCACCCCGGAAGAGGTGGCCAAGCCCATCCTGTTCCTGCTCAGCGACGCCGCCGCCATGATCAGCGGCGTCAGCCTGCCCGTCGATGGCGGCTATACCTGCCGCTAAATCACGTGCAATTAAGCCACTTGCTGCTCGGCGGCCGTCGGCAGCAAGTCCGCCACCAGCGCCGGCAGGCTGGCCATGTCGCTGAACACGACATGCGCGCCGGCCGCCTTCAGGCGCGCTTCCTGGCCGGGAGCGATATGCCCGCCGCCGATGAAACCCAGCACCGTCATGCCCGCCGCTACGGCCGCCGTCACGCCCGTGACGCTGTCTTCCAGCACCAGGCACCGGGCCGGCGGCACGCCGAAGGCGGCCGCTGCCGCCAGGTAGACGCCCGGATGCGGCTTGGCGTGACCCACCAGGTCCGGCGTGAAGACGCGGCGCTCGAACAGCGGCGCCATGCCCGTGCGCTCGAGCGCCGACAGCACGCGCGCGCTGACGCTGTTCGACGCCACGGCCTTGGGCAGGGGAATGGCGGCCAATGCCTGCGCCACGCCGGGTACGGCGCGCAATTGCGCATCGCACGCCGCATCGACGGCGTTGCCGATGGACATGATGTCGTCGGCGGGCAATTGCGGCAAGCCCAGTTCCCGGTAGATGTCCTGCATCAGCGGCACCAGGCGCTGGCCCAGGCGCGGCTCGATCAAGCCTTGCAGGGTAACGCCGGCGGGCAGGTTCGGCAGGCGCGGCGCCAGCAATTCCAGCAGTGCTTGCAGGGCCACGGCTTCGCTGTCGATCAGCACGCCATCGCAGTCGCTGATCAGGTGGGTAAAGCGCGCTTGGGCGGTAGCGGTATCAGGCATGGATTCTCCAAAAGAACGACGGTGACGGGAAATGCGGCGGCCAGCCGGCAAGGCGGATGCCGCAGCAATCATACGGTGGAGCAGGCGGGCGCAGCCACGCCAAAAGCGGACAGATAGCGATACTTTTTTTCAGCAAGCACCGCGCGCGGACAGGAATGATGGCGGCAACGGCAAATACCAATTCAATACCACGCAATACCAGTGATTATCGCTGATTTTTGAATTTGCTGCGTTCGCCTTGAAATTGGGGCGGGCCCGGTGACGGCGCCGGGCGCAGGAGCGTCCCGGCGCTGGTGGCTTATTTCAGCCAGCCGCGGTGGCGGAAGTACAGGAAGGGCGCGATGGCGCTGGTGATCATCAGGCCCCAGGCCCAGGGATAACCGAACGACCATTCCAGCTCCGGCATCAGCTTGAAGTTCATGCCGTACACGCTGGCGATCAGGGTCGGCGGCAGGAAGGCCACGCTGGCCACCGAGAAGATCTTGATGATCTTGTTCTGGTTGATATTGATGAAGCCGACGGTGGCGTCCATCAGGAAGTTAATCTTATCAAACAAGAAAGACGTGTGGCCATCGAGCGATTCGATATCGCGCAAGATCTGGCGCGCTTCCTCGAACTGCTCGGAATTGAGCAAGCGGCCGCGCATCAGAAAGCTCACGGCGCGGCGCGTATCCATCATGTTGCGGCGGATGCGGCCATTCAAATCTTCCTCGTGAGCAATCGCATTCAGCGCTTCGGCCGCGTGCGCATCGGTAAATTCCTTTTGCAGCACGCGCGTGCTGACTTCTTCCAGGTTCTGGTAGATGCCTTCGAGCACGTCGGCCGAATATTCGGCGTCGGTGGCGTACAGGTCGAGCAGCACGTCCATGTAGTCGGCGATCGAGCCTGGCCGCGAGCGGGCGCGCATGCGCACCAGGCGGAACACGGGCAGGTCGTCCGTATGCATGGAAAACAGGATCTTGCGGGCAAGAATGAACGCGACCGTGATGACGCGCGACGGGCCGTCGTCCTCTTCACGCAAAAAGTCCGTGCGCAGATGCAGGTCGCCGTTTTCCGCTTCGTAGTAGCGGGCCGACGCTTCAATATCCTTGACTTCGTCTTCGCCCGGCAGGGTGACGTTGTAAATGGCCTTGACCCAGGCCCGTTCGTCATCGGTGGGGTCGGTCAGGTCGACCCAGACCGGTTCGGCATTTTCGAGGTCTGCGCGGCTGTCGATCGGCACCTGGTTGAGCCGGCCATTCTGTAATACAAAGACATTGATCATGCGCGCTCTCAGCCGGATGTTGGGTTATCGTGATGTGCTGGCGCTGGCGCCAAAAATGAAAACAGCGCAAGTGTACCCGCAAAGGCCTTTTCACGACCACCCCTGCGTGGCGCTTTTTCGCGGAAAAATGTGCGGCGCTGCACATCGGGGGCATTTCAAGATGCCTGAACGCAATCATTCAATTCAGGCATGTTTGATAATGTGGAATGACTTAGATCAAGGCAAGGCCGCCGCGCCCATGCGGCGCAGGATCACGCCGGTGCGCCGGTTCAGGTAGCCCGTGTCGCGGTGGCGGTCATAGAAGCGGGGATTCGGCAGCATCACGGCCAGTTTCGCCGCCTGCGCCGCGCTCAGGCTGGCCGCGCTGACGTGATAATAATGGCGCGCCGCCGCTTCGGCGCCGAAGATGCCGGTGCCAAACTCCACCACATTCAGGTAAATCTCGAAAATGCGCTGCTTGTCCATCAGGCTTTCCAGCATGTAGGTAATGATCAGCTCCTGGCCCTTGCGCACATAGCTGCGCGAACCGGACAGGAACAGATTCTTCGCCAGCTGCTGCGTAATGGTGGAACCGCCAGCGACGACTTTCTGCTTCTTGTTATTCTTTTCATAGGCCTTTTGCAAGGCTTCCCAGTCCACGCCTTCGTGCTCGGAGAAATTCGCGTCTTCCGAGGCGATGATGGCCCGCTTCAGATTGGTCGAAATGCGGTTGTACGGCACCCACGTCTGCTTGATGGCGGCATTCGGATTTTTTTCCTGTAAAACAGATAACTGCTCGCGCATGAAGGCCGTGCTGCTGGGGTTATGGTCGATCCACCACCAGATTTGCAGGAAAAAATACAATTGCACGACGATAAACGCCAGGATGGGCACGATGAACAGCCACTTGATCCAGCCGTAGCGGCGGCCGCCGGCGCCGTTACGGCCGCCCTTCTTGCCGCCGCTCACAGGGCGCTGCGCAATTGCGCCAGCAAGTCCTGCGTCTGCGGCCGCACGCCGCGCCACACGTAAAACGCTTCGGCCGCCTGCTCCACCAGCATGCCCAGGCCATCGCGCACCTGCGCGCCATGCCGGGCGGCAAAGTCCATGAAGACGGTGGGCTGGGCACCATACATCATGTCCAGCACCAGGGTATGGTTGCCGAAGATGCCGGCAGGCACGGGCGGCAAGTCGCCCGCCAGGCTGGCCGAGGTGGCATTGATGACGATATCGAAGACGCCCCGGGGCTGCTCGAACCCGCCGGCATGCAATTGGCCGGGGTGGCTCAGCGCATCGGCAAACTGCGCCACCAGGGCCTGGGCCGTGGCCACGGTGCGGTTGGCAATGACAATTTCCTGCGGTTGCCATTCCAGCAGGGGCAGCAACACGCCGCGCGCGGCCCCGCCGGCACCGAGCAGCAAGACGCGCTTGCCGGCAATGGCCACGCCGGCATTGCGCACGATATCGGCCACCAGGCCGGCGCCATCGGTATTGTCGCCAAGAATGCTGTCGCCATCGAAACGCAGGGTATTCACGGCGCCCGCCGCGCGCGCGCGCGGCGTCAGTTCCGTGGCCAGCGCGCAGGCGTCGAGCTTGAACGGCACCGTCACGTTCGCGCCCTTGCCGCCCTCGGCGGCAAACGTGCGCGCCGCCAGCGCAAAGCCGTCCAGCGGCGCCAGCCGGCGCTCATAGGCGATGGCCTCGCCCGTCTGCAGGGCAAAGGCGGCGTGGATCAGGGGGGACTTGCTGTGGGCGATCGGGTTGCCGAAAACGCAATATTGATCTGGATTCATCTTGTGCTTGTTCAATTGCTGCCGCCAGTCAGGTTGGCTTCCATTTTTTCTTCGCGGGTAAATTTGAAGCGGGTAATCACGACCCACAGGTCATCCTTGTCACTGGACAACATATTCGGTGGGAAACGACCGAAGGGCGCCGCGCGGCGCACGATGGCCAGGGCGGCCGCGTCCAGCGCGGGATTGCCCGAGCTGCGTTCGACGCGAGCGCCGCCCTCCTTCTGGTAAATCGTACCGTCCTGGAAGATGGGAATGTACACGACCAGTTCGCCATACATCTTGCGGCCATTGTTTTGCGGGAAATTCAGGGTGCCGATTTCCTCGATGCGCTTTTGCAGGGTCTTGTAATACATGGCATAGCCGACCTCCTGCGTGCTGGGCGTGATGAAGGTCTTGCGCGGACGCTTGTTCTGGTCTTCCACGGTCTGGCTGATCTCGGCCGCCATGCGGGCGATGGCCTTGCTGCTTTCCATCAGGTCCGACCCGGACGCCAGCGGATTGGGCTTGTCCTTTTCCGTGACGGGCGCGGCGCTGTAGGGCGTGGGCTTGGCCGCCTGCGTCAGCAGTTCCTGCTGTTTCTGTTCCAGTTCGGCAATGCGCCGGGCGCTGGCCTTGACGCTCTCGCCCTCTTCCACCTTGCGCAGGTCGGGCAGCGGCGACTTGGCGCGGCCCTTGTCGGCCTGGCCACCGCCATCGAGATTCGCTTGCGCCAGGGCATCGGCCTTCAGCGGCTTGTTGGCATGCTTGGCATTGACGAGGATCACTTCCAGGCCGGGGTCGGTGGCGACGGCCCGCTGCGGCGCCGGGGCGACAAAATGCATCGCCAGCAAGGCGCCGTGCGCCAGCAGCGATACCGCCACGGCCACCATCAGGAAACGATACTCTCGGAAAGACTTCACGCGCAACCCAGTTCGCAACAAGCACAAGATACAAGATGGCTGAATTCTACGTCAAAGGGCGGTGCTGGTAACAGTTTTCAGCACCGCCCTGTGACTGGAGCGACGCCTTACTTGACCTCCGGCTCGCTGACCACGTCTTCGCTGGCCAGTTCCGCCACTTCCGCGTCGGCGTCGCTGACCTGGTTCGCCGCTTCCGGCGATGTTTCCGCTGCTGCCACACCATCGTCGGCCACGTCGTCGCCCGCGTCTTCCTCGTAATCGAGCTCGGCGTCGGCCGCCGCATCCGGCACGGCGGCGATTTCCAGCAGGCGCGCCTCGATGCTCAGGTCGACCTCATCCCAGCGCAGCAAGTCCAGTTTCACTTGCGCGCCGCGCGCCACCGATGGCATGCCCGGCAGCTTGATGACCAGCGGAATGTCGACCAGGCGCAGGATTTCATCTTTCAGCACGACGGCATCGACCTGGCGCGCGTTTTCCTGGTGCAACCAGCGCAAGCACCAGTAGCGTTCCATGTTCGACTGGAAGTCGCCATACGCGGCATACGCCGCATCAAACGCCGAGACAATGGCGAACAGGTTGGCGTCGCGCGGCTTGAATGGCGCCACCAGGGGCGCCGTCACGCCGTGCTCGGCGCAGGCGATGATTTGCCACTGGTTCACCAGGTCCGTATAGCGGCGCAAGGGCGACGTGCTCCAAGCGTATTGATCCACGCCCAGGCCCTGGTGCGGCGCCGCATGGGTGACCATGCGCACCTGCATCTTTGCCGCCCAGCTATTGCCGCTGCCGCCGCCCTGGCTGCGGTAGATGCCGGGCACGCCATGGTCGTGCAGCATCTTGCCCCAGGTACTGTTGGCAAAAATCATCAATTCGGCGACGATCTTGTCCAGCGGCGCGCCACGCTTGCGGCGCGCCACGGTGACGATGTCGTTTTCCACGTAGAAGTTGAAATCGACGCGGTTGTTCTGTTCCGGCTTCAGGCCAAACGCTTCGCGCTTCTTCATGCGGCCCTGTTCCAGCTGCTGCGCCCATTGCCATAGCACGGCGAAATCGGCCTTGTGCGGGTACTCGCCCTCGCCGCTGGCCAAGGTTTCCTCATTGACCAGGTCGTCTAGCTGGTTGTGGCGCAGGTTGCTGGCAATCGGCACCAGTTCGGCCCGCGTCTGCGTGCTGACGACGGCCCAGTCGGCTTTCGGGTCGAGCGTGGCATACAGCGACAGGGCCGGGCACGTCGTGCCTTCGGCCAGGGTGAAGGCGTTGACGATTTCATCGGGCAGCATGGTGATCTTGTCACCCGGCATATAAACGGTCGACATGCGCTGGCGCGCCATCTTGTCGATCACGTCTTCCGGGCGGATGCCCAGGCCCGGCGCGGCGATGTGGATGCCCACTTTCACCGTGCCGTCCGGCAACGGCTGCACGGAGAAGGCATCGTCGATCTCGGTGGTGGTCACGTCGTCGATCGAGAACGCGGCCACGTCCGCCAGCGGCAGCTTGGCCGTCACGGAGGGCACGGGCACGCTGGGGAAACCGGCGCCCTTGGGGAAATTCTCGAAGAGGAATTTCGACAGGTGCAAGTCTTTTGGCGAAGCAATACCACCGGCGGCCAGCATCAGGCGCGGCGGCGTCGTGTGCAATTCCGTGCATGCCGCTTCCAGCGCCTTGTATTCGATGGTGTTCTTGTCCGGCTTGAACAGCAGCTGCAGCACCATCGGCTGCATGGAGGCGGGCAAGCGGTTCTGTTTCAGCTCTTCCACGTACGCGGCTTGCACCAGCGCCTGCTGTTTTTTCTTTTCGATGCCGGCCAGGGCCGCCTTCAGCGATGCTTCCGGCGCCGCCTTGTAGCGGCCGCGGCCCTTCTTGTAGAAATACACGGGCGCCGAATGCAGGGCCAGGATCAGGCCGGCCGCTTCCGGCGGCAAGGGGACATGGCCGAAATACTCGGCGCCCAGCTCGGCAAAGCCGAATTCATCTTCGCCCGCCACTTCCCACAGGAAATCGAGGTCGATCTCGGCGGCAACAGCCTTGGCTTGCTCCAGCAGCTCGGCCGGGGCCGGCTTCTCATACTGCAGCAGCACATCCTTGATCTTGACCTTGCTGCGCTTGCCGCTGGCCATTTCAACCTGGTACGCCTCGCCCGCTTGCGACAGGACCGTGCCGACCTTGAAATCGCCGGATTCTTCAAAAAATAGATTCATTGTTATGCTTTGTTTATTAATGTGTCGGTTGCAACGGTGCGAGTGACGAAATTCAGCTCCAGCACCGCCGGCAGAAATACTTCCGTTACCAGCAGCAATCCTTGATGACGCTGATATAAGCAGCGTCGGGCAAAAAACAGCGCCTTGGCATCGCAGCCTGCGCCTTCCAGGGCCAGCGCCGCCTGCGCCCGCTGCACCAGCGGGTGTCCCGCGCGCAAACGGGCAAATTCGAGCGTGCCACGCCGTACCATGCGATCGCCAAACAGGGTCGTCCCCAGCGAGCGTTCGCCCAGTGCGGAAAACAGGGGCCAGTCGGTGGCCGTCGCCTGCATAGGCACGACGGTGTGGCCAAACACGGCCGGTCTATTATCACACCGCAACAGCACTTCGCGTTCCCATACCCGGCCCGCGCGATGCAGGCCGATGATGGCAGACTCGTCGCTCAGACAACGCGCCGTTTCCTGATGCAAACATTGCACGCGGAATGCCTGGCTATGCGCTTTCAGCTTGGCCGTCAGCGAACCGCCGCCCGTCAGCCAGTGGCGCAGGGCCGGGGGCGCATTGACGGCGTTCACATGCGCATGCCACTGCGCCTGCCGCAGCGAACCCGGCCTCACCGGGCCGCGCCTTCGGCCATTGCAGAATTGATATCGATACCGCAAAAGGCCAGGACGGGCGCCACGTAATCGGCAAATTCGCTGATGCCGTGGTCGCTGCCGTCGATGACGAGCTGGCGCGCCCCCCGATAATGCGCCACCATGTCGCGGTAGTCGAGCACTTCGTCACCGGTGGCGGCGATCAGGAAATAACGTTGTGGTTCAGTAATGTGCTGCACGGCAAACGCGCGCAACTCATCGATATATTCGCGCTTGAATTCGAACGGCTTGTCCGAATGAAACTCGGTCGTCACGCCCACATGCTGTTCCAGGTCGATCAAGGGAACAATCGCCGGGTTGAGCAGCACGGCGCGGCAAGCGAGTTGCTCGGCCAGCCAGGTGGCGTAATAGCCGCCCAGCGAGGAGCCGATGATCGTCAATTCCGCCGGCGGCACGTGCTGCACCAGCGAGCGGGCCAGTTCGATGGCCAGCTTCGGCGAAGCGGGCAATTGCGGGCACAGCCATTCTGCCGTGCGGCCCAGCGCCTGCATCTGCTCAGCCAGCAGGCGCGACTTCATCGACAGCGGCGACGAGCGGAATCCATGCAGATACAGAATCATCGGCCCAGCGCCTTCAGCAGTTTCTCGTGCACGCCGCCGAAGCCGCCATTGCTCATGACGACGATCTGGTCGCCGGGACGGGCGGCGGCCACCACGGCGGCCACCAGCGTATCGATGTCCTCATACGCGCTGGCCATCGCGCCCAGCGGCGCCAGCGCGTCGCCCAGGCTCCAGCCCAGCGCTTGCTGGCTGCCGAAACCGAAGACCAGATCGGCATCCTTCAGGCTGCCCGGCAGCGCGTCTTTCATGGCGCCCAGCTTCATGGTGTTCGAACGCGGTTCCAGCACGGCCAGGATGCGGCCAGCCTGGCCGATTTTCTGGCGCAAGCCGCCCACCGTGGTGGCAATCGCCGTCGGGTGATGGGCGAAGTCGTCGTACACGGTAATGTTGTCGACCACGCCGCGCACTTCCATGCGGCGCTTGACGCTGTCAAACGTGGCCAGCGAAGCGCACGCCTGGGCAATCGGCACACCGACGTGGCGCGCGGCGGCAATCGCCGCCAGCGCATTGCTGCGGTTGTGCTTGCCCGTGAGCGCCCACGCCACATGGCCTTCCTGCTTGCCATTGAAGAACACGTCAAAGCTGCCATCGGCTTGCTCTTGCAGTTGCCAGTTGGCATCCTGACCAAAACTTTCCTGTTCACTCCAGCAACCGCGCGCCAGCACGCGCTGCAGCGACGCTTCGTCGCCATTGACGATCAGGCGGCCAATGCCGGGCACGGTACGCACCAGGTGATGAAATTGCGTCTCGATCGCATGCAGATCGGGGAAGATGTCGGCGTGATCATATTCCAGGTTATTCATGACGGCCGTTTTCGCGTGGTAGTGCACGAATTTGCTGCGCTTGTCGAAGAAGGCCGTGTCGTATTCATCGGCTTCGATGACGAAGAAGTCGGAATCGGCGCTTTTACCGTCGATCTTGCCGCTGAGGCGGGCGGAAATGCCAAAATTCATCGGCACGCCGCCGATCAGGAAGCCAGGCGCGTAGCCGGCGTCTTCGAGTATCCACGCCAGCATGGCCGAGGTGGTCGTCTTGCCATGCGTGCCGGCAACGGCCAGCACCCACTTGTTGCGTAATATATGTTCGCCGATCCACTGCGGGCCAGACACGTACGGCAGGCTGCGGTTCAATATCTCTTCCACCAGCGGATTGCCGCGCGAGACCACATTGCCAATCACATACAAATCCGGGTTCAGCCGGGTTTGTTCCGGGTCAAAACCCTGGATCAGTTCGATTCCCTGCGATTCCAACTGGGTGCTCATCGGAGGATAGACGTTGGCGTCGCAGCCGGTAACTTTATGGCCGGCTTCCTTGGCGAGGACAGCCAGGCCGCCCATGAAGGTACCGCAAATGCCGAGGATATGAATGTGCATGTGATCAGTGCGAAAGGTGCGAAGTTAAGTAAGACGGTGAGATAAAAAAGAGCAAGTGTAGGATTTTACCTGACGCCATGACTTTTTCCGCTTCAGAGTATCATCTGGCTCATGACAAACGATGCATTTGACGATAGCGCGCAGTTGCGCCTGGAAATCGCCGCTGCCGCCGCGCGCCTGGTGGCGCAGGACGGCGCCGACTATGCCAGCGCCAAGCGCAAGGCCGCGCGGCAAGTCCTCGGCGACGCGCCGAACCGCCCCAATATACTTCCTGACAACGACCTGATCGAGGAACAGGTGCGCCAGTACAATGCCCTGTTCCTGGCCGACAGCCAGCCGGCGCGCCTGTTCCAGCTGCGCACGATTGCGCTGCAGGTAATGGAAGCCTTGCAACAATTTCATCCCCTGCTTAGCGGCCCCGTACTCAACGGCACGGCCGGCCCGCACGACGAGATCTATTTGCAGCTGTTTGCCGAGAGCGCCAAGGAGATTCACATCTTCCTGCTGAATAAAAATGTCGTGCTCGACATGTCGGAAAGCCCGCATTTCAAGGGAGCGCGTTATGATGCGGTCGAGACGGCCAGTTTCTTATGGAAAAACGAAGGCGTGCACGCGGCCCTGTATGAGCTCGACGATATGCGCGGCGCGCTGAAAGCCAAGGCGGACGGCAAGGTGCTGCGCACGGATATCGCAGGCTTGCGCAGCCTGCTGGCCACCAGCCTGGCCGATGGCGCGCCCACTAACACGAAGATAGATAAATAATAGCTATGACAAAGAAGAATTGGATTGCTTGCGCCATCGTTGCGCTGATGTTTGGCGGCATGGGCGCATACGTAGGTTTGCATAAGGACAAGGAAAAAGCGGGTCCGCTGACGGCCACGATCGCGCCGGGCGCGACGGGCCCCGTGAATGAACTGTATGCGCTGTCGCTGCCGGACGCGGCCGGCGCCACGCAAGCCTTGTCACAATGGAAAGGCAAGAATCTGCTGGTCAATTTCTGGGCCCCATGGTGCCCGCCCTGCGTGGAAGAAATGCCGGAGTTATCCGAAGTGCAAGGCCACTATGCGGGGAAAAACCTGCAGGTCATCGGTATCGGCATCGATTCGGCCAGCAATATTGCCACCTTTGCCAGCAAGGTCAAGATCGCCTATCCCGTCTACGTGTCCGGCATGAGCGGCACCGACCTGTCGCGCCATTTTGGCAATGCGACGGGCGGCTTGCCCTTTACGGTGCTGATCGGCGCCGATGGCGAAGTCAAAAAGACCTATCTGGGACGCTTGAAATTTGATCAGTTGCGCGCCGATCTGGATAAATTGTAAATTCGGAGCGTGCTTTTTTCTCTTGCCAATGCGTATCTTTGGCGGCAAAATGCGGAACTTTCGCTAAAACGGTCTTCCATACATGGCAAAAAACCTCCTTCTGCTCAACGGTCCCAACCTGAATTTGCTGGGAACGCGCGAGCCTGAGGTCTACGGCGCCAGCACCTTGGCCGATATCGAGCAGGCAGCAATGGCGCAAGCCATGGCGGCCGGTGCCGACCTGGTCTGCTTCCAAAGCAACCATGAAGGCGCGCTGATCGACCGCATCCATGCCGCGCGAGCGGAAGGGATCGATGCCATCGTCATCAATCCGGGCGGTTTGACCCATACCAGCGTCGCCTTGCGCGATGCGCTGGCCGGGGTTGCCATTCCGTTCGTGGAAGTCCATATCTCGAATATTTATCAACGCGAAACGTTTCGACATCACTCATTTCTCAGCGCGATCGCGCAGGGGACGATCTGCGGCCTGGGTATCGATGGATATCGGTTTGCCATCGACTTTGCGCTTAAAAAACGTTAATCTACGCGATCTGCACGCATTTAGCGCGGCGATAGGTTCTGGACATCACCGCATCACTCATAAAACAAACTACATTCCTAGGGGTTTTACATGGATCTACGAAAACTCAAGACCTTGATCGACCTGGTCGCCGAATCGGATATCGCAGAGCTGGAAGTTACCGAAGGCGAAAGCAAGGTTCGCATCGTCAAATCGTCGGCCATGCCGCAAAACCAGATGGTCATGATGCAGCCGCAAGGCATGCAAGCCCACTACCAGCCAGCCGCGCCAGCAGCTGCGCCAGCACCGGCGGCCGCCGCTGTCGTCGTTGCCGCCGAGCCAACGGGCTATGTGGTCAAGTCGCCGATGGTCGGCACCTTCTACCGTTCCTCCGCTCCTGGCAGCGCCGCGTACGTCGAAGTGGGTTCCACCGTCAAGGAAGGTGATACCCTGTGCATCATCGAAGCGATGAAGCTGCTCAATGAAATCGACTCGGACAAAGCCGGTGTCGTGACCCAGATCCTGGTCGAAAACGGCCAGCCGGTCGAATTCGGTCAACCCCTGTTTGTGATCGGCTAAAACCCAGTCAACACGGCCGGCAACGGCCGTTTGCAGTTCTAGCCCCTCCCACACTTGTTGTTTCGCCGGCTCGCCGGCTCTCACAGACATACGCGAACCTACCATGTTTGAAAAAATCCTGATTGCCAACCGTGGTGAAATTGCCCTCCGTATTCAGCGCGCCTGCCGCGAAATGGGCATCAAAACGGTTGTAGTCCACTCCGAAGCCGACAAGGACGCGAAATACGTCAAGCTGGCCGACGAATCCGTTTGTATCGGGCCGGCCCAGTCCGCCCTGAGCTACCTGAACATGCCCGCCATCATCAGCGCCGCTGAAGTGACGGATGCACAAGCGATTCACCCAGGCTATGGCTTCCTGTCGGAAAACGCCGACTTTGCCGAACGCGTCGAGAAATCGGGCTTCGTCTTCATCGGCCCCCGCTCCGAATCGATCCGTTTGATGGGCGACAAAGTGTCGGCCAAGCAAACCATGATCAAGGCTGGCGTACCGTGCGTACCCGGCTCGGAAGGCGCGTTGCCGGACGATCCGAAAGCGATCGTGCAAATTGCCCGCAAGATCGGCTACCCGGTCATCATCAAGGCCGCCGGTGGCGGTGGCGGACGCGGCATGCGCGTGGTGCACACGGAAGCGGCCCTGATCAACGCCGTGGCGATGACCAAGACGGAAGCCGGCACGGCTTTCGGCAACCCTGAAGTGTATATGGAGAAGTACCTGGAAAATCCGCGCCACGTGGAAATCCAGATCCTCGCCGACGAACACAAAAACGCCGTCTGGCTGGGCGAGCGCGACTGCTCCATGCAGCGCCGCCACCAGAAAGTGATCGAAGAAGCGCCGGCGCCGGGCATCCCGCGCAAGCTGATCGAAAAAATCGGCGACCGTTGCGCCGAAGCCTGCCGCAAGATCGGCTACCGCGGCGCCGGCACGTTTGAGTTCCTGTACGAAAACGGCGAGTTCTATTTCATTGAAATGAATACCCGCGTGCAAGTCGAACATCCGGTCACCGAAATGATCACCGGCATCGACATCGTGCAAGAACAGATCCGCATCGCCGCCGGCGAAAAACTGCGTTTCCGCCAGCGCGACGTCATGCTGTCGGGCCACGCCATCGAGTGCCGCATCAATGCGGAAGATCCGTTCAAGTTCACGCCATCGCCAGGCAAGATCGTCTCGTGGCATGCACCGGGCGGTCCCGGCATCCGCGTCGATTCGCACGCCTACGCCGGCTATTACGTGCCGCCGCACTACGACTCGATGATCGGCAAAGTGATCGCTTACGGCGCTACGCGCGAGCAAGCGATTCGCCGCATGCAGATCGCCCTGTCCGAAATGGTGGTCGAAGGCATCAATACGAACATCGCCCTGCATCGCGAGCTGATGATCGACGCCCGCTTCATCGAAGGCGGCACCAACATTCACTATCTGGAACAGAAGCTGGCCGACATGCCGGACCTGGGCAAGAACCTGCATGGCGGCAGCCCCAGCATCGCCAAGAAATCCGAAATCAAGGCGGACGCATGAGCTGGACTGAAATCGTCATCGAAATCGCCCGCGACAACGCCGAAGCCATGTCCGACGCGTTGATGGAAGCGGGCGCGCTGTCGGTGTCGGTGGAAGACGCCGACGAAGGCACGGATGCCGAACAGCCTTTGTTTGGCGAACCCGGCATGGAACCGAAGGAAGCGGCGTGGGAACGCAGCCGCGTGGTGGCGCTGACGGACGTCGACGCCGACCAGGCCGCCATCGTGGCCGCCGCCGCCCAGGCGGTCGGCATGGCGGACGTGCCCGCCTTTACCGTGCGCCCCGTGGAAGAGCAGGACTGGGTGCGTTTGACCCAGTCGCAGTTCGCGCCGATTCACATCGGCAAGAACATCTGGGTCGTGCCCAGCTGGCACGAGGCACCGGATCCTGACGGCCTGATCCTGGAACTGGATCCGGGCCTGGCCTTCGGCACGGGCAGCCATCCGACCACGCGTCTGTGCATGGAATGGCTGGAAGCGCACCCCGCGCCCGGCAAGACCGTGCTCGACTATGGTTGCGGCTCCGGCATCCTTGCCATGGTGGCCAAGAAACTGGGCGCGCAAACGGTGGCCGGCGTGGATATCGACCCGCAGGCGATCGAATCGGCGCGCGACAATGCCGAACGCAACCAGTGCGAGATCGAATATTTCTTGCCAGACACGTTTGCCACCTCGGCACACGCCACGGCCAAGTTTGACATCGTTGTCGCGAATATCCTGTCGAGCCCATTGAAGCTGATGGCGCCGATGCTGTCGGGCCGCGTCGCCGACGGCGGCGCCCTGATCCTGTCCGGCGTGCTGGCACGCCAGGCGGAAGAAGTGGCCGCTGCCTACGCTCCGTTCATTGAGCTGGGCGTATGGGCCGAGCAAGACGGCTGGGTGGCGCTGCATGGCCGCCTGGGTGCAACACAAGCCCCTGCGCCCCGCGCGGAAGGTGCATAAGCACAGCAATGGCCCTCGCCACCAAATGCCCCCATTGCAACACGATATTTCGGGTCGCTGCTGACCAGTTGAAGTTACGTGGGGGCATCGTGCGCTGTGGCACGTGCAGGGAAGTCTTTGACGGCAATGCCGCGCTGGTCGATCCGGCCGCGGCATCGCCGTTTTTAACATCGCATCCCGGCACCGCCACTCCCCCGCTGTCCGGCGCAGACCCGCTGGCAGACAGCCTGCCGTCCGCCACGGACGACGAACCCATCTATTCCCTCGATTTCGACACCTCGTTCGACCCGTTCGGCATCCTGCCGGAAACGGCACAGCTCAAGGATGACGAAGACGATACCGAGCATATCGAGCTGGACCTCGACGTCGACCTGCCGGCCGACGTGCCTGCCGCCGCGCCTGCCGACATCGCTGTAGCAGCACCGGCAGAGCTGCCCGAACCGCCCTTGCCCCGGCCGATGGCGCCGTTCAAGCGCCGCCAGGTCGATGAAGCGCCCGCCTTTGCCACGTATTTGCGCGACAGCCGCCGCGAACCGAACCTCGACGGCAGTGCGCCCGCCAGTGAGCCGGACGTGGAAAAAATCAGCCTCGACAAGCCCGTGCCGGCCGCCGTGCCGCCCCGGGCTGCAACGCTGCCGCCCGCCGCTCCCGCCGGCGTGCGCCAGGAGCCCACGCTGGCCGCACAGCCGTTCACGCCGCCGCCCGACGAAGTGCCGGCGCCAGAGCACGCCGCCGCCGAGGTAGAGGAAGAAACCGAGGCCGCGCCAGCGCCGCCGGACGACGAGCCCGCCTTTGTCATCCAGGGCCGGCGCCGCGAACAAAGCGGCAAGGCCTTGCGTGTGGCCATGGGCCTTGGCTCGCTGGCGCTGCTGCTCATATTGGTGCTGCAAGTGATGACCACATTCCGCAATCCGCTGGCGGCACAATTTCCGCAGTGGAAGCCAACCCTGGCCGCGCTCTGCTCGCTGAGCGGCTGCCAGGTGGACTTGCCGGCGCAGATCGAGGCGCTGGCCATCGAACAGGGCGAGCTGCAGACCCTGAAGGAACAGACCTTTTCCTATGTTTCCCTGCTGCGCAACCACAGCCGCAGCGTGCAGGCGTGGCCCAGCATCGAACTGACCCTCAATGACGCCAACGACAAGCCCGTGTTGCGCCGTGTCATCGCGCCGCGCGACTACCTGCCGGCGAATATCGACGTGGCCAAGGGCCTGGCGCCGCGCTCGGAACAAACCATCAAAGTGTATTTCGCATTAGACCAGCTCACGGCGTCTGGCTACCATATCGCCATCTTTTACCCTTAACAGCACACTATCATGACTAAAACATCGTTGATCTGCGGCTCGCTTGCCACCGACACCATCATGCAATTCCCCGGCCGCTTCGGCGAATCGCTGCTGGCCGACCAGCTGCACAAGGTAAACGTGTCCTTCCTCGTGCCCACCATGCGCACCGAGTTTGGCGGCTGCTCGGGCAATATCGCCTACAGCCTGAAAATGCTGGGTGGCGAGCCGCGCATCGTCGGCGTCATGGGCCAGGACAGCGCCGCCTACCTGGAACGCCTGCAAAAGCTGGGCATTTCCACCGCCAACATCCTGATCAAGGCCGACAGCTACAACGCGCAGTGCTTCGTCACGGCCGATGCCGACAATAACCAGATCAACGCCTTCCATCCGGGCGCCATGTCGTTCGCGCATGAAAACCCGATCGCCAATGCGGGCCCGGCCAAGGTCGCCATCATTTCGCCGGACGGCGACCTTGGCATGCTCAAGCACGCCGCCGACCTGGCCGAGCTGGGCATCCCTTTCATGTTTGATCCAGGTCAACAGTTGCCGCGTTTTAACGGCGAACAGTTGATCGACTTCATCAACAAAGCCACGTACGTGTCGGCCAACGACTATGAAATGGAAATGTTGATGGAACGCACAGGTTTGACCCTGCCGGAAATCGCCAGCCGCCTGGAAGCGCTGATCGTCACGCGCGGCGAAAAGGGTTCGGAAATCTATACGGACGGCAAGCGCATCGACATCCCTGTCGTTGCCGCCAAGGAAGTGCTGGATCCCACCGGCTGCGGCGACGCCTACCGCGCCGGCTTGCTGTTCGGCATCACCAACGACCTGGGCTGGGAAACCAGCGGCCGCCTGGCCAGCCTGCTGGGCGCCATCAAGATCGCCACCCAGGGCGCGCAAAACCACGTGTTTACGCCAGCCAGCATCGCCGACCAGTTCGAAGCGGCGTTCGGCTACCGCTATTAATATGTAGGTTGGATTAGCGCGGTAAAACCGCGCGTAATCCGACAACATCGTTAGCATGACAAGTGGTGATGTCGGGTTACGCTACGCTAACCCGGCCTACGCCACCACCTCACCGTCATCGCACCACAAAAATCATCCCCACCAGCACTTGCGCGATCTGCAGCAGGATCAGGGCCACCAGCAGCGACAGGTCCAGGCTGCCGACCAGCGGCACCACCTTGCGGATCGGACGCAGCAGCGGCTCGTTCAGGGCCCGTACGAAGGGCGCCAGCGGCGCATGCGGGTTGACCCAGCTGAAGATGGCTTCGATGATCAGCAAGGCCATGAAACCGTAGAGTATCCATTGCAGGAAGCGTTGCAGCGATTTGAGCAGCACCGCTTCGACCGGGTAACCGGAAATAAACAGGACCGTACTGGCCAGCAACACAATCAGGAAGGCGCCGATCAGGCTGGCCCAGTCATATCCGCCCACGCCCGGCACCACGCGGCGCAGGGGACGCACCAGCCAGTCGGACAATTGAAAGGTGAATTGCGCCACGGACGACGGCGGCCGCACGCGTACCGCCTGCATCCAGAAGCGCAGCAGCAAGACCCCGCCCAGCAGAGTGGCAATGGTATCAACGATCAATGTAAGGATAACGATCAGCACGACAAATTCTCCAAAAAAAAACCGCTGTGTGATTGAGTCACACAGCGGCGTGTTGCCTCATCCAGGCATCCGTATCGTGGAAATTACGATGGGCGGGTGCTGGTTGGGAATGGCCAGGCTGCAGCCGGTGCCAACACGGTTTTTGCTACAGGTGCGATAGGTGCCGATGGCTTGGCGGCAGGAGCTGCCTTCTTCGGCGCGGCCTTTTTAGGCGCGGCCTTCTTGGCGGCTGGCTTGGCGGCCACGGCGGCTGGTGCCGCTGGAGCTGCCGGCGCTGCTGCGGCCGGTGCTGCTGCCACGACTGGCGCTGCGGCTGGCTTGGCGGCAGGTTTCGCTGCGGCTTTCGCTGCCGGCTTGGCGGCTGGCTTGGCTGCAGCTTTTGCTGCCGGCTTCGCTGCTACCTTGGCCGCTGGCTTGGCTGCCGGTTTTGCGGCTACCTTGGCGGCAGGTTTCGCTGCGACCTTGGCTGCCGGCTTGGCCGCTGGCTTCGCGGCAACTTTGGCGGCTGGCTTGGCTGCAGCTTTTGCTGCTGGCTTCGCTGCTACCTTGGCCGCTGGCTTGGCTGCAGCTTTTGCTGCTGGCTTCGCTGCGGTTTTTGCTGCTGGCTTCGCTGCTACCTTGGCCGCTGGCTTCGCTGCAGCTTTTGCTGCTGGCTTGGCTGCTGCTTTGGCGGCCGGCTTGGCTGCTGCCTTGGCGACGACTTTTTTCGCTGCTGGCTTGGCGGCCGCTTTGGTGGCCGGCTTCGCTGCTGCCTTGGCCGCAGGTTTCGCCGCGGCTTTTTTCACCGCTGGCTTCGCCGCAGCTTTTGCTGCTGGCTTGGCTGCAGCTTTCGCTGCTGGCTTCGCTGCTACCTTGGCCGCTGGCTTGGCTGCAGCTTTTGCTGCTGGCTTTGCTGCTGCCTTGGCGACGACTTTTTTCGCCGCTGGCTTGGCTGCTGCTTTGGCGACAGGTTTGGCTGCTGCCTTGGCTGCAGGTTTCGCTGCGGCTTTTTTCACCGCTGGCTTGGCTGCTGCCTTGGCGGCAGGTTTCGCTGCGGCTTTGGCTGCTGGCTTGGCGGCCGGTTTGGCGGCGGCTTTTTTCGCTACAGGCTTGGCTGCTGCTTTCGCGGCAGGTTTCGCTGCGGCTTTCGCTGCCGGCTTGGCGGCCGGTTTTGCTGCGGCCTTGGCCGCTGGTTTCGCGGCGGCTTTCGCTACTGGTTTTGCTGCCGGCTTGGCAGCTGCTTTTGCCGCAGGCTTGGCTGCGGCTTTGGCGACTGGTTTGGCGGCTGGTTTCGCTGCGGCTTTGGCAGCTGGTTTAGCGGCAACCGTCTTCGCTGCGGCTGCCGGCTTCTTCGCGGCAGGAGCAGCCTTGGCGGCTGGTTTCTTTACTTCTGATTTCTTAGCGGCTGTTGCCATTTGTCTCTCCTTCATCTGAGATGAGAAATTTAAGCTACAAGATTTAAACCCGTCCGACCCACCACAGGGATAGGCCAGGCGAATTATTCATCGGCACAAACGGTCGTTTGCGCTAATGAATTCGGCACCAGCTGAACTGCTGCAACTCCTCACGTTTGCAGCACTTCAGCCATCGTCGGTGCCACCCTGCTTTATCTCGCAGCTGGTGGCAAAGTCTGAATTCGGTCATTCGTTTTCGATGCCGTGCGTTTTTTCGCTCCTCGCATCGCGCTCGCTACAACACCCATGCGTCAAATAAAAAACCGCCATGCCTGAAAAAATTCGGGCACGGCGGCAGACGAAAACGGTGTGGTTTTGTGCATATCCGTGTAAATCTGTATCCCTGTTTTGCGAGGTTTTTTCGTTACCGCGCTGGTTAAAAAACCCCGCATTCTAACGCTCGCATTTGCAATCTCATAAAGTACACGAAAACCTTGTCAATGCGCAACCGGCACGACACGTTTTCGCCCGCTTTTTTGCACGATACGCGTGCTATCGCACAATCGCGCGCCAAATGCCGCCGCCAGCGTATGCGGAAACGATATTTTCAGCCTGCGATGCGGCCGCGCATGGGCTGCGAAAAAACCGGCGCCAGTCTCTTCGCGGCGCCCGCTCCGCATGCATTTTCATGTCGTGCCGATGGCGCTTTCTCGTGTCCTCTGGCGGCGGCATTTTGCAGCGCCGCGCACGAAAAAAAAGCGCCGTCACGAGGACGGCGCTTCTGGCTTTGAAGAGCGAAAGCTTATTCCCAGTTCAGCGCACCGCCGGTCTGGTACTCGGTCACGCGCGTCTCGAAGAAGTTGCGTTCCTTCTTCATGTCGATCATCTCGCTCATCCATGGGAATGGATTTTCCTCTTGCGCGAACAGCGGCTCGATGCCGATCTGCTGCGCGCGGCGGTTGGCGATGAAGCGCAGGTAGCCCTTGAACATCGGCGCGTTCAGACCCAGCACGCCGCGCGGCATGGTGTCTTCCGCGTACGCATATTCCAGTTCCACGGCCTTCATGAACAGGTCCTTGATCTCTTCGCGGAAGGCGGCCGTCCACAGCTGCGGGTTTTCCATCTTGATCGTGTTGATCAAGTCGATGCCGAAGTTGCAGTGCATCGATTCGTCGCGCAGGATGTACTGGTACTGCTCGGCCGCGCCCATCATCTTGTTCTGGCGGCCCAGCGCCAGGATCTGCGTGAAGCCGACGTAGAAGAACAGGCCTTCCATCAGACAGGCAAAGACGATCAGGGACTTCAGCAGCTTCTGGTCGTTTTCCACCGTGCCGGTGACAAACGCAGGGTCGGTCAGGGTGTTGATGAACGGGATCAGGAATTCATCCTTGTCGCGGATCGACTTGACTTCGTTGTAGGCGTTGAAGATCTCGCCTTCGTCCAGGCCCAGCGATTCGACGATGTACTGGTAGGCGTGCGTGTGGATCGCTTCCTCGAACGCCTGGCGCAGCAGGTACTGGCGGCATTCCGGCGCCGTGATGTGGCGGTAGGTGCCCAGCACGATGTTGTTGGCGGCCAGCGAGTCGGCGGTCACGAAGAAGCCCAGGTTGCGCTTGACCAGGCGGCGCTCGTCGTCCGTCAGGCCGTTCGGGTTCTTCCACAGCTCGATATCGCGCTGCATGTTCACTTCCTGCGGCATCCAGTGGTTGGCGCAACCGGCCAGGTATTTGTCCCACGCCCACTTGTACTTGAACGGCACCAGCTGGTTGACGTCCGTCTTGCCGTTGATGATACGCTTGTCATCGGCATTCACGCGGCGCGCCACTTGCTCGGCGTTCGCTTCGGACGGCTCGGCGCCCGCTGGCAGGTTCAATTCGGTATTTCCCAGTGGCGCTTGCTGCGCCGGACGCGGCGCAGCTGCCGACGTGGTTTCATCATCCCAAGACAACGACATAATCTTCTTCCTTTCCATGCCGGTTCACCGGCGTCTGCAACAGGCCCGTTGTACCGGGCAATACAGACATTAACAACATTGAATCAACCCGGCCGTGCCGGGCTGACAACTAAAATTTATACTAAAAACCGTCGCACGCAAGCCCGATACCGGGCAAGTGGCGCAGCCGCACTTCAGAAGGCGGGCTGCGCGCCGGGTTTTACTGGCAGGCTTCGCATTCTTCAAAGCCATCGTCGCCTGGACGCAGGTAGCAGGCTTCGCCATCAGCGTCGTCCGCTGCCGCTGCCACTACTGGCGCCACGACCACCGCTGCTGCAGCCACCACGGCTGCCTGGGCGCTCTGTGCGCTGGCCGACATGCCGCCGTCGACTGCCACGGCGTTCAGGGCGCCCGTCTTGGAGGTCGATTTCTCCATGTGGGTGGCGGCGATGGTGCGCAGGTAGTAAGTGGTTTTCAGGCCACGCAGCCATGCCAGCTTGTAGGTTTCGTCCAGCTTCTTGCCGGAAGCACCCGCCATGTAGATGTTCAGCGACTGCGCCTGGTCGATCCACTTCTGGCGACGCGAAGCCGCTTCCACCAGCCAGCTTGGCGATACTTCAAAGGCCGTCGCATAGATGTCGCGCAGGTCTTGCGGGATGCGGTCGATCTTCACCAGCGAGCCGTCGAAGTACTTCAGGTCCGAGATCATGACTTCATCCCACAGGTCGCGCGCCTTCAGGTCGCGCACCAGGTAGCCGTTGATCTCGGTGAATTCGCCCGACAGGTTCGATTTCACGTACAGGTTCTGGAACGTCGGCTCGATACAGGCCGATACGCCGATGATGTTCGAGATCGTCGCCGTCGGGGCGATCGCCACGCAATTCGAGTTGCGCATGCCGAACTTGGCGATGCGCTCGCGCACCGGGGTCCAGTCCATGGCCGACGAGGAATCGACTTCCAGGTAGCCGCCGCGCTCTTCGGCCAGCAGTTTGACCGAGTCTTGCGGCAGGATGCCGCGGTCCCACAGCGAGCCGGCGTACGATTCATAGCGGCCGCGCTCTTCGGCCAGTTCCGTCGACGCCAGGTAGGCGTAGTAGCAGACGGCTTCCATCGAGGTGTCGGCAAACGACACGGCGGCATCCGAGGCGAACGGCACGCGCATCATGTGCAGGCAGTCCTGGAAGCCCATCACGCCCATGCCGACCGGACGGTGGCGCATGTTCGAATTGCGCGCCTTGTCGACGGCGTAGTAGTTGATGTCGATGACGTTGTCGAGCATGCGCATGGCGGTGCGGATGGTCTTGGCCAGCTTGACGTGATCGAGCTTGCCTTCTTTCATGTGCGCCGGCATGTTCACGGAACCGAGGTTGCAGACGGCGATTTCGTCAGGACCCGTGTTCAGCGTGATTTCCGTGCACAGGTTCGAGCTGTGGACGACGCCGACGTGCGACTGCGGGCTGCGGATGTTGCACGGATCCTTGAAGGTGATCCATGGGTGGCCCGTTTCAAACAGCATCGACAGCATCTTGCGCCACAGGTCCAGCGCGGCGATCTTCTTGAACGAACGCATTTCGCCGGCGGCGGCCTTGACTTCGTAGCCCAGGTACGCCTTTTCAAAGGCCTTGCCGACCAGGTCGTGCAAGTCCGGCGTTTCGGATGGCGAGAACAGGGTCCACTCGCCTTTTTCCATGACGCGCTTCATGAACATGTCGGGAATCCAGTTCGCCGTGTTCATGTCGTGCGTGCGGCGGCGGTCGTCGCCCGTGTTCTTGCGCAGGTCGAGGAATTCCTCGATGTCCATGTGCCAGGTTTCCAGGTAGGCGCAGACGGCGCCCTTGCGCTTGCCGCCCTGGTTGACTGCCACGGCCGTGTCGTTGACCACTTTCAGGAACGGCACCACGCCTTGCGACTTGCCGTTGGTGCCCTTGATGTGGGCGCCCAGGGCGCGCACTGGCGTCCAGTCGTTGCCCAGGCCGCCGGCGTACTTGGCCAGCAGCGCGTTGTCCTTGATGGCGTCGTAGATGCCTTCGAGGTCATCCGACACGGTGCTCAGGTAGCACGACGACAGCTGCGAGCGCAGGGTGCCCGAGTTGAACAGGGTCGGGGTCGAGCTCATGAAGTCGAACGAGGACAGCAGCTTGTAGAACTCGATGGCGCGCGCTTCGCGGTCCGCTTCGTTCAGCGACAGGCCCATGGCCACGCGCATGTAGAAGGCCTGCGGCATTTCGATGCGCACGTCATGGATGTGCAGGAAGTAGCGGTCATACAGGGTTTGCAGGCCGATGTAGCCGAATTGCAAGTCGCGGTCGGCGACGATGGCTTTCGCCAGGCGTTCCAGGTCGAAGCTGGCCAGTACCGGGTTCAGCAGGTCGTTGGCGATGCCCTTGGCAATATATGCGGGGAAATACGTCAGGTATTCGGCGGCAGCGGCCGCTTGCGGCACTTCCTTGCCGAACACTTCCTTGCGCACCGTGTGCAGCAGGATGCGGGCCGTGACCTGGCTGTAGGCCGGATCTTTTTCCATCAGCGCGCGCGCCGCCAGGATGGCCGACTTGTGCAGCTCTTCGACGGGCACGCCGTCGTACAGGTTTTTCACGGTCTCGGCCAGAATGGCGTCGGCATCGACGTGCTTTTCCAGGCCGGCGCAGGCGGCGTTGATCAGGTCGCGCACTTCCTGCATGTCCAGCAGGCGGCGCACGCCGTTGTCGGTGACGTTCAGCTGGGGCGCCGTGACTTGCGCGGAAGCGCCTTGCGCTTCCTTCTGCAGGCGGCGCTCTTCCATGTGCTTGGCGCGGTACAGCACGTAGGCACGCGCCACGTCATGCTCGCCCGAACGCATCAGCGACAGTTCCACCTGGTCTTGCACGTCTTCGATATGGAAGGTGCCGCCGCCCGGATGGCGGCGCACCAGCGCGGCCACGACACCGTCAGTCAATTGTTCCACCAGTTCGCGGATGCGTGCCGACGCCGCGCCCTGGCCGCCGTTAACGGCCAAAAACGCCTTGGTCATGGCGATGGCGATTTTCGAAGGCTCAAATGCCACCACCGCACCGTTGCGGCGGATGATGCGATAGTCGCCCAAGGCTGCGCCGGTACTTGCCACGCTGTGGGCCGCGCTGGGCGCTGGCGATGCTGGCGTTGGATTGATGGAAATATCTTGAGGTGATTGCATTGAAGCTCCCGTTGTCAGCTAAAGTCAGCCTGCAGTTTTGCTGCCGCGTGTGTTGTTGAATAGAACGCCCGATGCTCAGGGTTTCTTCAGGTAATATTGTTGCTAAATAATAAATTCATAATGCGCAAACAGGGTCAGAATCCATATTGCCAAACCGTACTGCCGGGCTGGCGCGAAACACGATCAAGGGTGATAAACCGCCAGTTCCCGTTGCCATACCGGCAAGCAGGGTAGCTTTGACAATAATTCTGAAAACGTCTGAGATGGCACTACATATAGTCTTTAAATCCAAGTTCTGCACTAATTGTAGTGCCCATCGAAATGGGATGCAATAGTTTTCCGGCATCCGCCAGCGTAATTTTTTGTACTTTCTTATACGATTTCGGTTGACTTTTCAGGGCAGCGGCGGGAAGCCCAATGCCCGCGAAGTAAGCGCTAACGCAGCTTGCCGCGCCAGGGTTTCCAGCCAGCATACTTGATAAAAATGCCAGTCAAAAAATGGCCCCGGATCCGTCTTCCTGCCCGGCGCAATATGCTCATGTCCACGCACCTGGCTCAGCCCGTAGCGCGCCACCAGCGCCGCCGTCAATGCCGCCAGGACATGGTATTGCCGCGGCTGGAAGGGCACGCAGTCCGAGCCTTCCATTTCGATACCGATCGAATATCCATTGCACTGCGGGCGTCCCTCGAACGAGGACGTGCCGGCATGCCAGGCGCGCTGGTCAGCCGAAACATATTGCAACAACGCACCATCGCGCCGCACAAAAAAGTGCGCCGACACCTGCAAGCCACGCAGGTCGGCGAAAGAAGGATCGGCATTATAATCTACCCGGCCGGTAAACAAGTCCGACACATGCGGCCCGCCAAAGTGGCCACCCGGCAAACTGATGTTATGGATCACCAGCAAGTCGATTTGCGCGCCATCGGGCCGCGCATCCCAGTACGGCGATTCGTAGCGCACGGCGCCATCGCACCAGCCGTCTTCATCTATCTTCCATGCCGTCATCAAGCCGGGGCTCCTGTATCGTCAATTTTTGCATTCTGTAACGCAACTGGCGCACGCTGAGCCCCAGTTGCCGCGCCGCCCGCCCGCGGTGATAGCGTTCCCGCTCCAGCGCCAGCACGATCATGTCGCGCTCGGCCCGGCACAGATACGCCGCCAATGGCAGGACGGCCACCTCGCCGCGCGGCGCCATGCCGGGCAGCGACAGTTGCCGCTCCAGTCCGGGCGCCGCCACTTCCAACGGTGCGGCGCCAGCCGCGGCGCGCATCGGCGCGGGGACCGGAAGCGGGACGGCTGGCGGCAAGCCCAGGCCGTCGAGCGCGATCACGCCGCCGTCGGCGAAAGCCAGCGCCCGTTCCAGCAGGTTTTCCAGCTCGCGCACATTGCCCGGAAACGCATAATTGCCCAGTGCCGCCAGCACCGGCGGCGCCAGCCGCACGGCCTGCCTTGGCGCCAGGCGTGCCAGTATCGCCTCACATAATACCTGCAGATCGCCGAGCCGTTCCCGCAACGGCGGCACGGCCAGCTCGATCACATTGAGCCGGTAATACAGATCGCGGCGAAAGGTGCCGGCCGCCACGCCGCGCGCCAGGCCATGCTGGCTGGCGCACAGGATGCGCACGTCGACGGCTTCGTCGGTGCTGCCGCCCAGCTTGCGCACGCGGCGCTCCTGCAGGGCGCGCAACAGCTTTACCTGCATGGCCAGCGGCAGGTCGTCGACTTCATCGAGCAGCAGGCTGCCGCCGTGCGCGGCCTGGAACAGGCCCTGCCGTTCATGCAGCGCGCCCGTATAGGCGCCCTGGCGGCAGCCAAAGAATTCCGCCTCCATCAGCGCTTCGGGTATCGCCCCGCAATTGACGGCGATAAACGGAAAAGGGGCGCGCGCGCCCTGCGCATGGATGGCGCGCGCCGCCAACTCCTTGCCGCTGCCCGACTCGCCGCGGATGGCCACCGGCGCGCCGCAGCCGGCGATGCGGCCGATCTGCGCGCGCAGCGCCTGCATGGCGGCCGAGTTGCCGCTCAATTGCGGTGCCGGCGGCATGCCGATGGCGGCCACGGTACGCGGGCTGAGGCGGGACATGGGCTGGCCTTTCTGCGATGGCGCTACGGGTCGCTTCCTGCAGATGCTACGCCAGACTGGCGGTGGGGGACGTTACGATACGGATGAGCAATGCGGGAAACGGCGCCCGCCTGCCCGTCGCCGGCGCTACAGGGTGGCGTGCGCGTGACTGCAGTAATCGTGGCCCTTGGCCTGCACGTTTTCGGAAGCCGGGTAATACACGCCGCAATGGGCGCAGCACAGCATCAGCTCGGCATCGGGCAATTCCTGCGGCCGGCCGGGCGGTGCAAACGGATGCGGCGGCTGTTGCTGCTGCGCGCGGGCGCGCTGCTGCATGCCGCGGATCTTGCTGCGGATAGCGAACAGCACCAGGAACACCAGCGCCAGCCAGAATAAAACACGTGTCATGCGAATCCTCGGTGTAAAACCACTTCAAGTACAAAACGGCTGCCGACATAGGCCAGTAGCAAGGTAGCGAAACCGGCCAGTGTAAAGCTCAAGGCCGTCTTGCCGCGCCAGCCGCGGAAGCGGCGACCGGCCAGCAAGGCGGCAAATAGCAGCCACGACAGCATGGTAAACACCGACTTGTGATCCCAGTTCAAGGCCTTGCCAAACAATTGTTCGGAAAACACAATGCCCGACAGCACGGTCAGGCTGAGCAGGATGAAGCCCAGGCCGATCATGCGAAACAGCAACTTCTCCATCGTCAGCAGGGCCGGCAGCTGGTCCAGCGCGTTGCCGATGAAACCGCGGCTTTCGCTGCGCGTATGCAGGCGCGATTCCTGCAACGCCATCAGCACGGCGTGGAAGGCGGCGATCGTCAAGGTGCTGTAGGCAAGCACGGCCACGGCGATATGCCAGCCGAAGACGGCCGACTTGCCTTCCATGCTGACCTGGCTGCCGGGAAAGGCCCATGCCAGGCCGATGGCGATGACGGCGCTGGGCATGACCATCCGGCGCAGCCCATCGAGGCTGAAATTGCGGTTTTCTATCCAGTAGGCGCCCACCGATACCCACAGCGCGGCCGACAGCATGGCGGAAAAACCGAAGCGCAAGGTGCCTGGCGCCATCAGGTCGAACCACAGGGTGGCGCCGTGCGCCAGCCAAGCCACGCCCGTCAGGCCGGCAATCAGCCGGGCCCGGGACGAGGGAAGCACCGCACACACCACATACCCCAGGGCGGCGATGAGAAAGAAATAAGTCTGCATAGTTTAAGTTTACACCATAGCCGGCAAGCGCGATTCAAGCGACAGTATGGGCTATGGGCACTACGCCGCCAGCCGACACCGCAAGCCTGCCATGATATCGCGCCTGAGGCGTGACGGGGTGGCGCACCCTCAAGAATTCAACAATCTTTCGCGCCGCTGCCCGCCGCCTGTCTCGCCGCTTGCCTATATATATTAGTGTGCCGCAAAAAAATGATGGCCCGCTCAAGCGGGCCATCGGGCACTGCCGGTATCCGGCTTACTTGACGTTCAGGCTCTTTTTCGCCTGTTCCAGCAAATCCGTCTTGACCCAGTCCTTGGCCACGGGCGGCTTCGTCATGCGTCCCACGCCCGTCTTCACCATCACATCGGTGGTCACCTGGATATGCTCGGGCGTGATGTCGTAGGAATACGGCGAATTGCTGATCGCATCGTCGAAGTCATCCTTCGTGATCTGGCCACGGAACACCACTTCGCGCACGTATTTTTCCGCCGTCGCCTTGTTGTCGATAAAGGTCTTCGTCGCTTCGACGAAGCAGCGCATGAATTTTTCCGCCACGGGACGGCGTTCCTTGTAAAACTTTTCCGTCATCACCATGGTGCGCACGGGCTCGCCGATCGGCGTGTCGTACGGTTTCAGGATTTCCGTGCCGAAACCTTTGTTGATCGCCTGCGACGATTGCGGTTCCGATTGCATCATGGCATCGATATTCTTGCCCATCAGCGCCTGGTTCAAGTCCGCGTAGGCAAGGAACACCAGCTGCACGTCCTTGCCCTTGGTTTCGGAATACGTCAGGCCCGCTTGCGCCAGTTCGGCCAGCAGCAGCACTTCCTGGATGCCGCCGCGCGTCACGCCCACGCGCTTGCCCTTCAATTCCTTGACGCTGGCGATCTTTTGCCCCGCCCCGCCCACCAGGCGCGCGCCGCCCTTGGCAAAGCCGGCCACCACATAGATGGGCGCGCCGCCCGCGCGGCCGGAAATGGCTGCCTCGGAGGCCGTCGCCCCCACGTCCAGCTCGCCCGCGATGATGGCCTGCATCACGTCGAGGCCCTTGGCGAAGATATGTTCTTCCACCTTGATGCCGCACTTGGGCGCGATTTCCTTGATGTACGACACGGCGCCGTAATGGGCAAATTTCAAGTTACCAAGACGCACGACTTCCTGCGCCTGGGCCTGGACCGCGCCCACGCTGAAAGCCAGCATGAGGGCGGCGGTGATACCGGCCTTCAAGGTTAATTTCTTACGCATCGGGTTCTCCTGTGGTGGTTGGTGTGTGCCCGCAAGGGCAAAACTACGCGAAACACGGCTTTTTTATTATGGGGAGATAGTACCGCGTGTTAGAGCCAGGGCAACATTTTTTTGCCGGCAGCCATGCTGCCGGCGTTGCCACAATAGCTACTGTCCGGCCAGCGCCACGACAGGATCGAGCCCGGACGCCTTGCGCGCCGGCATGAAGCCAAATACCAGCCCCGTCACCACGGCGCAGGCAAAGGCGCCGCCGATGGCGCTCAGCGAAAAGATCACCGGCACCTCCCACACCAGCAGCACGGCGGCAAAGCTCACGCCGACGACGATGCCGGCCACGCCGCCCACCACCGACACCAGCACGGCTTCCGTGAGGAACTGGCGCAGGATGTCGCGCCGGCGCGCGCCCGTCGCCATGCGGATGCCGATCTCGCGCGTGCGTTCGCGCACCGTCATCAGCATCACGTTCATGACGCCGATGCCGCCCACCACCAGCGAGACGGCGGCGATCAGGCTGAGCATCATGGTCATGTTGTCCTGCGTGCGCGCCTCGGCGGCGATCGAGGCGGCCGCGTTGCTGATGCCGTAGTCGCGGATGCGGTGGCGCTCGAACATGACGGCGTCGACGGCTTTCTCCGTCTCGGCGATGCGCTTCACATCGTCGGCCGCCAGCACGATATACGTGGGCTCGCGCTGGCCGAAGACGCGGATGCCGGCCGTGGAGAACGGCAGCAGCAGCACGTCGTCCTCGTCCTTGTCGCCCGTCAGCGCGCCCTTCTCGCTCATCACGCCGATCACCTGGAACGGCACGTTGCCGATCAGGATATTCTGTCCGACGGGATTGGCGATGTCGGGCATCAGCTTGTGCGCCAGACGCCAGCCCAGCACGGCGACGGTGGCCATCTCGCGCTCATCCTGCTGCGTGAAGAAGCCGCCATAGGCCAGCGGCCAGGTCTGGATCTGCGGCAGCGCCGCGCCCGTGCCGCGCACATACGTCTGCACGTCGAGGTTGCCATGGCGGATCACCTTGTTGCCGGTGACATTCGGCAGCACGTGGGAAATGCCGGGCACTTCCTCGAGCGCCTCGAGGTCGGCCAGCGTGATGCTGCGCCCGGGGATGCGCGAGCTTTCGCCGATCGACGACATATATAAGAGGTTCGAGCCGAAGGCGCCCAGCTGCGCCATCACTTGCTGGCGCGTGCCCAGGCCGATGGCCAGCATGACGATCACGGAAGCGACGCCGATGATGATGCCGAGCAGGGTCAGGCCCGTGCGGAAGCGGTTGATCCACATCACGCGCCAGGCGGCGCGCGCCGCGTCGAGCAGTTCCGTGCCCAGCGAGGCGCCCGTATCGTGCGCGGCGCGCGACATGTCCAGCGGCGGCAGGGCCGTCGCCGTGGCGGGAATGGCGATGGCGCCCGAGTCTTCGACGATCTCGCCGTCGCTGATCTCGATCACGCGGCGCGCCTGGGCCGCCACCTTGCGGTCATGCGTGATCAGGATGATGGTGTGGCCGGCGTCGGCCAGTTCGCCCAGCAGGGCCATGACTTCGGCGCCGCTGGTGCTGTCCAGCGCCCCCGTCGGCTCATCGGCGAGGATGATGCGCCCGCCATTCATCAGCGCGCGCGCAATCGACACGCGCTGCTGCTGCCCGCCCGACAACTGGTTCGGCCGGTGGTCGAGCCGCTCGCCCAGCCCCAGGCGCTTGAGCAGCGCCTCGGAGCGGGCATGGCGGGCGGCCGCTGGCATGCCCGCGTACAGGGCCGGCACTTCCACGTTCTCGCGCGCCGATTCGGTGGCGATCAAATGGTAGCCCTGGAAGACGAAGCCGAACGCTTCGCGCCGCAGCCATGCCAGTTCATCGGGATTCAGGCTGGCCACGTCCTGGCCGGCAAAGCGGTAGCTGCCGTCGCTGGGCCGGTCGAGACAGCCCAGCAGGTGCATCAGGGTCGACTTGCCGGAACCGGACGCCCCGACGATGGCGACGAATTCGCCGGCGCCGATCGACAGCGTGACGCCGCGCAGCACTTCCACGGCCGGCGCGCCGTCATGTCCGCCATAGCGCTTGCGGATGCCTTGCAGTTCAATCAACGGCGCCGACGGCGCCGGCTGTCCCGGTTGCCCCAGCGACGCGGTCTCGCTCATCGCACTCATAGCTGGAACCTGCTGGCGCCGCTGCCGGCCGGCTGCTCGCCCGTCACCAGCAATTCGCCTTCGCGCAAGCCTTGCAGCACTTCCGCATTGAGGCGGTTGCGCACGCCCACGGTGATGGCGCGCGTATCGACCTTGCCCTCGGCATCCATCACGCGGGCCGTGAACTGCCCCGGCTTCGCGCCCTCCTCGGTCGACGGTTTCAGGGCCGGCAGGGGCACGGCCAGCACATTTTTCGCCGCCGCCGTGACAAACACCACCTGCGCCGTCATTTGCGGCATCAATTCGCCATCGGCGTTATCCACGTCGAACAGCACGGTATACAGAATCACCTTGCTGGTCGACGGCGCCAGGGCCGTGCCGGCGGCAGAGCCACCGGGCACCGGCGGCGCCGGCAGCACCTGCCGCACCTTGCCGCTCCAGCGCCGCTGGTCGCCGCCCAGGGTGGTGAAATACACGGGCATGTCCGGACGCACGCGGCGCACGTCCGCCTCCGACACTTCCGTCCACACCGTCATGGCCGACAAATCGGCGATGCGCAGGATGTTCGGCGTCTGGTACGTCGCGTTCAGGGTTTGCCCTTCCTTCGCATCCAGGCCCACCACGCTGCCGGCCATCGGCGCGTAGATGCGCGTATAGCCGAGACGCGCCTCGTCGGCCTTCAGGCTCGCCTGGGTCTGGTCGATCTGCGCCTTCAGGTGGTCGATCTTGGCGGCGGCCGATGCCAGGGTGGCTTCGGCCGTTTCCAGGTCGGCCAGCGGCGTGGAATCGAACTTGGCCATCTGTTTCTGGCGCCCATGCTGCTGGCCCGCCAGGCGGTGCTGCGCCTGCTGGTCGGCCAGCTGCGCGCGCAATCCCGCCAGGGCGGCGCGGCCCGCGTCGACCGTGGCTTGCTGCACGCTGGGGTCGATCTCGGCCAGCAACTGGCCTTTTTCCACGGCGCTGCCGGGCTGCACGTGCAGGCGCGTGATCTGGCCCGACACCTGGGCGCCCACGTCGACATAGGTTTGCGGTTGCAGGGTACCGATGGCCGTGACGCTGGCCTCGATGTTGCCGCGCTTGACGGGGGCCGTGTCGAACACGGTTTTCGGGCCGCGCGTGGCCCACAGGGCGCCGGCGCCGAACAGCGCCAGCAAGACCGCGCCGCCGAGGATGCGCGCGCGGCGGGAAGACAGGCGGGCCGCCATCAGGAAGCCACTTTCAATACAGTTAAAACATCGAACGGTGTCGCCAGGCGTGAAAATTGCATCAGTCTATCCTTGAAAATGGCAGTCAACATTACTGCAGGAACGTCACAAGCCCTGCCAGCGCGGCGACGGCTGCCAGCAGGGAACTACGAAACAATACTTTGGGTGCATACGGCAGCAGCAGGGCCACCAGCAGCGCGCCGGCCGACAGGAAGCCCAGCCAGGCGACCACGCCGACGGTGGGGCTCCAGCCAGCCACGCAGGGCCAGATGGCCAGCGCCAGCAGGATGGCGCCCGCCAGTTGCAGCGCACGCCGCACATTCGGCGCGGCGTCGCGCCCCCACACCTGGCCGTGATGGCGGTCCATCGCCAGCGAGAGGCTGGCCATGCCCGCATACGACAGGCCCAGCGCGCAGAGTATGGTGTTGATCATGACTGTCCTTCCGTAGTGACTTGCAGGCTGGCCGATGGCGCCTGGCTTTCCTTGCCGGCGGCCTTCCTGGCCGCTTTTTCCTTGCGCTTGTGGACTTTCCACGCGCCCCAGGCGGCCAGCAGGCCGAACGCCATGCTGCACAGTTCCACGCCGGCGCTTTCCCAGTCGCCGCGCGCGATCTGCGCCACCAGGCTGTCGCCTGTCGTGAGCACATTCAGCACGGGCAGCAGCAGGCACAGGGCGGCCAGCAGGCACAGTTGTTCGATCCACGCGCGCTTTTCCGCGCGCAGGCAGGCATGCACGAGCATCACGAACCACACGCCGAAGAAGGCACGCACTTCCCAGCCGGCGCGCTGCTCGATGCCGACGGGGATCAGGCGGTTGGCCCACAGGAAGCCCACGCAGGCGATGGCCAGGCCGGCGATCGCCGCCACGTTCAGGCATTCGATGACGCGGTACACGCGCTGCGTATAGGCGCCGAATTCGCCGCCGGAGCGCTGGCGGCGCTTGACCATGAACAGGATGGCGCCGGTGCCCATCATGGCCGTGCCGGCCAGGCCGCAGAAGAAGTACAGCCAGCGCATCGGCGTGCCGCCGAAGCCGACCATGTGCAGGTTCGACATGACGGTGCGCGTCAGGCCTGCGCCGCCCGTGTCCGACTTGCCCGGCAGGCGCAAGGCGGTCTGCTCGCCCGTGGCCAGCGCATAGCAGGCCCTGCCCGTGTTGGCGCTGAGGCGCGTGAGCAGTTCCGTGTCCTCATTCCAGCCGTACATGCACACGCGCATGGAGGCGTCGTTCGGGTTGTCCAGCACCACGGCGCGGATTTCCTGGCCGATGGCCTGCTCGGCGCGCTGCGCGAATGACTCCAGCGCGGGAATGGCCAGCGGCTGGCCCGACCGCTCGGGCTTGCCCGCATCGTTCCAGTCGGCCAGGAAGGCGCGCTTGCCGTTTTCCATGCCATATTGGGCCACCACGGGGGCAGGCACATAGTCGTCGCTGAAGAAGGCCAGGCCCGTATAGGCGATCATGAACTGGAACGGCAGGGTCAGCACGGCCACCGCGTTGTGCGCGTCGAGCCACGAGCGCTGCCCTTTCGCCGGACGGAAGGTGAAGAAATCCTTGAAGATGCGCTTGTGCGTGATGACGCCGCTGACCAGCGCCACCAGCATGATCATGGTGGTGATGCCGACGATCCAGACACCGATGCGGCCCGCGTGCAGCTCGTAGTGGAAATCGACGAAATGGTGGCCGCCGATGGTTTCGCGCTCGGTCGCCTCGCGCGCATGCTCGACGACGGCGCCCGTCAGCGGATCGAGATCCGCCGAACCATAGCCGCCGCTGGGCTGGAACCAGTAGGCGGACAGGCCATGGCCAGGACGCTGCACGGGCCAGATTTCCCACATGTCCGCCTTCGGATGCTCTTTCGCCATGAAGTCCAGGGCCAGCTCCAGACGGTGTCCGCGGTCCGTGACCTTCGGCAGCGGCGGATCGTTCGCATGCGCCGCCTCTTCCAGCGCGTGCTCGGGCGTCATCCAGTGGCCGATCGGGTCGTCGAAGACGGCCAGGGTACCGGTCATGAAGATGGCGAACAGCAGCCAGGAAATCCACAGGCCGCTCCACGTATGCAGCCAGGCCATGGCCTGGCGCAAGCCGCCCTGCTGTGGCGTCTTCGCCACCTTGTCCACCTTGACGGCGTTCATGCGGCACCCCGCGACAACAGCATGCCGATGCCGCCGCACAGGATGGCCGGCAGCAGCATGCCGGTCCAGGCGCGGCGCAGGTCCTGCACGGCAAAGACCCAGATCACGGCGCCGGTGTAGACGACGAAGGCGCTCAGGGTGGCCGTCAGCACGGCTTCGGCGCGCGACAGCGGCAGCACGGCCGACAGCAGCACGGCCACGCCGGACGTGAGCGCGTAGCCGCCGAAAATGGCGGCCAGCACGCGCGAAAACAACATCATGTTGGCCGATTTCATCATCGCGGCGCTCCTTGTAGCATACGCTGGTTCACGCCATCGCGGGCGCGGGCCACATTCAACTGCACATCCATAAGCCATGCATCCTTCATCAAGATAGGTCATTCAAAGTTATTAAGTTACAGCTTGTAATTGAGCGTCAGCATCACGTTGCGCGGCGCGCCGGGCAGGTTGCCGAAGACATCGGAATAAATGCTCTGGTAATAATGCTTGTCGAGCGCGTTGTTGACGTTCAGGCGCAGCTCGGCGCGGCTGTCGACCTGCCAGGCCGCGTTCAGGCCCAGGATCGCGTAGCGGCCCTGGCGCAGGTGATAGCTGCCGTCGCTCGATTCCGTCGCGCCCTGCCCGTACACGGAGGCGCCGACGCGCCAGCCCTGCGCCGCGCCGGACAGGCGGTAGCTGGTGGCCAGCTTGAGCTGCTGGCGCGGATAGCGACTGTTGAAATCCTTGCCGATATTGGCCGGATCGCTGTCGCGCGTAAATTGCGCCTTCACATAGGTATAGCCGGCCGACAGCTGCCAGTCGGGCGTCAGCGCGCCCGCCACGTCCAGCTCCACGCCTTCGCTGCGCACTTCGCCCGAGGCGCGCTGGCAATAGCCCCAGGTGCTGCCGGGGCAGGGATTGGGGCCATTGAGGTCGTCCACGCCGCGATTCTGCTGGCGGATCTGGAACACGGCCGCGCTGGCATTGAGGGCGCCGCCGAAGTACTCGCCCTTCACGCCGGCTTCGTAGTTGGTGCCGCTGATCGGCTTCAATGACTGCGCGTTGGCGTCCGTGGACGCCTGCGGCTGGAAGATCTCGGTCCAGCTGGCGTACACGGAGTGCTGCTTGTCGAGGTCGTACACGACACCGGCGTACGGCGTGAATTCGCGCGCCACCGAGTAGCCGGCGTCGTCCTTGTACCAGCTCAGGCGACCGCCCAGCACCAGCGACAGCGGATCGGCCAGGCGCATGCGCGTGCCGGCATACACGCCGCTTTGCTCGGTGATGCTGGCCGTGCGCCACTGCGCGTAGTTGATGACGGGGCGCGGCACGCTGCCCGTGTCCCAGTTGAACGGGTCGATCACGGGCGCCGCCGCACCCCAGCTGTACGGCGCCCAGCCGCCATAGCTGTTTTTCGACGAACGGCGGTGGCTGGCGCCGACCGTCAGCTCGTGCCGGCGGCCGAACAGGTTGTAGCTGCCGCTGGCATACGCTTCGTAGCTGGTGTTGGCCAGCTCGGCGCGGTAGCTCTGCGAGTTGAAGCGCAGGGTATCGCCGCGGCGGTTGATGCCGGAAAACGTCGTGTCGATCTCGGGCGTCTTGCGCGTGGCCGCCAGCCTGGCCTTCCAGCCGTTGCCGAAGCGGTGTTCCAGTTCGGCGAAGAGGGTCTTGTCCGTCTGGCGCCAGTCATCGAAGTCGGTGCCCAGGTAGGTGGAGCGGGGCAACTGCAGGAAGCTGCCGTCGGCGGCCGTCACCACGCCCGTCACGACGCCGTCGTTATCGGTCTTGCGGTAGTGCGCGCCGAAGGTAAAAGTGGTGTCGGGGCGCAGGTCGGCCTCGATGATGCCGTACAGCTGGTGGTTACGGCCATGCAGCACGTCGACGTAGTCCTGCTTGTCCTGCACCGTCACGACGACGCGCCCGCGCAGCGTCTTCGCTTCGTTGAGCGCATTGGCCGCGTCGGCTTCCAGGCGGTAGTTGCTCCAGCTGCCCACGCTGGCCGAGAACGACGCCTGCGGCGTGGCCGTCGGGCGCTTGCGCACCAGATTGATGGCGGCGCTGGGCGTGCCGCTGCCCGTCGTCAGGCCCGTGGCGCCGCGCACCACCTCGATGCGGTCGTAGATGGCCAGGTCGTCATTGTCGCCATTGAAGGTGCCGTTCGCGCCCAGGCTGGTCGGCAAGCCATCGAACAGGATGTTCTCGACGGGAAAGCCGCGCGCGCTGAAGCTGCCCGAATCGCCCGTGAAGTTACCTTTTTGCATGACCAGCCCCGTGATCGACTGCACGGCGTCATCGAGGGTGGTGATGCCCAGGTCGTCGATCTGCTGGCGCGTCAGCACGCTGACCGACTGCGGCGTCTCGCGCAGCGACATGTTCAGCCTGGTTGCCGTATTGCTCACGCCCGTCGTGTAGGAGCCGCTGCCTTCCGTCGCCGCATCGCGTCCCGCCGTCACCGACACGCCGCCCATGGTCTGCTCGGGCGCGGTCTGCTGGGCCAAGGCCGGCACGCTGGCGGCCAGGCACAGGGCCGCGGCCGCTTGCGCCAGCGGGCGCAGTGCGGAAAGGCGCGGTGTCGAAATGGCAATTTGCAAAGCGTGCGGCATGAAAAATCCTGAAATGGCGTCATGAGACGGTGAACAATAGGCGCCCTACTCTGTAGGTGCCGCGAAAACGACAAACGGGCAGTCCGCTCGATAAATATTCTTTATGCCGCGGCTATGGCGCGGGTTCGACCGTCACCCAGTACGCCGTGCGGCTGCGCACCTGCACCGGCAGCGAGTTGGGCAGCATGTGCAGGATGCGCTGGGTGTCGGCCAGCGGGAACACGCCCGACAGGCGCAGCTGGGCGACTTCCGGCGCGCAATGGATCACGCCGGGGCGATAGCGGGCCAGCTCGGCCAGGAAATCGCCCAGGGTCACGTCGTCGACGATCATCTGCCCGCGCAACCAGGCGTCCGCATACGCATCGACGGCATGCGGCGCGTCGGGTGCGTGACGGGAAAACGTCACGCCGCGCCCGGCCGCCAGCAGCAACGGTGCGCCGTCGCCGTCGCGCGGACGAATCTCGACGGCGCTTTCAAAGACATCGACCGTGCTGTAGCCATCCTGCTGGCGCACGGAAAAGCGCGTGCCCAGCGCGCGCACCAGGCCTTCGCGCGTAGCCACTTCCAGCGGCGCGGCGCTGCCGGCGCCCCGGCCGCTGACGACGAGGATTTCACCGGCCAGCAGCTCGATCAGGCGGCGGCTGCCGTCGAAGCGCACATTCACGGCCGACTCCGTATTCAAGCTGAGCACGCTGCCATCGGCCAGCGCCACTTCGCGCCGCTCACCCGTGGCCGTGCGGTAGTCGGCGCGCAAGGCGCGCACGCCATCCCAGGCGCCCGTCTGCGCGGCCAGCAAGCCGCCACCAGTCGCCACGCCCAGCCAGACGAGCAGCTGGCGCCGCTTGCCGCTGGCGGGCGGGCCGGCGCTGGCCAGCGCCTGCGCGGCCGCCGTGCGCTGCGCACCGTCGCGGTACACGCCTTGCAGGCGCTGCGCGACGGCCTCGATATGCTGCCAGGCCTGTTCATGTTCCGGCGCGGCGCGGCGCCAGCGCTGCCAGGCGGCCCGCTCCGCCTCGCCCACATCGCCCGACATCAGCAGCGTCAGCCATTCGGCCGCCTGCAGCTGCACGTCCTCGCTGATGACCGCCGGGGCCGCCGCTTCGCCCGCCGTGTTCATGCCGGCAGGGAGAAAAACACCTGGCGGTTGGCGCGCGTCAGGTACTGCTTCACCGAGCTGGCCGACACGTTCAGGCGCGCGGCGATCTCGGCATAGCTGAGACCTTCCAGCTGCGCCAGCAGGAAAGCCGTGCGCACGGGAGCGGGCAAGCCGTCGAGGGCCGTGTCGATTTCCTGCAAGACTTCGAGCGCCAGCAGGCGCGCTTCCGGCGCGGGCGCCGCCTCGGGCGGCAAGCAGGCCAGCGCCTCCAGGTAGGCGTCTTCCAGCACCTGGCGGCGGTAGCGGTGCGCCACCAGGCGCCGCGCGATGGTGGCGAGAAAAGGGCGCGCCTCGCGGATTTGCGGCGCCATGCCGTTGGCAAGCACGCTGATGAAGGTGTCTTGCGCCAGGTCGGCCGCCTCGCCCGCATTGCCCAGCTTATGCCGCAGCCAGCCCTGCAGCCAGCCGTGATGGCTGCTGTAGAGCGCGTGCAGGTCTTGTTGCTGGGCAAAATCGGCGGCCGACATGGCACCCCTTTCCGGTATGGCGCGTGGCGCCCTCGAATGTAAATAAGAATTATTCTCATTTTAACCGCGATTTTAGCTTTCATGCAATCGCGGCATTGGCAGAAATACCAACTAATTCAAAAGCCGGCCAACCGCCAGGCTGTGCAGCAATGGCGCGCCAGGGCCACGCGATGGGGTAAAATGGCGCCCATCGTCCGGCTTGCGCCGCCCACCCCCAAGCTTTTCATTGCAGGTTCATCATGCTAGATAATCTCACCCAACGGCTTGCCAAAGTCGTCAAGACCATGCGCGGCGAGGCGCGCCTGACCGAAGCGAATACCGCCGACATGCTGCGCGAAGTGCGCCTGGCGCTGCTCGAAGCCGACGTCGCCCTGCCCGCCGTGCGCGAATTCATCGCCAAAGTCAAAGAAAAAGCCATGGGCGAGGATGTCATTTCCTCGCTGACGCCAGGCCAGGCCCTCGTGGGCGTGGTGCAGCGCGAGCTGGCAGCCCTGATGGGCGCCGACCTGGGCCCGGAAGCGTCGCAGATCAGCTTTGCCCAGCAGCCGCCCGCCATCATCCTGATGGCCGGTCTGCAGGGTGTGGGCAAGACCACCACCGTCGGCAAGCTGGCGAAATACCTGAAGGAAGAAAAGAAAAAGAAAGTGCTGACCGTCTCGGCCGACGTGTATCGCCCTGCCGCGATCGCCCAGCTGCAATCGGTCACCGCCCAGGTGGGCGCCGACTTCTTCCCATCGACCAGCACGGACAAGCCGGTCGATATCGCGCTGGCCGCGCTGGACTGGGCGAAAAAGCATTACCACGACGTGCTGATCATCGATACGGCGGGCCGTCTCGGTATCGACGAAGAGATGATGCGCGAAATCGCCGCCGTCCACGGCGCCGTGAAGCCGATCGAGACCCTGTTTGTCGTCGACGCCATGCTGGGCCAGGACGCCATCAACACGGCCAAGGCCTTCAATGATGCGCTGCCGCTGACCGGCATCGTGCTGACCAAGCTCGATGGCGATGCGCGCGGCGGCGCGGCCCTGTCGGTGCGCCACATCACGGGCAAGCCGATCAAGTTTGCCGGTGTCTCGGAAAAACTCGACGGCCTGGAAGCGTTCGACCCGACCCGCATGGCCAACCGCATCCTCGGCATGGGCGACATCCTCGCGCTGGTGGAAGAGGCGCGCAAGGGCGTCGACAGCAAGGCGGCGGCGGACCTGGCGCAAAAGATCAAGGTGGGCGGCAAGTTCGACATGAACGACTTCAAGGCGCAGCTGGGCCAGATGAAGAAAATGGGCGGCATGGCCAACCTGATGGACAAGCTGCCGGCCCAGTTCCAGCAGGCGGCCGGCGGCAAGAACATGGACCAGGCCGACAAACAGGTGCGCCGCATGTGCGGCATCATCGATTCGATGACGCCGCAGGAGCGCGCCAAGCCTGAATTGATCAAGGCCACGCGCAAGCGCCGCATCGCCGCCGGTGCCGGCGTGCAGGTGCAGGAAGTGAACCGCATGCTGACGCAATTCGAGCAAATGCAGACGATGATGAAAAAATTGTCGGGCGGCGGCATGATGAAGATGATGCGCTCCATGAAGGGCATGATGCCTGGGATGAGATAAGGCTTCAAAATCCGCTGCGCGGTGGTCTTTGCGGCCGGCGATGCTCACCGTACTTCAGTACGGTTGCGCTTCCCTGCCACAAAGCATCCCCGCCCGCTGTGATTTTGAAGGCCTTTTTTACGCCGCGTGAGACGTAGTTCAAGTCAAGAAACACCGTTATAAAATAATGCCGGATTGCATTTTGATGGCGTCCGGCATGATTTCCTCCCTCCCCGCAGTCCCCTCCCCGCATAGCCAGCAACCATGCCATTTACGGGCAAAAACGCCGTTCCACGCCCCCAAGCGGTGCGCCCGGGCGACAGGCGCGTCATTTCCCTGCTTTTTCCTCGTGAAAACGTGAAAAACACTTGCATACTAGGTAAATCCACACCAATATTAGCCGTGCGATTAATTGCGCAATTTCCCATGTGTTTGTTAAGGAGGCTCGAAGATGGCAACAGCCAAAAAAACCCCAGTAGCAGCGCCAGCCAAAGCAGCAGCAGCCAAGCCTGCAGCCGCCAAGAAAGCAGCACCCGCAGCCAAGGCAGCAGCTAAACCAGCAGCGGCGAAGAAAGCGGCAGCACCGGCAACACCACGCAAGCCAAACGCAGCATTCATGAAAGCAATGACGCCATCGAAAGAACTGGCCGCCGTTGTTGGCGCAGCACCACTGCCGCGCACGGAAGTGACCAAAAAGGTATGGGATTACATCAAAAAACTCGATCTGCAAGATCCGGCCAACCGCCGCATGATCAATGCGGACGACAAGCTGAAAGCTGTTTTCGGCGGCAAAGCCCAAGTCTCCATGTTTGAAATGACGAAACTGATCTCCGATCATTTGAAATGATCAGATACGCGCCGGCTGCGTCAGCCGTGCGAGTGCCCCGCCGCTGAATCAGCGAGCGGGGCATTTTTTTGACTTGCGTTCAGGCGGCAGGCTTGAATTCCCACAATTTCCACGCGGCCAGCACGGCATTCGGGTACTCGGCGCGTCCCCGGCTGCCGTTGTAGCGGCCCAGGGCCAGGTACAGATCGCCCTTTTCCATGTCCAGGTACATGCGCAAAATCGCGCAGCCATAGCGCAGATTCGTCTGCATGTGGAACAGCTTGCTGCGGTCGCTGTCGCCGATGACGCCCGTCCAGAACGGCATCACCTGCATGTAGCCGCGCGCGCCGGCCAGCGAGACGGCATATTTGCGGTAGGCCGACTCGACCTGGATCAGGCCCAGCACCAGGGCCGGTTCCAGGCCGGCGCGGCGCGCTTCATACCATACTGTTTCCAGAAATTCCGTGCGCAACTGCGCGTCCGGCAGCTTGCGCTGCAGGCGTTGCGACATCTGCGCCAGCCATTGCTGGTAGCGCTGCAACTCGGCGGGGGTGGCAAATTTGGGTTGCGGCGGGCGTTCGTCGCGGATCGCATGCGACAGCGCCAGGCGGACGGAGTCGGCCAGCGCCTCTTCCTTCTGGTTGCCGGCCTGCGCCGGGAAAGCGCAGGCCAGGCAGGTGGCCAGCGCGAGGGCGCCGGCCACTTGACTTACGGATAGACGCTTCACTGCGCCATTTTGCCCTGGATGAAGGCAACGATCTCGTCCGGTGCCACGCCGGTCGCTTCCGCGTCGCGGCGGCCCTGGTATTCCAGCTTGCCTTCTTTCAAGCCCCGCTCGCCGATGACGATGCGGTGCGGCACGCCAATCAGTTCCCAGTCGGCAAACATGGCGCCTGGGCGCAAGCCGCGGTCATCGACGATGACATCGACGCCCGCGCCTTGCAGGGCCGCGTACAGCTTCTCCGTCTCTTCCTTGACCAGTTCGCTGCGGTCCATGCCCATCGGGCACAGCACGACCTCGAATGGCGCGATCGACGCAGGCCAGATGATGCCCTTGTCGTCGAAGTTCTGTTCGATGGCGGCGCCCAGGATGCGCGTCACGCCGATGCCGTAGCAACCCATCTGCAGCGGTGCCGGTTTGCCGTTCTCGTCGAGGAAGGTGGCTTTCATGCTTTCCGAGTACGCCGTCCCCAGCTGGAACACGTGGCCCACTTCGATGCCGCGCTCGATGGCCAGCAGGCCCTGGCCGTCCGGCGACGCGTCGCCGGCGACGACATTGCGCAAATCGGCCACGATGGCAGGCTCGGCCATGTCGCGGCCCCAGTTGGCGCCCGTGTAGTGGAAACCGGCCTCATTCGCGCCGCAGACGAAATCGCCCATATGGGCAACCGTGCGGTCCGCCACCACGGTGACCGGTGCCTTGGTGCCGATCGGGCCCAGGTAGCCGGGAATCGTGCCGTAGACTTCCAGGATTTCCGCTTCCGTCGAGAAACGGTGGCCGGCCAGGCCGGCAACCTTGCCTACCTTGATCTCGTTCAACTCATGGTCGCCGCGCAGCAGCAGCATGAAGAACTGTTTCGTGACTTTCTCGTCCTTGCCCGTCGTTTCCACCGTCAGCGCGATGGTTTTCACGGTCTGCGACAGATCCAGGCCCAGCAGGGTGGCCACGGTTTCGCACTTGACGGTGTCCGGCGTGGCCGTCTTGGTCAAGGCCTGGGTGGCGGCGGCGCGCTCGCCAGCCGGCGGCAGCGCTTCGGCCGCTTCCATGTTGGCGGCGTAGTCGGACGTCGGGCAGTACACGAGCGCGTCCTCGCCCGTGTGGGCGATGACGTGGAATTCATGCGAACCGGAACCACCGATGGCGCCGTTATCGGCTGCCACGGCGCGGAATTGCAGGCCGAAACGCGTGAAGATACTGGTGTAGGCATCAAACATGACCTTGTACGACGCTTGCATGCCGGCCAGGTCGCGGTCGAACGAGTACGCATCCTTCATGGTGAATTCGCGGCCGCGCATCAGGCCGAAGCGTGGGCGGCGCTCGTCGCGGAACTTGGTCTGGATATGGTAAAAATTCAACGGCAGCTGGCGATAGGACTTGATTTCCGTGCGCACGACGTCCGTGATGACCTCTTCCGACGTCGGCTGGATCGCGTATTCGCGGCCATGGCGGTCTTTCACGCGCATCAGTTCATCGCCCATCTTGGTCCAGCGGCCCGTCTCCTGCCACAGTTCGGCAGGCTGCACGAGCGGCATCAGCAGTTCGATGCCGGCGGCCTTGTTCATCTCGTCACGGATGATGGCTTCCACCTTGCGGATCACGCGCAAGCCCATCGGCATGTAGGTGTAGATGCCGGAACCGAGGCGTTTGATCATGCCTGCACGCATCATCAATTGGTGGCTGACGATTTCCGCGTCAGAAGGTGCATCTTTAAGTGTGGAAATAAAAAAACGGGAGGCGCGCATAACGGTGAATTCTTTTTAAAAAGAGAGGGTTATAATCAACCTAATTTTAAAGGATTAGCTGGCTGATGCGTCCATACTTTACACAAATGCGCTCAATTGGTGCGATTCCGGCTCTTTTCGCACCCCGAAAAGGCAACCGGCTTGCGGAGTTGTGGGCAAAAATGTAAAAAAAGACGCGCTGTCGCAGAAAGTTTGAGGTGCATTATGCTCGACCGTGAAGGGTTTCGGCCCAACGTCGGCATCATCCTGCTAAACGCCCAGAACGAGGTGTGGTGGGGCAAGCGGGTGCGCGAGCACTCATGGCAGTTTCCGCAAGGCGGTATCAAATATGGCGAAACTCCGGAACAAGCCATGTTTCGCGAACTTGAAGAGGAAATCGGACTCAGGCAGGAACACGTCAAAATTGTCGGCCGCACCCGCGACTGGCTGCGCTATGAAGTGCCAGACCACTTCATCAAGCGCGAGATTCGCGGCCACTACCGTGGCCAGAAGCAGATTTGGTTTCTGCTGAGAATGTGCGCGCGCGACAACGACGTCAATCTGCGCCTGACCGACCATCCCGAGTTCGACGCCTGGCGCTGGCATGAGTACTGGGTCCCGCTCGATGTCGTGATTGAATTTAAGCGCGATGTGTACCAGCGTGCCTTGCAGGAGCTGTCCCGCTTCCTGACCTGGCCCGTGCATGGCAACGCGCAGCAAGCGCACCGCCATACCTCGCGCTACCTGCGCCAGCCGCATGCGCCGCGGGCGCAGGACGGTGCTGCGCTGGCCAAGCCTTGCGACGGCGCTGCCGCCGAAGGGCGCACGCCCGAGCTGATTTTGCCGGGCAAGGAGTAGCCGGCCAGACATGAACGCACGCTCCCACGCAAAAGGGGCAGCCTGACCAGGCTGCCCCTTTTTTTCATTCCGGCAGGAAACCTCCCTGCCGGTCAGGCTCACTTAGTTTGCCGCCGGCGCTGCCGCTGGCACGTCAAGCGTAATGGCTTTCAAGCCCAGGATCGCGCTGCTGTGCTGGCGGATCTTGTTGGCCAGGGCCGGGTCGTTGTTCAGCTTTTGACCATACGACGGCACCATTTCCACCATCTTCGCCTGCCATTCCGGCGTCGCCAGGCGCGCTTTGAACGCCGTCTGCAGCACCTTGATCATGATCGGCGGCGCGGTAGACGCGCCAGGCGAGGCGCCCAGCAGGGCAACGATGCTGCCATCGGCGGCGCCGACGACTTCCGTGCCGAACTGCAGCAAGCCGCCTTTAACCGGGTCATCCTTGACGATCTGCACGCGCTGGCCCGCGTTTTGCAGGGTCCAGTCTTCCATCTTGGCATTCGGCAAGTATTCGCGCAGGGTCTTCAAACGGTCTTCCGGAGTATTCATCACTTGTTCGACCAGGTATTTGGTCAGCGGAATATTGTCGTAGCCGGCTTGCAGCATGGGCTTGATGTTGCCGCTGCCGATAGAGGCGGGCAAGTCGATCCACGAACCGTTTTTCAGGAACTTGGTCGAGAAGGTGGCGAACGGGCCAAACAGCAAGGCTTTCTTGCCGTCGATGATGCGCGTGTCCAGATGCGGCACGGACATCGGCGGCGAACCGACGGACGCCTTGCCATACACCTTGGCCGCATGCGCCGCCACCAGGTCCGGATTCGTGGTGACCAGCCATTGGCCGCCCACCGGCACGCCGCCGTAGCCCTTGGCTTCAGGAATGCCCGATTTTTCCAGCAGCGGCAGCGAACCGCCGCCCGCGCCGATGAAGACGAACTTGGCGCGCACGGTCTTTTCCGTGTCGTCGGCCAGGTTTTTCACCGTCACGTTCCACACGCCGTCGGCGCCGCGCTTGATGTCCTGCACCTGATGGCGCAGATGCAGTGCCATGCCATGGCTGTCCGTCAAGTAGCTCACCAGACCGCGCGTGAGGGTGCCGAAATTGACGTCGGTACCGATCTCCATGCGCGTTGCGGCCACTTTCTGGCCCTTGTCGCGGCCTTGCATGACCAGCGGCGCCCATTGCGCGATCTGCGCCGGGTCTTCCGAGTACAGCATGCCCTTGAACAGGTTTTGCTTTTGCATCGCTTCATAGCGCTTGTGCAGGAAGGCGATATTCGCATCGCCCCACACAAAGCTCATGTGCGGCACATTGTTGATGAAGGTCTGCGGCGCGCCCAGGTGCTTCTTTTCCACCTGGTAAGCCCAGAACTGCTTGGAAATCTCGAATTGCTCGTTGATATCGACGGCTTTCTTGGTTTCGATGCTGCCGTCGGCCGCTTCCGGCGTGTAGTTCAGCTCGGCAAACGCCGAGTGGCCCGTGCCCGCGTTATTCATCGCGTCCGAGCTTTCGGCCGCCACGGAACCGAGGCGCTCGTACATTTCCATCGTCAGCGACGGGTCGAGTTCCTTGAGCATGCTGCCCAGGGTGGCGCTCATGGTGCCGGCGCCGACCAGCAGCACGTCGACCGGTTTTTCCGACGAAGCCGGCGGGGTCTTGTCACATGCCGCCAGGATCAGGCACGACATCAAAAGTAATAGCGATTTACGCATACGTAACTCCGTTCATGAATAGGATGATTCTTGTGCGCCACCGCGGCGGCACCAGCGCGACCGCAAGCGATCGATCGAGGATCGAACGAAAAACAGCCCGCCATCCGGAACGCCGAGGCAGCCGGAGAGGCGGAGGTCGATGGTGTCAGGCATGCTGCCGCGCTACGGGATAGTCCCAAAGCAAGATTTGGTGGCAAAGGTGCGGGCAATGGAACGGCACGGCCGTCGTTGCCGGCTGAAAAAGCGGCAATACAATCGCCGTCGTGTCCAGTGCAAATATCAAGAACGGCGATTTTATCACCGTTATTTGGCGCTGCCGGGGCGCGGCGCTAGTGGATAATACTTACTGCCAGGTATTAATTTGCGGTGACTATCGGCTCATGAACGCGGTCGCGCGGCGTAAAAAAGGGCATCCGCGATGCCCTTGGAAATTACCCTGAAGTAGTCATTCAGACAATGCGGCACGCTTCCTCGAAGGACAGGCGCGGCGCGCGGGGACGCACGCGGTCGGGATCGCCATAGCCGAGGCTGCAGACGAAATTGGCCTTGACGGTGGTGCCGGCGAAGAAGGCGGCGTCGAGTTTCTCGGTGTCGAAGCCGGACATCGGGCCGCAATCGAGGCCCAGGGCGCGCGCGGCCAGGATCAGATAACCGCCTTGCAGCGAAGAATTGCGGAATGCCGTCGCATCGGACAGCGCCTGGTTGCCCGTGAACCAGGCGCGCGCGTCGACGTGGGGCGACAGCTTGGGCAGCTGTTCATAAAACGCCATGTCCATGCCGATGATGGCCGTCACGGGCGCCTGCGCCACTTTGGCCGCGTTGCCGGCCGACATGCATTCGACCAGGGTCGCCTTCGCTTCAGGCGACTTGACGAAAACCACGCGGATCGGCGAGCCATTGGCCGCAGTGGGCGCCCACTTCAGGGTATCGTACAGCTGCTTGAGCAGCGCATCGCTGACGGGACGGTCTTGCCAGCCATTATGCGTGCGGGCGGCGTAGAACAGGGTATCGAGGGCGGCATCATTCAACATCGGGCATTCTCCAGGTGGTCGGTGGAAGGGCAAAAACAGCTGGCACAGCGTACACAATTTACGTACGCGGTACAATGCCGGCTGCCCTTAGCCACAGTTATCCAGCCATGTTCAACCCCTCTTCCGACGATGTGCGCCGTTTCTTTTGCGACACCCTGCGCAAGCACCGCGCCCACGACATCCTCACGCCCATGGAAGCGATCGCGCTCGACTGGATCCTTGAGCACCCCGAATATGAAAACGAGCTGAGCGACGTTGAAGCGGCGCTGGCGCGCGACTATTCCGTCGAGGGCGGGCAGGCCAATCCCTTCCTGCACCTGTCCATGCACCTGTCGATCACGGAACAGGTGCAGGTCGACCAGCCGCGCGGCATCCGCCCGGCCGTGCAGCAGCTGACGCAGCGCCTCGATTCGGCCCATGCAGCCCAGCACGAAGTGATGGAGTGCCTGGGCCAGATGATCTGGGCGTCGCAGCGTTCGGGCTTGCCGCCGGACACGGACGCCTATATCGACTGCGTGCGCCGCCGCTAGGCAACGCTATTTCATGGCGGCCGCGCCGCCCCCTGCCTGCGGCTGCAGTACGGGCGCCTTCGGCGCCTTGCCCAGCAATCCCAGCACCACCTGCAATGCCATGGCGATGGCGCCCACGATGAAGACCATGTCGCCAAAGGTGCGCACCCAGCGCAGCGTCTGCAGCAGCGGCTGCTGCATGAATGCCTCGCTGCGCGCATACCAGAGGCCTTCCGTCACGCTGGCGTGGAACTGGATAATGCCAATTGGCAACAAGCTGGTAAAGATCATCAGCGCCAGGCCCCCGTTCAAGCCCCAGAACGCCGTCTTCATCAGCGCCGGGCTGAACTGGCAGTGCGGCCGCAGATAGCGCAGCACGAGCAAGGTAAAGCCCAGCGCCAGGAAGCCGTACACGCCAAACAGTGCCGCATGCGCATGCACGGGAGTCGTGTTCAAACCCTGGATGTAATACAGCGCCACGGGCGGGTTGATCATGAAGCCCAGCACGCCCGCGCCCAGCATGTTCCAGAAGGCGACGGCGACAAAGCACATCAGCGGCCAGCGCAGGTTTTCCATCCACGGCGCGCGTTCCTTCAGCCGCCAGTTTTCCCACGCTTCGTGGCCCAGCACGATCAGCGGTACCACTTCCAGCGCGCTGAAGCTGGCGCCGATGGCCATCACGGGCGTGGTGGTGCCGGCAAAATACAGGTGGTGGAAAGTGCCCGGTATGCCGCCCAGCATGAACAGCGACGCCGACGCCAGGCTGGCCGTGGTGGCCATGCGCGCCGACACCAGGCCCAGGGTCGCGAAGATGAAGGCCAGCGCCGTGGTGGCGAAGACTTCGAAGAAACCCTCCACCCACAGGTGCACCACCCACCAGCGCCAGTATTCCATCACCGATAAATGCGTGCGCTCGCCGTAGAACAGGCCGGCGCCGTAAAACAGGCCGATGGCGCCCACGGAAGCCGTCAGCAGCGCCAGCAGGTTCTTGTCGCCGCCCTTCTGGCGCAGGGCCGGCACGACGCCGCGCAGCATCAGTAACAGCCACAGCAGGATGCCCACGTACTTGCCGATCTGCCACAAACGACCCAGGTCCACGTATTCATAGCCCTGGTGGCCGAGCCAGAAATTCCACTCGGGCGGCATCACTTGCGCAATCGCCAGGTAATTGCCGATGAAGGAGCCGACGACGACCACCACCAGCGCCCAGAACAGCACGTCGACGCCGAGGCGCTGCCACTTCGGATCCTGGCCGCCATTGATCAGCGGCGCGAGGAACAGGCCGGCGGCCAGGAAGCCCGTGGCGATCCAGAACAGCGCGGCCTGGATATGCCAGGTGCGCGTGAGCGCATACGGGAACCAGCGCGACACGTCGACGCCATAGAATTGCTGCCCTTCCACCGTATAGTGCGCGGTAAAGCCGCCGATGAAGACCTGGAAGATGAACAGGGCGACGACGAGGAACAGGTATTTGCCCAGTCCCCGCTGCGAAGGCGTGAGGGCGAAAGTGGTCAGCGGATCGCGCGGACCGGCCGCCGGCAGCGCTTCGTCATGGTCGCGCAGGAAGGCCCAGCCCCAGACGAGGAAGCCGACGCCGGCCAGCAGCACCACCACGCTGGCGACCGACCAGACGAGGTTCTCGCCGCTGGGCTGGTTGCCGATCAGCGGTTCGTGCGGCCAGTTGTTCGTGTACGTGACCTTCTGGCCCGGACGCTCGGTGGCGGCGGCCCAGGCGGTCCAGAAGAAGAACTGCGTCATCTGCGCGCGCCGTTCGGCGCTGGGCAGGGTGTTTTCCTTCATGGCGAAATGCTCGCGGCTCTTTTGCAGCGCCGGCGCGTCGGAAAACAGCTGGTCGTAATAGTGCGCCGTGCGGGCAAGCGCCTGCACGCGGCGCGGCGACAGGCGCAGCACCTGCGCATTGTCGACCCGGTTGCTGCGGTACTCGAGCTTGAGCGCTTCGCGCAGTGCCGCCTGCGCGGGGCCGTCCAGCAGCGCGTAAGCCTTGCCGTGCTGCTCCTGCGCGGCCAGCTCCAGCCAGGCCGTCAGTTCGCGGTGCAGCCAGTCGGCCGTCCAGTCGAGCGCCTGGTAGGCGCCGTGGCCCCAGATGGAGCCCAGCTGCATGCCGCCCACGGATTGCCAGGCCGTCTGGCCATCGAGGATGCCTTCACGGTCGAACAGCTGCCGGCCATCCTGCGCCAGCACTTGCGCGGGAATCGGCGGCGCCTGCCGGTAGACTTCGACGCCGTAATAACCGAGCAGCGAAAAGGTCACGATCAGCACGCCGATCAGGGTGAACCAGAGTTTTTTATAGGGACCCATGCGGTCTTTCCTTTGTCAGTGCACCACGGCCGGCGCGAAGCGCTCGAACAGGATATTGTTTTCGGTATGGATGTGCGCCATCAGGTCCTCGCGGAAGGTGCGCAGCCCCGTGTACAGCGCGCGCCAGGTGGTGCAGGCGCCGGCCGGCGCGCTGATATCGTTCGTCATCGCCTCCATCGCGCGCAAGGCCACGCCATGGTCGTCGTGCTCCATGCGCATCACGTTGATCGGTGCGCCGGCCTGCGGGCCCTGGCCGCGCACGATCATGGGGAACAGCACGTCCTCCTCCTTGCGCATATGGCTTTCCAGCTCCTGCGCCATGGCCGACAGGTGTTCCGCCAGCCCGTGCGGACAGTCGGCGCGCTCGCCATGCACCTGCTCGACCTTGCGCGCCAGGCGTATCAGTTCGGGCAGCTGCTCGCGGTGCACGGCGTGGTAGCGCGCCAGGATGTGCTGCACCAATTCCGTGGCCGTAGCCTCCTGCCAGTCACGCTCGCCGCTGGCGTCCATCCGCCCTTGCAGCAGCCGCAGCTCCTCGACGATGGGGGTGACGTCCACGCCGGCCGCTTCGGCCGCCGCGCGCAGGGTCTTGTTGCCGCCGCAGCAAAAATCCAGGCGGTGCGCATCGAACAGGCGCGTGGCGCCGGGGATGCGGCGGGCCAGCTGGCCCAGGGATAACTCGATCATGTCCATAACGGTTCCTTGAGGATGAATAGGGTTTATTGGCGGGCGCCCGCGTGGTAGACGCCGGGCACGGGCTCGCCCGTGACTTCCAGCACGCCGACGGCGCCCTTGCCGGCGCGCGACAGGGCATGGTCGACCAGCAGGTAGCTGCCCGGGTGCTGCACCTTGAGTTCGACGATGGTCGCGCCGCCGGGGGCCACCAAGGTGGTTTGCACGTCGTGTTTCGGGCTGCTGATCGAGCCTTCGCTGTACACCTTGTCGAAGATTTCGCCGATGATGTGGAACGATGAAATCTTGTTCGGGCCACCGACGCCGAAGTAGATGCGCACCGTCTCGCCGACTGTCGCCTGCAATTTGTGCGTCTTGCTCAAGGCGCCCACTTCTCCGTTGAAGACGTAGTAGTCGGGCAGCTCGTTGGCCATCTTTTCCAGGTTCGGTTCCTGGTGCACGGGCGCGCCGTGCGGACGGCCCGTGTACATCTCGCCCTGCATCACGTAATACTCGCGGTCCACCTTCGACAAGCCGCCTTCCGGTTCGACGAGGATCATGCCGTACATGCCTGCCGCGATATGCTGCGGCACCAGCGGCGTGGCGCAGTGGTACACATACAGGCCGGGATTGAGCGCCTTGAAGGTGACGGTTTTTTCCTGCCCCGGCGCCACCTGCGTGTGCTGGCCGCCGCCATGGCCGCCCGTCACGGCATGCAGGTCGATCGAGTGGATCATCCTGCTGTCTTTCGCATTGAACAGGGTCAGCTCCACCGTGTCGCCCACCTTCGCGCGCAGCATGGGACCGGGCACCTGGCGGTTGAAGGTCCAGTAGGTAAAGCTGGTACCGTCATCGAGCTTGCCCGGCAGTTCCACCGTCTCCATGCGGTATTTCAGGGTCTGCGGCGCGCGCGCGCCGATGGCGGCGGGCACCGAAGCGGGATTGGCCGCCACGCTGACGGCGGATGGATCGGGCCCGCGCATCGGCGATGGCGCCGGCGTGTACAGGGCCAGCGCGGCGGCCTGGCCCGATTCGCTGGCGGCGCCCGCGCCAGCCGCCTTCGGTGCTCCGGCTTCTGCCCGCGAGGCGCCGCTCACTTCCAGCTTGCCTTCCATGCCGATCTGCCGGTGGCCGGGAATCGAGCAGTAATACGTGAACGTGCCGGCGCGCGTGACCTTGAAGCGCACGCTGGTCTTGCCCGTATTGGCGCTGAATTTGGCGGACGCCACGTTCAGCTCGGGTATCAGCAAATCATGTTCGGCGCCCTCGCCGCTTTTCAGCACGAGTTCGACCGTGTCGCCCACGTTTGCCGCCAGCACGGGATTGACCTGGCCCTTGGCGTCGATGAACACCATCTTGCCATCGACGATATTGGTCTGCAGTTCATAACGCTTGAGCGTCGCGGCGGCGGATTTGGCGGCAGTGGCGGCGGCGCTGGCAGGCAGGCTGGCCTGCGCCTGTACGCACGGGGGCAGCGCCAGGACACAGATGGCGGCGGCGATGGCGCCGAGGGAGGGAGTGGTTTTCATCAAGCTTTCCTTGGTCTTGTCTGCCGGTTCGGCACTCTTACCTAGGCAAACCGTGTGCCAGGAAAAACTTGTTTTAAATCAACGATTTGAAAATTGCAGGGTCGTTATGACCCTGCCTGGGCAGGGTCCGTTGTACCCTCCATGGTCATGATGACCACCTCCGCCATTCACCTTCTGCTACTCACCGACCTGGTCGCCGACCTGCCCGTGGCCGTGCGCCTGCAACGGCTGGTGGGCAGCCTGCGCGCGTACTTCGGCTGCGAGGCCGTGGCCTTGCTCAAACTGGACGGCGAGCACCTGCGGCCCGTGGCCATGGCCGGCCTGGCCAGCGACGCGCTGGGACGCCGTTTCGCCGTCACGGACCATCCGCGCCTGGCCGCCATCCTGCAGCGGCGCGGCGTGCTGTGCTTCCATCACGACAGTGCCCTGCCCGATCCGTACGACGGCCTGATCGCCGAGCGGGCCGGCGAGCCGCTGCCCGTGCACGACTGCATGGGCATGGCGCTCGACCTGGAAGGCGAACGCTGGGGCGTGATCACGCTCGACGCCCTGCAGGTGGGCGCCTTCGATGTCCGCGCGCAGCGCGAGCTGGGCGAACTGGCGTGCGCCATCGAGGCAGCCGTGCGCGTCACCCGCCTGGAGGCCGAAATACGCGGCCTGCGCCTGTCGGGCGGCGCCATGCAGGCCAATGCGCAGGTGCCGCGCGAGGAACACGATTTCGTCGGCCAGAGCGGCGCCATCACGCAATTGCTGCACGAACTGCAGGTGGTGGCCGATTCGGAACTGCCCGTGCTGCTGCTGGGGGAAACGGGGGTGGGCAAGGAACTGTGCGCGCACCGGCTGCACCGGCTGTCGCGCCGCGCCGGCAAGCCCTTGATCCATGTCAATTGCGCGGCCTTGCCCGAGTCCCTGGCCGAGAGCGAACTGTTCGGCCATGTGCGCGGCGCGTTTTCCGGCGCCGTCAGCGACCGGCCCGGCCGTTTCGAGGCGGCCGAAGGGGGCACCCTGTTCCTCGATGAAGTGGGGGAATTGCCGCTGTCCATCCAGGCCAAACTGCTGCGCACCTTGCAAAATGGGGAAATCCAGCGCCTGGGCGCGGACCGGCCGCGCCGGGTCAACGTGCGCGTGATCGCCGCCACCAACCGCAGCTTGCGCGAGCACGTGCGCGACGGCACGTTCCGGGCCGACCTGTACCACCGTTTATCCGTGTATCCCGTGCCGATTCCGCCGCTGCGCGAGCGGGGCAATGACGTGCTGCTGCTGGCGGGCGGTTTCCTGGAACTCAACCGTGCACGCCTGGGCCTGCGCAGCCTGCGCCTGTCGGCGGCAGCGGAAGAGGCGCTACGCCACTACCGCTGGCCCGGCAATGTGCGCGAACTCGAACATGTGATCAGCCGTGCCGCGCTGAAAGCCGTGATCCGCGGCGCGGACCGCAAGGACATCGTCACCCTGGAAACGGATATGCTCGATCTCGATGCGCTGGAGGCGCCGGCGGGTGCGCCGGCAGCGTGCGCGACGGCAGCGGCGCCTTTGCTCAGCATGCATCAAATTGTGGAAGCGAGCCAGCGCCAGGCCATCCGCCAGGCGCTGGCCCTGCATCAGGACAACTGGGCCGCGGCGGCGCGCCAGCTGGGGCTGGACGCCAGCAACCTGCACAAGCTGGCGCGCCGGGTCGGGCTGAAAGCCTGAGCCGGCGACACCGCTCAGCGGTGCGTCACCAGGGTGCCGGGCAGGCTGTGGAAGTAGGCGGCCAGGTCCTTGATATCCTGGTTGCTCAGCGGCTTGACCTGGCCCGTCATGATGGCGTTGTTGCGGCCGTTGGCCTTGTCGCCCCGCTTGTACGCCGTCATCGCGTGTTCCAGGTAATCCCTGTGCTGGCCCGCCAGTTTCGGATACGACGGGTCGATGGGCGAGCCATAATCCTTGCCGTGGCAGGTGGCGCAGCTGTATTTCTCCGCCAGGACCTTGCCCGTGTTGATATTGCCGGCGGCAACGGCGGAAAACGAGACGGTGGCGCAAACGAGGGCGGCGAATAATGTTTTCATCTGGCTAGTCCTCAGTTCGGCTTGGCTTGTTGCGCATAGTAGGCGGCGACGTCGGCGATATCCTGGTCCGACAGGCTGCTGGCGATGCCCTTCATGCTGGGGTGCTTGCGATCGCCCTTCTTGTACGCTTGCAGCGCATTTTCGATGTATTTTGCCGACTGGCCGCCGATCATCGGCACCTGGAACACTTCAGGGAAAGTTGCCTTGTAACCGGGAATGCCGTGGCAACCGATACACATTTCCACCTTGGCAGTGGCTGCCTTGGCGTTTCCTACAATGTCAGCCGCTGTGACGGCATTTGCGATGCCGGCAAGCACGAGAAGTGCAAATATTTTTTTCATAGTGGCAAAGTGAACAAAGGTAATCGGAGAAACGCCAGAGCTGGTTTTTATTGATCTTATGTATTGACAATTAAGGTTGACAATTAAGCTGCTACTTGCCGATTCTAACCAAGATGTTCTTGCAAGTCCACCTACAAAAAGACCAGTGTATGCGGGCGGGCACAGGCCGCCTGCGTGGCAGTACGCCCCAGTTCTGTTTATACTCACCCTTTCAATACTTTGGCAGACCGCTCATGCAAGCACAGCACCCACAGCAAGGCCACCGCTTCGAAGGTTCCGACAGCTATGTCGCCACCGCCGACCTGAAACTGGCCGTGAATGCGGCACTGACCTTGCAGCGGCCACTGCTGATCAAGGGCGAGCCCGGCACGGGCAAGACCATGCTGGCCGAGGAAGTGGCGGCGGCGCTGAACATGCCGCTGATGCAATGGCATATCAAATCGACCACCAAGGCGCAGCAGGGCCTGTACGAGTACGACGCCGTTTCGCGCCTGCGCGATTCTCAGCTCGGCGACGAGCGCGTGCGCGACATCCAGAACTACATCGTCAAGGGCGTGCTGTGGCAGGCGTTCACGGCGCCCGAACCGGTGGTGCTGCTGATCGACGAGATCGACAAGGCCGACATCGAATTCCCGAACGATCTGCTGCGCGAACTCGACCGCATGGAATTCTATGTCTACGAAACGCGCGAAATGGTCACGGCGCGCCATCGCCCGCTCGTCATCATCACCTCGAACAACGAGAAGGAATTGCCGGACGCCTTCTTGCGCCGCTGCTTCTTCCACTACATCAAATTCCCGGACAAGGACACGATGGAGCAGATCGTCGCCGTCCACTATCCGCACCTGAAACAGGAATTGCTGGCGCAGGCGCTGCAAACCTTCTATGAGGTGCGCGACGTGCCGGGCCTGAAGAAAAAACCGTCGACGTCGGAATTTCTCGACTGGCTCAAGCTGCTGCTGGCCGAGGACATCCCCGCCGAAGCATTGCGCAGCAAGGACAACAAGGCCGTCGTGCCGCCCCTGCACGGGGCGCTGCTGAAAAACGAACAGGATGTGCACCTGTTCGAGCGCCTGATGTTCATGTCGCGCACCAACCGCTAAGGAGCGCAGGTGAAAGACATCAGCACGGAAAACGTCTTCGTTCCGCTGGAGCTGCACGGCATCCGCCTCGAGGCGCTGGCGCCCCATCACGCGCCCGGCCTGCGCGCCGCGGCCATGGATGGCGAATTATGGAACCTGCGCGTGACGTCCGTGCCGGAACCGGACCAGGTCGACCAGTACATCTTCAAGGCCATCGAGATGCGCCCTGCGCGCTTCGCCTTTGCCGTCATCGACGTGACCAGCGGCGACGTGATCGGCACCACCAGCTACCACGACGTGGTACCCGCCATCGGCCGCCTGGAAATCGGCTACACCTGGTATGCGAAGCGCTGCCAGCGCAGCCACGTCAATACCACTTGCAAGCTGCTGTTGCTGGCGCACGCCTTCGAGACTCTCGATTGCGCGCTGGTGGGACTGCGCACCGACAACTTCAACCACGCCTCGCAGACGGCCATCGAACGCCTGGGTGCGAAAAAGGATGGCGTGCTGCGCCACCATGCGCTGCGCCGCGACGGCACCGTGCGCGACACGGTCATGTACAGCATCGCGCGCGGCGAGTGGCCGGAAATCGCCGCCCACCTGCGCTACAAGCTGGCGCAGCGTCCCATCGCGGCGCTGCCCAGGGCCGACGGCGGCGCGGATGGCGAAAGCGCGCCATGCTGATCGATTTCTTCTTCACGCTCAAGGATGCGAAGATACCCGTCTCCATCAAGGAATTCCTGACGCTGCTCGAGGCGCTGCAAAAGAACGTCATCGGCGCCTCGATGGACGATTTCTACTATCTGTCGCGCCTGACCCTGGTCAAGGATGAAGCGCATTTCGACAAGTTCGACCGCGCGTTCGCGCAGTACTTCAAGGGCGTCAATGCGGCCTTCGAGACGAATGCGACGATTCCCTTGGACTGGCTGCTGAAACGCATGCAGCGCGAATTGTCCGAAGAGCAGAAGGCGCAGCTGGAAAAATTCGGCTACGACAAGCTGATGGACCGCCTGAACGAGCTGCTGAAGGAGCAGAAGGAACGCCACGAAGGCGGCAGCAAGTGGATAGGCACGGGCGGCACCTCGCCGTTCGGCAACGGCGGCACGAATCCGGAAGGCATCCGCATCGGCGGCAAGGGCGGCAATCGCACGGCCGTGAAGGTGTGGGAAGCGCGCAGCTACAAGGATTACGACGGCGAGCGCGAGCTGGGCACGCGCAACATCAAGGTGGCGCTGCGCCGCCTGCGCAAGTTCGCGCGCGAAGGCGCGGAAGACGAACTGGCGCTCGACGCCACCATCGCCGCCACCGCCAACAACGCGGGCTACCTCGACATCAGGATGCGGCCCGAGCGCAAGAACCGCATCAAGGTGCTGATGCTGCTCGACGTGGGCGGCAGTATGGACGACCATATCGAGCGCACGGAGGAACTGTTCTCGGCGGCGAAGACGGAATTCAAGAACATGGAATTCTTTTACTTCCATAACTGCGTCTACGACTACCTGTGGAAGAACAACCGGCGCCGCAACGCCGAGCGTTTCCCCACCTGGGACGTGCTGCGCAAGTACCCGCCCGACACCAAGCTGATTTTTGTCGGCGACGCCACCATGAGCCCCTATGAAATACTGCAGCCGGGCGGCTCGGTCGAATACAACAACGAGGAAGCGGGATCGACATGGCTGGCGCGTTTTACCGCCGCCTTCCCGAAATTCATCTGGCTCAATCCCGAGTCGGAAGGCCTGTGGCAGTACCGCCAGTCCATCGGCGTGATGCGGCAATTGATGAACAACCGCATGTTCCCGCTATCGATCGACGGACTGGAACGGGGCATGCGCTTGCTCAGTAAATAAAAGCGTGCAACAAAAAGTCCATGGCGGCATGCCGCCGCCATGTCGTACACTGCGGTAGAAACAACCGTGCGGAGCCTCTCCGCCGCGGGCGGCGCGCCATCGGCATTGCCATGCCCCGCCCCTGCCGCATCCCGTGCGTGGCCGCCATGACCACGGCACTGTTCGATTGCGCACATCGTGCGCGCCTTCTGCTCCGGTAGAATCGGCGCAACGCTCTGCGCAAACAATGCACCAAAGCTGCACCATGCTGTTGCCGCGCCAGTCTCCATGCTGCCGGCCGGTGCCAGCGACACTTCAAAGGAATGAGCATGCAAAGTCTAATCTCGATCGCCGCCGACCTGTCCTGGCCGTTCGCCATTACCCTGGCCTGGGTCGTCGGCGAATTCGGCCACCGCTGGACGGGCCTGCCGCGCATCAGTTTTTACGGCGTGATCGGCTTCATCCTGGCGCAGACGCAGGTCGGCATCCTGCCGCAGACGGACGCCGGCCCCATGCTGGTGCTGGCCGACGTGGCCTTCGGCCTGATCCTGTTCGAAGTCGGCTACCGCATCAACCTGCGCTGGCTGAAAAACAACCCGTGGATCGCCGTCACGGGCCTCGTCGAGTCCCTGCTGACCTTTGCCGTCGTGTACTTCATCGGCATCGAGTTCGGCACCACATCGATGACGGCGCTGCTGCTGGCGTCGCTGGCCATGTCCACCTCGCCGGCCACCATCATGCGCGTCATCAACGAGGAGCGCAGCTCGGGTCAGGTCACGGAGCGCATCGTCCACCTGACGGCGCTCAACTGCGTGCTGGCCGTCTTCACCTTCAACATCATCATCGGTTTCTGGATGTTCCAGAGCTCCACCGACCTGATCGAGGCGACCAGCAGCAGCGCCGCCGTGCTGGCCGCCTCCGTGGCCGCCGGCACCGTCTTCGGCATCATCGTGCCCGCCATGCTGCGCCGCCTGGGCAACATGGCACAGGACGCCACGGTGGCTTTCGCCCTGTCCGTCATGCTGCTCGTCGCCCTGACCTACACCACCAGCCTGTCGCCGCTGCTGGCCACCCTGACCTTCGGGCTGGTGGCGCGCCACCGCCGCGTCGCCTTCAGCCAGGCGCAGCGCAATTTCGGCGCGCTGGGCGAACTGCTGACGGTGCTGCTGTTCGTGTATGCCGCCTCGACCCTGGAATGGGGCAGCGTGACGGCCGGCGCCGGCCTGGCCCTGGCCGTCGTCGGCGGCCGCCTGCTGACGAAAGTCGTCGGCGTGGCCGCGTTCTCGCATGTCAGCGGCATTTCCTGGCGCAAGGGCATCCTGACAGGCGTGGCGCTGACGCCCGTCTCCGTCTTCATCATCCTGCTGCTCGAACACGCGCGCCAGCACGGCGTGAACTTCGGCGACGAATTGAATGCCCTGGCCGCCGTCACCCTGGGCCTGGAACTGGTCGGCCCCGTGCTCGTGCAGCGCGTGCTGATGCTGGCAAAAGAAACCCACGAAATCAAGGAGCGCTAAATGCCGCTGGAACCCTTTGGCCAATCGGCCGCGCTGACTTTCGGCGTCGAACTCGAACTGCAGCTGGTGAACCTGTCGGACTACGACCTGACGGCCGCCAGCCCCGACCTGCTGCACCTGCTGAATAAAAAACCGTTTCCCGGCAACGTCACGCCGGAAATCACCGAGAGCATGATCGAGATCAACTCGAGCGTGCACACGCATCATGGCCCCCTTCTGGAGCAGCTGCAGGAAATCCGCGACACGCTGATCACGGCCGGCGACAAGCTCAATATCGGCATCGCGGGCGGCGGCACGCACCCGTTCCAGCAATGGTCGTCGCAAAAGATCTTTTCCAAGCCCCGCTTCCAGGAAATTTCGGAACTGTACGGCTACCTGGCCAAGCAGTTCACCATCTTCGGCCAGCACGTGCATATCGGCTGCGCCTCGGGCGACGACGCCATGTTTTTGCTGCACTCGCTGAACCGCTACATCCCCCATTTCATCGCCCTGTCGGCCTCCTCGCCCTACGTGCAGGGACGCGACACGCTGTTCGATTCGGCACGCCTGAACTCCGTGTTCGCCTTCCCCATGAGCGGACGCGCGCCATTCACCCTGAGCTGGGACCAGTTCTCCAACGAGTATTTCGCCAAGATGGAGAACACGGGCATCATCAAGAGCATGAAGGACTTTTACTGGGATATCCGCCCCAAACCGGAATTCGGCACCATCGAGCTGCGCGTGTGCGATACGCCGCTGACGGTGGAGCGGGCCGCCGCGCTGGCCGCCTACCTGCAGGCGCTGTGCCGCTACCTGCTCGAACGCAAGGAAGCGCCGCCGGTGGAAGACGATTACCTCGTGTATAACTACAACCGCTTCCAGGCCTGCCGCTTCGGCCTCGACGGCGCCATCACGCATCCGAAAACCTACGAGACGATGTCGCTGCGCGAGGACATCATGACCACCCTGCGCAAGATGGAACCGCACGCCGAGGCGCTGGGCAGCACGCAGGCCCTGAAACACCTGTCGGACGTGGCCAAGCAGTGGAGCGATGCGCAATACCTGCGCAAGCAGCACAGCCTGCAGGGCAGCGCCGAGGGCATGGTCGATTCGGCCATCAGATGTTTTCGCGGCGAGCCGATGAACTACTGACGCCGGTCAGCATGGAAACGTAGCTCGGATCGGCGGCGGCACGCCGCGCAATCCGACTGGCGTCGCCAACAATGTTGTCGGATGACGTACTGCGGACTAATGCGACCTACCCGCCACCGTCCGCGCGCGACGGTGTTGCCAGTCACCGTGACTTTTACGGCAGCAGAGCAAAGCCAAAAAACCACACCCCGCCTCCCCGTCATTTACAGCAGCCGGCCCCGCTTGTTACAATAAGTGAGAATGATTCTTATTATTGTTTAATCCACCGATCCAGCCGGGCCGGCCATGCAAGGGGAACGCGATGCCGCTGGCAGAGCCGCTACAACGCCAGGACATCGCGACACTGTACGCCGACCACCACGGCTGGCTGCAGGGATGGCTGCGCAAGAAGCTGGGCAGCACCGCCTGCGCGGCCGACGTGGCGCATGACACCTTCATGCGCCTGCTCGACCGGGAGGACGCCGTCGCCGCGCGCGAGCCGCGCGCCTTTCTCGCCACCGTTGCCCAGCGCGTGCTGTTCAACCACTACCGGCGCCAGAAACTGGAACTGGCCTACCTCGACGTGCTGGCGCAGCTGCCGCCTTTGCATGCACCGTCGCCCGAAGAACGGGCACTGCTGCTGGCCACCGTATTCGAACTCGACCGCATGCTCGACGGCCTGCCGGCGCCCGTCAAGCGCGCTTTCCTGCTGCGCCAGCTCGACGACCTGCCGCAGGAAGACATCGCGCGCCAGCTCGGCATCTCGCTGGCCACGGTGAAACGCCACCTGCAGCGCGCCGGCAGCGCCACGCACGCGTGGCAGCAGCTGCAACTGCAGCACGAGCATCTGCCGCCGGCCATGCAGGCGACCCTGCTGCGCGCCTGCGTGCAGGCGAATGCGCCGCGCCGCCACGCCGTCAAGACCCTGGCCCTGCTGCTGGCCTGCGGCGCTTCGCTGTACGCATTCGAACGCCATGCGCCATGGCGCGGCTGGACGGCCGACTACCGCACGGGCGTCAACCGGCGCCGCGTCGTGACCCTGAGCGATGGCACCCAGCTCACCCTCAACACCAGCAGCGCCGTCAACATCGATTACAGCGGCGAACAGCGGCGCATTGTGCTGCTGGCCGGCGAGATCTTCATCGCCACCGGCAAGGATGCGGCACAACGGCCGTTCTTCGTCAGCACGCCGCATGGCGGCCTGCAGGCGCTGGGCACGCGTTTCACGGTGCGCCTGCACGATGACTACGCCAGCACCGGCGTGCTCGAAGGGGCCGTCGCCGTGCTGGCCGACGATGGCGGCCAGCGCCTGGTGCTGCGCCCCGGCGAGGGCGCCCACTTCGACAGCGCGGGATACCACCGCCAGGCGCTGGCTCCCTATGGCGGGGCCTGGCTCGGTGGCATGCTGGTGGCGCGCGACATGCGCCTGGCCGATTTTCTCGCCGAGCTGACGCGCTACTGCGAGCAGCCGCTGAGCTGTGCGCCCGGCATCGCCAGCTTGCGCGTCTCCGGCTCCTACCCGCTGGCCGACACGGACGCCATCCTCGACGCCGTCTGCGCCAGCCTGCAGTTGCGCCGCAATACCGTCACGCGCTTCTGGGGACATCAGGTCGTGCGCATCGAACTGGCGGCACGCTAAAAAATATTCTCTTGAAATTGAGCTGTTTCGCCGTGGTCGCGTGACTTGGAAGATAGGCAGTCCCCATCTTGCGCATCCACGAAAGGTTTTTTCACATGCATCACGCTTCGCGTACCCTCCTTACCCGCACCGTCCTGGCCTGCGCCCTGTCGCAGATCGGCATGGCCCTGGCCCTGCCGGCATCAGCCCAGGCGCAAACGCAGCAAGTGCGCAGCTACAGCATTCCCGCAGGCTCGCTGGGCGATGTCTTGACGCGCTTCGGCAGCGACAGCGCCATCCTGCTGTCATTCTCCAGCGAGGCCACGCAAGGCTTGCGCAGCGCCGGCCTGCAAGGCCGCTACAGCCTGCAGGACGGTTTCCGCACGCTGCTGGCCGGCAGTGGCCTGCAAACCGTGCCGCAGGCGAATGGCGGCTACCTGTTGCAGAAAATCCCCGCCAGCGCCGGCGCCTCAACGGCGGACAGCCGCGGCGTGGCCGTCATGAGCGGCGTCACCGTGGTGGCAGCGGCCGAACGCAGCGCCGTGACGGCCGGCACGGGCAGCTATACGGGCGGCCCCGCCAGCGGCGCCACGGGCCTGGTCCTGACGCAGCGCGAAACGCCGCAATCGCTGACCATCGTCACGCGCCAGCAGATGGATGACCAGAACAGCAACGCCGTCTCCGACGTCATGAAGAACGTCAATGGCGTGAGCGTGCAGAACTATGACAGCGACCGCTGGAGCTTCCAGGCGCGCGGCTTCGCCGTCACCAATTTCCAGTACGACGGCGTATCGGCCATCTATGATGGCGTGTACGACTGGGGCACGACCAACAGCGACATGGCCATCTACGACCGCATCGAAGTGCTGAAAGGCGCGACGGGCCTGATGAGCGGCTCGGGCGACCCGTCCGCCACCGTCAACATGGTGCGCAAGCGCCCCACCGCCAGCTTCGAGGGCTCGGCCACCCTGGGCGCCGGCTCGTGGGACAACTACCGCGGCGAAGTCGATGTCTCCGGCCCCCTGAATGACAGCCGCACGGTGCGCGGCCGGCTGGTGGGCGCCTACCAGGACAAGCACTCCTACCTGGACCGCTATAAACAGCAAAAATCGGTCGCCTACGGCATCATCGAGGCGGACCTGACGCCTGTCACCCTGCTGACGGCCGGTTTCACGCACCAGGACTACAAGCCGCGCGGCTCGACCTGGACCGGTTTTCCCGTGCTGTTCTCGGATGGCTCGCGCACGGATTTCCCCACCGCGTGGAACCCGGCCACGGACTGGAGCCGCCGCGACATGCAGAACACCACGCTGTTTACGTCGCTGGAGCATAGCTTCGCCAACGAGTGGAAGGTGAAATTGAGCGCCAACCAGCTGCGCAGCAAGCATGACAGCGTGCTCGGCTCGGCCAGCGGCGGCAATCCCGACCCCGCCACGGGCGAAGGCGCCTATTTCTTCATGGGGAAATACAAGGGCGACCGCCGCCAGACCACCGTCAACGTCGACGCCAGCGGCCCGTTCACGGCCTTCGGCCGCCGGCACGAAGCCATGGTCGGCTATTCTTCATCGACGGCGAAGCAGGACGGCCCCGTCTACGAATCCATCTATCCGCCAGTCGAAGGCAGCTATTTCGACTGGCGCGGCCAGTACGCGGAACCGGCCTTCAAGCGCCTGGGCAACGACAACGACAGCACGCGCCAGAGCGGCCTGTATGGCGCCGTGCGCCTGCATCCTGTCGACGCGCTGTCCGTCATCGTCGGCGCGCGCGTCAGCGACTACAGGCAGGAACAGGACCGTACCTTCTTCGACAGCGGCACGGCGCGCATCCAGTCGCGCATCGAGGAAAACAAGGTCATCACGCCGTACGCGGGCATCGTGTATGACCTCGACAAGACATATTCCGTGTTCGGCAGCTACACCAGCATCTTCGCGCCGCAGAGCAACCGCGACGTCAACCGCAACTTCCTCGCCCCCGTGCGCGGCAAGGGTTTCGAAGCGGGCGTGAAGGCGGAGTATCTTGACGGCAAGGTCAATGCCAGCGCGTCCCTGTTCCAGATCCGTCAAAGCAACGTGGCCAGCTCTGTGGGCGAAGTCAACGGCGAAGAAGCGTATCGAGCCATCGACGGCGTCACCAGCCGCGGCGTGGAAATGGAAGTGACGGGCGAAGTGGCCAGGGATGTGAAGCTGAGCGCCGGCTATACCTATGCGCATGTGCGCGACGCGGAGGGCAAGGACGTGTTTTCCACCATGCTGCAAACCACGCAGCCGGCCCACCTGGTGCGCGTGCAGGGCACGTGGCGCCTGCCGGCAAGCCTGGACAAGCTGACCGTCGGCGGCGGCATCAACTGGCAAAGCAGCCACTACGGCAATATCTGGAATCCCGCCATCAACGATTATTCGCGCATCAAGCAGGGCAGCTACGCACTGGTCAACCTGCTGGCCCGCTATGAAATCAGCAAGAACGTCACGGCCAGCCTCAACGTGAACAACCTGCTGGACAAGAAATACATGACGGGTTTGGGCCTGTTCCAGACGGGCTTTTATGGCGAACCGCGCAGCGTGATGTTCACCGTGCGCACGAAGTTTTAAACTACGCGCCGTACAACGCCAGCGCCCATGCCGGCGGGCGCAATTCCAGCGCCAGCGGCAAATAAGCGGGATCGAAGCGCGCCGCCAGCAGGTACACATTGGCGGCGCCCTTGGGTTCCCAGTTCCCCGTGAAGCCCTTTTCGCCGGCCGCCACGCGCTTGCGGTCGAAGGGCACGGCGCTTTTCGCGAATTCCTCGTGCGTCTTTTTTCCCTGCGCATACGGCGCCAGCCAGGCCAGCGCCTCGGCCAGGCGCCGCGCCGGCGGCGCGCCATACCAGTCGTCGCCATGGGCTTGCGCCATCAGCGCCGTCGCCAGCAGCGGTTCCAGGCTGTAGGTGGTGTAATGCAGGGCGTCGCGCTGTTCGAAGTCGAACGGCACGCCGCCGGCGCCGATATTGCGCGGCACATGGGCCAGGAAACGCTCTTTCGCGCGCGCGATCAGCAGCGCCTCGCCCGTGAGGTAAGCGGCGGCCGTGCCGATCTTGATGCGGTGGCTATGCCAGTTGTTGCGCGCCGTCGACGGCCCGCCCACCTTGATCGGATCGCTCAAGTACCCGTGCGCCAGGGTGCGGCAAAATGCCTGCACCTGCTCGCGCTCGACGCCATTCAGGCGCTCCTGCAGCAAATCAAAGCCCGTCAGGAGGCTGGCCAGCTCCGTCTCGTCGACGGGACTGAACGACGGCTGATAGCCACTGCTCCAGGCCAGCACCAGCCGGCGCGCGCTCTCGAAATGCGCCATGTCGCCCGACAGCCGCCAGGCCAGCGCCTGCAGGCGCGCCTGGCGCCAGTCTTCCTGCGCCTGCTGGCTGTGTTCGCGCCCGCCCTCGCCCTTCAGCAAGCCGCCCGTGCGCACTTGCGCCATCAAATGCACGGGCCGCGCCGCATCCTTGCGCGCCGCCTTGAGCACCTGTTCGGCAACGGCAGGGGTCACGCGCGCCTTCAGCGTGCGGGCGCGCTCGGCCGACGTCAGCGCAAACGGCAGCGCTGCCTCGTGCGGGCGCGGCGCCGCGCGCAGCTGCGCCAGGGACAACGCCAGCAAGCCGGCCAGCACGGCGCGGCGGCGCATCAGGAAGGGCGTCAAAACCGCGTTTCCCGCGCCGCGCGCAGGAAGTTGTCGAGGATGGGCGTGCAGTCGAGCAGTTCGACGCCGCCCGCCGAATGGAATTCCGGGTGCCACTGCAGACCCATGACGAAGCGCGCCCGCTGGTAGCGGATGGCCTCGACGATATTGTCTCCCTGCGAATACGCTTCCACCGTGATGTCGCGTCCCAGGTCCTTGACCGACTGGTGGTGGATGGAATTGACCAGTGCCTCGCCCGTCTTCGGGAACAGGCCGGCCAGTGACGAACCTTTCGGGAAGACGATGCTGTGGCGGTGGCGGTCATACAGGTCGTTGACGTGCGAGGTGGCGCCTTCCACGTCCGAGGCGATGTCCTGGTACAGCGTGCCGCCGAAACCGACATTAATCAATTGACAACCACGGCAAATGCCCAGCACGGGCTTGCCCGCGTCGACGAATTCGTGCAGCAGCTCCAGCTCGTACAAGTCGCGCGCGCGGTCGCCGCTCCATTCGGGCCGCGTGGCCGTCTCCGAATAGGTCTGCGGCGAGACGTCGGCGCCGCCCTGCAGCACCAGGCCGTCCAGGTGGCGCGCATAGTGGCGCAAGGTGATGTTGCTCGGGTGGAGCAGGCCGCTGGTATTGACCGTGGGAATCATGAACACCAGCACGTCGCGCGACATGACCCACTGCGCGATCGACTCTTCCAGGTATTGCAGGTTCTTGCTGCGCAGGCCCGTGGCACCGGGCTCGGGATGGAAGATGCGCGCCGAGATGCCGATGCGCAAGGTGCGCCGCATGAAATCGCGGCTCGCCTTGTCGCGCATGGAACGGTAGCGCGACGAGATCACCCGCCAGGCCAGCGCCAGCGGCGTGTCATTGTCCTTCAGGTAGCGCGGCGCGGCGTCGCGTGCGCGGTGCTCGTCGTCGGATGCCCGGCCAACCCGGTCGGGCCGGGATGGCGGTGCAGGATCGGTGGAAGGGGGCTGCTGGGGATCTTTTTCGTCTGACATGGCAAGGCTGACTCAAAGCGGGGACGGTTTCAATATAAACCCCCGCCTCCGAAAGCACGATTCAATTTTGTAACAAAAGCATACGTGCGGCGCATCCGCGCAACAGGAGCGCACCCAACGCATACGCCGCGTTTACGCCGGCGGCCCCGCTTTTTAGAGAATCTTTACGGCCCCGCTGCTAATCTTGAACGTACCTCAACCACCGCTGCAAAGCCGCCATGGATCCCCATTCACGCCACTCTATGCCTCCAGCGCATCAAGCGCTGCCCCACCGCCATCCCCGCCTGCCCACCTTCCTCATGCACATCACGGTCGACAAATCCTGCCTGGCCGAGCTGCGCCAGCTGGTCGTCAAGACCTGCGGCGGCATGCTCTCGTTCATGCGCGTCGAAGCGGTCGACCATGCCGAGCGCATGAAAGTCTGGCTGTGCGTGACGGAACCGGCCCTGCGCCTGACGATGGATGCCGTCATGCGCCTGCTGCCGGCGGCGGAATTTGGCCGCATCAGCCAGGGGAAATCGCTATGAACCAGTATGCCTGCGAGCAGGCGATGTCCACCTCCCGCATCACCGCGCACTTCCAGGGCATCTGGGTGCCGATGGTCACGCCGTTCCGCGATGGCCAGATCGACGTCGACGCCGCGCAGCAGCTGGCCGGCGAGCTGGCCGCCAGCGGCATCGACGGCCTGGTCGCGTGCGGCACCACGGGCGAGGCGGCCATGCTGAGCGCCGCCGAACAGACCATGCTACTGGATAGCGTGCTCGAAGCCGTCGGTCCGCGCTTTCCCGTCGTGATGGGCGTGGGCGGCAGCGACACGCACGGCGTCATCGCCAGCGTGCAGCGCTATAACGACCATCCGCTGGCCGGCCTGCTGATCTCCGCGCCCGCCTATGTGCGCCCGTCGCAGGACGGCATCGTGCGCCACTTCCAGGCCATCGCCGCCGCCACCGACCAGTCCATCGTGCTGTACAACGTACCGGCCCGCACGGGCGTGAATATCGCGCCGCAGACGGCCGCCCTGCTGGCGCGCGACTCCCATTTCGTCGCCATCAAGGAAGCGGGCGGCACGCTGCAGCAGCTCGGCGAATTGCTGCTCGACACGCGCCTGGACGTGCTGTGCGGCGACGATGCGCTGCTGCTGGCCAGCCTGTCCATGGGCGGCCACGGCGCCATGTCGGCCGCCGCCCAGGTACGTCCCGACCTGTATGCGCAGCTGTTCCACCTCGTCAAGCAGGGCCGCCACGGCGCAGCAGGCGCCCTGTTCAAGGCCATGCTGCCCGTCATCCGCCTGCTGTTTTCCGAACCCAACCCCGGCCCCGTGAAGGCGGCGCTGGCCATGCAGGGCAAGGTGCGCGACGAGCTGCGCTTGCCGATGACACCCATGTCCCAGGCCGGCCAAGCCGCGCTGGCCGATGCGCTGGAACAGCTGATGGAGCTGCCCGTATGGACGGCCGATGAAAGGCTGGCCGCGCGCGAAAGCTGCCTGCTGCAGCTGGTCTCCCCTGCCAACATCATGCCCGCGGTACGCCACGATGATCATCGCCATCACGGATGAACGCGGCGGGATGGAAAAATCCATCGTCGCCGGACGGCTGGCTGCCTCGCGCGCGCTGGCCGGACGCAAGGTATTGCTGCTCGATGCCGATCCGCGCCAGGGAGCCCTGGCGCAGGCCAGGATCATGCACGACGGCGTCACGCAAAACAGCGTGACGCGGCCGCGCCTGATGGCGCGCGCCATCAGCGCCAAGGGTCTGCAACCGGAACTCGAGCACCTGGTGACCTGCTACCACGACATCGTCATCGACAGCGAAGGCCGCGATTCCATGGGCAGCCGCTCGGCCCTGATCGCTGCGCGCGTGCTGGTGGTGCCGCTGGACGGCGGCATCGACGCCGCCGCGCAGGCAGGCCTGACGCGCCGCATCGCGCATGCGCGCAGCTTCAATCCCGGTCTATGCGTCTTGCTGGCAACGGACACGCAAGCGTCGGCCGCCCACACCCTGGCCGCGCGGATCCCGGCAGCCCGCGTGGTCGGCCTGGGACAGCTGTATTGCGCCGTGTTCGACTGCAGCCACCGCGCGGCATAGCAACGACGGCTGGGGCCAGACCCGCCGGGTCCGGCCCCATTTTCAGCACGCGAAAGGCGGCGCCGCCGCCTCTCCTCCCTTCAATTAAAACGTCTTGCTGACCGTCAGCAGCAGCGCCGTCTTGCCCATGAACTTGCCGTTGACCGGCGAGGCATAGGCGGCCTTGCCGGCATTCGTGCCGATCACGGCCAGCGCGCCAGAAACAAAACCGAAGTCGCGCGTCACGCCCACTTTCCAGTCCGTGTAGCTCGATGCATCATTGTTGTTGACCTTCTGATGGCCCGCATGCAGGTTGCCGGTCCAGCCATTCGTCAGGTCGATATTCGCGCCGATATCGAGGTAGCCGCTGTTCTTGCTGTTGACGATGCCGAACAGGTTGGAGACGGCATGCGAGTACTTGATGTAGGCCGCGCCATACGACAGCTGGCCGTAGACTTCCTGCGTATCCGCGTTGGCCAGGCCGGCGACGTGCTTCAAGCCGTTGTCCGCGTACACATATGCGAGCACGCCCACGTCATAGCCGATATCGGCGTTCAACTGCCCGCGCTTGCCCGCATACAGGTCCACTTCCACGTCGCCGCTGCCGCCCGCGTCCTTGGTCCACTTGATGGTCGAGGCCCACGCGCCCGCATACAGGCCGGTGGGATTGTTGACGTAATCAAAGCCGCCCTGCAGCGCGGGCTTCAAGCGCGTCTGCGAGATGCCGCGGTAGCGGTAGTCGGACACGCCGGCCACGTTGAAACTCAGCTCGTTGTCCGGCTTGGCCTCGTCGGCGTGGGCCAGGCTGCCGGTAAAGGCGGTGGCGACGGCGAGTGCAAGTAACATTTTATTCATGGTTTTTCTTCTTCATGGGTGGTATGGGCCTTTGCCAACATGGCGCAGCTGGCCCGCCGCTGCAAAAATTCGGGTAAAGCGTCCCCCTGGCGCGCGCGGCGCCTGTTTTCAGACAGGGGATGAAAAGCGGTTTAAGCGGTTTAGAGAGGCAGCAGCAAGCGGTAGCCGACGGCCGTTTCCGTCAGCAGGTACTGCGGCTGGGCCGGGTCGGCTTCCAGCTTCTGCCGCAAATGCCCCATGTAGATGCGCAGGTAGTGGCCGTTTTCGCTGTTCGACGGCCCCCACACTTCGCGCAGCAGTTGCGGATTGGTGACGACCCTGCCCGCGTTTTTCACCAGGACGGACAGCAAACGGAATTCCGTCGGCGTCATGTGCACCAGCTGCTTGTTGCGCGTCACCAGGCGGTCCTTCAGGTCGACGCGCACGTCGCCGAACTGCACCACGCCGTCATCGCTGGCGGCGGGCTGGCGCTGGCGGCGCAAGGTGGCGCGCACGCGCGCCAGCAGCTCGCCCACGCCGAACGGCTTGGTCAGGTAATCGTCCGCGCCCGCGTCGAGCGCGCGTATCTTGTCCTGCTCGTCGACCCGCGCCGACAGCACGATGATGGGCACGGCCGACCATTTGCGGATGTCGGCGATGAAGTCGATGCCGTCGCCGTCGGGCAGACCCAGGTCCAGCACGATCAGGTCGGGGCGGCGCGTGCCCGCGTCGATCAGGCCCCGCTGCATGGTGGCCGACTCGAAAATCTGCCAGCCCTCGTCCTCCAGCGCGGAGCGCACGAAACGGCGGATTTGCGGTTCATCCTCGACCAGCAAGGCGGTGGCGGAAGGTTCGTTCATGATGGTTGTCCTGTTTCAAAATCGTTTGCATCGTCCGGCTCCGGCGCGGGCGGTGCCGGCGGCGTGCCCAGCGGCAAGGTAAAGACCATGGCCGCGCCCTGTGCCGACGCGGCTGGCTGCGCGTGGATGGTGCCGCCGTGCGCTTCGACGATGGCGCGGCAGATGGCCAGCCCCAGTCCCACGCCCGGCTTGTTCGACTCGCGCTCGCCGCGCGTGAATTTTTCGAAGATGGCTTCCTCGCGCCCGGGCGGCAAGCCCGGGCCATCGTCCTGCACCGTCACCTGCAGGAACTGCCCATGTACCCGGCCAACGATGGCGATGCTGCTGCCCGGCGGCGTGTACTTGGTCGCGTTTTCCAGCAGGTTGCACAGCACGCGCTCGATCAGCACGGCGTCGTAGCGCACCAGCGGCAAGTCCGGCGCCAGCTGCGTCTGCACGCGGTGGGCCTGCAACTGCGGGCCGCTGGCGCGCAGCGCGCTGCCGACCACCTCTTCCAGCGCCTGCCATTGCAGGTTCAGGCGCACCTGGCCGCTTTCGATGCGCGCCATGTCCAGCAGGTTCGCCACCAGCGCACTCATGCGCACTGTCTCGGACTGCAGCGCGCGCGCCATGTCCAGCTGCGCGCTGGACAGCGCCGGTTTCGACAGGGCCAGCGATTCGGCCAGCCCCACCAGCGACGTCAACGGCGTGCGCAGGTCGTGCGACAGGGCCGCCAGCAGCGAATTGCGCAAGCGTTCTGACTCCATCTGCACCAGCGCACCCTGCGCCACGTCGATGTAGTGCACGCGTTCGAGGGCGATGGCTGCCAGCGCGGCAAAGGTGTCCAGGTGCTGGCGCTGCTCGGGCACCAGCAGCCAGCGCCCGTGACGCGGCGCCTCCAGCGGCAGCAGCGCCAGCAAGCCGCGCGTGCGCATCGGCGCGATCAGCGGCAGATAAAAAATGCTCGATCCCGGCAGGGTATCGGTGCCCGTGCCGGCCGCCTGGGCATGGTCGAAGGCCCACTGCGCGATGCCCATGTCCAGCGGCTCCACGCCATTTGGCGATTGCAGCCGTCCCTCGTCATCGGGCAGCAGCAGGGTCGCGCGCGCGCGGAACGCCCGCTCGATGGCATTTTTCGTGATCTCGAAAATCTGCTCCGTCTGCAGCACGCTGGATAACTCGCGTGAAAACTCGTACAGGGCCCGCGCCCGCGCTTCGCGGTGCGAAGCGACCCGTGCCTGGAAACGCAGGCCGGCCGTCAGGTGGCCCGTGATCAGGCCCACGGCCAGCATCACGCCAAAGGTGATGATGTATTGAAAATCGCCCACGGCAAACGAGAAACGCGGCGGCACGAAGACGAAGTCGAAGCAGGCCACGCCCACCAGGCTGGCCAGCGCCGCCGGTCCGCGCCCCAGGCGCACGGCCACCAGCACCACCGTGAGCAGCGACAGCATGGCGATATTGGCCAGGTCCAGGTAAGGCTGCAACGGCACCGAAACGAGGGCCGTGGCCATGCTGGCGCCGGCCGCCAGGATGTAGCGCCAGTGGCGCATGGGGCGGCGCGGCGTTTCCGCGTCCACGCCCGCGACAGGCCGGGGCGGGGCGTCAGCTGGCGGCAAGCCCACCTCGATCAGGTCGATATCGGGCGCCAGGCTGGCCATGCGCGCCGCCGGCGACGCACTCCACAGCCGCGTCAGCCAGCCGCCCCTGCCCTGCCCGCGCCCGACGATGACTTTCGAGATATTCGCGCCGCGCGCATAGTCGACGATGGCGGCGGCGATGTCGCCGGAGGGATTGACGGCCGTGCGCGCGCCCAGGTCCTGCGCCAGCTTCAGCGTTTTCAGGATGCGTTCGCGCTGGCGCGCCGGCAGGCGCTGCAGGCGCGGCGTTTCCACATACAGCGCATGCCATTCCGCATTGAGCTGGCTGGCCAGGCGCGCCGTGCTGCGGATGACATGTTCGCCGCCCGCGCGCGGCCCCACGCAAGCCAGCAGCGCGGCGCCCGTCTTCCAGACGGGATTGATCGACTTCTCGACGCGGTAGGCTTGCACGTCGTCCTGCACGCGGTCGGCCGTGCGGCGCAAGGCCAGTTCGCGCAAGGCGATCAAATTACCCTTGCGGAAAAAATGCTGCGACGCCCGCTCCGCCTGCTGCGGCTGATACACCTTGCCCAGTTTCAGGCGGCGCAGCAGTTCATCGGCGGGGATATCGACCAGCACCACCTCGTCGGCGCGGTCGAACACCGTGTCGGGCAGGGTCTCGGCCACGCGCACGCCGGTGATCCCGCCCACCACATCGTTCAGGCTTTCCAGGTGCTGCACGTTGACGGTGGAAAGCACGTCGATGCCGGCCGCCAGCAATTCCTCGACATCCTGCCAGCGCTTCGGATGGCGCGAACCGGCCACGTTCGAATGGGCCAGTTCGTCCATCAGGATCAGCGGCGGCGCACGCCGCAGCGCTTCGTCCAGGTCGAACTCGAACAGGGTCTTGCCGCGGTATTCGACGGCCTTCCGGGGCAGCAGCGGCAGTCCGTCCAGCAGGGCGGCCGTATCCTGGCGCCCATGCGTCTCCACCACGCCGACCAGCAGATCCTGACCATCGGCCAGCAATTTGCGGGCGGCGGCCAGCATCGCATAGGTCTTGCCGACGCCGGCGGAGGCGCCAAAATAGATGCGCAGCCTGCCGCGCGCGGCTTTCTTTTCCTGCGCCTGCACTTGCGCCAGCAGGGCGTCAGGGTCGGGGCGTTGGCTGTCGTTGGGGAGCATATTGTATTTTAGTCTTCTTGGAGCATCTGTAGGCCGGATTAGCGCTAGCGCGTAATCCGACGGCATTGTTGGCTGCGCCGTGGGTAATGTCGGCTTACGCTGCGTCAAGTCAACCTACGCCGACCTACGCACCATTGCCAGCTTACTTTGCCATGGCATCCAATGCCAGATTCAGTTCCAGCACATTGACCCGCGGTTCGCCAAAAAAGCCGATATACGCGGTTTTCTGCACCTTGGCGATGGCGTTTTCCACCTGCGCCAGCGGCACGGCGCGCACGCGGGCCACGCGCGGCGCCTGGTACAGGGCACCCGCCAGGCTGATTTCAGGGTCCAGGCCGCTGCTCGACGCCGTCACCAGGTCAACGGGGATCGGGTTGCGGTTGCCAGGATCGGCTGCCTGCAGGGCGGCGATGCGCGCCTTGACGGCGTCGACCAGGGCAGGATTGCTCGGTCCCTGGTTCGAGCCGCCCGAACCGGCGCCGTTATTCGCCATCGGCGCGGTGGCCGATGGACGGCCCCAGAAATACTTGGGCGAGGTGAACGACTGGCCGATCAGGCTGGAGCCGACCGGTTTGCCACCACGCTCGACGATGCTGCCATTGGCTTCCTCATTGAAAGCCAGTTGCCCGATGCCGGCCGTGGCAAACGGATAGACGACGCCGCAGATCACGGTCAGCGCGGCAAACAGGACCAGGGCGGGACGTACGATAGTGCTCATGATGGTTCCTTTAGACGAGGTTGAGTGCGGACAGCAGCATGTCGATCAGCTTGATCCCGATGAAGGGCAGGATGATGCCGCCCAGGCCGTAGATCAGCAGGTTGCGGCGCAACAGGCTGGCCGCGCCGATGGCGCGGTATTGCACGCCCTTCAGCGCCAGCGGGATCAGCACGACGATGATCAGCGCATTGAAGATCACGGCCGACATGATGGCCGAGGCGGGGCTGGCCAGGTGCATGATGTCGAGCGCCTTCAGCTGCGGATACGTGCCCACGAAGGCGGCCGGGATGATGGCGAAATACTTGGCGATGTCGTTCGAGATCGAGAACGTCGTCAGCGAACCGCGCGTCATCAGCATCTGCTTGCCGATTTCGACGATCTCCAGCAGCTTGGTGGGGTTCGAGTCGAGGTCGACCATGTTGCCCGCTTCCTTGGCCGCCTGCGTGCCCGAATTCATGGCCACGGCCACGTCGGCCTGGGCCAGCGCGGGCGCGTCGTTGGTGCCGTCGCCCGTCATCGCCACCAGGCGGCCTTCGGCCTGGTAGCTGCGGATGAGTTTCAGCTTGTCTTCCGGCGTCGCTTCCGCCAGGAAGTCGTCCACGCCCGCCTCGGCGGCAATCGCGGCGGCCGTCAGCTTGTTGTCGCCCGTGATCATGACGGTCTTGATGCCCATGCGGCGCAGTTCCGCGAAGCGTTCCTTGATGCCGCCCTTGACGATATCCTTCAGCTCCACGGCGCCCATGACGCGGCCATCGTCGACCACCACCAGCGGCGTGCTGCCGCGGCGGGCGATGTCGTCGACGGCGCGCGCCACCTCTTCCGGATACGGCTGGCCCAGCGCTTCCACATATTTTTTCATGGAGTCGGCCGCGCCCTTGCGCAGCTGGCGCACCTGCTGCTCGCCCGCGATATCCACGCCGCTCATGCGCGTCTGCGCCGTGAACGGCACGAAGGTGGCGTGCAGGCTGGCCATCTCGCGTTCGCGGATATTGAACTTCTGCTTGGCCAGCACGACGATGCTGCGCCCTTCCGGCGTTTCATCGGCCAAGGAGGCCAGCTGCGCCGCGTCGGCCAGCTGCTGCTCCGTCACGCCGGGCGCCGGCACGAAGTTCGACGCCTGGCGGTTGCCCAGGGTGATGGTGCCGGTTTTATCGAGCAGCAGCACGTCGACGTCGCCAGCCGCTTCCACGGCGCGGCCCGAGGTGGCGATCACATTGGCCTGCATCATGCGGCTCATGCCGGCCACGCCGATGGCCGACAGCAGGCCGCCGATGGTGGTCGGGATCAAACACACCAGCAGCGCGATCAGCACGGTGATGGTGACGGGCGAACTTGTCACACCTTGGCTACCGGCCGCCGCCACGGAAAACAGCGAATACGGCAGCAGGGTCACGGTGACGATCAGGAAAACGATGGACAGGGCGACGAGCAGGATCGTCAAGGCGATCTCATTCGGCGTCTTCTGGCGCTTGGCGCCTTCCACCATGGCGATCATGCGGTCGATGAACGCTTCGCCGGGATTGACGGAGACGCGCACCAGCAGCCAGTCCGACAGCACGCGGGTGCCGCCCGTGACGGCGGAAAAATCGCCGCCCGATTCGCGGATGACGGGCGCCGATTCGCCCGTGATGGCGCTCTCGTCGACGGAGGCCACGCCGGCCGTCACTTCGCCGTCGGCGGGAATCACGTCGCCCGCCTCGACCAGCACCGTCATGCCCTTGCGCAGGTCGGTGGCGGGCGTGGGCAGCCAGGAGGTGCCATATTTTGGCGTCTGCATCTTTTTCGCCATCACCGTCTGTTTCAGGGCGCGCAGCGAGGCCGCCTGGGCCTTGCTGCGGCCTTCGGCCAGCGCTTCGGCGAAGTTTGCGAACAGCACGGTAAACCACAGCCACACGGCGACGGCGACGATGAAGCCGAACGGCGCTTCACCCTGGCCATTCAGGGCCTGGATGGCCAGCAGGGTCGTGATGATGCTGCCGACATAGACGACGAACATCACGGGGCTGCGCCACTGCGTGCGGGGGTCGAGTTTTTTGAACGCATCGACGACGGCGGGGCCGATCAGTGCGGAATCGAACAAAGTCAGGCTTGTGCGTGACATGGTAGCCTCTTATTTGATGAATAGTTGCAGGTGTTCGACGACGGGGCCCAGGGCCAGCGCGGGAACATAATTGAGCACGCCGACCAGCACGACGACGCCGATCAGCAGGCCGATGAACATGGGGCCGTGCGTGGGCATGGTGCCGGCATTGGCCGACAGGCGCTGCTTGCCGGCCAGTGAACCGGCCACCGCCAGCACGGGCACGATCACGGCGAAGCGGCCGAACCACATGGCGATCGCCAGCATCACGTTATAGAACGGCGTGTTGGCGGACAGGCCGGCAAACGCGCTGCCGTTGTTGTTGGCGGCCGAGGTGAAGGCGTACAGGATTTCGGAAAATCCATGCGCGCCCGGATTGGCCACGCCCACCGTGCCCGGCTCCACCATCACGGCGATCGCCGTTCCCGTCAGCACCAGGGCCGGCGTCACCAGGATGGCCAGCGACACCATCTTCATTTCATACGCCTGGATTTTCTTGCCCAGGTATTCCGGCGTGCGGCCTATCATCAGGCCGGCGATGAAGACGGCCAGGATGGCGAACATCAGCATGCCGTACAGGCCCGTGCCCACGCCGCCGAACACCACTTCGCCGAACTGCATCAGCAGCAGCGGCACCATGCCGCCCAGGGGCATGTAGGAGTCGTGCATGGAGTTGACGGCGCCGCACGATGCCGCCGTCGTCACCGCCGCGAACAGGGTCGAGGAACTGATGCCGAAGCGCGTTTCCTTGCCTTCCATATTGCCGCCCGATTGCAGGCTGCTGGCCTGCTGGTCCACGCCCAGCGCCTGTAGGGCAGGATTGGCTTGCTGCTCGGCGCTCATCACGCCGGCCGTCATGACGACGAAGATGACGGTCATGGCGGCCAGTACGGCCCAGCCCTGGCGCATGTCGCCCACCATGCGGCCAAAGGTGAAGCACAGGCCGGCGGGAATCAGGAAGATGGCCAGCATCTGCAGGAAGTTCGACAGCACGGTGGGGTTTTCATACGGATGCGAGGAATTGGCATTGAAGAAGCCGCCGCCATTCGTGCCCAGCAGCTTGATCGACTCCTGCGACGCGACGGGGCCCATGGCGATCGTCTGCGTTTTTGCCACTTGCGCTTCCATCACGGGCTTGCCGGCCGCATCCAGCACGGGCTGGCCATCGGCCGCCATTTTCGGCGTCTCATACGCCACCTGGTCGAGCAGGGTCACTTCCTTGTACGGGGAAAAATTCTGGATCATGCCTTCGCCCATGAAGACGACGGACAAGGCCAAGGAGAGCGGCAGCAGGATGTACAGGGTCGAGCGCACCAGGTCGACCCAGAAATTGCCGATCGACTTGCCCGAGCGCGAGGCGAAGCCGCGCACCAGCGCAAAGATCACGGCGATGCCCGTGGCGGCCGAGAAGAAGTTCTGGCAGGCCAGGCCCAGCATCTGGGTCAGGTAGCTCATGGTCTGTTCGCCGCCGTAGCCCTGCCAGTTGGTATTGGCGACAAAGCTGACGGTGGTATTGAACGAGGAATCCGGGCTGACGGCGCCCAGTCCCTGGGGATTCAGCGGTAAAAAGCCCTGCAGGCGCTGCAGGCCATACACAAACACGGCGCCCACGGTATTGAAGACGATCAGGGCGATGGCATAGCTTTTCCAGCCCATGGCCTTGTCGGCGGGCAGGCCGGACCAGCGGTACAGCAGGTTTTCCAGCTTTTGCAGCCAGCCCAGGCCGCGCAGCGGCGCGTCGCCGGCCACCCTGGCCATGTACGATCCCAGCGGATAGGCGGCCGCCAGCAGCACGACGAGGAAAGCGAGCAGTAATAGTGTTGATTGGGTCGTCATCACAGTTCCTCCGCCTTCAGCAGCGCCACCAGCAGGTACACGAGCAAGCCGGCCGACACGAAGGCGCCCAGCACATAAAACGCGTTCATTTCACGCTCCCTAATTTGTCGCAGGCGACGGCAAAGCCGACCACCACGACGAAAAACACGGCAATCAAGCCGAGATACACGATATCCATTCCCACCCTCATTCAGGTTTGTTTTGATAGTGAGCAGATTAGCCAAATGGATCTAAAAAATTCGTAAAGACTGGGCGGGCAGCTGTAAACAAGATGTAAAAACGGGGGCTTTACCGCATAAAATCCGCCACAATTGGCGCAAAACCACGGCTGTGGCGCACTCTTGTTGCCTTGGAGTAGCGCTATTGCTCGCCGATCAAGATAGAATGCGCGAGCGTCCGCACAAGGACGCCTAGCCTGCCGCACTGCCCTCCCCCAGTGACGCTGGACGGGATATACTGTACATTCATACAGTTATCGCCGCCGCTGTCACTGCGCCGCGCAGTGCCCCGGCCTGGCGTTCCAACCACTGTCTTTACTTAGCTTGAACACGTATGGCCACTAAAAAACCAGCATCCGACTACAGCGAATCATCCATCCGTGTCCTGAAAGGACTGGAACCCGTCAAGCAGCGCCCGGGGATGTACACCCGCACTGAAAATCCGCTGCACATCATTCAGGAAGTGATCGACAATGCCTCCGACGAGGCGCTGGGCGGTCATTGCACGCATATCGCCGTCACGCAAAACACCGATGGCAGCATCACCGTCGAAGACAATGGCCGCGGCATTCCCGTCGGCCTGCATCCGGAAGAAGGCGTGCCGACGGTGGAAATCGTGTTTACGCGGCTGCACGCGGGCGGCAAGTTCGACAAGGGCTCGGGCGGCGCCTACGCGTTTTCGGGCGGCCTGCACGGCGTCGGCGTATCCGTCACCAATGCACTGTCGACGCGCCTGGAAATCACCGTCTGGCGCAAGGAAAGCGACGGCAACGGCCTGCATCACATGGTGTTTGCCAACGGCGACGTGATCGAACCATTGAATTCGCGTCCCGCCCCGCGCGACGGCAAGAAGTCGGGCACGCGCGTGACGGCCTGGCCCGATGCAAAGTATTTTGACTCGCCGAATATCTCGCAAACCGAGCTGCAACGCCTGCTGCGCTCGAAAGCCGTGCTGCTGCCGGGCGTGACGGTCACGCTGACCAATGCCAAGACGGGCGACACGCAAACCTGGCTGTACGCGGAAGGCTTGCGAGGCTACCTGACCGAATCGCTGGCGCAGGTGTCGAATGGCGAAACGCTGATCCCCCTGTTCGAGGGCGCGCAATACGCGGGCCCGGACTCGGAAGGCTTTGCCGAAGGCGAAGGCGCGGCCTGGGTCGTGGCGTGGACGGAAGAAGGCGCCATCGTGCGCGAGTCGTATGTCAACCTGATTCCCACCTCGAATGGCGGCACGCACGAATCGGGCTTGCGCGACGGCCTGTTCGGCGCCGTGAAGAACTTCGTCGAGATGCATTCGCTGCTGCCGAAAGGCGTGAAGCTGCTGCCCGAAGACGTATTCGCGCGCGCTTCCTTCGTGCTGTCGGCGAAGGTGCTGGACCCGCAATTCCAGGGCCAGATCAAGGAACGCCTGAACTCGCGCGACGCCGTGCGTCTCGTCTCGACCTTCACCAAGCCGCCGCTGGAACTGTGGCTGAACCAGCACGTCGACTACGGCAAGAAGCTGGCCGAATTGGTGATCAAGCAGGCGCAGTCGCGCCAGCGCTCGCTGCAAAAAGTGGAAAAGAAAAAATCCTCGGGCGTGGCCGTATTGCCGGGCAAGCTGACCGACTGCGAATCGTCGGACATCACGCGCAATGAACTGTTCCTCGTCGAGGGCGACTCGGCGGGAGGTTCGGCCAAGATGGGCCGCGACAAGGAATTCCAGGCCATCCTGCCCCTGCGCGGCAAGGTGCTGAACTCGTGGGAGACGGACCGCGACCGCCTGTTCGCCAACAACGAGATCCACGACATCGCAGTCGCCATCGGCGTCGACCCGCACACCGTGGGCGACACGCCCGACCTGTCCGGTCTGCGCTACGGCAAGATCTGTATCCTCTCCGACGCGGACGTGGACGGCTCGCACATCCAGGTATTGCTGCTGACCCTGTTCTTCAAGCACTTCCCCGCCCTGATCAACAAGGGCCATATCTGCATCGCCCGTCCGCCGCTGTACCGCGTGGACGCACCCGCGCGCGGCAAGAAGCCGATCCAGAAAATCTACGCGCTCGACGACGGCGAACTGCTCGCCATCGAGGACAAGCTGCGCAAGGAAGGCGTGAAACAGGGCGCCTGGTCGATCTCGCGCTTCAAGGGCCTGGGCGAGATGAACGCCGAGCAGCTGTGGGAAACGACGATGAACCCGGACACGCGCCGCCTGCTGCCCGTGACCCTGGGCGAAATCGACCACATGGCCTCGGCCGCCCGCTTCAACATGCTGATGGGCAAAGGCGAGGCGGCAGGCCGCCGCGCCTGGATCGAGGAACACGGCAATGAGGCGGAGGCGGATATCTAAATGATCATCGGCATCGACCTCGGCACCACCAACAGCCTGGTCGCCATCTGGCGCGACGGCAAGGCATCCATCATTCCGAATGCGCTGGGCGACCACCTGACGCCGTCGTGCGTCAGCATCGACGACGACGGCACCGTGCTGGTGGGGCGCGCCGCGCGCGAGCGCCTGCAGACGCACCCGCAGCTGACGGCGGCCGTCTTCAAGCGCTACATGGGCAGCGAAAAGAAAATCACCCTCGGCACGCAGCACTTTCGTCCGGAAGAGCTGTCGTCGATGGTGCTGCGCGCGCTGAAGGAAGACGCCGAAGCGTTTTTGGGACACAAGGTCGAGGAAGCCATCATCACCGTGCCCGCGTATTTCAGCGATGCGCAGCGCAAGGCCACGCGCATCGCCGGCCAGCTGGCAGGCCTGCGCGTGGAGCGGCTGCTGAATGAACCGACGGCCGCCGCGCTGGCCTACGGCATCCGCGACAAGGAACAGGAAAGCAAATTCCTCGTCTTCGACCTGGGCGGCGGCACCTTCGACGTGTCGATCCTGGAACTGTTTGAAGGCGTGATGGAAGTGCGCGCCTCGGCCGGCGACAATTTCCTCGGCGGCGAAGACTTCGTCAGCGTGCTGGTCGACGCCTTTTTGGAGGGCAGCGGCTTGCGCGACGCCGTCGGCAGCCGCCTGCTCGACCCGCGCCAGCAGCAGTTGCTGCGCGACGAGGCGGAGCGCGTCAAGCGCCTGTTGTCGGAGCAGCCCTCCGTGCGCATGGTCACGCGCTACCAGGACAGGGAATACAGCTGGGAGATCAACGAAGACAAGCTGGCGCAGCTGTGCGAGCCCCTTCTGGCCCGCTTGCGCCTGCCCGTGGAACGGGCACTGCGCGACGCCACCATCCGCGCCGCCGAATTGAATGAAGTGGTGCTGGCCGGCGGCGCCACGCGCATGCCGCTGGTACGCAAGCTGGTGTCGCGCATGTTCGGCCGCTTTCCCGCCATCCACCTGGACCCGGATGAAGCGGTGGCGCTGGGCGCCGCCGTGCAGGCGGGCCTGAAAATGCGCGATGCGGCCCTCGACGAAGTGGTCATGACCGACGTGGCGCCGTACTCGCTGGGCATTTCCATTTCGCGCCAGGTCGGCGCGAACCAGTATGAGGGAGGCCATTACCTGCCCATCATCGAACGCAACTCCGTGGTGCCCGTCTCGCGCACGGAAAACATCACCACCATCCACGACAACCAGAAGGAAATCAACGTCGCGATCTTCCAGGGCGAGTCGCGCCTGGTGGCCGACAACGTCTTCCTCGGCAAGATCAGCTTCCCGATTCCCGCCAAGAAGGCCGGCGAGGTCGGCATCGACGTGCGCTTCACCTATGACGTCAGCGGCGTGCTGGAAGCGGAAGTGACGGTGCTGGCCACGCAGGAAAAGCACAAGATGGTCATCAGCGACAATGCGGGCGTGATGACGCCGGAACAGATCGAGCGGCGCTTCCTTGAACTGGCCGACCTGAAGATCCACCCGCGCGAGCAGCTGGAGAACCGCACCCTGGTCACGCGCGCCGACCGCCTGTACGAACAGTCGCTGGGCGACGTGCGCCAGTACCTGGCCGCGCATACGGCCAACTTCCAGGCCGCGCTGGAAACGCAGGACCCGAACACCATCCGCAAGGCGCGCCAGGCATTGGATGACGTGCTGCGCCAGGTCGAGAGCGAGAGCTTCCTGTAGATGGACGGCGGCATGCACAACGCAGAACGCGGCCTGTGGGAGATCCTGGACACGGCACCGACGGGCGACGAGCGCGCCATCAAGCGCGCGTATGCGAAGCGCCTGAAGGTGACGCGTCCCGAGGATGATGCGGCCGCCTTCCAGGAACTGCGCGACGCCTATGAATACGCGCTGCGCCATGCGCAGCTGTTTGCCGCCGAGTTGCAGGAGCAGGCTGAGGAAACGGCTGAAGCGCATCCGGCCCCGGTAGCGGCAAGTATCGCAGAGACCGGGACGCCGCGCGTGGAAGCCGCCGAATTATGGGGCGTCGTCGACGACGATACCCGAGACACTCTGGACGCGCCTGCGGAACTGTGGGGCGTCATCGCCCAGGAACAGGCACCGCCAGCCGAATTGTGGGGCGTGGTCGCCATCGACCCGGTGCAGGAAGGCGCCAGCCTGTGGCAGGCATTCCTGGAACAGGCAAGGCAGCGCAACGGGGTCGCCCTGCTGCCAGGCTTCCTCGAGCGCGGGGAATTGCTGAACCTCGACGTGCGCGAGGAATTCGACCTGTGCGCGCTGCGCTACTGCGCCAGCGCCGGCTATGAGCTGGCGCTGCGCCAGGCCCTGTTCGAGCAGCTGGGCTGGGAGCATGATTTTTCCTACCTGGCGCGCAGCCATGCGGACCTGGTACGCAGCGCCGTGCAGCGCTACCGGGCCGACCGCTCGTTCGCCCATTTCAGCGACAACCGCGACAGCTACCCGGGCCTGGACTGCATCATGTCGCAACAGCCGCCGAGCGCCTACGCGCGCCAGCTGTTCGATCAAAAATTCACGCTGCAGCTGCGCGAGCTGCTGCAGACGATACGCTGGCAGCATGCCGAAATGCTGGCCTACAAGCTCGATACGGATCTGTTCGAGCAATGGGAACACGTCGTCCATGCCAAACGCTACTTCAAGCAGACGGCGCTGGCATCGTGCGGCCTCGGTTTCGTGCTGCACTTCATGCTGGCCGGCGTGCTCGATGCGGCCGGTTTCAAGCTCGGCGACACGGCTGGCTATGCCAGCCTGCTGGGTTTCCAGGCGCTGGCCTTTGCCCTGCTGGCCATGCATGCCTTGCGCTGGCCGGCGCCGCTGTTCGCGCGCCTGGAAGCGCTGCAGGAACGCCTGCCCGCGCTGTGGGAGCGGCCCGGCCTGCGGCAACTGGGCTGGATCGTGCCCTACCTCGCGCTGGCGCTGCTGCTGTTCCTGCCCGAACGCAGCGAGAGCATGCGTCTCGTCACTTCGGCCGGCTTGTGCGCGTCGGCCTTGCTCGCGTATGCGCTGAATCGCCAGCTGCTGCATGGCATGCTGCTGCTCCTGGCCCTGGGCCTCTCGCTGTTCGCCGCCATGTTCATGAGCGGCAAAGGCCAGGCGGCGCTCGCCATCGGCGAGGCCATGCCGCTGATGTTTTGCCTGGCGGCGCTGGCCCTGCGCAGCGCCACCGGCCTGTATGGCGATTGCCGCTTCCCCGAGGCGCTCCTGCCCCGCCTGCGCGCGGCATGGCTGATCGGCTGTGCGGGCTTGCTGTCGCTGCTGTATGCGCAGCAGCTGCCGGCCGTCCTCGCCGGCGCCATGCTGTTTGCCTGGTCCTGCGCCGGCTTGCTGTTTTCTCCCAGCGATTTCCGCTGGAAGACGATGTGGCCGCTGGTCCTGGTGCCGTCCATCGGCAGCTTTCTGCTGGCCGGCCAGGCCCCCGCTATCCGCGCCATGCCGATGATGCATCACAGCGTCGAACTGGCCATGGCCGTGCTGTATCTGACCTTGCGCTACATGTATCTGACGTACCGCACATCCGCCTCCAAACCCGGGCTGTCATAATCGGCTCCACGAATTCAACCGCAACCACTTAATACTGAAACAAGCGCCATGTCCACACAAACCAATTTATTTGACGATGCCCAGCCTGAGCCGATCGAGCCGGATGAACCGGTATTCGACGGTGAAGCGCTGACCCTGTCCACGTTTGCCGAGCGCGCCTATCTCGATTACGCCATCTCGGTGGTCAAGGGCCGCGCCCTGCCCGACGTCTGCGATGGCCAGAAGCCCGTGCAGCGCCGCATCCTGTATGCGATGAATGAGCTGGGCTTGAATTCCACGGCCAAGCCACGCAAATCGGCGGCCGTGGTCGGCGACGTGCTGGGCAAGCTGCATCCGCACGGCGACCAGTCCGTGTATGACGCGCTGGTGCGCATGGCGCAGGACTTCTCGCTACGCTACCCGCTGATCGATGGTCAGGGCAACTTCGGTTCGCGCGACGGCGATGGCGCGGCGGCGATGCGCTACACGGAAGCGCGTCTGACGCCGATCGCCAAGCTGCTGATGGATGAAATCGGCATGGGCACGGTGGACTTCCAGCCCAATTACGACGGCTCGACGGAAGAACCGAAGCTGCTGCCGGCGCGCCTGCCGATGGTGCTGCTGAACGGCGCCTCCGGCATCGCCGTGGGCCTGGCGACGGAAATCCCGTCGCACAACCTGGCGGAAGTGGCGAAAGCGGCTGTCGCCATGATCCGCGATCCAAAGATCACGCACGCCGAACTGATGGCCATCATCCCCGGCCCCGACTTCCCCGGCGGCGGGCAGATCATCACGCCGCCATCGCAGATCCAGGACATGTATGCGAGCGGCCGTGGCAGCATGAAGGTGCGCGCACGCTGGAAGATCGAGGAACTGGCGCGCGGCCAGTGGCAAGCCGTCGTGACGGAACTCCCGCCGGGCACCTCGTCGCAAAAGGTGCTGGAAGAAATCGAGGAACTGACGAATCCGAAGATCAAGCTGGGCAAGAAGGCGCTGTCGCCGGACCAGGTGGCCCTGAAGGCGCTGATCCTCAATTCGCTCGACACCATCCGCGACGAATCGGGCCGCGCCGCGCCCGTGCGCCTCGTGTTCGAGCCGAAATCGAAAAACCAGGACCAGACGGAATTCATGCTGATGCTGCTGGCGCACACGTCGCTGGAATCGTCGACCTCGATCAACCTGGTGATGATAGGCGGCGATGGCCGTCCGCGCCAGAAGGGCCTGGGCGACATCCTGCGCGAGTGGATCGACTTCCGTTTCGAGACCGTGACCCGCCGTACCGGCTACAAACTGGGCAAGGTCAAGGACCGCATCCATATCCTGGAAGGGCGCGAAGCGATCCTGCTCAATATCGACAAGGTGATCCAGATCATCCGCAATTCGGATGAACCGAAGGCGGCCCTGATCGACGCGTTCAATCTGTCCGAGCGCCAGGCCGACGATATCCTGGAAATCCGCTTGCGCCAGCTGGCGCGCCTGGAAACGCTCAAGATCCAGCAGGAACTGGCCGAGCTGCGCAAGGAAGAAAAGTCGCTGCAGGACCTGCTCGACAACCCGGGTTCGATGAAACGCGCCATCATCCGCGAAATCGAGGCGGACGCCAAGCAGTTCGGCGATGCGCGCCGCACCCTGATCGAGGAAGCGCAAAAAGCCGTGGCCGAGCAGAAGGTGGTCGATGAACCGGTCACCGTCATCATCTCGGAAAAAGGCTGGGTGCGCGCGCGTACCGGCATCGGCCACGATGCGGCCCAGTTCACGTTCAAGGCGGGCGATACCCTGCATGGCGCCTTCGAGTGCCGCACGGTCGACACCCTGCTCGGCTTTGGCAACAACGGCAGGATCTATTCCGTGCCCGTTTCCGCGCTGCCCAACGCACGCGGCGACGGCGTGCCGATCACGACCTTGTGCGACCTGAGCGGCGGTACACCGGGCAACGCCGTGCGCATCCTCCACTACTTCGCGGGCAATGGCGCCACCAGCCTGCTGCTGGCGTCGAGCGCCGGCTACGGCTTCATCGCCAAGGCGGGCGACATGGCCAGCCGCTTGAAAGGCGGCAAGGCCTTCATCACGCTGGACGACGGCGACGTGCCACTCGAGCCAAAGATCATCCCTGACGCGGCCAGCGCCGTGGCCTGCCTGACGGAAGGCGCGCGCCTGCTCGTATTCGGCCTCGATGAAATGAAAACCCTGTCCAAGGGCGGCACGGGCGTCAAGCTGATCGACCTGGAAGGCAAGGACAAGCTGCTGGCCGTGCAGCCGATCACGCAACGCGGCGTCGTCGTCTCCGGCATCGGCCGCGCATCGAAACCGCAGGATGCGTCGCTGGGCGCCACGGCCCTGGCCGAGCACTTCGGCAAGCGCGCCAGGAAAGGCAAGGCGCTGGCGGCCAAGCTGAAGCCCGTTTCGATGACGGCCATCGGCTGATGCAGGATTGATACGGTTCGGTCGATACGTCGGCCGGACCGTCTTTCCCGCAGGCTAAAAAACTAGATGCAGCGAGAAGCAGCCAGCGCAGGGGGGCAGGCCGATGCCGCTGATTCTGGCCATCACGCCGGCATAAACTTTTCTTCAGAGCAAGTCAAAATTGCCTCTGCCAGCTCGTGCAAAAGCTGCCAGCCTTGCTGTGGCATCGAGCATGAATGCGGCTGGAATACAGGCTGCCAGCCATCGCCGGGCATCTATCGCCCTTCATCCGAAAACAATCTCCGTTTCACCCGTTTTCTTCATCTGAAAAAACGGGGCAAACCATCGCCATCCCGTCTTGGAAAATGACTTAATTCACAACGTCCACATAAGACGCTTCGCACATATCGCCGCGTATCGGCAGCCGGTCGTCAAAGTTGATATTGATTTTCTTCCCCATGGAAAATGCGAGATAAACGGCGGCAATCAAATGTTTATGCTTGGCATCCACCGCCACGCGATAGGCCAGCGCCGGGCATCCCATGCCCGCAGGCAGATTAACCGGGGCCGCGAACCAGATTTCAATGGCATTGGCAAACACGGGAGTAGAAAAGTCTCCGATACCGCGTATCTTGCTGATCGTGACATTTTCAACATGAATTTCAGTCGCCTGTGCCGGAAGGCAGCAACTAATGAGCACAGCGGAAACCAACAGGCTTTTCGCTTTTAAAACACTAAAAGATATCGTCATTATTTATAGGGGAAACACTCACATTTTTCCACAAACAATCGGCATATCGAATGTTGCGTATGAGAAAATTTAGTCTAGCGTTTTATGCAAGCGCCGTCCATACGAGAACTTTCCGCTAGACACCAGACCAGCAACAGTTAACAGATTTAAATAGGCAGTCAACGTGATTTATCTGGCAGATGGCCAGGTGGGCGATATTCATTCAAGGTGAGGGAACAATGCCGGCGGCCGCGCAAGCAGCGGCTCTTCCTCGTCAGCGCCGCGCCAGTTTGAGGATGTCCGGCGTGGCCTCGATGATTTCCAGCACCTCTTGCGGCGCCGCCGCCGTGCCGCCCAAGCCATAGCGGCCCATGCCCAAGGGAACGAGCCGGTCGGCCGCGCCGGCGCGCGGACGGTCATCGGGGCCGGGCGACATGGCGGTCAGGGTGGCGGCGCCTTCTTCCCCCGTTTTTTCGCCGGTGCCAAATTCGAGCACCTTGCGCCCCTTGCGGCTGGGTGGAAACGCGAACGTGGCCGTGGGCCGGTACACTTCGATGCCGCCCGCATCTTCTTCGAACGAATGCGTCCAGCTACCGCTGGGCAATGCCATCGTCATGCCATGCATGCCGCCCCCTTTCCGAGCCATCGCTGTCCAGACGCCCATAGTACGCCGTCAGAAGCACGATACCACGCCGCCCAGGCTTTCATAGCCGCTCACGGATGGTGACCAGGCCGAACCGTTCCAGGCCTTGTGGAACAGGGCGCCATTGGTGCCCGTGACAAACACGTCGAGGCGGTTGGCCGCCCATGCCGTGGCGCGTGGACGCGACGTGCACACGCCGCCCAGGTTTTCAAAGCCTGTCAGCGATGGGCTCCAGACGCTGCCGTTCCACGCCTTGTGGTACAGCGCGCTGTCCGTGCCGATGACGAACAGGTCCAGGCGGTTGGCCGCCCACGACACGGCCTCCACTTCGCCCACGCAGATGCCGCCCAGACGTTCGAAGCCATCGATGGATGGCCCCCATTGCGTGCCATCCCACCACTTATGGTACAGCGCGCCATCGGTGCCGGTGACAAACACGTCGAGGCGGTTCGGCCCCCACGCCACCGCCTTCGGCGACGACATGCAGATGCCGCCCAGCCGTTCATAGCCGGTCAGCGACGGTCCCCAGGCCGTGCCGTCCCACCATTTATGGTACAGGGCGCGGTCCGTGCCGATGACGAACACGTCCAGGCGATTCGGGCCCCAGGCCACGGCTTCGGGCTGGCCCAGGCAGATGCCGCCCATGGCTTCGTAGCCCGTCAGCGACGGTCCCCAGGCGGCGCCATTCCACCATTTGTGATACAGGCCCCGGTCCGTGCCGACGACAAACACGTCGAGACGGTTCGGGCCCCAGGCCACGGCGCGCGGGTCGCCCACGCACAGGCCGCCCATCGCCTCGTAGCCCGTCAGCGACGGCCCCCATGCCGAACCATTCCACCACTTGTGGAACAGGCCGCTGTCGGTGCCCGTGACGAAAACGTCGAGCCGGTTCGGCGCCCATGACACCACCTGCGGCGCACTCGTGCAAATGCCGCCCTGCCCCTCGTAACCGCTCACGGAGGGCGCCCACGCCGCCCCATTCCAGGCCTTGTGGTATAGCGCGCGGTCGGTGCCCAGCACGAAGACGTCGAGGCGGTTCGCGCCCCAGGCCACGACGGGAGAGGAACTCTGGCGCGGCGTGGAGCCGCCGCCCGCGCCCGTGCCGATGCTGGCGCGCGGGCCATCGAGGCACGCCTGCATGCGCGCCACCTGGCCCGTGGTAAACATGAACATGGCCGGGTCGTCGACATAATCCATGTAATTCATGAACATGTCGCCATTCGGTCCATTGCTGCAGGAAACATGGGGGAACGAAGGCTGGCCCGTGTTCGGTCCACCCTGGTTGGGCGTGTCGGCCACGTTGTCGGTGCCCGAGCACCCCGTGCCGTCGTCGCCCCAGATATGGTTCAGGTTCAGCCAATGCCCCACCTCGTGCGTGGCCGTGCGGCCCAGGTGGAACGGCGGCGCCGCCGTGCCGACGGTGCCAAACGCCGATTGCAAGACCACCACGCCGTCGGTGGCGGCCGGGCCGCCGGGAAACTGCGCGTAGCCGAGCAAGCCACCGCCAAGCTGGCAGACCCAGATATTGAGGTAGGTATCGGACGGCCAGGCATTCATGCCGCCCGTCGCCTGCGACTTGACGGCGTCGTCGGCGCCGAAGGACGTCACTGTAGTCTGGCGCCGCTCGATGCCGCTGGTGGCCGCCCCATTCGGATCGCGCGTGGCCAGCGCGAATTCCACGCGCGCGTCGGCCGTCAGCGGCAGGAATGGTGCCGGAGTGCTGCCAACATCGCTGTTCGTGCGCCGGTAATCGCGGTTGAGCACATCGATCTGGCTGGCAATCTGCGCGTCCGAGATATTCTGCACGGCCGTGTTCCACACCACGTGCACCACCACCGGTATCTGCGTCACGCCGGCGCGCGCGGCGATGCTGCGGTCGCCTTCGTACAAGCCGGCCAGGTTCTCGATATCGTCGCGCACGCGCGCATAGGCGGGATCTTCGCTCAGCAGGCGACGATGCACGTCCATCGTGGCGCAGGTGCGCACCTGCGGCGTGCCGCCGCCCTGGCTATCGCCATCGCCGCCGCCCCCCATGCCGCCGCCCGCGCCACCACCGGCCCCGTCGCGGTCACCGCCCATGCCGTCGCCATCGCCCACATGCATGCAACTGGCGCCGGCCATGCCCTGCGATGCCTGCTGCATGCCGCCGGCGGGCATGCTTGCCGCATCCGCTGCCGCCGCGGCATGGATGGCCGCCTGGTCGGCATACGACACGCCCAGGCGTGGCCCGGGCATGTGATCGCCGCTGTCCGCGCCGGCATCGGCGGCCTGCATGTCGCCCTCGACCGGCATGGACTGCATGGCCGGCATGCCGTCAGCGGAACCGGTCGCCGGTGTTTTTTTCGTTTTGGCGGTAGTCATGATGTCTCCCTTGGTCTGTCTGCCAATTCACTATGGCACGGCGACAGGGCGGGCATTTGAGGCACGTCAAGGATGGCAACGCCAGGGAAAAGGCAGGCGAAAAAAAAGACAGCCGGGGCTGTCTTTTTTGCTACAGGAAAACCTGCATGGGGAATTACTTGGCGGCGGCGGCCTTGACTTCAGCGTCGGCCTTGGCCTTGGCTTCTTCCGTCTTGGTGGCGGCGACAGCCTTGTCGGCGTTCGCTTCCACTTTTTCCTTGGCAACTTTAGCATCGGCTTTCACGGCAGCCTTGCCCGCTTTTGCATCGGCCTTGGCGGCCGCCTTGTCGGCCTTGGCTTCCGCTTTCAGCTTGTCTTCCGGGTCGGCATGCACCACTTTGTCGTGGGCCTTGGCCTTGGTTTTATTGGCCTTGTGATGGGCGTCGGCTTTCTTTTCGTCGGCCTTCATTTCTGCCTTGGCGACATTGGCGTCAGCCTTGGCATCGACCTTGGCTTCCGAAGCGGCAGCCTTGTTGACGTCTTTTTGCGCGGAAGCCTGGGCTTTCACGACGGCTTCGGTAGCCGGCGCCGTCTGGGCGATGGCGGCGGTGGCAAACAGGGTAGCGATCAGGGCGGCGAGTAATTTGTTCATGATGTGACCTTTCAATATGGATTCGATTTATTTTTACTAAAGGCGGGCAAAATGTTCCAAATTTGCCAGGCATCGCGCTGTTGTTGTCAGCAGCTCGATGGCATGACTTCATAGTAAGGACAAAGTCGAAACCAGACTGTGCGCTATCGCACTCAATGGGAAATATGTGCAATTCGGCAAATTTCCCATTGCGCGGAGCGCGGCCACGCGTCTCAGGCACTCACGCGCCGACGGCCAGCGCCGCATGGCGGGCCGCTACCCACTCCTCGTTGGCCGGCTCCACGCCCACGACGATGCGGCTGTCCTCGCTGGAAATACGGCTGGCATTGCGCGCATTTGCCTCGCTGTCGAGCACGGGGCCGATAAACCCCAGCTCGGCGCAGATGCGCTGGCGCAGTTCCGCGCTGTGCTCGCCGATACCGGCCGTAAACACCAGCATGTCCAGCCCGCCCAGCACGGCCGTCAGGGCGCCGATCTCGCGCACGATGCGGCGGATATATAAAGCCAGCGCGGCACGGATGCGCTCGCCCGTTGCATCCTGCCGGTCCTGCTGCGCCAGCAGCACGGGCGGGTCGGCCGACACGCCGGAGACGCCCAGCAAGCCCGACTCGTGGTACAGCACGTGCGCCACTTTTTCCAGCGACAGCTTTTCGATTTCCATCAGGTAGATGACGGCGCCCGGATCGAGCGAGCCGCAGCGCGTGCCCATCATCAAACCATCGAGCGCGGAAAAGCCCATGGTGGTGGCCACGCTGTGCAAGTTCTCCATGGCGCACAGGCTGGCGCCGCTGCCCAGGTGCGCGACGATGACCTTGCCCCGCGCGACAGCACCGAAACGCTGCTCCAGCACCAGCGACTGGTATTCATACGACAGGCCGTGGAAGCCATAGCGGCGCAAGCCCCGCTCCCACGCATCGTACGGCAGGGCCAGCATCTGCTCGACCTGCGGCACCGTATGGTGGAAGGCCGTGTCGAAGCACGCCACCTGCGCGATGTCGGGACGCGACTCGAGCAGCACCTCGATCGCCTCCAGCGCGAACGGCTGGTGCAAGGGCGCCAGCGGCACAAAGCTTTTCAGGTCCGCCAGCACCTTGAAATCGATGCGCACGGGGGCGAAATACTTGCTGCCGCCATGCACCACGCGGTGCGCCACGGCCTGCAGCGGACGCCCGGCCAGGCGCTCGACGACTTTTTCGCGGATGTGCGCCAGCGCCGCATGGTGCGGCTGCTGCGGGTCGAACTGCAGGGCCTCGGCCGGCAGGCCCCCGGCACGGTAGGTGGCGCTTTCGCGGCCGATGCCTTCGACCTTGCCGCTCCATTCAGCCTGCTGCGGCAGCACGCCGTCCGCCTGCTGGAACAGGGCGAACTTGATGCTCGACGAGCCGCAATTAAGCACCAGGATCAGGGCGCCGTCGGCATGTTGGACAGGGGTGTTCATGGCGGCGTGCTCCGGTAGTGGTTGGCCAGCATCACGGCGATGGCGCACGAGGCGATGCGGCTGGCGCGCGAGTCGGCGCGGCTGGTGAGGATGACGGGAATCTTCGCGCCCAGCACGATGCCGGCGCTGTCCGCGTCGCCCATGTATTCGAGCTGCTTGGCCAGCATGTTGCCGCTCTCGAGGTCGGGCACCAGCAGGATGTCGGCGCGGCCCGCCACCTCGGAAACGATGCCCTTGACGGTGGCGGCGGCGATCGAGACGGCGTTGTCGAAGGCCAGCGGGCCGTCGAGGATGGCGCCGGTGATCTGCCCGCGGTCGGCCATCTTGCACAGGGCCGCCGCGTCCAAGGTCGCCGGCATGTCCGGATTCACCGTTTCCACGGCGGCCAGGATGGCCACGCGCGGTTCGGCCACGCCGATCACGTGCGCCAGGTCGATGGCGTTGCGCACGATGTCGGCCTTCATCGCCAGGTTGGGCGCGATATTGATGGCGGCGTCCGTGATGATGAAGGGGCGCGGATAGGCGGGCGTCTGCATCAGGAAGCAATGGCTGATGCGGCGCTTGGTGCGCAGGCCGGCGCTGGCCGACAGCACGGCCGACATCAGTTCGTCCGTGTGCAGGCTGCCCTTCATCAGCGCTTCCACCTCGCCCTTGCCCGCCAGTTCGGCGCCGCGCGCGGCAGCCGCATGGCTATGCTCGACGTCTTCGATGGCGATGCCTTCCAGGCTCAGGCCCGCCTGTGCCGCCACGGCTTCCAGACGTGCGCGCGGCGCCACCAGCACGGGCGTGATCAGGCCGGCCGCATGCGCGTCGAGCGCGCCCGACAGGCTCAATTCATCGCAAGGGTGGATCACGGCCACCTTGATCGGCCCCAGGGTGCGCGCATGCTCCAGCAGGCGCCGCGTGCCGTCGCCGTTATGCAGGCGCACTTCGGGCAGGGTGGCGCGCGCGCGTTCGATCTGTTCGGCCGGCGCGACCACCTGCGCTTCGCCATCGAGCACCACGGCGCCATGCTGATTGACGCAGCGGCAGGCCAGGGTCACGTGGCGGTTGCGCGGTTCCAGCGCCGTGACGGTGACGCTGATATCGAGCGTATCGCCGACGCGCACGGGCTGCAGGAAACGCAGGGTCTGGCCCGTGTAGACGGTGCCGGCGCCGGGCAGGCGCGTGCCCAGCACGGCCGAAATCAACGCCGCGCCCCACATGCCATGCGCGATCACGCCCTGGTAGCGGCTGGAGGCGGCAAATTCGGCGTCCAGGTGCTGCGGATTGTCGTCGCCCGACATCACCGCGAACAGGGCGATGTCGTCCATGCTCAGGGTGCGCGTGATGCTGGCAGTGTCGCCGATGGCGATCTGCTCGAAGGTGCGGTTGCGCACGATATTCAAGTCGTCAGTTTTGGTGGTGGTCATCTTGGCCTTCTAGGCTGGGGTAATGTTCTTGGCAGGTTTGGCTTTGGGCTTCGTCGTGGATGCAGGGACAGGCTGCGATTCTCGCACGGCCGCCGGCTGCGCCTTTTCTTGCACCGCTTCTTGCACCGCTTCTTGCACCTTTTTCTGCACCGTTTCCTGCGCCCGTGCGGCGCGGTCGAAGACGGCCAGCATCTGCTGCAGGCTCGCCTCCTCGTCCGGCGTCGGCGCGTCCGGCACCAGCAGCACTTGCTGCAGCCATTCGGCCAGCGCGCGGATGGCATCCGGTTCGGCACGCGACAACAGCACCGGCAAGGCGGCGACGGCGGCGTCGAAATCATGCAGCATCAGGCGCGCCTGCTGGCGCACGATGTGGCGGAATTCTTCCATGCTGACGCCCTGCGTGTACTGCGGCTTGACCAGTTTCAGGGCCAGGTTGACGCGGCGCTCGTCGGCGATCATGCGGAAGCGGTAGATATAGAACAGCGAGCGCACGGCCGCTTCCACCAGTGCACCCTGCTGCATGTCCTCGTCCATCTTGCGCGTTTCGCAGCGCACGTACTCGCAATGCTCGGGCGAGATGCCAGGATGCGGGCGTGGCGGCGTGGCATCGCCGATGGCTTGTCCCGTCAGCGCCTGCACGAGGGGCGAACCATACACCAGGTCGAAGGTGGTTTCCTGCAGCGTGTCGCGCCAGTCGCGCCAGCTGTTCAAGCCCGCCGTGACGGCGCCGGAGAACGCCTCCTGCATGGCCAGCAGCGGATTGTCGGGCGCCACCGGCTGGCGGTTCGCGCGCACTTTTTCCGCCTCCCTGGCCACCAGCGCGGCCAGCGGATTGTGGTCCGTCCAGCGCTCGTACGACACGCGCAGCGGATGCGTAAGCTGCAGGAAGCGCGCCGTCTGCGGCGTCACCATGGCGCGCACCCACGGCTGCGCAAAGGTGCGGTACAGGGCCAGGTTGACTTCGGACACGCGCGCGGCGGCGGCGAACTTGCGGTCGTTTTCCACGTCCGGCTGCACGATGGCGCGCACGTCCTCGATGCTGCGGCGCTCGACCTGCAGCACGTAATCGCCGCTGGCCAGATCCGCGTTCGGCGTGTCGGGCGTCTTGTCGACGATCAGGGCCTGGTAGATGCCGGCCGGCAGGAGGTTGATCAGGTCGATATTGCTGGCGAACTTCTGGTGCTCCTTGCGCCCCACCTTGGCCGACACGAAGATGCCCAGATGGCCGATGCTGTCATGCACGGCATACACGATGGTCTGGTCGTGCATCAGCACGTCCTTGTCGTCGCGGTACAGGTCCGTGATCCAGCCCAGCGCCTGCGGCGGCGGTGTGATGTTGTCGCCGTTCGAACAAAACACGACGATGGGCGAACGGATATTGCGCAAGTCCAGGCGCACGCCGTCGGACGTGATCAGTTCGGCCGTCGCCAGGCGGTTGCCGATGAACAGATTGTCGACGATGTACTGCATCTCGACGTCGTTCAGGAAGACATGGCCGCCCCAGTATTTTTCAAATTCCAGGTAACGGGGCGCTTCCGTGTCGATGTTCGCGTACAGGTTGTACTGCTTGCTCCACAGGGTATTGGCCGGGTTCAGGTTCTCGAAATTCTGCACCAGGCTGGCGCCGTCGAAACGGCCGTTGCCGAGGTCGCCGGCCAGCGCCGTGGCCCAGCTGCCGCCCATCAGCCCGCCCGCATAGCGCATCGGGTTGCGGCCATGCCAGCCGGCCCAGTACGACACGGGCGCGCCGGCCACGATGATGGGGCCGAACAGGTCCGGGCGCATGGCCGCCGTCATGAGGATTTGCCAGCCCGCCTGGCAATTGCCGATGACGACAGGCTTGCCCTCGCTGTGCGGATGCAGGGCGATGACCTTTTCGAGGAATTGCGCTTCCGCGTGCATCACGTCTTCCACCGTCTGGCCCGGCACGGGATCGGGCAGGAAGCCGATGAAATAGCAGGGATGGCCGGCGCGCAGGGCCACGCCGATCTCGCTTTCGGCCTTGAAGCCGCCGATGCCGGGGCCATGCCCGGCGCGCGGATCGACGACGACGAACGGGCGTTTCGTGGGATCGGGTTCCGGCGCATCGGCCACGAGGATGCGCGCCAGGCCGTAATTGACGGGACGCGCCAGTTCCAGGCCAGACATCACCACTTCGGCCGGAAAATCGAGCACGTTCGGCACTTCCTCGGCCAGATGCTCCTGGTACTGGTTGCCGCGCCGGCGCATCACGTCCGCATACAGCACGATGCGCTGCCACGAGTCGCGCGCATAGTCGCCCAGCATGCCCAGCGAGGGCAGGCCGCCGGTGGAGAAAAATGGAGCAGATTCGATCTTCATGACTATCCTTTTCATGCAGTGAGTGCCGGAACATTCCAGCGCGGAACCTACGCCATCTGGCTGATGGTCTTGCGAAAACGCGCCAGCGCGAAGGTAAACAGGGCCGTGCCGATCGCCAGCAGGGCCAGGAACGGCTTCCATACCACGTCGATGCCGGCGCCCCGGTACAGGATCGCCTGGCTCAATTCGACGAAGTGCGTGGTGGGCGCGATCAGCATGATGTTCTGCACCAGCTCGGGCATGCTTTCGCGCGGCGTGCTGCCGCCCGAGAGCATCTGCAGCGGCAGCAGCACGAGGATCAGCAGCATGCCGAACTGCGGCATGCTGCGCGCCACGGTTGCAAGGAAAATCCCCATCGAGGTGGTGGCGAACAGGTGCAGGGCGGCGCCGCACAGGAACAGCGCGATCGAGCCTTCGATGGGCACGTGCAGCATGCCGCGCACCACCAGGTTCAGCGACAGGGCGGCGGCCAGCAGCACCACGAGGCCCATCGACCAGACCTTGCCCAGCATGATTTCGGCCGGCGTCACCGGCATCACCAGCAAATGCTCGATGGTGCCGTGTTCGCGTTCGCGGATCAGGGCTGCACCCGTCAGGATGATCGACAGCATCGTCACCTGGTTGATGATTTCCATCAGCGAACCGAACCAGGCCTGGCTCAACGATGGGTTGAAGCGCGCGCGCATCACCAGTTCCACCGGCGAGACCGTCGCGCCGCGATAGCGCTTGGCGAATTCGGCCACTTCGCCGGCGACGATCTGCTGGATATAGCCGCTGCCACTGAAGGCCTGGCTCATGCGCGTGGCGTCCACGTTCAGCTGCAGCTCCGCCTGGCGCCCGCCCAGCACGTCCGCCTGCAGCTTGGGCGGGATCGTCAGCACGAATGTGTACTGGCCCGCGTCCAGCCCCGCATCGACCTGGCTCTGGTTGATCATGGCCGGCGGCGTGAACTGCGGCGGGAAAAAGGCCGAGGCGATGCGTCCGGACAGGGGCGAGCCATCCTCGTCGACGATGGCGATCGAGGCCATGTGCAGGGTTTCCGGCTTGGCCGTGGCGGCCACGTAGATCGCCAGGGTAAACGTGTAGAGGATCAGGATCAGCATCATCGGGTCGCGGATCAGACTCCAGATTTCCTTCACGCCCAGGCGGTAGATATTTTCAAGGTGTCGCAAATCAGCTCTCCTGTTTCTTCAGCAGCGCCACCGTCACGCCGAGGATCACGGGAATGGCGACGAGCAGGGGCCAGAACGAGGCGTGCAGGTCGCCGAAGCCCAGCGCCTTGTTGAACACGCCGCGGCTGATGTTGAGCATGTGCGTGGCCGGGTACATCAGGCCGATCGCCTTGCCCACGCCTTCCATCGACGAGACCGGATTGAGCAGGCCGGAAAACTGGATGGCCGGGATCATGGTGCCGATCATGGTCACGAACAGGGCGGCGATCTGGCTGCGCGTAAACGTCGAGGCGAACAGGCCGATGCCGGTGGCGCAGATATTGAAGATGAAGGTGGCGCCGATCAGGGTCGGCAGGCTGCCCTTGATCGGCACGCCGAAGGCGGTGACCGCCAGCAGGGCCATGAGGACGAAGTTGAACATGGCCAGCACCACGTACGGCACCTGCTTGCCAAGCAAGAATTCCAGGCGCGTGACGGGCGTCACGTACAGGTTGATGATGGAGCCGAGTTCCTTTTCGCGCACGACGGACAGCGCCGCCAGCATGGCCGGCAGCATCAGCAGCAGCAAGGGGATCACGGCCGGCACCATCGCGGGCAGGCTTTTCACGTCCGGGTTGTAGCGGAAGCGCGTCTCGATGGCGACCGGATTGCTCACCTTGACGCCATAGCGGTGCAGCGCCTGGTCGGCCAGCCACAGCTGGTGCATGCCCTGCACGTAGCCTTGCACGGTTTCGGCGCGCATCGGCATGGCGCCGTCGATCCACGCGCCCACCTGGGCCGGCGCGCCGCGCTGCACGTCGCGCGCGAAGCCGGGCGGGATCTCGATGGCCAGCGACAGTTCGCCGCTGCGCATGCGCTTGTCGATATCGGCATAGTCGCGCAGCGGCGGGCGCTCGATGAAGTAGCGCGAGCCGGCCAGGTTGTTCGTGTAATTCTGGCTCAGCGTCGTCTGGTCGTGGTCGAGCACCGCGTAGCTGAGGTCTTCGACGTCCAGGCTGATGCCGAAGCCGATGACGAACAGCAGCAGCACCGAGCCGCCCAGCGCCAGCGTCAGGCGCACGGGGTCGCGGCGCAATTCCAGCGTTTCGCGCCACATGTAGCTGAGCATGCGGCCCAGACTGAAGCGGCTGCGCCGGTGCTGCGGCGCCGGTGCCTGCGCTGCCGCTTCCTGCACAGGCGCCTCGCTCTCCTTTGCCGCCGGCGCCGTGCCGCCGCCCGCTTCTTCCAGGTAGGCGATGAAGGCCGCTTCCAGCGACGGCGCGCCCTTCTTGCGCACCAGTTCGGCCGGCGCGTCGCTGACCAGCACCTTACCGGCATGCATCAGCGAAATGCGGTCGCAGCGCTCGGCCTCGTTCATGAAGTGGGTGGAAATGAAAATGGTGACGTGGTCGCGCCGCGCCAGCTCGATCATCAGGCGCCAGAAATTGTCGCGCGCGATGGGGTCGACGCCAGACGTGGGCTCGTCGAGGATCAGCATTTCCGGCTTGTGCACCATGGCCACGGCCAGCGACAGGCGCTGGCGTATGCCCAGCGGCAGGCTGTCGGGCAAGCCGTCCATCACCTCGCGCAAGTCGAAGCGCTGCGCCATCTCGTCGATGCGCGCCGGGATGTCTTTCTCCGGCACGTGGAACAGGCGCGCGTGCAGCACCAGGTTCTGGCGCACCGTCAGCTCGCTGTACAGCGAGAATGCCTGCGACATGTAGCCGACCCTGCGGCGCGTGTCGATATCGCTGGAATCGACCTCGTTGCCGAACAGCCAGGCCTTGCCTTCCGTGGCCGGCAGCAGGCCAGTGAGCATCTTCATGGTGGTCGACTTGCCGCAGCCGTTCGAACCGAGGAAACCGAAAATCTCGCCGCGGCCGATGCGGAAATTCACATGGTCGACGGCCGTGAAATCGCCGAAGCGCATGGTCAGGTCCTTTGCCTCGATGGCGACATCCTGCGCGCTGGCAGCGTCCAGCGGCGTGATGACCACGGGCTGGTGGCCGGCGCGCTTGGCCTCGGGCAGCAGCTTGATGAAGGCCGCTTCCAGGTTGTCGCTGTGCGTGCGCGCCAGCAGCTCGGCCGGCGTGCCCGTGTCGAGCACCTTGCCGTCATCCATGGCCACCAGCCAGTCGAAGCGCTGCGCTTCGTCCATGTAGGCGGTGGCCACCATCACGCTCATCTGCGGGCGCTGCACGCGGATGCCCGCGATCAGGTCCCAGAACTGGGCGCGCGCCAGCGGATCGACGCCGGTGGTCGGCTCATCGAGAATCAGGAGGTCGGGATCGTGGATCAGCGCGCAGCACAGGCCCAGCTTCTGCTTCATGCCGCCCGACAGCTTGCCCGCCGGGCGCGCCAGGAAGGGCTGCAAGCCCGTGCTGCGGGTCAGCTGGTCGATGCGGCGGCGGCGCTCGGCCGCGTCGTGGCCGAACAGGCGCGCGAAAAACTGCAGGTTTTCCTCGACCGACAGGGTCGGATACAGATTCTTGCCCAGGCCCTGCGGCATGTAGGCGATGCGCGGGCAGACGTCGTCGCGGTGGCGCGCATCGCGCATGTCGCCGCCCAGCGCCATCACGCTGCCCTGCTGCACGGCGCGCGCGCCGGCTACCAGCGACAGCAGGCTCGACTTGCCCACGCCATCGGGACCGATCAGGCCCACCATGCGGCCGGCCGGCACGTCCAGGTCGATGGCGTCGAGCGCCACCGTCTTGCCGTAATGCTGGCTGACGCCCTTGATGCTGACGACAAATGGGTTCACGTCCATGGTCACTGCGGGACCTTGGCCGTCAGTTCAGCGGGCCAGGCCTGCTGCGCGTCGAGGCGCACCCAGGCCACGCCGGGCAAGCCCACCTTGACCAGGGCCAGGTGCTTTTGCAGCAGCTCGCGGCTGATCTGCGCCTTCACGCGGAACATCAGCTTCTGCCGCTCGCTGGCCGTTTCCACCGTCTTCGGCGTGAACTGCGCGCTGGCGGCGACAAACGAAATCGTCGCCGGAATCACGTAATTGGGCGCCGCATCGAGGATGATGCGCACTTCGCCGCCCAGGGCCACCTTGCCGGCGGCCGTCTCGGGCAGGAAGAACGTCATGTAGACGTCCGACAGGTCGACCAGGTTGAGCACCTTGCCGCCGCCGGCCAGCACCTCGCCCTGCTGCGCCACCAGGTATTGCACGCGGCCGTCGCGCGGCGCCGTCAGCTGGCCGTCGGCCAGGTCGGAATCGATGCGCGCGGTGGTCGCCTCGGCGGCCACGACGGCGGAGCGGGAACCGACCACCTGCGCCTTGGCCGCGTCGATGGCCGCCTGCGCCGCCGTCACTTGCGCCCTGGCCGCGTTCAGGGCCGCCGCCACGCTGCGCACGCGGGCGCGGTCGTCGTCGAGTTCCTGCACCGAGGAAGCGCCCTCCTTCGACAAGGTTTCGGAACGGGCCAGGCGGCGCCTGGCCGCATCGAGTTCGCTTTCGCGCTGCGCCACCATGGCCAGCGCGGCCGCCTTGTCGCTTTCGCGCACGGCCACCTGCGCCTGCGCGCCGACCACGGCGTCGGATGCCTGCTGCTGGCGCGCGCGCGCCTCGTCGCGCTGGGCCGACAGCGAATCGACCTGCATGCTGGCCAGCGGCTGGCCCGCCTTGACGAAGTCTCCCTCGCGCACGAGGATCTCCCTGACCCGGCCCGCCAGCTTGGTGGCGACGTCGATCTCGGTCGCTTCGATGCGGCCATTGCCGCTGACGAAACCTTCGCCGGGGCCCGTTGGACGCATTTTTTGCCAGGCCACATAGCCCAGCACGAGGACGGCCACGACGAGCGCTGCGGGAACGAGTTTCTTCTTCAGTTGTGGAGTCATGGTATCGGCAATCGCTTTTAATTGGTGAACGTGGCGGCGGCGGGCGCGCCGCCGCCCAGGGCGGCATACAGGCTGACCTGGCTGGCCAGCAGCGCGCGGCGCGTCTGCACCAGTTGCTGCTCGACCGTCAGCAAGTCGCGCTGCGCATCGAGTACTTCCAGGTAGGGCGCGGCGCCATTGTCATAGCGCAGCTTGGCCAGGCGCGCGCGTTCGCTCTGCGCGGCCAGCGTGGTCTTGCCGATATCGACCTGCAGCGCCAGCCAGCGCCGGTTCGACAGGGCGTCCGCCACTTCGCGGAAGGCGCCCTGCACGCTCTTTTCATAATTGGCCACGGCCACGTCGCGGCGCACTTCCGCCAGGTCCATATTGGCGCGCAGGCGCCCCGCGTCGAAGATCGGCAGCACCAGGCGCGGCGCGACATTCCAGGCGCCGCTGCCCGAGTCGAACAGGCCGCTCAATTCCGCGCTGGCCGTGCCGTAGGCCGCCGTCAGCGAAATCGTCGGGAAGAAGGCGGCGCGCGCGGCGCCGATATTCGCCTGCGCGGCGCGTAGCTGGTGTTCGGCCGCCACCAGGTCGGGGCGCTGCGCCAGCAAGGCCGATGGCAGGCCCGCATGCAGCGGCTGCAGCACGCTGGCGTCGTCGAAGCGGCGCGTGTCCGGCGTCAGGTCGACGGGTCCGCCCACCAGTTGCGCCAGCGCGTGCGCCTGCACGGCGCGCGCCTGCTCCAGCTGGGCCGACAGCGAGAGGGCCTGGCTGAGCAGGGTTTCCACCTGCGTCAGGTCCAGCTTGGAAATCGAACCCACCTCGAAGCGGCGCGTGAAAATGCGCAGCGATTCGGCGCGGCTGTCGACGGTGGCGCGCGCCAGCGCCACCCGTTCATCGAACTCGCGCAGTGCCAGGTAGCCGTTCGCCACCTGCGCCACCAGGGCCACGCCGACGGCGCGGCGCGCCGCGTCGCTGGCCAGCAGGGTTTGCAGCGCGCTGTCCTTCAGGCTGCGCACGCGGCCCCAGAAATCGAGCTCCCAGGCGCTCACGTTCAAGCCCGCCTGATACTGCGCGCTCGTCATGGCGCGGCCCGTCAGGCTCAGGTCGTCCGGCACGCGAGAGCGGCTGCCGGAAGCGCCCAGCGCCACGGTGGGAAACTGTTCGGCGCGCTGGATGCCATAGGCGGCGCGCGCCTCGTCCACGCGCAGCGCGGCGATGCGGATGTCGCGGTTATTCGCCAGCGCCTGCGCAATCATCGCCTGCAGGCGCGGGTCGGCAAAATAGGCTTGCCAGGCGATGTCGGGCGCATGCGCGCCGGCGCCATCGTTTTCCGGATACTGCGCCGCCACGGGCAGCGGCGGCGGCGCGTACGGCGGCGCCAGCGAGGCGCAGCCGGCCAGGACCAGCGTGGTGGCCAGTGCAGCGGCCAGCCTGGCGCGCGCGGGGAGAACGGAAACAGGCATGGTCATCTTCTTCCAGTCAATTCAGAATGTTGTAGCCGCCGTCGACATACAAGGTGCCGCCCGTGATGGCGCGCGCGCCGTCGCCGGCGAGAAAGGCGCACAGCGCGCCCACGTCCTCGATGGTGGCCAGGCGCCGCAGCGGCGAGCGTTCGATGGCGTCGGCCATCAGGCGGTCGAAATGGGCGATGCCGGAAGCGGCCCGCGTCTCCAGGGGACCCGGCGAAATGGCGTTGACGCGGATGCCGGCCGGACCCAGTTCCGCCGCCAGGTAGCGCACGGACGATTCCAGCGCCGCCTTCACGGGGCCCATCAGGCCGTAGTCGGCGATGACTTCCTCGGCGCCCAGGTAGCTCATGGTCATCAGGCTGCCGCCCGCAGGCATCAGCGGTTCGGCCAGCCTGGCCATGCGCATGAAGGAGTGGCAGGAGATGTCCATCGCCTGCGCGAAGCCGGCGGCCGAACTGTCCGTGACCCTGCCGTGCAAATCCTGCTTCGGCGCGTAGGCGATGGAATGGACGACGAAATCGATCCGCCCCCACTGCCGTTCGATCTGCGCAAACACGGCTTCCAGCTGGCCCGGCACGGACACGTCGAGCGGCGCCATGATGGCCGCCTGCAGCTGCACGGCCAGCGGTTCCACATGCGGGCGCGCCTTCTCATTGAGCCAGGTCACGGCCAGTTCGGCGCCGGCCGCGCGCAGGGCGCTGGCGCAGCCCCAGGCGATGCTGTGCGTATTGGCGATGCCCACCACCAGCCCCCGCTTGCCCTGCAATGGCGGGGACGGCAACGAGGGGGCCGTCATGGCTTGGACGGACGCAATGCCGGCCACGGCGTGGCGGCGTTCACGCACTGCACGGCGCCCGCGCAGAACGATGCGGCGCAGGCAGCGAGGGTAACGCCGCCGGCACGCGCATGCGGCAGCACGATGGGAGTGTGGGGATGGAGGGTGCTGCACGCGTCAGGCGCGGGGATCTGCATCTTCATGTATCTGGCTTCCGTCACTGAAATTCGAGGCCGGCACCAGGCCATGCGAAGTGGACTGGTACCTGGCGAAAATTACTCTACAGCATTTAGACGCGCGATTTGCGATGGAGCCGGGGCGCATGCATAAGGCTTTGAGAAAGGTCAACTATAAGTGCGATTGCGGCGATGCAACATTGATGTACATCAAATTCTACATCAATAGTATTTAAATGAAACAAATTGTAAGCAATCGAATCGCGGTATTTATTTGATAACTATGCTGGAGTGGCGAGAATGAAAGTTACTGCCGGAACTCAAATTGGTATTAGTGGAGAAATACGTGGAGGAAAGGTATTGCAGAGAGGGAATGCTGCAGGAAAAGCCAAATGGGGAGCCATGCTATTGCGACGCAACATGGCATCCCATTGATTACTGCATTGATATTATTAATTTATTGCCAGGCTACCGTGTAGCGGCCGGACGCGAATACAGGTCGATGATGGTGCTGATGCCATCCTGGCATACGGAACAGAATGTCTCGCTGCGGTCGAACATAATGCACTGCATCTCCGGGCGGTAATAACCGGACGATTCGTAATTCGCCCCTTCGAACGCGCCCACGGCATGGCGCTGCGGCGCCTTCGAGAACAGCTGCTGCGTGTACGCCAGGTCGGCCTTGAACAAGGCGCTCATTTCGCTTTCCGGGCGATTCGCCGCGCGCAGGGCCGCGCGCTGCTTCTGGTACTCGCGCGCATGGCTGTCGTACGCTTCCTTCGGCCACGGCGTCGGCAGCGGCGTGCCGGCCTTCACGTGGTTTTTCCATTTCAGCCTGGCCGGATCGCGCAGCGCCGTGGCGTTCGGCTCCCACGGTTCCTGGCGCTCGCCGTTCGACTGATACGCCACGGGCGAGGTGTAGTACTCGTCGGCCAGGCCGGCGAAATGGTGGCCGAATTCATGCACGAACAGATAGTTGGCCCAGTCGCTATTGGCCGCCGCCGTGCTGAACTGGCCGAAGATGCCGCCGCCGCCATACGTGTCGTTGTTGACGAGGATTTCGATGAATTCATACGGCGCGTATTGCGCCAGGTCGCGCAAGGCGCGGTTGTCGGTGGTCAGCACATAGCGCTCGCTGCCGAAGATATCGTAGCGCGTGCCCAGCGGCGAGGCGTGGTGCACGCCCGTCGATGGGCGCGACACGCCCGACTCCTGCGTCGGCGCGGCCATGGCCCACACGTTGAAGTCATTGGCCCGCTCGCGGAACGGCGACACCGTGAACAGGTGGTCGGCCAGCTTGCGCGCCGTCGCCTCGAACTTGCCCATCTCGGCGGCCGTGTAGCCATCGCCCATGATCAGCAGGTCGACCTTGCCCGACGATGGGCCGCTGATGCGGATCGGGATCGGCTTGGCCGGCGCCGGCGGCTGCTTGCGGATCACGTCCTGCGCCGCCGGGTCGACATCGGTGCTCCACACGATGGAAAACAGGCCGCGCTCGTCGCGCTTGAGGATGCGCACGCGCACGGGCTGCTCGGGCTGCGGGAAGCGCACCGATTCCTGGAAGGCGCGCGTGGTGGTCTTCGCCTCGTCGGTGCTGGCCCACTCGCCAAAGATGGTGGAAAAGCCGCGCGAATACAGCACCTTGCCGGACTTGATATCGACCACTTCGAGCAGGTTGTTGCCACGGTTGCTGTCGTCGATGGGGCGCGCCAGGTTGCCCGCCCATGGCAAGGGCTCGATCAGCACGCGCTCGACCGCATAATGTTCGCCCAGCGCATTGCCGCTGTGCTGGTAGTCGAGGCGCATGGTGGCCGGCAGCGTGGCAAAGTCGGCGTGCGCGGCAGGGACCATGCCGGCGGCCAGCGCCAGCGCGCACAGGAAGGATCGAATCGGGGTCTGCTGCATGTCATTCCTAAAACGGTAGAAAAACAGGTGAAGGGATCGATTTTCCAAATATACGGCGGCCATGCCGGGAGGCTCGGGAAAATCCGCTGCGGCACATTGTAGCGACAGGATCAGGGCCTGCAAAGCCTCCATTGATGCGTATCCGCTTGACCTTGCGACCGGCCTCCATTATATTAGACCGACTAGTCGATTAATTAAAAGGATAGCCAGCCACCATGCGCACCATCGATCCCGACAAACACGCGGCCCGCCGCGACGCCATCCTCGCGGCCGCGCGCCAGTGCTTCGCCCGCAAGGGCTTTCACCAGACCAGCACGGCCGCCATCTGCGCGCAGGCCGGCATGAGTCCCGGCAACCTGTTTCATTATTTCCCCACCAAGCAAGCCATCATCGCCGCCATCGTCGACCAGGAAGGCAGCGAAACGGCCGCGTATTTCGCCGGCGCGCAAGGCGACGCCGATGCCTATGGCGCCCTGCTCGGCTTCATGGACCTGGTGCTGGCGCTGGCCGCCGACGCGGCATTTGCGGGACTGGCGCTGGACATTTCGGCCGAAGCGATGCGCGACGCCGATATCGCCGCCAGGGTGGCGCGCAACGATGCCGTGCTGCGCGCCGGCGTGCAGGCGCTGCTGGAAAGCGCGGCCGCGCAAGGCCGGGTCGACGCCGCGCTCGACCCGGCGCAGACGGCCGGCTGGATCGCCGCGCTGATCGACGGCATCTTCAACCGCGTCGCCGTCGATCCCCATTACGCACCGCTGGCGCAGCGCGCCGGCCTGCACCTGCTGCTGGCGCGCTTCCTGCGCCCTTCCCTGGCATGAGCGCCGCCATGCCAGGCGCACCGACCACGCCCCCCGCGCGCATCGCCGATGTCGACGCCCTGCGCGGCTGCGCCCTGTTCGGCATCTTGGTCGTCAATATCGGCGCCTTCGCCACGCCCTGGTTCGGCCTGGGCCTGACCGACCCCGCCTTTGCCGGCGCGGTCGACCGCGCCACGCACTTCCTCGTCGCGCTGCTGTTCGAGACCAAGTTCTACCTGTTGTTTTCCTTCCTGTTCGGCTACAGCTTCACCCTGCAGATGCAGGCGGCCGCGCGCGCCGGCGCCCCGTTCGCGCCGCGCATGCTGCGCCGCCAGGCTGGCCTGTGGCTGCTCGGCGCCCTGCATGCCGTCTTCCTGTTTCATGGCGACATACTGACCACCTATGCCGTGCTGGGCATGGTGCTGCTGGCCCTGCACCGTTGCGGCGAGCGGCCAGCCCTGATCATGGCCGCCTTCCTCGTCATCGGCTGCGCCGGCTTGTGGGCCGCGATGGCCTGGCTGCAAGGCCTGCAGCCACCGGGCGACGCCGTGGAGCATGCCGTGGCGATGGCGCGCAAGGCGGCGGCCGCGCTGGCCGCCTACCGCGACACGCCGGTCACCGTCATCGCCCAGCACGTGCGCGAACTGGGCGAGATCTGGGTCGTCCTGCTGTTGCTGCAGGCACCGTGCGCGCTGGCCATGTTCCTGTGCGGCCTGGCTGCCGGCAAGCGCGAGATGCTGCTGCATGCGGCCGCCTACCTGCCGCTGCGCCGCCGCCTGCTGTGGGCCGGCGCGCTGGCGGGCCTGCCCGGAGCGGCCTGCTATGCGTGGACGTCCGTGTATGCGGGCGACCAGGCGTGGCAGCTGGCGGGACTGGCCGTGGGCGTGGCGAGCGCGCCGCTGCTGACCGGGGCCTACGTGGCCCTGGCGCTGGCCCTGTTCGACCGGCTGCGCGATGGCACGCTGTTTTCCCTGCTGGCCGATACGGGCCGCATGGCATTGTCGAATTACCTGCTGCAATCGGCCATCTGCGCCTGGCTGTTCCTCGCCTATGGCGCGCGCCTGATGGGCAGCGTCTCGCCGCTGGGGGCACTGGCGCTGGCCGCCGCCATCTTCTGCGCGCAGCTGCCACTGAGCCGCTGGTGGCTGCGCGGCCATGCGTATGGTCCCGTCGAGTGGCTGCTGCGGGCACTGACGATCGCGGCATGGCCGCGCTGGCGGCGCACCGGTGCCGCTTATTTGTAGCGGTACAGTGGCTGGCGCAGCTGGATGGGGCGGATGTCGAGGCGCAGCTTCAGCACCGAATACGCTTCCGCCTCGGTCGAGCTGTAGCCGACGCTGTTGACGGTCTTGCTGAACCTGAATTCGAAGCCCAGGTCCGGATACGGGTCGCGCGGGTTGCCGAAGGCGATGCCGATGGCCTCCTGCTGGGCGTTGTCGATGAGGTTGCCCATCAGGTCGAGCACGGCGTTATTGCCGAGGATATCGTTGGTAAACACGGGTTCGCGCATGTCGGGCTGGTTCGGATCGAGCTTGTTGTCGGCCTTGTCAGGCGACGGCGTAAACACGCGCGTGACGAGGTTGAATTTGTCGCCCCGGTCCAGGTAGCTGATGGCGGCATTGCTGATGTTGAAATTTTTCACGCCGCGGTCGCTGATGGCGCCCGACAGGTCGATCAGCAGGGCGCCGCTGTAGCCGATGACTTCCACATCGCGCATGGCGTCGACCACCATGGCGCTGTTTTCGTCGATGCCCAGGCCCAGGTGATAGCCTTTTTTCAGCATCACGGGAATCATGCGCGCGAAACGGCCGCGCACCAGCAAATGCTGGTCGACGAACACGTCGCTGCCGATGAAGCCCAGGCCAGGCGCGATTTCGCGGCCGTCCGTGACGCCCATCTTGAGCATGTCGAGCACCGGCTTGGCATCGTAGAACATGGTGGTGCTCATGATGGCGGCACCGGCGCTGGAACCGGCGATCACGCCGCCGTTGCGGTATACCGACCAGATGGCTTCCAGCGCGGCCGTGCGGCTGCCGTCCTGGCGCAGCAACGCTTGCGTGATGCGGCCCTGGTCGCCGCCAGCGAAATAGATGCCGCTGGCCGACTTGATCTGCGTGACGATGGACGGGTCTTCGGCCGCCTTGCGGTAATCGCTATTGGGCAGCTTGACGGCCAGCGGCACGAAAAAAGCATCGGCGCCGTATTGATTGAGTTTCTTGATGATGCTTTCGCCCGATTTTTCCGGGTTCATCGCGGCCGAGGCCAGCACGGCGATGCGCGCGCCAGGGCCGCCCGACAGCTTGACTATGCGCTGCCAGACTTCGGCATTATCGGCCCGCAGGCCGCCGCCGATGATGACGAGGGTGCCTTGCGGCGCGCTGCCGATGGCACTGCCGGCCGGCGCCGCCATGGCATGGATGCTGCAAAACGCCAGCGCGAACAGCAGCGCGGCAGACAGTTTTTGATACAGGCTTGCGGATGATTTCATGGTGCCTTTCGAATGCGAGAAAAGTGGCGCGCACTTGCCGATACAAACACGCGCCATTGCTGCCGATTCTGCTGCTTGCTACCGAACTCCATCGAACTACGATACTACCCGCTGCGTGTGACAGCGGTATTGCGGCATCTCCTGCTTTCCAGCCTTATTTGAAGGTGTAATTGGCGCTGGCATAGAAGCGCCGCCCGCGCGGGTCCGAATAGCTGGGGTCATAGCCGGAAAGGAAAAAATACGCCTGGTTCGAGTATGGCGGACTGGTATTGAACATATTCTGTATGCCCGCGCGCAGCTTGAACTGCTTGCTGACCGCATAGGCGCCCGACATGTCCCACAGCGTGTACGCCTTCACCCGGTTCGACTTGACCACGCTGCCATCGTCGATGTTGATGGCCGAATTCTGGTCATCGTAGCCGCTCGAATACGTGTTCGACAGGCTGGCGGAGTACGGGCCGTTATCCCAGTCCAGCGTGATCGTATGGCGCCAGCGCTGCACCACGCCGTCCGTGACGAATTTATTCAGGTTGCTGATGAACACGTCGCCAGGGCTGGTCTGGATTTTCGAATCGAGCACATAGGTGCCGCTCAGGTGGCCGCCGAAGCGCCCCCATGCCGTTTTCACGCCATGCAGGTCGGCAGTGATGTCGATGCCTGCGGCTTTTTGCGCGCCGCGGTTTTCCTTGCGCAGTTCGATGTAGTCGATCAAGCCGTCTTCATCGCGGTGTACCAGGTCGCCGTACTTGGACAGATTGGCCAGGATGATATCGTCGCCGATTTCGCTGATCAGGTCCGTGCGCTTGATGTTCCAGTAATCAAAGCTGAAGGTCCAGTGCTCGCTGGGCTCGAGCACCAGGCCGGCCGAGAACTGGCGGCTGCGCTCCGGTTTCAGCTTGTCGTTGCTGTAGCGGCGCGTATCCCAGTTGTCGGCGCAGACGGAATAGTCGTTGTTCTCGGCGGCGCAGTACACGGGATCAGGCAGGGTCGCCGTGCTGCTGTACACGGTGGGGCGGTGCAAGTCCGACATCGACGGCGCGCGGAAGCCCTTGCCGGCCGAGGCGCGCATCAGCACCTGCTTGCTGGGCATGTAGGTCAGGCCGATCTTCGGACTCAAAGCGCCGCCCACCTGCTCATAGTGATCGTAGCGGCCCGACAACTGCGCCTGCCACTGCTTGCTGAACGGCAGCAGCAGCTCGCCGTAAACGGCCTGTACATTGCGGCTGTCGCTCGTGACCTTGCCGCCCTCGGGCGCATCATCGTTGTTGATGTTGTTGCTCATCAGCAGCGCCGATGGACGGAACTGCGTGCGTTCGCGCCGCACTTCGCCGCCCACGGCCAGCGCCATGTCGCCGCCGCCCATGGCCATCAGCGCACGCGAAGCCTTGAAATCGAGCGCGTCCATGCTGCCGCGCGCATGGCGCACCTCGTCGTTGACCTGGATGCTGTCGAGCAGCGCCTTGCCTTCCGCGCCCGATGCCCCGAAGGGGTTGATGCGGCCATCGGCGATCCCCGCGAGCAGCTGGTCATACAGGACGTAGCCATGCGTATCCCGGTCCTTGACGATGTTGACGCTGTGGTTGAAACCCACGTCATAGTCCCAGCCGCCCACGGTGCCGGTCGCGCCCACCACGTAGCGCTGGCTTTCGCTGGTCAGCTGGCTGGTGCGCATGCCGGCCTCGTTCAGGCGCATGCGCAGTTCCAGCTCGCGCCCCACCGGCTCGCCGTCTTCATCGACGGCCGTATCGAAGCCGGCATTGGCCAGCTGCGGCACCTTGCTGTAATCGAGGTAGCCGATCACGCGTGCCGACGAGCCCACGTAATAGCTGCGCGAACGGCTCAATGCGACCTCCGCGTACAGCTGGTGATCGTTATTCAGTTTCAGCACGCCGCGCGTGAGCAGGTTCTGCTTGTCCGTCTTCGGATACAGCTCCGTATCGCCCATGTAGTCATAGGTGCAGCCATCCACGCCGCCCGTGCCTTTCGGCAGGTACAGATTGGCCGGCGGCGCGCAGTCCGGGATGGCGAAATTGATCTGGCGGTTGGTGATGGGCTGGCCATTGAGCAGGAAGCCGTTGTCCTGCAGATGCGTGCGCTGGGCGCTCGACAGGCGGATATTCGCCGGGCTGGTAAAGCTCGACAGCAAATGCCCGAGGCGCTGCGGAATCTGCAGGTTCGGGATGAACTTGCGCTGCGAGGAGCGCAGGCGGTCCGTCTGCTGCAGATCGACGACGGCAAAGATATTGTAGCCATCGGTGGCCAGGTCGCCCGTGCCGGCCGTGATGCTGGCCGTGCGCTTGCCGGCGCCGCCTTCGTCGGTGCCGCTGGCGTAGGCGTTCAGCTCCACGCCCTGGTAATCCTTGCGCGTGATGAAGTTGATCACGCCGCCGATGGCGTCCGTGCCATACAGGGCCGAGGCGCCGTCGAGCAGCACCTCCACGCGCTGCAGCGCGGCGGCGGGAATGTTGTTCAGGTCCACGCCGGCATCGTCGCCGGGCGAGGCGAAATTGGCCATGCGCCGGCCGTTGAGCAGCACCAGCGTCGACGAGGTGCCCACGCCGCGCAGGTTGGCGCTGTTGAAGCCGCGCTGGTCGCCGCCCACATTGATGCTGGCGCCATCCGTCAAGCCGCCCACGTTGGCCGAAACGCGCGCCATCAGTTCAGCCGCCGTCGTCACGCCCGCTTTTTCGATCTCCGCGCGCGTGATGATCTGCACCGGCAGGGCCGTTTCGGATTCCAGCCGCTTGATGGCCGAGCCGGTAATCTCCACGCGCTGCAGCTTCGGCACGGGCATGGCGGCCTCGCCCGGTGCCGCCTGTTCCTGCGCCAGCGCGCCGCCGCCCAGCATGCCCAGCGCCGCCGACACGCTCAAGGCGCGCAATGCCAGGCGCACGGCGTGCGCCAGTACCGACTCGCGTGGCAGCACCTGCCTGCCCGGTTGTTTTTCCATGTGCATTTCAACTCTCCCAGATGGTTTAACCCTGATTTTTATAGTGACTGCTTTTTGGGTACTGCCTTGCGCTGCTTGACTGCTGTTTTCCGGGGGCCTTGCGCGCCATGCTCGCCGCCATACAGGTAGGCGGCGATCACCTCGCTCAGGCGCGCTGCTTTTTCAACGTTGTCCTTGTTCGACACCATCAGCGCCACGACCAGCGCCTCGATCATGGCCAGTGCCGTGCTGGCGCTGCTGGGCAGCACGGGATGCGTGCTTTGCGCGTACAGCACATGGTCGGCCAGTTCGGCCAAGGGCGACGCGGGCGAGTCGGTCAGCGCCACGATGCGCGCGCCGCGGTCGCGCGCGAAGCTGGCCAGGCCGATACAGTCGAGCGTATAGCGGGGAAAGGAAATGACCACCAGCACGTCGCTCGCCGTCAGGTTGACCAGGTGGCCGGCCGCCACTTCCGAGCCGCCGATGCCCACCACTTCCACCACATGCGCGCAGAACGGCTGCAAATGCTGCACCAGCATGCCGGCCAGGTTGGCCGACAGGCCAAAGCCCATCACGTACACTACCTTGGCACGCGTCAGGCGGCGCACCACGGCGTGCATGTCCGACAGCGACAGGCTGCCCGAGGTGGCGGCGATATTCGCGGCCGCATACTCGAGGCTTTGCGTGACGGGCGAGGTGGCGCGCGCGCGCCGTTCTATCGTATGGCGCAGCTTGTCGACCGGTTGCAGCAATGCCTGCAGGGTTTCTGCCATGGCGCCGCGCATGGCCGAATAATTCTTCTGGCCGATATCGCGCGCGAAGCGGCTGATGGTGGCCGTCGACACCTGGCAGCTGTCGGCCAGCTCCTCGATGCCCAGCGCCGTGACGCGCATCTGGTTGCGCAGCAGGTAGTCGGCGATCTGCCGCTGCGAGGCCGAGCCGCTGGCCAGCACATGCATCAGGGCCTGTCCCAGCGGCGACTGCGCAAACGCGGCATCGGACGGCGACATGGCGGCGGCCGGTGCCGCGCGTGGCGCGCTGTTGCGGGCAGGACTGGCGGATGGTTTCATATCACTGGCGGCCTGTTGTTTTTACGCGCTGCAATGGCAGCCTGCATGCTGCGCATGGACGAAGAAAGCGTGGCAAAGCGGCGCAGGATGCGCCGTTTGAAACCACTTTACGCATATCAAAAAGAAAACTCAACAAATTTTTGTAAAAGGATTTTCATTGATTTACTTCGTGAAAATAATGCTACATAATCGACCGGAATCCATCAACCGCGCCCCGTTTTGGGGCGAAATCATCATGCAAGTACACCAGCATCCGATCTCCACGCCGCACGCCAGCGTTGCCTGCCAGTTGAGCAGCTTTCACTTCGGCAGTCCGGCCGCCGGCAGCCGCAGCGGCAAGAAGGTGTATATCCAGGCGGCGCTGCACGCGGACGAGGTGCCGGGCATGCTGGTGGCGCAATTCTTGCGCCGCGAACTGCTGGCGCTGGAAGCGGCCGGCAAGATCCATGGCGAAGTGATCCTGGTGCCGGCAGCTAACCCGATCGGCCTGGCGCAAGCCATCCATGGCGCGCCGTTCGGCCGCTTCGACCTGACCACCGGCATCAACTTCAACCGCGCCTACCGCCACGTGGCCGATGAGCTGAAAACCACGCTCGATGGCCTGCTGGGGCCCGATGCCGATGCCAACGTGGCGCTGATACGCCAGCATGCGCGCGCCGCCGTCGCCGCCTGGCAGCCTGGCACGGATGCGGGCGTGCTGAAAAAAACGCTGCTGGGCATGGCCATCGATGCCGACATCGTGCTCGACCTGCACTGCGACAACGAGGCCGCGCTGCACCTGTATACGGGCACGCCGCTGGCGGCGCAACTCGCGCCCCTGTCGGCGCTATTGGGCGCGCGCGCCGTGCTGCTGGAACTGGCGGCCGGCGAAGAGCCGTTCGACGAAGCGTGCAGCCGCCTGTGGTGGGACCTCGACGCGCACTTCGGCGACCGCTATCCGATTCCCGCCGCCTGCCTGTCGACCACCGTCGAGTTGCGCGGCGAAGTTGAAGTGGGCTATGCCCTGGCCGAGCGCGATGCGCAAGCCCTGCTGCGCTTCCTCGCCATCGAGGGCGTGCTGGACATCGCCGGCGCCGGCGACGACCTGCCCGCGCCGCAATGCCAGCCGACGCCGCTGGCCGGCGTGGAACCGATCCTCGCGCCGCATCACGGCGTGCTGGTGTATCTGCGCGAGATGGGCGACGTGCTGGCCGCCGGCGATGCGCTGGCCGACCTGATCGACCCCGTCAGCGGTGAAACGACGACCTTGCGCTGCACGGTCGCCGGTGTCTTCTTCGCGCGCAGCGCCCACCGCCACGTCTTGCGCGGCATGAATGTCGGCAAGGTCGCCGGCGCCGTCGCCTTCCGCGGCGGCAGCCTGCTCAGCCAATAATAAAGAAAACCCGCATGAGAAAATACTTCAAGCTACCCAATACCTTTGTCCTGCTATGCGGCATCCTGGCCATGATCGCGCTGGCGACCTGGCTGGTACCGGGCGGGAAATTCGACACCCAGCTGGTCAACGGCAAGCAGTTGATCGTTCCCGGCACCTTCCACTATGTCGACAACAAGCCGCAGGGCTTTGCCGCCCTGATGATGGCGCCCATCAAGGGCTTCGTCGACGCCGGCCTGATCATCGGATTCGTGCTGATCGTCGGCGGCGCTTTCTCGGTGCTGCAAAAAACGGAAGCCTTCGATTCGCTGATCAAGTCCATCGCCAAGGCGCACACCAGTTCGCGCTTCGTGCGCGCCGCCCTCATTCCCGTCTTCTTCACCATGTTTTCCCTCGGCGGCGCCACCTTCGGCATGAACGAGGAAGCCATTCCCTTCATCCTGATCTTCGTGCCGCTGGCACTGGCCCTGGGCTACGACTCCATCGTTGGCGTGTCGATTCCCTTCATCGGTTCGCAAGTGGGCTTTTCGGCCGCCTTCCTGAACCCGTTCAATGTCGGCATCGCGCAGGGCATCGCCGGCGTGCCGATCTTTTCCGGCATCGGCTATCGCCTGATCGTGTGGGCCATCGCCACGTTTGTCAGCATCGTCTTCCTGATGTGGTACGCGGCGCGCATCAAGCGCCATCCGGAAAAAAGCCCGACCTACCTGCTCGACATTGAAAAGCGCGGCGAGCATACGCTGGACTTTTCCACCTTTGCCGGCATGACGCGCACGCACCGCGCCGTGCTGTGGATCTTCATGGCGACCCTGCTGACGATGGTCGTCGGCGTCGTCAAGTACGACTGGTTCATCGATGAAATCGCCGCCCTGTTCCTCGGCATGGCCATCGTCGTCGGCCTGGTCGGCCGGCTCGACATGGACAGCCTGGTGGCGTCTTTCGTGCAGGGCGCGCGCGACATGGTGGGCGTGGCGCTGGTCATCGCGCTGGCGCGCGGCACCATGATCCTGGCGCGCGACGCACAGATCATCGACACCATGCTGCATGCGCTCACGCCGCTGGTGGCTTCGTCGAGCCCCGTCTTCGCCGCGCAGAAAATGTTCTTCATGCAGTCGGTGATCAATTTCTTCATCCATTCGGGCAGCGGCCAGGCCGCGCTGACCATGCCGATCATGGCGCCGCTGGCCGACCTGGTCGGCGTGACGCGCCAGACGGCCATCCTGGCGTTCCAGTTCGGCGAATTCACCACGCCGATGATACCCACCTCCGGCATCACCGTGGGCGTGCTGGCGCTGGCGCGCATCCCCTGGATTACGTGGGCCAAGTGGATGATACCGCTGCAGCTGATCTATCTGGTGCTGGCCCTGCTGCTGCTGATTCCGCCGTGCCTGATGCACTGGCAGTAAACACCCCAGCCACGGCGACTTGGCTCGCCCTTCAATACGGGCAGTCAACGCTGGTAGATGTCCGGCACATAGCGCTCCATCAGCGTTTCCGGGCGCAGCGGCGCCGTGAAGCCATGGCGCGCGTACAGCGTATGCGCGGTGCCGGTGGCCAGCATGAAACGGCGCAAGCCCTGCAAGTCGGGATGCGCCATGACGGCTTCCATCAAGCGCTTGCTGTAGCCGCGGCCACGACAGTCGTCGAGTACATACACGTCGACCAGATAGGCAAACGTGGCATAGTCGCTGACCACGCGGGCAAACGCCACCTGGCGGCCGTCGAGCGTGCCGCCAAAACACAGCGAATGGTCGATCGCGCGCTGCACGGTAGCCAGCGGGATGCCGATGGCCCATGTCGATTGGGTGCTGAGAAAATGGTGGATGGCCGGAACGTCGAGTTCCGCCTTGTCGGTGCTGATTTTCAGATGTGACATTGCGCTGGCCCTGCTGTCGTTGAAAACACGATCATCGGCCTTTTTGCGGCTGCTGTCACCAGGGCTGGAAAGAACCGGGGGCGCCACCCGTTCCGCTTGCCCATGTTGGGGTATGACGATTGACTGCTGCTACTGCCCTTTTCCGTACTGCCGGCATGGCATCGCCGCGCTTACAGTGCGGCTTTTTCTGCGGCGCTCAAACGCTTGGCGCTGACATGGACGGTGTACATGGTGGCAGCGGCGTCGGCGCTGGCCACGAGCGGTGCTGGCGCGGCGCGGAACTTCGGCACGGCGGCGGTGGCCAGGCTGGTAGCGGCGGCGATGGCGACGATGGCAACGAAGATGGCTTCCATGTTTTTAGCGATGTTCATGATGTGCTCCTTTGGGTCAGTGGTTTGTGTCCTGCGATGATGGAACTTTAGGCCAACACCCGCTGCATCGCCACCGGATTGCGACAAACCGCGCGATTCGCGGGACAGAATACCAACAGCTGCGATGAAGCGTTGCAGCACCCTGCAACGCAGCCAGCCCAGTCGCGTAGCCCATGGCGCACCCTGTATTCCTTGCGGGGGTGCTACAAATGTGGCATGCTACATTTGTAGCAAACACACTCGACAAGGAAAAATATGTTTTCGTGCGCATGGAAGTGGAAACTGGCCGGCCTGCTGTCCGCGGCAGCCTTCACTGCAACGGCGGCGGCCGCCGATTTTGACGGCATGGTCAACGTGGGCCAGCACCAGTTGCAGGTGACGCAGGCGGGCGAAGGCCCCTATACCGTCGTCTTCGAGGCGGGCTTCGCCAGCGATCAGTCGGTGTGGCGCAAGGTAGTGCCGGACATCGCGAAGAAGGCGGCGGTGCTGGTCTACTCGCGCGCAGGCTATGGCAAGTCGCCGGTGCGCGCGCAGCCGCTCGGCATGGAACAGAGCGCGGCCGAACTGGCTGAAGTGCTGAGCCAGCGCAAGGTGGACGGGCCGCTGATCCTCGTGGGCCACTCGTACGGCGCCTTCCTGATCCGCTACTTCGCGGCCACCCATCCGCAGCGGGTTGCCGGCCTGGTCTTCGTCGACCCGGCGGATGAAGGCCTCGAGGCCGTACTCAAAGGCATCGACCCGGTACGCCTGCAGCAAGACCGGCGCCTGCTCGCGTCGAGCATCCCGCCGAAATGGCAGGGCGAGCTGCAGACGATCCAGAAGCTGCTCGATGCGGGCACGCTGCCGGCCATGCCCGCGCTGCCCGACGTGCCGACGGTACTGCTCACCTCCGTGCAGGCGTGCGCCGGCTCGGACTTCTTCCAGGAGACGCCCGGCGTCGTCAAGATCAAGCGCGAGCGACACGCTGCCTTCCTCAGCCAGTTTTCAAGCGGCGCGCATGTCTTCACGCCGAACAGCGGCCACGGCATCCAGATGCAGGAACCCGAACTGGTCGTCGCCGCCATCGGCCAGGTACTGACCCTGGCCACGCAAAACGCGGCGCGCGTGGCCAGGGCGAAGGCAAAGCAAACACTGATGGGTGAGCTGGAACAGAGCGCGGCCCTGCTGGAACAGCACCAGCAGGACGCTGCCGCGCGCCGGGTCGCGGCAGCGCTCGGCGACAGCACATTGAGCGAAGCCGACATCAATGCGCTCGGTTTCGACCTGCTGCTCAAGGTGAAGCGGCTGCCTTTGGCGACGCTGGTGCTGGCGTACAATAGCCAGACATACGCGCAGTCCGACAATGCCGCCGACAGCCATGGCGAAGCCTTGCTGGCAGGCGGCCTTGCCGAGACAGCAAGGCGCCAGTTCGCACGGGCGCTCGCACTGGGGCAGACCAACGGCGCGCGCGCACAGGCGATGGCCGGCTACCGGCAGCATCTTTCGCAAGCAGAACAGGCATTGAAACAACCATGAAAAAAAATGCGCCAGCCACTGCGGCTACCGAGATGCGCGGGCTGGAAGACCTGGCGCCGCGCGAGCGACAGGTCGTCGAGTGCGTCTACCGGCTGCAGGAGGCTACCGCCGCGCAGCTCCAGGAAGAACTGAAACCCGACCTGAGCAATTCGGCGGTGCGCGCCATGCTGGCGCGGCTGGAAACCAAGGGCATACTCCAGCATCGCGTCGACGGCCAGCGCTATCTGTACAGCGCCGTGGCGCCGCAGGCCAAGGTGCGCGAGTCCGCGCTGAAAAAACTGGTCGGCACCTTCTTCAACAATTCCAAGGCCAGCGCCGCAACGGCCTTGCTCGGCATGTCGGGCGAACTGAGTTCGAAAGAGCTCGATGACCTCGAGGCGATGATCGCGAAGGCACGCAAGGAAGGCCGCTGATGGCGGGAACCGACCTCGCGCAGCTTCTGCTGAAGCATAGCGTGACGGTCGTGCTGTTGCTGCTGGCGCTGCGGCTGCTGTATCGCGCCTCGGCGGCGCGCCGCGTATTTGCCGCGCGCTGCGGCCTGGTGGCGCTGCTGTTGCTGCCGCTGTTCTGGCTGTTGCTGCCGCAACTGCCGCTGCGCATGCCGCTGGCCGTGTCGGCCCTGCTCGATCCGCCGCTCGCGATCCCGGCCAGCGTGACGACCGCCGCACTGCCCGCCATCGAGGATGCCGTGTCCATGCCCGAGCGTGCCGCCCGGCTGGGACGCTGGCTGCTGGCCGTGTACGCCTTGGGCGTGCTGTGCCATCTGCTGCGCCTCGCGCTGAACCTGCGGCGCTTGCGCCAGGCCGCCGCTGCCGCGCAGCGGTTCGAAGCGCCGGCCTGGGAAGCGGCCTTGCACAGCCTGCATCTGTCGCTGCGGCTGCGCCGCCCCGCGCGCCTGCTGCTGTCGGATACGGCGTCCTCGCCATACAGCTGGGGCTGGCGGCATCCCGTGATCGTGCTGGACCGGCACAGCGCCGCCAGCGCCGCGCCGCAGGCGGTGCTGGCCCACGAACTCGCGCATCTCCGCGCACATGACTGGCCCATGCTGCTGCTGGCGCGCGTGCTGCTCGCCCTGTACTGGTGGCAGCCGCTGATGTATCCGCTGCTGCGCATGCTCGAACACGATACGGAATGCGCGGCCGACGACGCCGTGCTGGCAACCGGCGCCACGCCGTCGCACTACGCCCACACCCTGCTCACGGTTTCGCGCCAGGCCTTCGCTTCGGGAACCGTCGCCACGCCGGCACGGCGCCCGGCCAACCGCATCGCCAGCAGCGGCGCCATGCTGGGCGCCCGCATCGCGGCGCTGCTGGAAGCGCATCGCCCGCGCGGCCGCGTCACGGGACGCCAATGGTGGAGCGGAACGCTGGCCAGCCTGGCGCTCGTGTGCCTGGTCGCCAGCCTCCAGCTGCGCGGCGAACATGTGCTGTGGCCGGACAGCCTGCTGCCCGCCTCCGGCGTCAGGAACCAGGATCCGATCGCCTTGCTGCAAGCCCTGGACAATCGCAATTTCACCCAGCTGGCCGCCGCGATGCGCGCCGGCGACTACGCGCTGCGCCATGCGGCCGATGGTCCATCGTTCCGCCAGCGCGCCGCGATACCGCCCCTGCTGCTGGCCTTGCGCGATCCGCGCCCCGTGGTGCGACGGCTTGCCGTGTGGGGCCTGGGCGAGATGCGCTTTCCCGAAACGGCGCCCGCGGTGGCGGCACTGCTGGCAGATCCGGAGGCGTCGGTGCGCGCCGAGGCGGTCGGTGCGCTGGGCGACATGCAGGAGACGCGCTGGCTGTCGCCCATGATCGCCATGCTCGGCGACCAGGATGCCGTGGTCCGCCGCCGCGTGGCGCATGCGCTGGGCGACCTGCAGGTTGCCGCGAGCATCCCCATGCTGCAACGGCAGCTGAACGATCCGGATTCCGACGTGGCTGGCGAAGTGCGCTGGGCCCTGGGCGAAATGCGCTAGGGCGTAGCGGTCCACTGCCTTCGGCGCGCTGCCGGTGGCTCATGATGAGAATAGCTGGTAAGAATAGGCTGGCTGGAAGCTTGCGTTCCGCCGTTGTGACTGACTGTGACTGCTGTCTGCTGTTATTGTGTATTGCTGCCGTCACCAGGGCTGGAGAGAACCGGGGGCGCCGCCCGTTCCGATTGCCCGTGATGGGATGCTACGAGGTGCTGCGACTGCTGTTGGCGATACTGCCCGCATGGCATCGCCGTGCTTACAGGGCGGCTTTTTCTGCGGCGCTCAAGCGCTTGGCGCTGACGTAGACCGTGTGCATGGTGGCGGCGTCGGCGCTGGCCACGATGGTCGCAGGCGCGGCGCGGAACTTCGGCACCGAGGCGGTGGCCAGGCTGGTGGCGGCAGCGATGGCGATGATGGCAACGAAGATGGCTTCCATGTTTTTAGCGATGTTCATGATGTTTTCCTTTGGGTCGGTGGTTGGGTCCTGCGATGATTGAACTGTAGGCTTATCGTCCCTGAACCGCCATCGGATTGCGACCAAACACACAATTTGCGGGACAGAATACAAAAAGGCCGGATGGAACGCATGGCGGGCATCCGGCGCGCCGTTTGAGGCTTGCAAGCCCCATTCCAGGCCATTTCCGCGCTGGGAAAGGCCCTAAAAGCCCTACCGCAGGCCAACCTTGTTTATAATCGCCCTACACTAAAGGACTTCTTTCATGACTGATCAATTCTCCAAAAAGGGCGAAGCCTGGTCGGCCCGGTTTTCCGAACCGGTCTCGGACCTCGTCAAGCGCTATACCGCTTCTGTATTTTTTGACAAGCGCCTGGCGCTGTTCGATATCGAAGGTTCGCTGGCCCATGCGGAAATGCTGCATGCGCAAGCCATCATCAGCCCGGCCGACTACGCTGAAATCCAGCGCGGCATGGCGCAAATTTCGCAGGAAATCGCCGCCGGCCAGTTCGAATGGCTGCTGGACCTGGAAGATGTCCACCTGAATATCGAAAAACGCCTGACCGAACTGGTAGGCGATGCGGGCAAGCGCCTGCACACGGGCCGTTCGCGCAACGACCAGGTGGCCACCGACATCCGCCTGTACGTGCGCTCCGCCATCGACGACATCACCGCCCTGCTGGCCACCCTGCGCGGCGCGCTGACGGACCTGGCCGAACAGCATGCCGACACCATCATGCCGGGCTTTACCCACATGCAGGTGGCGCAGCCGATCACCTTCGGCCACCACATGCTGGCCTATGTTGAAATGTTCGGCCGCGATGCCGAGCGCATGGCCGACACCCGCAAGCGCGTCAACCGCCTGCCGCTGGGCGCCGCCGCACTGGCCGGCACCACCTTCCCCATCGACCGCCTGCGCGTGGCCAAGACGCTGGGCTTTGACGACGTCTGCCACAATTCGCTCGACGCCGTCTCGGACCGCGACTTCGCCATCGAATTCTGCGCCGCCTCCGCCGTGCTGATGATGCACGTGTCGCGCATGGCCGAGGAACTGGTGATCTGGATGAGCCCGCGCATCGGCTTCATCGACATCGCCGACCGCTTCTGCACCGGCTCGTCGATCATGCCGCAAAAGAAAAACCCGGACGTGCCTGAACTGGCGCGCGGCAAGACCGGCCGCGTCTACGGCCACCTGATCGGCCTGCTGACCCTGATGAAAGGCCAGCCGCTGGCCTACAACAAGGACAACCAGGAAGACAAGGAACCGCTGTTCGATACCGTCGACACCGTCATCGACACCCTGCGCATCTTTGCCGACATGGCCGGCGGCATCACGGTCAAGCCGGAAGCGATGCGCGCGGCCGCCCTGCAAGGCTACGCCACGGCGACCGACCTGGCCGACTACCTGGTCAAGAAGGGCTTGCCTTTCCGCGATGCCCATGAAGCGGTGGCCCTGGCCGTGCGCGCCTGCGTCGATGCGGGCTGCGACCTGGCCGACCTGTCGCTGGAGCAGCTGCGCGCGTTCTCTCCGCTGACCGGCGAAGACGTGTTCGAGGTGCTGACCCTGGAAGGCTCCGTCGCCGCGCGCGACCACGTGGGCGGCACCGCGCCGCGCCAGGTGCGCGCCGCGATCGCCCGCGTGCGCACGCAGCTGGAAAAATAAGCGGGGATTTCCCCGGCAAGCGCCCCGCAGCAGCGATGCAGCGGGGCGTTTTTTATTGGGCGACGATTTTCGACAGGACGGAGAAGGCGGCGCCCGTCTGCGATGCTTCGAGCAGCAAGGTCAGCTCGGTGTAGGTGCAAATGATGTTGATCAGGTTGATGCGCTCCCAGGCCAGGCGCTTGAGGATGGCGTGATACACGCCTGGCGTATAGCAGGTCTCGGGGGCCAGATGCAGGGTCACGGCCGTCACGCGCTCGAGGCGCGCCAGTTCCTGCTCGCCGCCAAAGACCTCGTCCACCAGCGCATGCAGCGAGCGGCTGCAGATCACCATCACCTCGTTGACGCCGCGCGTCACGGTAATGAAGGTGCCGCGCTGCGGCGCTGCCAGCGCCAGCAACTGGCGCTGGCAGTCATACGTCTGGTCGGAGTAACGGTAGGTAAAAATCATCAATTCGCTGCGCGTGGACAGTTCTCCCGCGCGGTGCGCCAGCACGATCTCGCCGCTTTTCTGCTGCGGCATGCGTTCGGCCAGCCGGCGCAGCGCCATCACCACGGCGGCCTGGCCTACCGGTTTCCACAAGTCGGTCTGCAATTGCGGCTGCAACTGGCGCGCCAGCTCCGAGAGGTTGAGCAAGCCGCGGCCCAGGCCCTCGCTGAGAAACGCCGACTCCATCACGATCTGTTCCACTTTAGTCGCTATCGAAAGCATAGTTCATGTGCCGGGCATTCCGGTGCACGCACCAGGAGCCGGCAACCCTTCCTGAAAAAAAGGCTGCACTGCACCAGCGGCCGCGCCTGGAGGCGTGGCCGGTTTCGCTGAGTACCCTTGCGGGAAAGAGGCGGGCGGCGGCTAGGAAGGCGGATGCAGCATCAACGCCGCTCCAGAGGGGAAATGGCTGAAACCGCTAGCAGAAGGCAGAACTGACGTCATGTGAAACTCCCGATTTTTTCCCGTTGCGCCATGTGAACGCGGTCATTGCCGCGTGCGCTTTTTTTATCTACGCCTTGCCCCGACAGCGGACAGCGCGAATACCTAGTGTAGATCGCAACATTTAAAAAATGCAACAGTGTTTTGCCAACAGAACGCGCCATTTGAGGGACTAGTCCAAAACAAAAGTTACAGCTTGCGGCAGATCAAACTTTCCTATAGTAGCGCGCCGATAAATGTTCAATTCTTAACAAAAAAAGCCCGCTTGACCCATTTCTTGAAAATTTTGACATGGCGATATCGACAAGTTTAGTGTCGCCCTACCCGGCGGTAACGTCATAAAAAAAGCGGCAGGCTACCCGCCCGTCGTCCGGCACGCCGGGGTGGCCATCAGACAATCGCGGCCAGCTCATTCACTATTTTCCTAACCGATACCATGGAGCAGAAATGAATTTACGTTTGACGATAGTTGCCGCATCCATCGCCGCCCTGCCGCTGATGGCCACCACGACGGCACATGCCGCCACCCCGCTGCCACCGACCCTGATGGCCGCCCCTGTCAGCCTGGCGTCGCCACAAGAGACGGCCAGCCTGGTCAACAAACTGGCGGCACAGGCGCGCAGCCGCGGCCTGAATACCGAGCATGGCTTTGTCGTTGGCGCCCAGCATCCGGGCGTCAGCGGCACGCGCGTCAGCCGCGTGCAGCACACCTACAAGGGCTTGCCCGTGTTTGGCTCGGAAACGGTGGTGGTCAGCAATAACGCCGGCGACATCGTCAGCGAATCGGTCTCGGACCGCGCCTCCGGCCTCGGTAGCGGCGGCGTCAATTCCGTCACCCGCAGCGCCACCGCCGACATCGACACCACGCCCGCCGTCAGCGCCGCAACGGCCATCGCCGCCGCAGTGAAAAGCATCGGCGTGCCGGCCGTCGACCATGTGCCGCCGCATGCACAGCTGCTGATCTACCCCGTCATGAAAACGGTGCGCGTGGCAGGCGCCGAAAACAAATCGGAAGCCTCGCTCAATGCCCTCGACGTGCAGGACGTGGTCGACCACTACGAGCTGGCCTACCTGGTGCAAACCCGCATGATCAGCGGCAGCAAGCCGGTGTACTACGACACCATCGTCAGCGCCAAGGATGGCCGCATCCTGCGCCAGTGGAAAGCCCTGAAAACCGTGGCCGGCATCGGCAACAGCCAGTACAACGGCCAGGTGCCGCTCAATACCACGCTCACCGGCAGCACCTACACCATGAAGGACCCCAGCCGCGGCACCGGCGGCAGCTTCGGCGGCATGGCCATCACCAACGCCAACCACGGCACCACTTCGGGCAGCGTGTACAGCAGCACCAGCAATACCTGGGGCGACGGCCAGCAATACATCAATGGCGGCAGCACCACCAACGCCAACGGCCAGACGGCGGCAGTCAACGCCATGTGGGGCCTGATGAACACCTACGACACGCACAAGAATGTGCTGGGCTGGTCCAGCCTGGACGGCAACAACACGGCCACCCACATCGCCGCCCACGTCAACACGGCCTACGACAACGCCTACTACGACAGCAGCTGCAAGTGCATGTACATCGGCGACGGCGGCAGCTCGTTCAACAACCTCGGTTCCATCGACGTGATCGGCCATGAAATGGGCCACGGCATCACGGACGCCACCTCGGGCCTGATCTACTCGCAGGAGTCGGGCGGCTTGAACGAATCGAGCTCGGACATCGCCGGTGAAATGGTGGAAGCGTATGCGCGCGCCGGCGGCACGGGCACCACCATCCCCAACACGGGCAACGATTGGATGACGGGCAAGGAGATCGCCAAGAATGGCCAGCCGCTGCGTTGGCTGTACAAGCCGAGCAAGGATGGCAGCAGCCCGAATGCGTGGAGCAGCACCATCAAGAACCTGGACGTCCACTACAGCAGCGGCCCGAACAACCGCATGTTCTACTTCCTGTCGCAAGGCTCGAACTCCACCGCCAGCAGCGACTACTACAGCTCCTACCTGAACAAGAGCCCGCTGGCCATGACCGGTATCGGCAGCGACAAGGCCTACCGCATCTGGTTCAAGGCCGCGACCACCAAGTTCACCTCGTCGACCAACTATGCCGACGCGCGCAACAAGGTGCTGCTGGCAGCCGAGGAACTGTATGGCGTGGGCAGCGCCGAGGCGACGGCCGTCAAGCGCGCGTACGCAGCCATCAACGTGGGCGCCGACGTCGATGAATCGACGACGGGCGGCGCGGTGACCATCACCAGCCAGCCGGCCAGCCTCACGGTCGCGCCGGGCGCCACCGCTTCGTTTGCCGTCGGCGCGGGTGGCGGCACGGCGCCGTACACCTACAAGTGGTACCGCAACGGCGCCGTGATCAGCGGCGCCACGTCGCCGGCCTACAGCTTCACGACCGTGGCGGCCGACAACGGCGCCGTCTTCAAGGCCACGGTGACGGATTCGTCCTCGCCTGCCGTGACGGCCACGTCGAACAACGCCACCCTCACCGTCGGCACGAGCAGCGCCACCGAACGCGTGACGAACGGCGGCTTCGAGTCCGGCGCCACGGGATGGAGCGGCACCACGGGCGCCATCGGCACCTTCACGGGTCAAACCGCGTATGAAGGCACGAAGTACGCCTGGCTCGGCGGCAATGGCGCGACGGCCAGCGAATCGCTGACGCAAAGCGTGGCCATTCCTGCCGCCGCCACCTCGGCCAGCCTGACCTTCGCGCTGCATATCGACACGGCCGAAACGGGCAATACCGTGTACGACAAGCTGGTGGTGACCGTGAAAAACAGCGCCGGCACGGTGCTGGGCACCCTGGCCTCGTACTCGAACGTGAACAAGGCGGCCGGCTACCAGATCCGCACCTTCGACCTGATCGCCTACAAAGGCCAGACCGTGCAGATCTCGTTTGCCGCGACCGAGGATGCATCGCTGCAAACCTCGTTCGTGATCGACAAGGTCAGCCTGGTTACCCAGTAAGCGGCTAAGCGTGCGGGCAGGCAGTCGAGAAGGACTGCCTGCCCGCACCATTCGCAGAACACGATTGATTTTCTTGCAATTCCAGTCTACCCTGAGGCAGCGAATTGCATCTTGCCTGCTGCCGGTACCCGCGACGAATTGAACTCTTTTTGATTGTTCCTGACCGATGCCTACTTTGATCACACGCGCCTTGCCACCCGCCAGCCTGTCCCTTTTCGCGTCCAACGCCATGCTCGCCTGACCCGCTCATGCAGTTCCACCTCCAGGTGCAAGGCCCTGCCGGCAGCCAGGCGCTGGCCATCGACGCGCCCAGCGAAGCCGAGGCGATCCGCGCGGCCGTGCGCGGCGGCTGGCGCGTGCTGGCCGTGGACGACGGCGCCGCGCAAGACGCAGGCGCCGTGGTCCGCCCGGGGAAGCAGGGCCTGCCCCTGCTGCAGTTCAGCCAGGAGCTGCTGGCCCTGCTCGAAGCGGGCCTGAACCTGGGTGAAGCCATGGCCACCCTGCACAACAAGGAAACGCGCACGGCCGCCAGGGCCACCCTGGGCGCCATCGTGCTCACCCTGCAGCAGGGCAAGAGCTTTTCCGACACCCTGGCCGACTTCCCCGACATCTTCCCCGACATTTACATCGCCACCGTGCACGCGGCCGAGCGCTCGGGCAACCTGCCGGAAGCGCTGGCGCGCTTCGTCGGCTATCAGCTGCAATTCGACGCCATCCGCAAGAAGCTCATTTCGGCCGCCATCTACCCGTGCATGCTGCTCGTCGTCGGCGGCCTGGTGACGCTGTTCCTGCTCGGCTACGTGGTGCCGAAATTCAGCGTCGTGTATGAAAGCTCGGGCCGCGAGATTCCCTGGATGTCGCAGATGCTGCTGGGCTTTGGCCAGACGCTGGCGGCCCATCCGCTGCTGTGCGCCACGGCGCTCGCCGCCAGCGTGGCGGCCGTGGTGTTCGGCGTGGCCAACCGCGCCATGCGCATGGCGCTGGTGCTGCGCCTCTTGCGCCTGCCCGTGCTGGCGGACAAGGCCGCCGAATTTCGCCTGGCCCGCTTCTACCGCGCCCTGAGCCTGCTGCTGCACGCCGGCATCCCGCTGCACAAGGCGCTGGCCATGGTCGCGCCCATGCTGCTGCCGGCACAGCAGGAGCAGCTGGCGCAGGCGCGCCGCGCGGTGCAGGAAGGCATGCCGTTTTCCACCGCGCTGGAAGAGGCCAGCATGGCCACGCCGGTGGCGCAATCGCTGCTGAAGGTGGGCGAAAACACGGGCCGCCTGGGCGACATGCTGGAACGCTCGGCCAAGTTCCACGACGAGGAATTCGCCCGCTGGGTGGACTGGGCCTCGCGCCTGCTCGAGCCCCTGCTGATGACCATCATCGGCGTGGTGATCGGCGGCGTGGTGGTGCTGATGTACATGCCGATCTTTGAACTGGCCGGGAGCTTATCGTGACGGGTCTACCATGAGGAGCTTGCCATGAACGCGCGCGACGAAGAACGCAGCGTGCTCGATGCGGCCATGCTGCGCCAGGCCCACGCCAGCGCGCTGGCGCAGGGCCGTCCGCAAATGGCCGTGCTGCAGGAAACGGCGGCCCTGCCGCCCGAAGTCTTCCTGCGCCAGCTGGCCGCCCTGTTCCGCTACCCGGCCTGGACGATGGCCGAGCTGCAGGCTGGCCTGCCCGCCTTCGCGCTGCTGCCTTACACGGATTGCGCCCAGCACGACTGCGTGCTGATGCAGCCGCCCGCCGCCGGCGCATCGCCCGTGCTCGTCATCGGCAATCCTTTCGCCGACGACCTGCTGCAATGGGCCGACTTTGCCCTGCGCACGCCATTCACGGTGGCGCTGGCCCACCCGGACGACCTGGCCGCCTACCTGCAGCAGCAGGAAAGCGTGCAGCAGGCGATGCAGGAAATGCAGCATGGGGACGACGTGCCGGGCCTCGACCAGAGCATCGAGGACATCTCGCTGATCCGCATCAGCGAAGACAGCAGCCCGGTGGTGAAACTGGTGAACTCCACCATCTACGACGCCCTGAAATTCCAGGCCAGCGACATCCACCTCGAGTGCGACGTGGCCAGCCTGGTCATCAAGTACCGCGTCGACGGCGTGCTGGTGCAGGCGGGCCAGGTGCAGGGACTGGCGATGGCCGAGCAGATCATCTCGCGCATCAAGGTGATGGCGGATCTCGACATCGCCGAGCGGCGCATCCCGCAGGATGGCCGCTTCAAGGTGCGCGTGAAAGGGGCGGAGATCGATTTCCGCGTCTCCATCATGCCCAACATCTTTGGCGAGGACGCCGTGCTGCGCCTGCTCGACCGGCGCGCGCTGACGGAGGCGGCACAGGCGCTGCGCCTGGAAAGCCTGGGCCTGAACGAGGACGCCATCGAGCAGATCCGCCGCCTGGCCGCCAAGCCGCACGGCATGCTGCTGGTGACGGGGCCCACCGGTTCCGGCAAGACCACCACCCTGTATGCGGCCATCACGGAAATCAATACGGGGCGCGACAAGATCGTCACCATCGAAGACCCCGTCGAATACCGGCTGCCGCGCGTGCTGCAGATCCCCGTCAACGAAAAGAAGGGGCTGACGTTCGCGCGCGGCCTGCGCTCCATCCTGCGCCACGACCCCGACAAGATCATGATCGGCGAGATCCGCGACGACGAGACGGCGCAGATCGCCGTGCAGGCGGCGCTCACGGGCCACCTGGTGTTTACCACCGTGCACGCGAATAACGTGTTCGACGTGGTGGGCCGCTTCCTGCACATGGGCGTCGACGCCTACAGCTTTGCCGCGGCCCTGAACGGCATCGTGGCGCAGCGCCTGCTGCGCCTCAATTGCGCCCATTGCGCCGTCGATGCGACAGCGGAAACGCTGGCCGACACGTCCCTGCTGCAGGCCAGCGGCCTCGATGCCCAGCGCGTGCAGGACTGGCAGTTCATGGCCGGCAAGGGCTGCGGCCACTGCCGCGGCACCGGCTACAAGGGCCGCAAGGCCGTCGCCGAAGTGCTGATGCTCAGCGACGCCATGCGCGAAATGATCTGCACGCGCGCGCCGCTGAGCCAGATGAAGGAAGAGGCGGCGCGCAACGGCTTCCGCCTGGCGCGCGAGGCGGGCATGGACCTGGTACGGCGCGGCGAAACCACTCTGACGGAGCTCAATCGTGTCACTTATTGAACGCGTTACCCGAGCCACGGTATGTCTGCACCTGGCGCCGCACGGGCTGCATGGCGTGCTGCGGCGGGCCGGCCGCCCGCTGCCGGACAGCGCCTTCCAGCTGCCGATCGAAAACCCGGACGCCAGCTGGGAAGTGGCGCTGGCGGCCCTGAACCGCTGGCTGGAACAGGACCAGGCAAAATTGCCGCTGGCCGTCAGCCTGGCCAGCCGCTGGTGCGCCATGCAGGTGGTGCCGTGGAGCGGCGCCCTGCTGGCCCAGGCCAGCGCGCAGCGTTTCCTGCACAGCCAGTTCGGCGCCGTGTATGGCGACGGCGCGCGCGCCTGGCGCCTGGCGGCCGACGATGCGCCTTACGGCAAGCCGCGCCTGGCCTGCGGCATCGACGCCGCGCTGCTGCAGGGCGTGCAGGATGCGGCCGGCGCGCATGGCCGGCGCTGCCTGTCCATCGAACCGATCGTCGGGCCGGCCTGGCGCAGCATCGCCAGCGCCAGGCCGGCCGGCGGCAAGCTGACCGCCTTCGCCCTGGTGGAGGCGGGACGGCTGCTGCTGGCCACCAGCAGCGGCGGGCGCATTGCCGCCATCCACAGCCAGCCTTGCGCCGAGGCCTGGGGCGATGAATTGGAACGGGCGTGGCGGCGCTGGAACCTGCGCGCGCCACAGCTCGACGCCATCGAACGCGTGGCGCTGATCGACTTGAGCGGCATGCCGCAGGCGGACGTGCCGGCACGCTTCGAGCCCGTCGCCGTGGCCAGCGCCGCGCACCTGATGCGGGAGGCGGCATGGGCCTGAGCCGTCTCGAATTCCTGCCGCCTGGCGCGACGCAGGCGTTTTCCGGCTGGCGCGTGGCGCTGTGCCTGACGGGCATCGCCGTCCTGCTGCCGGCCACCGTGCTGTGGCTGGTGCAGGCGCAGGAAACGCGGCGCCTGGAAGCGCAACTGGCGCAACTGCAGCCCGCGCGCGCGGTGCGCCCGCCGCTGTCGGCCAGCCAGCAGCGCGAGCGCGACATCGAACTGAAACTGGTGGCCACCGCCGTGCGCCAGCTCAACCTGCCCGTCACGCGCCTGATCAAGACGGTGCAGCCGCCACGCGACGTGCGCATCGCCCTGCTGGGGCTGGACCTGAATGCGCAGCAGGGACAGGATGGCGCCAGCGCCCTGAAGATCGCCGCCGAAGCGGAAACGCCGCAGGACATGCTCAATTACCTGGCCTTCCTGAACCAGCAGCCGATGTTCAGCTCCGTGTACCTGCTCAAGCACGAAATGAACGCCAACGCGCCGGAACACCCGTATCGTTTTCAACTGGAGGCGCAATGGCGGCAATAAAACCCGTATTCAAAGCCAATACGCCGCTGGCTCGTCCACGCCTGCAACTGCGCATGCCGCCGCGTCTCGCATGGGAAGCGGCGCGCCTGGGGCGCAGGCTGGGCTGGCCCAGCGCCATCGGCGCGGCCTGCCTGGCGCTGGCCGCCTTCGCCGTGCAGCAAGGCGGCGCACTGGCGGCGCGCCAGCAGCAGCTGGCGGCACAGCTGGCGACGGCCGCCAAACAGGCGGCGCTGCCGCAGGCACCCGCCAGCACGGACGGCGACGCCGACAGCCTGGCCGCCTTCCATGCCTACCTGCCGGCGCATGACAGCATCCCCGAGCAGCTGCAGCAATTGCTGGCCGTGGCGCAGAAGAGCGGCGTGACCCTCGCCAAGGCCGACTACAAGCCGCAGGAGGACGGCAACATGGCGTTCCTGCGCTACCAGATCACGCTGCCCGTGAAGGCCGAATACATGCAGCTGCAAACCTTTATCGTCGACGCCTTGCAGGAATTGCCTACCTTGACCCTCGACTCCGTGATCTTCAAGCGCGAACAGATCGAAGCGGGAGAAATCGAGGCGCGCATACAGTTCATCCTGCTGGTGAAAAAGCCGGAGGTGCGGCCATGAAAAAAGTCGTGCTGGCCGGCGCCGCCGTGGCGACCTTGCTGGCCGCCCTCTTCGCGCCGGAAGACGAAGGCAGCATCGTCGGACCGGCCACCGCCACCACGCGCCAGGTGGAGCGGGTACCGGCGCCGCTGCCGCTTGCCGTGGCCGCGCCACCCGCTCCCCCGTCCGCGCTGGCCATCCATCCGCGCCGCGCGCTCGACGATGAAGAGGCGGCCACCCTGTTTGCCAAGCAGAGCTGGCAGCCGGAGACGCCGAAAAAGATCATGCTCGACCAGCAGGCCGCCAAGGCTGCGCTGCCTGCGGCGGCCGTCGATGCAAATGCGCCGCCACCCTTGCCGTTCCAGTTCCTCGGGCGCTTTGTCGACGAAGGCAAGGCCGCCTACTTCCTGCAGGCGGGCGAACGCAATGTGGTGGCGCGGCCCGGCGACATGCTCGAGGAGCGCTACCGCTTCGACGGCGTGGTGCAGGGCGCCCTGCAATTTACCTATCTGCCGCTCAACCAGAAACAGACACTCGCCGTAGGGGACCTCAATTGAAACGATGCGCGCCACGTATGCCACGCAGTCTTGCTTTGCTGCCCTTGCTGTCCCTGCTGGCCGCCTGCGCCGGCAACCAGGCTTTTAACGACGGCCAGGCCATGCTGGGCGCCGGCCGCACGGAACAGGGACTGGCCCTGCTGGAGCAGGCGGCGCAGGCGGAACCGACCAACGCCAAGTACCGCATCGCCGTCACGAATGGCAGGATGCGCGCGCTCAATAGCCTGAACGGCCGCGCCGACGCGCTGCGCCAGCAAGGCAGCCTGCCCGAGGCGCAGGCGCTGTACCGCCAGGCGCTGGCGCTGGACGCCAGCAACGACGTGGCGCAGCGGGGCCTGGCCGGCGTGGCGCAGGATGAGCGCCACCGCAAGCTGGTGCAGGAAGCGCAGGCCAGCTACCAGCGCGGCGGCGAGGCGAATATCGCCCAGGCGCAGGACACCTTGCGCCAGGTGCTGCAGGAGCGTCCCGCCCAGCACGACGCCTTGCTGCTGAAAGCCCGCATCGGCGAGGCGCAGGCGAAAAGCCTGCCGGCCGGCGGCAAGCTGGCGGCGGCCTACCGCAAACCCGTGACGCTGGAGTTTCGCGATGCGCCGCTGCGCTCCGTCTTCGACTTCATCAGCAAGGTCTCGGGCCTGAATTTCGTCTTCGACAAGGAAGTCGACCCCGCCCTGCGCGCCACCATTTCCGTGCGCGACACCAGCATCGAGGAAGCCATCGCCATGCTGCTGGGGGCCAATCAGCTCGAGCAAAGCGTCACCAGCGACAAGTCGATCACGATTTACCCGAACACGCCGCAAAAGGTGAAGGACTACCAGCAGCTGGTGGTGCGCACCTTTTTCATCACCAATGCCGACGTCAAGACCGTGGCGTTTTCCATCAAGACCCTGCTCAAGGCCAAGGACGTCGTTACCGATGAACGCCTGGGCATCATCATGCTGCGCGATACGCCGGAAATGGTGCGCATGGCCGAACGCATCATCAACGTGCAGGACCTGGCCGACCCGGAAGTGATGCTCGAGGTGGAGGTGCTGGAAGTGAAACGCACGCGCCTGATGGAGCTGGGCGTGCGCTGGCCGGACCAGGCCAGCCTGACACTGGCCGGCGTCGGCAGCGGACTCGGTGGCTTGAAGGTGGCGGACCTGCACCGCATCAATGGCGACAATATCAACCTGGGCATCGGCGGCGTTACCCTGAATGCCAACAAGACCGACAGCGACAGCAATATCCTGGCCAATCCGCGCATCCGCGTGCGCAACAAGGAAAAGGCCAAGATCCTGATCGGCGACCGCGTGCCCGTCATTACCGTCACGACGAATAACGGCGTCAGCTCCGACAGCGTCAATTACATCGACGTGGGCCTGAAGCTCGACGTCGAACCGAATGTCTACCTGGACGACGAAGTGGCCATCAAGATCAACCTGGAAGTGTCGAACGTCGTCAAGGAAGTGATCAGCAAGACGGGCACGCAGGCTTACCAAATCGGCACGCGCAGCGCGTCGACCGTGCTGCGCCTGAAGGATGGCGAGACGCAGGTGCTGGCCGGGCTGATCAGCGACGAGGACCGGGGCACGGCCAACAAGGTGCCCGGCGTGGGCGAGCTGCCCGTGCTGAACCGCCTGTTCGGCAGCCAGAAGGACGATGCCATGCGCAGCGAGATCGTGCTGTCGATCACGCCGCGCCTGCTGCGCAGCATCCGCAGGCCGGACCTGATGACGGCCGAATTCAATTCCGGCACCGAGGCGGCCGTGGGCGGCCGCGCCAGCGTGGGCGGCGCCGCGGAAGCCGTCGCCGCGCCCGAGCAGGCAGCGCCGCGCACCGTCTCCCCCATGACGGGGGGCGACGAAGCGCCTGCCGGCGACAAGCCTGCCGTCACGCCCAGCGCCACCGTCAAGGGTGGCCAGTGAAGCGGCATGGTCTTCAGCCTGGCTTTACCTTCATCGAGCTGATGATCACCCTGGCGATCATGGCGACCCTGGCCACGGTGGCCGTGCCGATGGCGCAGGTGGCGCTGCAACGGGCGAAGGAGCACGAATTGCGTTCGGCCCTGATCGAGATCCGCGAAGCCATCGACGCTTACAAGCGCGCGTCCGACAACGGCCGCATCAAGCTGTCGCTGGGAGGATCGGGCTATCCGAAAAAACTCGATGAACTGGTCGAAGGCGTGCCCGACCAGCGCAGCCCGTCCAAGCAGAACATCTATTTCCTGCGCCGCCTGCCGCGCGACCCGTTTCACGCAACAGGCACGGATGGCCAGGCCGGCAGCGCCGCCGACAGCTGGAGCAAGCGCGCCTACGCTTCGCCACCCGACAATCCCAGCGAAGGCGAGGACGTGTTCGACGTCGCTTCGCGCTCGACCAAGGTGGGCCTGAACGGCGTGCCGCTCAACGAATGGTGACTGCCATGCGCCTGCCCTCCCCGCGCCGCCCCCGCGGCTTCACCCTGGTCGAACTGCTGGTGGTGCTGGCGATCATCTCGCTGCTGCTGACGATCGCCATTCCCCGCTATTTCGGTTCCGTGGAAAAGTCGAAGGAAGTCGCCCTGAAGGAAAACCTGCAGGTGCTCCGCAGCGGCCTGGATAAATACTATGCCGACAAGGGGGAGTATCCGGCCGCGCTGGCCGACCTCGTGACCCACCATTACTTCCGCAGCGTGCCGCTCGATCCCGTCACCGAGTCCAGCGCCACCTGGCAGCTGGTTTCCTCGCCCAATGGCGAGATCAGCGGCGTGGCCGACGTGCGCAGCGGCGCCAAGGGCAAGACGCGCGAGGGCATCCCCTTTGAACAGCTCTAGGAAAATGCGGCGGCGGGCAGCAGGCTTCGCCTACATCTGGACCCTGATGCTGGTGGCCTTCATGGGCGTGGGCCTGGTGCTGGCCAGCGAACTGCATGCCACGGCCGCGCGGCGCGACAAGGAACGCGCACTGCTGTTCATCGGCCATGAATTCCGCAATGCGCTGGGACGCTACTATGAAAGCACGCCCGATGACGGACGCCCCCGCTATCCGCTGACCATGCAGGAATTGCTGAAGGATCCGCGCTTCGCCAACGCCCGGCGGCACCTGCGCCGCCTGTATGCGGACCCCGTCACCGGCAAGGCGGAATGGGGCCTGCTGCGGCAGGAGGGACGCATCGTCGGCATCCATTCGCTGTCGCCGCAGCTGCCGGTCAAGCAGGACAACTTCCTCGATGAAGACGCCAGCCTGCGCCGCAAGCAGCGCTACGCGGACTGGCAATTCACCTATCCGCACGACCTGGTTCTGACGCCGCCCGATGCCGCCGGCGGCGCGCCCGGGCTCAAGCCGAAAGCCCCGAACTGATATCATGCTCGCTTTCAGCATCGCGCATCGCACAAAGGAGCAGGCATGAGCATAGGTGGCACTTCCATCGAACAGGCATTGGCATCGTTGTCGGACATGACAGGCGGCATGGTCGCCATCGGCAAGGACGAACACGCGCAACGCATCGGCAAGGCGCAAGCCTATATGCGTGAACAGGGCATCGCCGCGATCTATCTGAACGCGGGCGCCAACCTCACCTACTTCACGGGCACCAAATGGTATGCCAGCGAACGCATGGTGGGCGCCATCCTGCCGGCCAGCGGCGAGATCGAATACATCGCTCCCGCGTTCGAGGAAAGCACCTTGAAGGGCTTCATGCTCATCGAAGGCAAGGTCAATTGCTGGGAGGAGCATGAAAGCCCGTACCAGCTGTTCGTCGACGTGCTGGCCCGCATGGGCGTGGCGCAGGATGTGGCCAGGCCGCCGCGCGTGGGCATTTGCGAAAGCGCAGCCTTTTTCATCTACGACGGCATCAAGCCGCTGGCCGCCGGCTACGCGCTGGAAAACGCGCGCGCCGTGACGGCATACTGCCGCAGCCGCAAGTCAGAGGCGGAAATCGCCTTGATGCAGCGCGTGATGGACATGACCCTGGCCGTGCACGTGGCCACGGCCAGCATGCTGTACGAAGGCATCACGACGGTGGAAGTGGAGGAATTCATCCAGCGCGCGCACCGCAAGGTAGGCGCGCCGCGCTCCTACTTCTGCATCGTGCTGTTCGGCGAAGCCACCGCCTACCCGCATGGCGTCAATTACGTGCAAACGCTGAAGGCGGGCGACACGGTGTTGATCGACACGGGTTGCCAGGTGATGAACTACATCTCCGATATCACGCGCACCTATGTGTTCGGCGCCATCAGCGAGCGCCAACGCTCCGTGTGGAACAGCGAAAAGGCGGCGCAGGCCGCCGCGTTTGCCGCCGCCCGGCTGGGCGTTCCCTGCGGCGACGTCGACCGCGCCGCCCGCGTCTCGCTGGAGGCCGACGGCTTTGGCCCCGGCTACAAGCTGCCCGGCCTGCCGCACCGCACGGGCCACGGCATCGGCCTCGACATCCACGAATGGCCTTACCTGGTCGGCAATGACACCACGCCGCTGGACGTGGGCATGTGTTTCTCGAACGAGCCGATGATCTGCATCCCCGGCGAATTCGGCATCCGTCACGAAGACCATTTCTACATGACGGAGAATGGTCCGCGCTGGTTCACGCAGCCGGCGCACAGCATCGACGATCCGTTCGGCCTGCAGGCGTAGTCCAGGTGTTGGATTACGCTGCGCTAATCCAACCTACGCCATGCCATGCAGGTCAAGCTGGTATCACCGCAATGTCAGGTAGGTCGGATTAGCGCCCTGCGCGTAATCCGACACAGCGCTCACTTGCGCCAGCTTGAACACGGCCAGCGCCGTGCCCAGTTGCACGGCCTGTTCCTGCAGCGATTCGGCCGCCGCCGATGCTTCCTCCACCAGCGCGGAATTTTGCTGCGTCATCTGGTCCATGCTGCCGATGGCCACGCCAATGTCGCCGATACCGGCGCTCTGCGCCTGGCTGGCGGCGCTGATCTCGGCCATGATATCGGCCACCTTCTTCACCGAATCGACGATCTGGCCCATGGTCAGCCCCGCCTCGTCGACCAGCTTCGAGCCGACATTCACCTTCGCCACCGAGTCGCCGATCAGCTGCTTGATTTCGCGCGCCGCGCCGGCGCTGCGCTGCGCCAGGTTGCGCACCTCGGAGGCCACGACAGCAAAGCCGCGGCCCTGTTCGCCCGCGCGCGCCGCTTCCACGGCCGCATTCAGCGCCAGGATGTTCGTCTGGAAGGCGATGCTGTCGATGACGCCGATGATGTCGACGATGCGCTTCGATGAGTCGTTGATCTCGCCCATGGTGGTCACCACCTGGCTGACCACTTGCCCGCCCTTGACCGCCACCGAGGACGCCGACACCACCAGTGCGTGCGCCTGGCCCGCGTTGGCGGCGTTGTCGCGCACGGTGCTTGTGAGACTGTCCATGCTGCGGGCCGTCTGATCCAGGCTGCCCGCCTGCGATTCCGTGCGTGCGGCCAGGTCCGCATTGCCCTGCGCGATTTCGGCACTGGCTACCTGGATGGTTTCGGCCGACGCCTTGATGTCGGAAACCATGCCGCCCAGCTTGCCGCGCATGTCCTTCAAGGCCGCCAGCAGGCTGGCCTGGTCGCCCGCCTCGGTGGCGATATCCATCGAGAGGTCGCCGTCGGCCACGGCGCGCGCGATCTGGCGCGCGTATTCGGGCTCGCCGCCCAGCTGCTGCCAGATGGCGCGCACGACGAAGTGCGAGACGGCCACCAGGCAGACGATGACGATCAGCGCCACGGCGATGCTGGTATTGAGCGCATTGCGCACGTTGGCTGCGCTGCGTTCGATGCCCTGCTTGAACTGCGATTGCGCCTGCTCGTTGGTCTTCGCCAGGTCCGTATTGAGCGCCGCCAGCGCGCCCTGCATGCGCGCCACGGTGGCTTGCGGGTCGCCCTCTTCCATTTCCAGCATGATGCGCGCCGCGCTCAGGGCCGGCGCATAGTAGGCATCGAATTCCCTGGCCAGCCGCAGCCCATGCTCGCGCTGGCCGGGAATCGCGGCAAAGGAATCGAGCTTCGCGCGCAGCTTGACGGCCTGGCCATCGACCTGGGCGATGCGCTCCTTGTCGCCTTCGCTGACGGCGTCGCGCAAGGCGTCGCCGACGGCGGCTACGTCCAGGGTCAGCGACTTGGCCATGTCGAGCACGGGATAGTCCACGCTTTCGGTGGCGTGAATGGAATTGAGCGCGGCCGTGGACAGATAGGCGCTGACCGCCAGTCCCAGTCCGAAAATGATGGCCGAGACGACAGGCAGCGCCCATATCTTGCGTTTGATGCTCATTGCTGTCTCCTGATGTTATCTCGTGCAAAAGACGGCATGCGTCGCCGCATGCCGCCATGACGGCCTTATGGCGTCGTCAGCACCACTTTCACCGTGCCGTCGACGGCACTTTTCTCGATATAGCCGATGGCTTTCGGATCGGCGGCGACGGCCTTCTTCACGTCGGCGCTATTCGCCACTTCCTTCGGCAAGGTGGCCTTGCCCGTGAAAACCAGCTTGGACCACAGGGCCTTCGCCTGCGACGGTTCCTTGTCCGTCACTTTCTTGTAGAACTCGGCGCGCACGGGGGCGCTTTCCGGCTGGTCGATCGGCGTCATGGCCGTCGATTTACCGAGAAAGAACTGGGCCACCTGTTCATTCGTCATGGCCGCTGCGGCACTCTTCGTATTGACCACCACGACCACTTCGGCCATGGCCGGAACGGCGATCGCCAGCGCCAGCAAGGCAGCCACATTCACAATCATTGGTTTCATGCGGCGCTCCTTAGAAAACGAAATCGATGGCGGCGGCAGCCACCGTGACGGGGCCGTGGAAGCCTGGCTTGGCTTGCACGAACAGGCCCTGGCCATTTTTCGGCTTGATGCGGTCGATCTGCACTTTCAAGGCGGCCGAGCGGTGGAAATCCCAGCGCACGCCGATGCTGTCCGTCGATTGCTCCAGCTGATTGCGCGTGTTGGCCATGGTGTCGACGCCGGCCGCCAGCGCGCGCAGGGTCGGCGTGCAGGCGGCCGGGTAACCTGGCGGACACGCGGCAGGCACGGTGTTGTTCACGCGTCCATCGGCCTTCAGGCTGGCGTGGCTGTAGTACGGCAGGAAAGCGCCGATACGGTAAGCGGCCATCACGTACCACGAGGTGCTGTCGCTGACATAGCTGTCCGTCTTGCGCTTCGCATATTCGGACTGCAGCAGCACATTGTTCCAGTCCAGGCCCAGGCCGACGGACGTAAACGACGCTTTCTTGTCCTTCACCACCAGCGCATCGGCCAGGGCGCCCAGCTGGGCGAACTTGTAGCCGGAACCGGCCGCGCGCAGGCTGGCAATCAGGGTATTCTGGCTCGGCGAATCGTCGATGGTCAGCTTGGTCTCGGCGCGGCCGAAACGCACGGTGACCGGGCCATGTTCGGCCACCACATTGAGGGCCACGATGGACTTGCCCTTCACATGCACGGTCGAATCGGGTCCCGTCGCCAGGGTCGCCTTGGTGCTGCCCAGCGCCAGCTGCGTCGTCACGCTGGTGTCGCCCGCGCTGAATTGATACGTGCCGTCGATGCCGTCGATGCTGTTGAGCGGCACCTGCGAATACATCTCGCCGGGCGGACGCAGCATGGTGTTGGCATAGCCCACGTTGCGGTAATCGGAGATCATGAAGACGGGCAGGCCCATGCGGCCAATGCGCACGCTGAAGCTGTCCGACACCTTGGCCTTGGCGAAGGCCCAGGCCAGTTCGGCGCCGAAATCATCTTCGCCATCCTTGCGCGCCAGGCCTTGCGCGGTGGCCGACAGCCACGGGTTGACGGTGACGCTGGCCTGCAGGCCCAGGTTGGAATCGACGCCCGTGCGGGCGCTGCGGCCCGCGCCGCTGGCCTGGTTGGGACGCGCAAACTGCGCGCTGTCCGTATCGGCCATGGTCAGCGCGGCCGTGCCGTAGCCGCTGATCTTGACGGTGGGGCCGCTGGCGGCATCTTCGGCGTAGGCATGGCTGATAGCCAGGGGCATGGCCAGCAGCAAAAGCAGGACGTGTTTATTCATAGTAATCAAATACCCGTAGCGGAGAACGTTAATCGTGGAGTGGACTCGCGGTCGAAGGTTCACCGGCCGTGACAGACCGGGTCCATTTTTTGCACGCCGCCATCGCCGTGCATCGGGTGCATGGCAGCGTGACCAGTGAGTCAAACCATGCTACAGAGAAAAGGTTTTACTTTGGAAAGTTTTCCTGAGGCAATGAGCCATTTCGCCGTTTTTGCAGGAAAAAGCACGCTTTCTAGAGGAGATTTTCTAAATAGCACGCCGCGTGAAACCACACTTTATCCCTATTTTTCATACACTTATGGATAATTCAAGACAAAAATAACGGAGCGCTGCATGAATCGCGCGGCGCCCATAAAAAAACGCCGCCCGCGCGAATATCGCGGGCGGCGCCGGTCAAACCAGTCCTGCCTGAGACGCTTACTCGCGCTTCGAGACGAGCGTCAGGATATCGTAGCTGGCCACCAGTTCCTCGTTCTGGTTGGTCACCTGCACGTCCCATGCAACGACGCCCTGGCCCACGCCAAACACGTCCTTGCGGTTGCGGTCGACCTTGCGCTTGCAGGTCAGGCGCGCGCGGATGGTGTCGCCGATGGCGACGGGCGCGACGAAGCGCAGGTTGTCCAGGCCATAGTTGGCCAGCACGGGGCCGACACCGGGCGAAACGAACAGGCCGGCGGCGGCCGACAGCACGAAGTAGCCATGGGCGATGCGCTTGCCGAACTGCGATTCCCTGGCCGCGATCTCGTCGAAGTGCATGTAGAAGAAGTCGCCCGAGATGCCGCCGAAGGCGACGATGTCCGCTTCGCTGACCGTGCGGCGGTGCGTGAGCAGCGAGTCGCCCGTCTTCAGGTCCTCGAAATGCTTGCGGAACGGGTGGATCGGGCTTTCATTGACGTCCGCGCCGCGCACGTATTCGCCGGTGATGGCCGCCAGCATGGTCGGTGAACCCTGTACCGCCGCGCGTTGCAGGTAGTGGCGCACGGCGCGCACGCCGCCCAGCTCTTCGCCGCCGCCCGCGCGGCCAGGGCCGCCATGCTTCAGCTGTGGCAGGGGCGAGCCATGGCCCGTCGAATCGACGGACGCCACGCGCTCGAGCACATGCACGCGGCCATGCGTGGCCGCCACTTGCGGCACCACGCGCGCGGCGATCTTCGGATCGCGCGTCACCAGGGTGCTCACCAGGCTGCCCTTGCCGCGCGCGGCCAGCGCCAGCGCCTCGTCGATATCCTTGTAGCCCATCATGGTGCTGACGGGGCCGAACGCTTCCAAGTCATGCACGGCATCGTTGCCGAAGGCGTCGCGGCACAGCAGCAGGGTCGGCGAGAAGAAGCTGCCATCCTGCGCGCCATCGCCCAGGGGATTGAAGCCGTCGGCTGCGCCGAACACCACTTCATTGCCCTGCGACAGGGTGGCGACACGTTCGGCCACGTCGTTCTGCTGCTCTTTCGAAGCCAGCGCGCCCATGCGCACGCCTTCGATGGACGGGTCGCCCACCACCACCTTGGCCAGGCGCTCGCGCAGCCGCGTGCCGACGGCGTCCATCAGGTGCTCGGGCACGATGATGCGGCGGATGGCCGTGCACTTCTGGCCCGACTTGCCCGTCATCTCGCGCACGACTTCCTTGACGAACAGGTCGAACTCCACGTCGTCTGGCGTGACGTCCGGCGCCAGGATGGCGCAATTGAGCGAATCGGCTTCGCCATTGAACGGCACGGACTGGGCGATCAGGTTCGGATTCGTGCGCAGCTTGGCGGCCGTGGCGGCCGATCCCGTGAAGGTGACGAAATCCTGGCCATTCAGGCGGTCCAGCAAGTCGCCCGTGGAGCCGATCACCAGCTGCAGGCTGCCGGCCGGCAGCAGGCCCGATTCGTGCATCATGCGCACGACGGCCTGCGTCAGGTAGCTCGTCGCCGTGGCCGGCTTGGCGATGCAGGGCATGGCGGCGAGAAAACTCGGGGCGAATTTTTCCAGCAGACCCCAGATGGGGAAATTGAAGGCGTTGATGTGCACGGCCAGGCCGCCGCGCGGCACCAGGATGTGCGTGCCGGCGAAGCCACCTTTTTTACCGAGCGCGATGGCCGGGCCTTCGTGCAGCACGTTCGACGACGGCAGCTCGTTGCTGCCCATGCTGGCGTAGGCGAACAGGGTGCCCGTGCCGCCTTCGATATCGACCCAGCTGTCGGCGCGCGTGGCGCCCGACAGGTGCGAGATCGCATACAGTTCTTCCTTGCGTTCGACCAGGTACAGCGCCAGCGCTTTCAGGCGCGCGGCGCGCTGCTGGAAGTCCAGCGCCATCAGGCCCGGCACGCCCGTCTTGCGGGCATAGGTGACGGCTTCGTCGAAATCGATCTTTTCCGCGTGCGTGTGATAGATGACGCGGTTGTTCAAGGCGCTGTGCAGGGGCACGGCGGCGCTTTCGCCCAGCCAGCGGCCGGCGATCAGGCTTTGCAGCGTGGATATTTGAGCCATGGATACTACTCCTATGTTGGTTTACTGCGTGCTTACTGCGCTGCGGCGTTCTTGTGCAAATGCAGCGGCAAGGCCGATTCAAAATTCAGGCGCTGGCGGTTCGCCTCGACTTCCGTCAGGGCTTCCACTTCGCGCATCGTCTGCATGGAGCGCACGGCCAGCTCATGGTACTGGCCGGTGCCCGAGCTTTTCCATTTGATTTCATCGTCGGTCAGCGCGCGCATCACCTTGGCCGGCGTGCCGACCACCATGCTGCGCGGCGCGACGATCATGCCCGCCTTGACGAAACTCATGGCCGCAACGATGGATTCCTCGCCGATGACGGCGTTGTCCATCACCACGGCGTTCATGCCGACCAGCGCATTGCGGCCGATGCGGCAGCCGTGCAGCACCGCGCCGTGGCCGATATGGCCGTCGACCTCGACCACCGTGTCGCAGCCGGGGAAACCGTGCATGACGCAGGTGTCCTGCAGATTGGCGCCTTCCTCCAGGATCAGGCGGCCGAAGTCGCCGCGGATCGAAGCCAGCGGGCCGATATAGCAGCGCGGGCCGACGATCACATCGCCGATCAGCACCGCGCTCGGATGCACATAGGCGCTGGGGTGGACGACGGGGGTGACGCCGTTGATTTCATACACTTTGACCATACAGACTCCTTACATGCCCAGATAGGCGCTTTGTACCTGCTCGTTATGCAGCAATTCGGGACCGGGGCCGGACAGCGTAATGGCGCCCGTCTCGATCACATAACCGACGTCGGCGATCGACAGGGCCGCATGCGCATTCTGCTCGACGAGGAAGATGGTGATGCCCTGGTCGCGCAGCTCCGCGACGATGCGGAAGATTTCCGCGATCAGCAAGGGCGCCAGGCCCATGCTCGGCTCATCGAGCAGCAGCAGTTGCGGACGGCCCATCAGCGCGCGCGCCATGGCCAGCATCTGCTGCTGGCCGCCAGAGAGCGTCCCGGCCAGCAGGCCGCATTTTTCCTTCAAAATCGGGAACAGGCCGTACATGCGCTCCATGTCGCCCGCCACGTCCTGCGCGGGGCGCGTAAAGGCACCCAGGCGCAGATTATCCTCGACCGTCATGGGGCCGAACACCTGCCGCCCTTCCGGCACCTGGCAAATGCCGGCGCGCACGCGCCTGTCGGCGCTCATGCGGCCCACGTCCTGTCCGGCAAAGGCGATGCTGCCGGCGCTGATCGGCTGCACGCCGGAGATGGCGCGCAGCAGGGTCGTCTTGCCGGCGCCATTCGCGCCCACCAGCGCCACCAGCTGCCCCTGGCGCACCTGCAGGTCGATGCCGTGCAGGGCCTGGATGCGGCCATAATGGCTGGTGAGTCCCTGGATATCGAGTACCAGCGACGATTGCTTGTTGAGATTCTCCTGCATCATGCCGCCACTCCCAGATACGCCGCCACCACGTCGGGATTCGCGCGCACTTCGGCGGCGGTTCCCTCGGCCAGCTTCTTGCCATAGTCGAGCACCAGGATATGGTCCGACAGATTCATCACCAGCTTCATGTCATGCTCGACCAGCACCACCGTCACGCCCGACTGCGCCACCTTGCGTATCAGCGCTTCGATCTCGCCCGTCTCCGTGTGGTTCAAGCCGGCCGCCGGCTCATCGAGCAGCAGCACCTTCGGCTTGGCCGCCAGCGCGCGGGCGATCTCCAGGCGTTTTAACGCGCCGTACGACATCTGCCCCGCCTCGTCGTCGATATGCCGCCCCACGCCGACAAACTCCATCAGGCCCGCCGCCTCGTCGCGGCACGCCGCATCGGCACGCCGCACGGAAGGCAGGCGCAGCATGGAGGCGAACAGGTTCTGGTTCAGGCGCAAATGCGCGCCCACCATCACGTTGTCGATGGCCGTCATGTTCATGCACACCTGCAGGTTCTGGAAGGTACGGCTCATGCCGCGCCGCGCCAGCGCGTCGGGCGGCATGGCCGCCACGTTTTCGCCATTGAGCAGGATTTCTCCCCTGGTCGGCGTGTAGACACCGGTGATCAGGTTGAACAGGGTCGTCTTGCCGGCGCCGTTCGGCCCGATCACGGAGTGGATATTGCCCTCCTTGACCGTGAAGCTGACATCCTGCACCGCGTGCACGCCGCCAAAGCTCTTGCTCAGATTCTTAATCGTCAGCATTTCATACCTCCTGCGCCGGTGGTTTTGCCGCGCCTTCGGAGGCTTTGGGTGCCTGCGGCACCGCTGCCCACTTGCGCGAGCGGCTGGCCAGGCTGGGCACGAGGCCTTTCGGCATGAAGATCATGGTGGCCATCAGGATCACGCCAAACACCACCGTTTCCCAGCCCTCAAAACTGGACAGCAGCTGCGGCAGGACCGTCAGCAGGGCCGCGCCGATGATGGAGCCGAAGATCGACGCCATGCCGCCCACCACCACCATCGTCACCAGCTCGATCGAGTGGAAGAAGCCGGCCAGGTTGGGGGTAATAAAACCGATGTAGTGGGCGCTGATGCTGCCCGCGATGCTGGCGATCACCGCCGACAGCACGAACACGCGCACCTTGAAGCGCGTCGTGTCGACGCCCACCACGCGGGCCGCCACTTCCGAACCGTGGATGGCCTGCAGCGCGCGGCCGACCGGCGAATCGATCAGGTTCAGGGCCAGCCACGTGACCAGCAACAGCAGCACGGCGCACACGATGTACCACGATTTTTCGCCGGCGATTTCCAGGCCGGCCACCGTGAAGGCGGACACGCCGATGCCGTCCGGCCCACCCGTCCATTGCGTCTCGTTGTTGATGACGATGGAAATGATGATGCCCAGGCCCAGGGTCGCCATGGCCAGGGTATGCCCCTTGAGTTTCAGCACGGGACGGGCCAGCAGCAGGGCCAGCAAGCCCGTGGCGACCGCTCCGGCGGCCAGCGCCGCCAGCGGCGGCCAGCCATAGTGCGTGGTCAGCACGGCAGACGCATACGCGCCCAGGCCATAGAAACCGGCGTGGCCCAGGCTGATCTGGCCCGTGTAGCCCATCAGCAAGTTCAGGCCGATGACGACGATGGCATTCAGGGCGATGCGGATCGCCACGTCATAGTAGAACGCATTGCTGAGGAAAAGCGGCAGGATGGCCAGCACGAGTGCCAGTACCAGCAGCCCGCCATGGCGCGAACGGCTAAAGAAAGTTGGCAACTGCGTCTTCATACACGCTCCGAATTTTTGGCGCCAAACAAGCCTTGCGGCAGGAAGAACAGGATCAATAGAATCAGCACGAAGGGCACGGCGTCCTTGTACGCCGACGAGATATAGCCGGCCGTCATGGCTTCGGCGATGCCGAGGATCAGGCCGCCGGCAATCGCACCCGCGCCGCCGCCCAGGCCACCCAATACGGCGGCGACAAAGCCTTTCAGGCCCAGCATGATGCCCGCGTCGTACGAGGTGTAGGTGATCGGCGCGACGAGGATGCCGCCCGCGGCGCCCAGCAGGGCCGACAGGCCGAACGAAAACAGCAGCACTTTGCGCGTGTTGATGCCCACCAGTTGCGCGGCCAGCTTGTTGTGCGAGGTGGCCAGCATGGCCTTGCCCATCAGGGTGCGGCCGAAGAACCAGCCCAGCACCAGCACGATGACGACGGTCACGCCCAGCACCCACAGGCTTTGCGGCAGCAGGCTGGCGCCCAGGAATTCGATCGGCGCGTCGCCGGAAAAGGCCGGCAGCGAATGCGTATCCTTGCCCAGCCAGATTTGCACGAGGCCGCGCAGCACCAGCGAGGCGCCGATGGTAATGATCAGCAGCGTGATGACCTGCGCGTTCTGCGCCGGCTCGATCACGGTTTTTTCCATCAGGAGGCCGACCAGGCCCGTGGCGATGACGGCCAGGATGATGGCCAGCGGCAGCGGCACGCCGGCGGCCGACATCACGGCGGCCAGCATTCCGCCCAACATGATGAATTCGCCCTGGGCGAAGTTGATCACGCCACTGGTGTTGTAGATGATGGTGAAGCCCAGCGCCGCCAGCGCGTAGGCGGAACCGACCGTCATCCCGGAATACAGAAATTGTAGAAATTGAGCGACTTCCATGGTGTCTCCATTATGTTCGGCTACGCGCGGGCCACCTTCGAGGGCGGCCTCGCGCAGGTACTTCCGGCTTACATTATTTCGACAGTTGCCATTCGCCGTTCTTCACTTCGACCATGCGGAACGCCGACAGGTCCAGGCCCATATGGTCTTTCGCCGACATGTTGAACACGCCCGTGGTGCCGACAAAGCCCTTGGTCTGCTCCAGCGCCGCGCGCACTTTTTCGCGGTCCGTGCCGCCGGCGCGCTTGATGGCGTCCACCGACAGGTTCAAGGCGTCGAGCGCATAACCGCCGAACGTCGATGGTTCGATCTTGTAGCGCTCCTTGTAGGTCTTGTCGTAGCCGACGACGACGGCTTTCTGCGCATCGCTGTCGGGCAGCATGGCGCCGATCAGCAGGGCCGGCGTCGGCAGGCGCACGCCCTCGGCGGACTTGCCCGACAGTTTCAGGTACTCGTCGGAGGCCACGCCATGCGACTGGTACAGCGGCAGCGCAGCCATGCCCAGCTGGCCGTAGTTCTTGGTGACCACGGCAGGGCCCTGGCCCAGGCCGAAGACGAATACGGCTTGCACGCCCTTGGTATTCTTGATGCGCGTCAGCTGCGCCGTGATGTCCGTGTCCTTCGGACCGTAGGTTTCATCGGCCACCAGGGTGATGCCATACCTGGAGGCGACGATCTGCGATTCCTTGCGGCCCGAGGCGCCGAAGCCGCTCGTTTCCGACAGCAGGCCCACCTTGCTGATGCCGCGCTTCTTCATGTCCTCGAACACTTTTTCGGCCGCCATGCGGTCCGTGTGCGGCGTCTTGAAGACCCATTTCTTCACCGGATCGATGATGACCACGGCGCCCGCCAGCGAGATGAACGGCATGCTGGCACGGTCCACCAGCGGCGCCATCGCCATCGTCGCGCCCGTGGTGGTACCACCGATCAGCACATCGACCTTGTCCGACTCGATCAGGCGCTTGGTAAAGCCGTTGGCCTTGGCCGCATCGCTGCCATCGTCGTAGTGCACGAGTTCCAGCTTGCGTCCCAGGACGCCGCCGGCCGCGTTGATCTTCTCGATGTACAGCTGCAGGGTTTTCAGTTCAGGGTCGCCCAGGAAGGCGGCCGGCCCCGTGACGGACAGCACGGAACCGATCTTGATATTCTCGGCCGCGTACGCGCCCGCGGCAGACATGGCCAGTACGCCGGCGATCAGGGTTTTCTTGAAGATATTGGCAATCATTGTGGTCTCCACCAGGTTGGCACTGCGGTCAATGTATGGTCGGCGCTTTTTTACAAGCCTGCGCCTTTTTTTGTTTTTACTTTGTTATACGCGTTCGATCACGACGGCGATACCCTGCCCCACGCCGATGCACATGGTGCACAGCGCATAGCGCCCGCCCGTGCGCTCGAGCTGGTTCAGCGCGGCCATCACGAGGCGCGCGCCCGAGGCGCCCAGCGGATGGCCGATGGCAATGGCGCCGCCATTCGGATTGACGTGCGCGGCATCGTCGGCCAGGCCCAGGTCGCGCGTGACGGCCAGCGCCTGCGCGGCAAACGCCTCATTGAGTTCGATCACGTCCATCTGTTCGATGCTCAGGCCCGTCTGCGCCAGCACCTTGCGCGAGGCCGGCGATGGACCGAAGCCCATGATGCGCGGCGCCAGGCCGGCCGTAGCCATGCCCAGCACCTTCGCGCGCGGCGTCAGCTTGTATTTGTCGATGGCGGCCGCGGACGCCAGCAGGATGGCGCAGGCGCCATCGTTCAAGCCCGAGGCATTGCCGGCCGTGACGGTGCCGTCCGCCTTGACCACGCCCTTGAGCTTTGCCAGCATCTCCAGCGAGGTGTCCGGGCGCGGATGTTCGTCGCTGGTGACCATTTTCGGATCGCCCTTTTTTTGCGGCACGGCGACGGGCACGATTTCGCGCTCGAACACGCCAGCCGCGTGGGCGGCCGCCCAGCGCTGCTGGCTGCGCAAGGCCAGAGCATCCTGGTCGGCGCGGCTGATGCCAAATTCCACGGCCACGTTTTCCGCCGTTTCAGGCATGGTGTCGATGCCGTACTGCGCCTTCATCTTGCCGTTCACGAAACGCCAGCCCAGGGTGGTGTCTTCGATTTTCGCCGCGCGCGAGAACGCGCTGTCGGCCTTGCCCATGACGAAAGGCGCGCGCGTCATGCTTTCCACGCCGCCGGCGATGATCAGTTCCGCCTCGCCCGCCTTGATGGAGCGGGCAGCCATGCCGACGGCATCCAGGCTGGAGCCGCACAGGCGGTTGATGGTATTGGCGGGCACCACATCCGGCAAGCCGGCCAGCAGCGCGGCCATGCGGCCCACGTTGCGGTTGTCTTCGCCCGCCTGGTTGGCGCAGCCGTAAAATACGTCGTCGATGGCGGACCAGTCGACGGACGGGTTGCGCGCGATCAGCGCGGCGATCGGCAGCGCGCCCAGGTCGTCGGCGCGCACGCCGGAAAGCGCGCCGCCATAGCGGCCGAAGGGCGTGCGCACGGCGTCACAGATAAAAGCGTCGTTCATGTTTGTCCTTGTTCTGTCTATTTTGTCTGATCAGGAGAAAATCTTCGGGCGCTGGTCGATCACGCGCCGGGCCTTGCCCGTCAGCGTGCGTTCGATGCCGGAAGCGGCCACCAGGCGCACGCGCGTGCTCACGCCCACGTGTGTCTTGATGCGGTGCTCCAGCTCGCGCGCCAGGGCGTCCGTCTCGCTGGCCGAGATGGTGGACGTCAGGTCGATGCGCAGCTCGGCGATGACTTCGAGCTTGTCGAGATGGCCGTCGCGCGTGACCACCAGCTGGTATTGCGGCGCCAGGCGCGGCATCTTGAGGATCAGTTCCTCGATCTGCGTGGGGAAGACGTTGACGCCGCGGATGATCAGCATGTCGTCCGAACGGCCCGTGATCTTGCCGATGCGGCGCATCGAACGCGACGTCGGCGGCAGCAGGCGGGTCAGGTCGCGCGTGCGGTAGCGGATGATGGGCAGCGCCTCTTTCGACAGCGACGTAAATACCAGCTCGCCCTCTTCGCCATCGGGCAACACTTCGCCCGTTTCCGGATCGATGATCTCCGGATAAAAGTGGTCTTCCCAGATGACGGGGCCGTCCTTGCTTTCGATGCATTCGGATGCCACGCCAGGACCCATCACTTCGGACAGGCCGTAGATGTCGACGGCGTCGATGCCGGCGCGCGCCTCGATTTCCGAACGCATGGCGTCCGTCCACGGCTCGGCGCCGAAAATCCCCACCTTCAGCGACGATTCGGCCGGGTCGAGGCCCTGGCGCGTGAATTCCTCGATGATGTTGAGCATGTACGATGGCGTGACCATGATGATCGATGGCTTGAAGTCCTGGATCAGCTGTACCTGTTTTTCCGTCTGCCCGCCGGACATCGGGATGACCGTGCAACCGAGGCGCTCGGCGCCGTAGTGCGCGCCCAGGCCGCCCGTGAACAGGCCGTAGCCGTAGGAGATATGCACCATGTCGCCGGCGCGGCCGCCGCCGGCGCGGATCGAGCGCGCCACCACATTGGCCCAGGTGTCGATGTCGTTCTGCGTATAGCCGACCACCGTGGCCTTGCCCGTGGTGCCGCTCGAGGCGTGGATGCGCACCACCTGCTCGCGCGGCACGGCGAACAGGCCGAATGGATAATTGTCGCGCAAGACCTTCTTGTCCGTGAACGGAAACCTGGCCAGGTCCGCCAAGGACTTCAGGTCATCCGGATGCACGCCCGCCGCATCGAAAGCGGCGCGGTAATGGGGCACGTTGTCATAGGCGTGCCTGAGCGACCATTGCATGCGTTCGAGCTGCAGCGCCTGCAGTTCATCCTTGCTGGCGCGCTCGATCGCTTCCAGGTCATTCGGGGCGGGATAGCGTTGGACCATCATTGTCTCCTAATCGGTTCTTCAATTTTTCAAATCAGCTGCGGCAGTTCAAACCTGCTCTTGTGCTACTTCAAGCGCTAATGACTTCGCCGGCCACGCGGATGGACTTGCCGCGAAATAGCGCGATCGCGCGCCCTTCCTGGTTGCTGACCTTGACGTCATAGACGCCGCTCTTGCCCGCCAGCGCCTGCTCGACGGCATCGGCCGTCAGCACATCGCCTTCGCGGCCCGGCGCCAGGTAGTCGATGGTGCAGCCGGCGCCCACGGTGTTCATGTTGTAGCTGTTGCAGGCGAAGGCAAAGGCGCTGTCTGCCAGGGCAAAGATAAAGCCGCCATGGCAGGTCTGGTGGCCGTTGAGCATGTCGGCGCGCACCGTCATCGTCATGCGCGCATAGCCCGGGCGTACTTCGGCCAGGGCGATGCCCATGGCGGCGGTGGCGTTATCGCGCGACAGCATGGACGCGGCAGAAGCTTCGGCCAGGGCCTGGGCGGTCAGGTTGCGATCTTCATTCGACATATCATTCGGCATGAAACGGTGCTCCATTGGCGAGTTTGCGGCGCAGCAGCGGCGAGACGCGGTAACGGTCCTCGCCATAGCCCTGCGCCAGGTTGTGCAGCACGGTCACGATGTGGGCAACGCCCACCTGGTCGGCCCAGGCCAGCGGTCCGCGCGGGTAATTGACGCCCTTCTGCATGGCGATATCGACGGCGGCCACGGTGCACACGCCCTGGTTGACGGCGTCTGCCGCCTCGTTGGCCAGCATGGCCACGGTGCGCATGACAGCCAGGCCAGGCACGTCGTCCAGGCGGGTCACGATGAAACCGGCGGCCTGGAACAGGCCCACGGCAGCCGCATAGGCCGCGTCGCTGCACTGGTCGGCGCGCGCCACGGCGATGCGCTTGGCAGCGGCGTAATCGAGTGCCAGGTCGAACAGCACCGTGTCCGGATGCTGGTTGTCGTGCGCGCGCTGGGTGGCGCTGCGCCCGTCGGTAAGGTAGATCGCGGCGCCGTTGCAATGCAGGGCGGGCGCTTCATCGCATGTTTCGCCTTCCTGCACGACGCGGCGGCTGACAGTGAGGCCGGCGTGCTCGAGGCGCTGCACCAGGCTATGCACAATGCCGCTGTGGCCACGCCCGTCGCTGCCGATGGCCGCCGAGATGGCGACGAACTCCGGCTTCGGCTGCGGACCTTCCGCCTGCGCCACGGGAGCGGCCGCGCTTTCGCCGTATGGGTAAAAGCCGCGGCCCGATTTGCGGCCCAGGAAGCCCGCGTTGACCATTTCCTGCTGCAGCACGGACGGCGTGAAGCGCGGATCGTTGAAATAGGCGCCGAACACGGATTGCGTGACGGAGAAATTCACGTCGTGACCGATCAGGTCCATCAATTCGAAAGGCCCCATGCGGAAACCGCCCGCTTCGCGCAGCACGGCGTCGATGGTGGCGGCATCGCCCGCCTGTTCGTTCAGCAAGCGCCAGCCTTCCGCGTAGAACGGACGGGCGACCCGGTTGACGATGAAGCCCGGCGTCGATTTCGCATGCACGGGGTTCTTGCCCCAGGCAATCGACGTATCGTAGACGGTGGCGGCGACTTGCGCGCTGGTGGCCAGGCCACTGATCACCTCGACCAGCGCCATCAAGGGCACCGGGTTAAAGAAATGCATGCCGACCAGGCGTTCCGGGCGGCGCAGCCTGGCGGCAATCGCCGTAACGGAAATCGACGAGGTATTCGTCGCCAGGATGCAGTCGTCGCTGACCACCGCTTCAAGCTCGGCGAACAGGCCCCGCTTGACGTCGAGGTTTTCCACGATGGCTTCCACCACCAGGGAAGCGTCAGCCACGTCGGCCAGGCTGCCCGCCGCCTGCAGGCGCGCCGTGGCGGCCGCCGCGTCGTCAGCCGTCATGCGGCCCTTTTCGGCCAGCTTCGCATACATCTTGCCGATATCCAGCAAGGCCTTGCTGACGGCTTCCGCGCGCGTGTCGTACAGCTTTACGCGGTAGCCGGCGGCAGCGGCCACCTGCGCGATGCCGGCGCCCATGGCGCCGCTGCCGATGACGGCGACAATGCTGTTGTGTGCCAATGCGGTCATATCAGTGTCCCTTGAATTGCGGTGCGCGCTTTTCCATGAAGGCGGCCACGCCTTCGCGGTAATCATCGCTGTTACCGAGTTCGCTCATCATGCGCGCTTCCAGCGCCAGCTGCTGCGGCAGGGTGTTGGCGCCGCTGGCGGCCAGCGCCTGCTTGGTGAACGCCAGGCCCTTGGTAGGCGCCGTGGAAAAGTGCACGGCCAATTTCTGCGTTTCTTCCGCCAGCTGCGCGTCATCCACGCATTTCCAGATCAGGCCCCAGTCTTCCGCTTTTTCCGCCGTCAGTTTTTCACCGAGCATGGCCAGGCCCATGGCACGCGCGGAACCGATCAGGCGCGGCAGGAAGAAGGTGCCGCCCGTGTCCGGGATCAGGCCCAGCTTGCAGAACACCTCGACGAAGCTGGCCGACTTGCCGGCGATGACGATATCGCAGGCCAGGGCCAGGTTGGCGCCCGCGCCCGCCGCCACGCCATTGACGGCGCAGATCACGGGCATCGGCAAGGCCTTCAGGGCCAGCACCAGCGGCGCATAGTTTTTTTCCACCGACTCGCCCAGGTCCACGCCTTTCGAACCCGGCTCCACGGCGCGGTCGGACAAGTCCTGCCCCGCGCAAAAGCCGCGCCCCGCGCCCGTCAGCACGAAGACGCGCACGGCGCTGTCGGCGTTGACCTTGGCGATGGCGTCGCGCACTTCCTCGTGCATGGCCTGGGTAAAGCTATTGAGCTTGTCGGGGCGGTTCAGGGTGAGCGTGGCGATGCCCTGCTCGATGGTGAAGAGGATGTTTTGGTAGCTCATGGCGTCTCGCTTTTTAATGGGTACGGCAGGGCACCAGCCCTGCGCCGGCTTTATTCTGCCTGGTCAAAGTCGACGACGACCTTGTCGGTCAGCGGGAAGCTCTGGCAGCTGAGGACGAAACCGCGCGCCACTTCATAATCTTCCAGCGCATAGTTGACGTCCATCTCGACCTTGCCGTCGAGGATCTTGCAGCGGCAGGTGGAGCACACGCCGCCCTTGCACGAGTAGCGCATGTCGATGCCCTGACGCAGGCCGGCGTCGAGGATGGATTCCTTGTCCTTGTCCATCGTGAAGGTGGTGTGGTTGCCGTCCATGATGACGGTCACTTCCGTTTCCTGCACGACGCCCGCGTCCAGCTGGGCGCGCGGCTTGTGGGCGTTTTTCGGGATGCTGGCGGCGAACAGTTCGATCTTGATATTCTGCTTCGGCATGCCGGCCGCCTGCAGGGCGGCGGAGACGCCCAGCATCATGTCTTCCGGGCCGCAGATGAAGGCGTTGTCGTAGTCCTCGACCTTGATCCAGTGCTGCAGGAACTGCTCGCATTTTTCCTGCGTGATGCGGCCGTTGAACAATTCGATGTCCTGCTGCTCGCGGCTCATCACATACACGAGGTTCAGGCGCTCCAGGTACACATCCTTCAAGTCCGTCAATTCTTCCTTGAAGATGACGGAGGACGAGGCGCGGTTGCCGTAAAACAGCGTGAAACGGCTCAGGGGTTCCGTCAGCAAGGTGGTCTTGATGATGGAGAGGATGGGCGTGATGCCGCTGCCGGCCGCGAAAGCCAGGTAGTGCTTGCGGTTGACGCAGTCGAGCGGCACGTTGAAGTGACCCATGGGCGGCATCACCTCGATGGTGGCGCCCGCTTTCAGGGTGTCGTTGGCCCAGGTCGAAAAAGCGCCGCCCGGCGTGCGCTTGATGGCCACACGCAGGGTGCCGTCTTGCACCGCCGAGCAGATCGAATACGAGCGGCGCACGTCTTCCGCATTGATATTGGCGCGCAGGGTCAGGTGCTGGCCCTGCTGGAAGCGGAACTGCTGTTCCAGCTCGGCCGGCACGGCGAACGTGACGGCGATGGTGTCGCGCGTTTCATTGCGCACGTTTGCCACGGACAGCGGATAAAATTTACTCATGCTTCATCTCCAGTTTCTTCGTGCCTTGTTTTAGCGTGGCTAGTGGCACTTGAAGTAATCAAACGGTTCGCGGCAGTCGAGACATTTGTACAGGGCCTTGCACGGCGTGGAGCCGAACTGGCTGGTCAGCTGCGTATGCGTCGAGCCGCAGTTCGGGCAGATCACGTCCAGCCTTGGCATGGCCTGGCGCTTGACGCCACCACGCAAGCCGCTGATGTCGATCACCTGCTGCTGCGGCGGGGCGATGCCATAGCCTTGCAGCTTGACCTTGCCCGCCTCGCTCATCCAGTCCGTGGTCCACGCAGGCGACAGCTGGTTCACCAGGGTCACCTTGGCCACGCCGTGGCTGCGCAAGGCATCCGTGACGGCATCGGCGATCACCTGCATGGCGGGACAGCCCGAATACGTGGGCGTGATCGTCACGATGCACGCATCGCCGTCCGTGACTTCGACGGCGCGCACGATGCCCAGGTCCACCACTGAAATGACGGGGATTTCCGGATCCGGCACGTCGCCGAGCCAGGCCCAGACCTGGGCGGCGTCCAGCGCTGCCGTGGCCGTGTTCATTACCACTCCGCCCCGGGATAGGCGCGCTGCAGGAACTGCATCTCGGCCAGGATAAAGCCCAGGTGCTCCGTGTGCGTGCCCTGCTTGCCGCCCTTTTGCATCCAGGCGTCCGGCGCCGGCATGGCCAGGGTGGCTTCGGCGAAGATCTCGGCCACGTGCTCGAGGAAAGCCTGGCGCAGGATGTCGGACGGTGGTGCGATGCCGGCGGCGACCATGGCCTGATCGACGGCGTCGTACTTGAACATCTCGCCCGTGTACATCCACAGCGCATCGGCCGCGGCCTGCGTTTTCGCGTGGCTTTGCTCCGTGCCGTCGCCGAGGCGCACAACAAGATCGCCGCTGCGGCGCAGGTGATACGTGACTTCCTTGATCGACTTCTGCGCCACTTCGACGATGCGCGCGTCAGCCGATTTCGTCAGTTCCAGCAGCTGGAAGTAGTGCCAGGTGTCGAAGAAGAACTGGCGCATCATGGTGTCGGCGTAATTGCCGTTCGGCTGCTCGACCAGCAGGCAGTTCTTGAAGTCGTGGGCGTCGCGCAGGAAGGCGATATCGTCCTCGTCGCGCCCCGCGTTTTCCAGTTCGGCCGCATAGTTGAACCACAAGCGCGTCTGGCCCAGCAGGTCCAGCGCCACGTTGGTCAGCGCCATGTCTTCTTCCAGCGCCGGGCCCTTGCCGCACAGCTGCGACAGCTGCTGGCTGAGGACCAGGGCGTTGTCGCCCAGGCGCAGGAGGTAATTGACCTTGTCATCCATCGCAGGCGCTCCCATCACAGGTTCTTGACTTCTTCCGGCATCGGGAAGAAGGTGGGGTGACGGTACACCTTGCTGTTCGATGGTTCGAACAGCGCGCCCTTGTCGCCGGGGCTGCTGGCGACGATGTCGGCTGCGCGCACCACCCAGATGCTCACGCCCTCATTGCGGCGCGTGTAGACGTCGCGCGCATGGTTGACCGCCATGGTGGCGTCGGAAGCGTGCAGGCTGCCCACATGCTTGTGTGCCAGCCCGTGCTGGCTGCGGATGAAAACTTCCCACAATGGCCATTCTTTGCTCATGTTGCTCTCCCCTATCTGTCTTATCTGTTTACGCTGCCGCTTTGTTAGCGGCTTGCTTGTCTGCATACGCGACCAAGGCATCGCGGAACCATTCGCCGTCCTCATACGCTTTCACGCGCGTTTGCAGGCGCTCGCGGTTGCACGGGCCATTGCCCTTCAAGACATTGTTGAACTCGGACCAGTCGATCTCGCCGAATTCGTAGTGGCCCGTTTCGGCATTGAATTTCAGGTCGGGGTCGGGCACGGTCAGGCCCAGGTATTCGATTTGCGGCACGGTCTGGTCGACCATGCGCTGGCGCAACTCATCGTTCGAAAACAGCTTGATGCGCCATTGCGCCGATTGGGCGCTGTTGACGGAAGCGGCGTCGGACGGGCCGAACATCATCAGCGAAGGCCACCACCAGCGGTTCAGCGCATCCTGCGCCATGGCTTTCTGCGCGGGCGTGCCCTTGCACAGCGACATCATGATGTCGTAACCCTGGCGCGCATGGAACGATTCTTCCTTGCAGACGCGGATCATGGCGCGTGCATACGGGCCATACGAGCAGCGGCACAGGGGAATCTGGTTGATGATGGCGGAACCGTCGACCAGCCAGCCGATGGCGCCCATGTCGGCCCACGACAGGGTCGGATAGTTAAAGATGCTGGAATACTTGGCTTTGCCTGAGTGCAAGGCAGCCAGCAGCTCGTCGCGCGAGACACCGAGAGTTTCCGCGGCGCTGTACAGGTACAGGCCGTGGCCCGCTTCGTCCTGGATCTTCGCCAGCAGGATGGACTTGCGCTTCAGGGTAGGCGCGCGCGTGACCCAGTTACCCTCAGGCAATTGACCGACGATTTCCGAGTGGGCGTGCTGCGAAATCTGGCGGATCAGGGTCTTGCGGTAGGCGTCCGGCATCCAGTCCTTGGCTTCGATCTTGATGCCTTCGTCGATGCGCGCCTGAAAAGCGCGTTCTTCCGATCCCATGTCGTCGATCGAGCGGACGTTTTTGAGGCCGGTTTCAACCATTTGTGCGTACATGATGTGTCTCCCATGTCGTGTTTCTTTGCTATAGCGCAAAGCGATACACGGATAATACGATACATAAAACGATTTGCATACACTTGATTTGAATCATTTCATAAATCCGTATCTTATGAGCCTTTTACGGAGGTATGATGTGAAAAAATAGTCCACGCCCCGGCGCATGGCAAAGTAAACTGCTGCTTTTATTGAAACGACCAATACGGCCAGACCAGGACCACATGAAGAACACCGCTTGCAGCGCATGGATAGCCGCCTTCCTCGCCACCGACCCGCCCCGCTCGAAGTCGCTGGTGATGACGATTTTCGGCGATGCCATCGTGCCGCGCGGCGGCGCCATCTGGCTCGGCAGCCTGATCGAATTGCTGGCGCCGTTCGGCGTCAACGACCGCTTGCTGCGCACCAGCGTGTTCCGCCTGGCGCAGGAAGGCTGGCTCAGCTCGCAAAGGGATGGCCGCCGCAGCGCCTATACGATACGTCCCGACGCGCTGGCCCGCTTCGAGCGCGCCTACCGCCGCATCTATGCGCCGCTGGTCGCGCACTGGGATGGCAGCTGGACACTGGTGATCGGCCCGGCCGGCAGCATCGGCGCCGCCGAACGGGGCGCCCTGCGCAAGGAATTGCTGTGGGCTGGCTATGGCTTGATCGCGCCCGGCATCTTCGGCCATCCGGCCAGCAATGCGGAAGCGCTCGAGGATATCCTCGCGCGCAACGAAGTGCAGGGCAAGCTGTATGTGTGCCACACCACAGAATTGCCGGGCGTCAGTACGCGCCCGCTGCGCGACATGGTGGGCGAATGCTGGGATTTGTCGGAAGTGATGGCCGGCTATGAAAAATTCATCGCCAGCTTCCAGCCGCTGCTGACCTTGCTGCAAGACAACCCCGTGTTCGACGCCGAACAAGCGTTCGTCATCCGCTCACTGTTGACGCACGCCTACCGCCGCGTGCAATTGCACGATCCGCAACTGCCCGTCGAGCTGCTGCCCGAACCGTGGCCCGGCACGCAGGCCTACGCGCTGGCGCGCGCGCTGTACCGCATCACGTATGCGGCCGCCGAGGAGCATATCCTGGCCACCCTGCGGCGCGAGGATGCGCAGGCGCCCGATGTGGAGCCGTGGTTCTACGAACGTTTCGGCGGGTTGAACACCTGAGAAAACGTCCATGGCGGCGTTGCAGGGCCCGGGCCTACGTTTGTGCTGCCTGCGGCCCTGCGCCGGGCCCCGAACATTTTGCAGGCGTTCGGCAGGCGTGCAGCAACAGGCGCTGATTAATCAGACGATTCATCAGACGATTCATCAGACGCTCATTACTTGACGACGACCTGTTTCGCCCCGGCCAGCAAATCCTGCCCCAGCTTTTCCAGCGCATTGGCCTGCACCAGCATGGTGTCGAGGATGGCGGCATTGAAGGTGAATTCGGCCGGCGTCGTGTAGCCGGGAAAGCGCAGGATGCGCAGCAATTCCTGCAAGGTCGTGCCCTTGCCCAGGTGCGCCAGCGCGTCGCTGAGGGCGCTGACTTTCTTTTCCAGCTCGCGTATGTGTTTACCGTTGTCGTCCATGATGATCTCCCGATGTTCGAGCTATCACCTTAGCAAAGCGCATCGCGCGTCGTTTGCGCCAGCACAAAGACGCAGACAAAACAGGTATCATCGCGCCATTGCACACGATGCAAAACCTCTCTTGTTTTTATCAGGAACACTCATGACCATTAAAATCAGCCAGCAATTCGATGCCGGCGCGATCGAAGTGCTGCGCGCCGACGATGCCCAATCCATCGAGCTGAACATTCGCAAGGATTCCCACGCCGACATCACGCAGTGGTTTTATTTCCGCCTGCAAGGCGCACAGGGCGAGGCGTGCACGATCCGCTTCATGAATGCAGGCAAGTCGGCCTACCCGGACGGCTGGAAGGATTACCAGGCTGTCGCCAGCTACGACCGCGAAACGTGGTTCCGCGTGCCGACCAGCTTTGACGGCACCGTGATGACCATCGCGCACACGCCGGAAGAGGAAAGCGTGTACTACGCCTATTTCGAACCGTACCCATGGGACCGCCACCTGGCCCTGATCGACAGCGCGCAAGCGTCGCCGCTGGTGCGATTGATCGACCTGGGCAGCACGGTGGAAGGCCGCGACATGAATCTGCTGGTGGTCGGCGATGCCGATGCCGAGAAGAAAGTCTGGGTCATTGCGCGCCAGCACCCGGGCGAGACGATGGCCGAATGGTTTGTCGAAGGCATGCTCGAGGCGCTGCTGGACCAGGCCAATCCATTTGCCCGCCAATGCCTGCAAGACGCCGTCTTCTACGTGGTGCCGAACATGAACCCGGATGGTTCCGTGCATGGCAACCTGCGCACCAACGCGGCCGGCGCCAACCTGAACCGCGAATGGATGACGCCGACGATGGAGCGCAGCCCAGAAGTGTTCCTGGTGAAACAGAAGATGCATGAAATCGGCTGCGACCTGTTCCTCGACGTGCATGGCGACGAAGGTTTGCCGTACGTGTTCGTGGCCGGCAGCGATGCGCTGGAAAACTTCACGCCAGCACAAAAAGCCGAGCAAGACCGCTTCATCGCCGACTTCAAGGTGGCCAGCCCCGACTTCCAGGATGAACACGGCTATGAAGACGGCCCGTTCACGCCGGAAGTGCTGACCATGGGTTCGCCCCACATCACCCACGCCTTCGGCTGCCTGTCGCTGACCCTGGAACTGCCGTTCAAGGACAACGCCAACGATCCGGACCCGCAAACGGGCTGGAGCGGTGCCCGCAGCGCCGCCCTGGGAGCTGCCGTGCTGCAACCGATCCTGGCTACCCTGCGCGCCTAAGCCTCACCGCCGTCACCCGGCCCGCCCCTCGCAGACGGGCCGCGCTCTTCTCTCAGCCTTTCGCCACCTGGCGCAAGGCCTCCACCAGCTTGTCCAGGTGCGACTCGGGCGTAAAGATGCCTGGCGTCACGCGCAGGCAAGCGCCGGAAGCGAGACCGTCGCGCGGCACGGCAAAGATGCCGTGTTCCTGCACCAGTTTTTTCGACAAGGCAAAGTTATCGGCCACGCTCGTCCTGCCCTTCAGGCGGAACGACGCGATGGCGCTCGTCAGGCGCGGGTCGCTTGAGGCCAGCACCTCGATGCCGTCGATGCCGCGCGCCGCGTCCACCCAGCGGTTGCGCAATAGCCGCAGCCGCGCCTGCTTGTTGGCCACGCCGATGTGCGCATGCAAGTCCAGCGCCGTCGGCAAGCTCAGGTAGGCAGCGAAATTGACCGTGCCCGTGTGCACGCGCGTGCGGATATCCTCTCCCGCCGTTTCTCCCATATACGGGTCGATATCGGCCACCCTGCCCCGCTTGATGTAGGCGGCGCCCACGCCCACGGGCGCACCTATCCATTTGTGCAGGTTGATGCCGGCAAAGTCCGCCTGCAGGTCGGGAATCGTCATGCCCAGCTGGCCGAAACCATGCGCCGTATCGACGATGACATCGATACCCCGCTCGCGCGCCAGGCGGCTGATTTCGGCGACGGGCAAGACCATGCCGTTGCGGTGATTCACATGCGTGAGCAGCATCAGCTTCAGCTTGGGATGACGGTCCATGGCGGCCACATAGGCGGCAACGACGTTGTCATGCGTAAACGGTTCTGGTATGGCAATCGATACCACGTCGGCGCCGCGCCGCTGCCTGAGCCAGCGCATGACGGTGATCATATTGTCGTAATCGATGTCCGCGTACAGCACCGTATCGCCGGGCTGCAAGCGGTTGTAGCCGGCGATCAGCACTTGCAGTGCTTCCGTGGCGCCCCGCGTCAGCACGATTTCATCGGTAGCCACGCCCAGCGCCTTCGCCGCCGCCGCGCGCGCCGCCTCGAAATCGGCGGGAAAACGCATGCGTGCATACCAAGCGTTGTCGCGGTTGACCATGGCCAGTTGCTGCTCGTAATGTGCCAGCACGGGCCTGGCCATCGAACCCCAGAAGGCGTTATCGAGTTGCACGACCGCATCGGTCGTGTCGTATTGCGCGGCCACGGCTTGCCAGTAAGCCTGGTCTGTTGCCAGCATGTCCGGCATGGTGCCGGGCGCAACCGTTGGCAGCGGCGGCAAGGCGGCCGCCAGCGGCGCGGCGCCGGCGGCGCCCGCAGCGCTGGCGGCAAACGGCAGTGCCGCCGCCAGCGAACCGGCGCACAGCAGCGCGCGGCGTTGAGGATTCATTTTCAAAAAGTGCCCCTTAGAATGTGACGCTTAGAACTTCACTTTATATTCCACATACAGGTTGCGGCCATCCGTGTCGTACGGCGCATTACGCGAGTAAATCAGACCGCGGCTGGCCTGGAACGTTGCCTCATCGGGATACTTGTCCAGCACATTGTCGACGCCCACGCGCAGCGACTGCTGCTCGCTGATCTTGTAGCTGGCGGCCAGGTCGAGAAATTGCATGGCGCCGAAGCGCTGGAAGATATCGCCCGTGGCATTGCCGGAATTGTCCGTCCAGGCGCCATAGTAGCGCACGCGGGCCAGGGTATTCCAGCTGCCGAGATCATAGTTTGCGCTGATGGTGGCCTTCTGGCGCGGCAGGCGCTCTTCGAACACTTGCCGCTGGGCAGGATTGGTGACCAGGCTGGACTTGCCGCCATCGACTTGCGTCGTGTTGTAGTTGTAGGCGAGAGTCAGGTTCAGCTTGCCGTCGCCGATGCGGCTCAGGTGGCTGCCGACGATATCGATGCCGCGCGTGGTGGTGTCGAAGTCGTTCGTGAAATAGCTGACGGAGGTGTAGCGCAGCGGGTTGGCCACGCCGGCCGGCACGGCGAACGCGGCGGACGTGCTGAAGCGGTCGCTGACCTTGATGTCATACACGTCGACGGAACCGGAAAAACCGGCCGGCGTCTTCCATGTAAAGCCCAGCGACAGGTTCTTCGATTTTTCGGGTTTCAGCGCCTGCGCGCCGAGCAGGATGGCCAGCGGATCGTTATTCGCCAGGCGGCCGCTGGTAAACAGCAGCAAGGTCTTGGTATCGAGGCCCTGATTCGTGCTGTTGGTATTCGACTGGCCCGGCGTCGGCGCGCGGAAGCCCGTCGAGTAGGAGCCGCGCAAGGCGAAGTTCTCGCTCAGCGCGTAGCGGGCCGACAACTTGCCGTTGACGGTGCTGCCGAATTCCGAAAAATGCTCATAGCGGGCCGCGCCGCCCACGCTCCAGGCGCGGCTCAACGGCACTTCCACGTCCAGGTAGGCCGCATAGCTGTCCTGGCCCCAGCTGCCCGCCTGGCGGTCGCTGAAACCGGGGGCGCCGTTGGCGTTCGCATCGAGGCCGATGGCCGCGCCCGGTCCCACCAGGTAGGACGCCGCATCGCCGGCGCGCACGCCATAGGTTTCGTTGCGCGCTTCCGCGCCAAACGCGATATTGACGGGCTGCGGCAAGGAGGCCACCGGTAATTCGTAGTTGAAATTGGCGTTGAGGATCTTTTCCGCCTGCGACAGCTGGCCCAGGTAAAACGCCGTAGGACTGGTCGGCCCCATCGAGGCATTGATGGAATTGGCCAAGTGGTAATCGATGCGGTTGCGGCCGTAGGACGCGCTCACATCCCAGCCGAAGCGGTCGTTGAAGCGGCCGCGCACGCCGGCCACCACTTGCAGGTCGTCCTGGTCATTGGAATAGCTGGGGCTGAAACCGAGCGGATAGATGCTGCGCAAGTCCCAGCCGGGAAACAGGCTGCTGGTCTTGTACGCGCCCGTGCTCGTGTCCGGGTTGCGCCAGTTGAAGTCCGAGGTGCCGTCGCTGCGGCTGAACAGGCCAAAGCCGTACAGCTCCGTGGTGTCGGACAGGGCCATGCTGGCATTGAAGCCGAGGCGCTTGCTGTCGAGTTCAGGCTGGCCCCAGCGCTGCACGGGATTCGGCACCTTCAGCTCCGGATGCGCGTTCTGGAAAGCAATGGCGTCGGCCCGCTGGCGCGTGCGCGAAGTGGGGTCGGACTTGGCCAGCGCGCCGAAAATCGTCGCCTTGCCCGTCTCGCCAAACGTAAAGCCCGTTTTCAGGTTGAGCTCGTTACCCTTGCCATCGCCTTCCGAGTATTGCGAATGGTGCACGGAGAGTTCCGTGCCCAGCGTATCGTCGAGGATGATGTTGATCACGCCCGCGATCGCATCGGAACCATACTGGGCCGAGGCACCGTCGCGCAACACCTCGATGCGCTTGATGGCGGACACGGGAATCTGCGCCAGGTCGGCCGCCTGCGCGCCGCGCGCGCCGAGCAGGGCACTGCGGTGGAAACGCTTGCCGTTGACCAGCACCAGGGTCTGGTCCGGCGACAGGCCGCGCAAGGTTGCAGGACGCACGAAGACTTGCCCATCGGCCATCGGCAAACGCTGTACCACGTACGACGGTACGAGTTGCGCCAGCACATCGTTCAAGTCCGACGACTCGACGGCGCCGATATCTTCGCGGTTGAACACATCGACGGGCGCCATGGTGTCGAACTGCGTGCGGTTGCTGCCGCGCGTGCCCGTGACGATCACGGCTTGCGGCGCCTCAAGGGCATCGCCGGCGGACGCGGAAACGGCGGGCGCACCGCCATCGGCATGCACCTGGCTGGCGAAGACGGCGTGCATGGCACACAACAGGGCCACCGCGCGGGCGATGCGGGTACGGGAGTAGGTCATGGAAAGAGTCACTATGCAGGATTGGATCAACAACGACGCGTGATGGGCAAGATTCGCATCTTGCATGAAATATCACGAAGTTCGGCCTACTTACATTAAAAGCATCTAATTTGCGCAAATAACGTCAGATGGCGCCATCATACGAAGCGAATATTTCACCCGTATGACGCCAGGATCACGGAGCAGAAAGCACGCGGACAAGAAAAAAGGCGCCCACGGCGCCTTGTTGCGGAAGGAGGAGCTGGCAGCGCTCAGCCGCCGGCCACCACCATGCTCTCGATGAGGATGGAACCCGTCTGCTTGGTGCCGCGGCGCAACACGTCGGCGCCGACGGCGACGATATTGCGCAGCATGTCCTTCATGTTGCCGGCAATGGTGATTTCTTCCACCGGGTATTGAATCACGCCATTTTCCACCCAGAAGCCGGAGGCGCCGCGCGAATAGTCGCCCGTCACATAATTGGTTCCTTGCCCCATCAGTTCCGTCACCAGCAAGCCCGTGCCCAGCTTTTTCAGCATGGCGACGAAATCGTCGGTGGCGGCCGTGCGGGACGACGTCAGGTAGAGATTGTGCGAACCGCCCGCGTTGCCCGTCGTCTGCATGCCCAGCTTGCGGGCCGTATAGGTCGACAGGAAATACCCTTGCACCACGCCATCCTTGACTACGTCGCGGCTGACGGTCTTCACGCCCTCCTCATCGAACGGCGCCGAACCGACGCCGCCGATCACATGCGGATCCTCGAAGATCTGCAGGTGATCGGGCAGCACCTGCGTGCCCAGGGAATCGAGCAGGAAAGTGGACTTGCGGTACAGCGCGCCGCCCGAGGTCGCTTGCACATAGGTACCCAGCAAACCGGCCGCCAACGGCGCCTCGAACAGCACGGGACAGGTGCGCGTGCCCAGCTTGCGCGCATTCAGGCGCGACAGCGCGCGTTCGGCGGCATAGCGGCCGATGGCTTCCGGGCTCGACATTTTCGATGCATCGCGCACGGACGAATACCAGTCGTCGCGCTGCATCTTCGCGCCCTTGCCGGCGATGGGCGCCACGGACAGCGTGTGGCGCGAAAACGGGTAGCCGCCGATGAAGCCGCGCGAATTGGCGGAAACGAAATGCGATTGCTGCACGTGCACGCCGGCGCCTTCGCTGTTCGTGATGCGCGGGTCGACGGCAAACGCGGCCGCTTCGGCCCGCTGGGCCAGCACGACAGCTTCCTCGGCGGAAATGAGCCACGGATAGAACAGCTGCAGGTCGCGGGGCGCCATTTCCAGCAGCTCGGCATCGGCCAGGCCCGCGCAATCGTCCTCGGCCGTGAAGCGGGCGATGTTGTAGGCGGCATCCACGGTGGCGCGCAGGGCCGACGGCGAAAAGTCGGACGTGCTGGCATTGCCACGCTTCTTGCCGACAAACACGGTCACGCCCATGCCCTTGTCCTTGTTTTGCTCGATCGTCTCGATCTTGCCTTTTCGTACAGAAACAGACAGGCCACCGCCTTCGCTGACTTCGACGGCGGCGTCGGTGCCGCCCGCTTCCCGCGCAAAAGACAACACATCACGGGCAAGTTGCTTCAATTGCTCTTGGCTATGGGTAAATACGGAGTCGTTCATGTGCTGTTTTCTTCGGAAAGCCGCTAAAAAGGTTATCATAGCAGTCGTTTACAGTTTACAGGAGCGGTCCACAAGTCCTCTCCCGCCTTATATATCATGCCAAATCCAAACCGGGGAGCTTGCGGCTTCCAATCGTCCGAATTCGAACAGGAATATGAACGTCCGTCGAAATCGGAACTCAAGCGCCAGATGACCGTCCTGCAAAAGCTGGGCGAAGAACTCGTCAATGAAGCACGCGACCGCGTCAAGCGCGTCCCGATGCCGGAAGACGTACGCGACGCCATCCTCGAATGCCAGCTGATCAAGGATCACGAAGGCCGCCGCCGCCAGCTGCAATACGTGGGCAAGAAGATGCGCACCCTGGATGAGGAAGAAGTTGCCGCCATCCAACGCACCATTGATAGCTGGAAAGGCTTGTCGAAAGCCGACACGGCCGCCATGCACGCGATGGAACGCCGCCGCGACAAGCTCTTGACGGATGACAAAGCCCTGACCGTCTTGCTGTCGGAAAACCCGGAACTGGACGTGCAGCACCTGCGCACCCTGATCCGCAATGCCCGCAAGGAGCAGGCCGAGAACAAGCCGCCAAAAGCCTACCGCGAAATCTTCCAGATCCTGAAACAGATCGCCAAGAAGCAAAACGGCGGCAAGGATGATGCTGACGAAGATGGCGTTGAGCAAGAAGACGACGAATAATCGGCCGTCCGAAACGCAGGGATGGACAAAAAACCGGGATAATCCCGGTTTTATTGTTTTTACGCCACTCCAGACTCTATAGGTGCAAGATGCCCACCACCATCGAAGACGAATTGATTATCGGCCTCGTGTCGATCTCGGACCGCGCCAGCGGCGGCGTGTATGAAGACCAGGGCATCCCTGCCCTGGAAAGCTGGCTCTCGGCCGCCATCCGCACGCCGTTCCGTCTGGAAAAGCGGCTGATTCCGGACGACCGCTCGCAGATTGAAAACACCCTGATCGACATGGTCGACCTGAACCATTGCCACCTGATCCTGACGACGGGCGGCACGGGCCCGGCGCGGCGCGATGTGACGCCGGACGCGACCCTGGCCGTGGGAACCAAGGAAATGCCCGGTTTCGGCGAACAGATGCGCCAGATCAGCCTGCGCTTCGTGCCGACGGCCATTTTGTCGCGCCAGGTGGCCGTGATCCGCGAGACGCCCGAGCGCGCCGCCCTGATCATGAACTTGCCGGGCCAGCCGAAAGCCATCAAGGAAACCCTGGAAGGCTTGAAGGATGTTGATGGAAATCAATTGGTAAACGGCATCTTTGCCGCCGTGCCGTATTGCATCGACCTCATCGGTGGCCCCTACATGGAAACCGACACGGCCATCTGCAAGGCCTTCCGTCCCAAATCGGCGCTGCGTCCGGCGCAACCTTTACCTGAGGAAAATACATGAGCACCTTGCTGGAAACCATAGAACTCGACAGCGCACCGCACCCCACCGTTTCCATCATCTGGATGCACGGCCTGGGCGCCGACGGCAACGACTTCGTGCCCCTGGTGAAAGAACTCGACTTGCGCGGCTGCCCCGCCATCCGCTTCATTTTCCCCAGCGCCGGCACCATGCCCGTCACCATCAACAACGGCTATGTGATGCGCGCCTGGTACGACATCCTCGTCAACGACCTGGTGCGTCGCGAGGATGAAGCCGGCCTGCGCGCCTCGCAGGCGCAGATCGAGGCGCTGATCGCGCGCGAAAAGGCGCGCGGCATTCCCGCCAGCCGCATCATCCTGGCCGGCTTCTCCCAGGGCTGCGCCATGACCCTGCAGACGGGCTTGCGCCATGCGGAGCCGCTGGCCGGCCTGATGTGCCTGTCCGGCTACCTGCCGCTGGCCGACAAGACGGCTGCCGAACGCACGCCGGCCAGCCTGGAAACACCGATCTTCATGGCGCATGGTACGGACGACCCCGTGGTGCCGCTGGGCCGCGCACAACAGTCGCGCGACTTGCTGACCGGCATGGGTTACAAGGTGGAATGGCATGAATACCGGATGCAGCATTCGCTGTGCCAGGAAGAGATCGACGCCATCGGCGCGTGGCTGAAAAAAGTAGTGGCTTAAGGTCAAACAGGCATGGCGTGCGCCATGCCTGCCAGTATCACGGACGCCGAAGGCTTATTTGCCTGCCGGCGTTTTTTCTTGCCAGATTTTCAGCATGTCGGGCGACGCTTCCGAGCGGATGCCGTTGTCCGTCAATACCGATTCCGTCGCCGCCAGCATCTCCTTGCGCGGCACGACGATGGTTTCGCCGCCGTGCTGGTCGAAGCGTATCGTCAGCAACTCATCGGTCTGGTCGCGCAGCAAGGTCACCAGGTGCGCCAGGCTGCGCACGGGCACGCCATTGATCGATTGCACCACGGCGCCAAAGCGATTGCTGTAGCCCGTCATCAGCTTGTGCGGGAAAAACGGCGCGGCGATCACCACCAGTTCCTCGCGCGCCGCATCGGGCGCATCGCCGCGCCGCGTCACCAGCGGATTGCCATAAAAACTCATGGCGGCCAGCGTCGTCGCATTGCTGCTGGCCGAGGCGAGGAATTCAGCCGTGCCGCGCGAAAAGACGATGGGGCCATAGATGAAATACGAAGGGTAATCGCCCTGCAAGTCGCCGATCAGCATGGGACGCTGCGCCGACACGGGCAGGCTGACCTTCATGACGGCGCCATTGCGCACCAGCGTCAGCGGCACCGCGCCATGGCTCGCCACCTGCTGCACGCGGTACTGGAAGCGCACGCGGCTGTTGGCATTGAGCTTGACCATGCCCTGGTTGTCGATGGCCGAGTCGCCGATGTGCGTGATGACGTCCCACTCTTTCAGCGGGTAGCCGGCATCTTTTTTCAGCGGCGACATGACCACCACGCCTTCCACATTCTTGCCCAGTTTGAGCAGGCTGCGCAAGGCGGGATTTTCCAGTGTTTGCGTCACGTCAAACATGGCCGGCTTGCCTTCGCCATCCTTGTCCGTCTTGCCCGCCGCCTGCTCGCGCAGGAACAGTTCGATTTCCTCGTTCGGAATGATGTAGCCGATGTTTTGCGCATTTTGCGCGCCCGCAAAGGCCAGGCCGATCATCTTGTCGCCGGCAATCACGGGGCCGCCGCTATTGCCCGGGTTGATGGCCGCATCGATCTGGATGCGCAGGCCGGACGCGGGAAAGCGGTAGGGCACGAACTCGATGCGCGAGACGATGCCCTTGGTGATCGACAGCGAGGTGCCGCCCAGCGGGTAGCCATACGCGAGCACGGCATCGCGCACGTCGGGCAAGACATTGGCGCGCGGCGCCGGCTTGTGGCTGTCGAAAAAACTGTCATCGTCGAGTTTCAGCAAGGCCAGATCCATGCCGCGCGAAATGGCCAGCACGGTGGCCGGTATCTTGTCGCCGGAACCGTTGGCCTGCACCTGCACCTGGCTCGCGTAGCCGACCACATGCGCGTTGGTCAGGATGCGGCGGCCATCGATGACGACGCCGGAGCCCGTCACATCCTGGGGCGCGGCCTTGCTCCACGGCTTGTACGGGTCGGGCCGGCGCAGGGTGGAAAACACCTTGACGACGGAGTTTTCCAGCGCGGAAGCGCTGGGCGCGGCGCTGGTTTCCGCCGCGACGGCATTGACCATCATCAATGGGCAAAAAGAAAGGGCCAGCGCCAGGCAGGCGCGGCCCATCAGGGTGAAGCACGGACGAGTTTTCATTGAGCTTTTTCGCAATGGAAGGGAAGCAAAATTATATATTGAATAACGGCAATATTATTACAATTTGTCCATCTTCCACAAAAACCGCGCCAATCAGGCCGGCAACGGCGGCACGCCCAATGCCGGCACGGCCGTCTGCGCGCCATTCATCACCATGGCCAACAGGGTGTAGTAGCCATTGATGCCCATCAAGTCGACCACGCCGTGCTCGCCAAACAGGGCCAGCGCGCGCGCATACGTGGCATCGCCGACCCGCTTGTTCTGCTGCAACTCGATGCAGAAGTCATGCACGGCTTGCTCGTCCTCTTTCAGGGCAGGGGGCGCGCGGCGCGCGGCGATGGCGTCCACGGCCGCTTGCGCGATGCCATTCTGCACGGCCAGCGGCGCGTGGATGGCCCACTCGACCTGCTGGTCCCACTGGCGCGCCGTCACGAGGATCGCCAGTTCCGACAGCCGCGTGCCGATGGCGCTGCGGTAGCGCAGGTACTCGCCCATGCGTTGCGCCGTTTCCATCAGCTCGGGGCTGCGGATCAGCGGCACGAAGGGGCCGTACAGGGCACCGCGCGGGCCATCGATGATGGCTTGCGCGGCGGCGCGCTGCTGCTGGTCCAGCTGGTCCGGCGGCAGCGGCGGCAAGCGGTCGATATCGCTACCGGCCATCAGGCGGTCCAGGCGACCACGTCCTGCTGCTGCTCGCCGAGGCCGGCGATGCCGAGGCGCAGGCTGTCGCCTTTTTTCAGGAAGCGCTGCGGCTTGCGGCCTTGGCCCACGCCCGGCGGCGTGCCCGTGGCGATGATGTCGCCCGGTTCCAGCGTCATGAATTGCGACAGGTAGCTGACGATCTGCGCCACCGTGAAGATCATGGTTTGCGTATTGCCGGTCTGCATGCGCTTGCCGTTGACTTCCAGGTACAGGTCCAGGTCCTGCTCGTCGATGACTTCATCGCGCGTCACCAGCCATGGGCCGACGGGACCGAAGGTGTCGCAGCCCTTGCCCTTGTCCCACTGGCCGCCCCGTTCCAGCTGGAACGAGCGCTCGGAAATGTCATTGACGACGCAGTAGCCGGCCACGTATTTCAGCGCATCGTCTTCGCTCACGTATTGCGCGCGCGTGCCGATGACCACGCCCAGCTCCACTTCCCAATCCGTCTTTTTCGAGCCCTTCGGCAACACGACATTGTCGTCCGGGCCATTCAGGCAGCTGATCGCCTTCATGAAGACGATCGGTTCGGCGGGGATCGGCATGCCCGCTTCGGCCGCGTGGTCCGCGTAATTGAGGCCGATGCCGATGAATTTTCCGACCTTGGCCAGCGGCACGCCGAAGCGTGGGTTGCCGCGCACCAGGGGCAGCGTCTTTTCGTCGAGCTTGGCCAGCTTGCGCAGGGCCTTGTCGGACAGTTGCGCGCCATCAATATCGACGATCACGCCGGACAGGTCGCGCAGTTTGCCTTCTTCATCGATCAGGCCCGGTTTTTCCTTGCCTGGACGTCCATAACGAACGAGTTTCATAGTCTTCCTTGGAGTTGATCATTGCCGCTGTGCAGGCCGCCATTTTACCGGATGGTCCGGCACGCCTGTGGCGGCCGCTGAAAAACAGCGCAAGGTGCGGCCATCCACCGTCAGGGCGTGGCCGTGCTCCCGCGCAAGCCGGGCAAGGCCACGCGGGTAAATTGCACGTCGCTGGCGCGGCTTTCCGTCACCGTGAAACCCGTGCAATCGCTGGCGGCCAGGCATTGGAAGGTCACGAGACCGAATGGCCAGGGTCCCACGAAGCTATTTTTTCCGAATGGCGCCAGGGCGATGTCGCCACGCGAAAAGCCCAGCACGACGCTGCCCTCCTGCGCCGTCACCGTGTACAGCGCATGCAGTTCATCGCTGTAGTACTCCCCCAGCAAGGGCTGCAGCGCGGCATCCGGCAGCCGCGCGGGCGCCATGCGTTTGGCGCGGATGGCGCGCGCGTTGCGCAGCCAGGTGCCGCCACCGATGACGCCCGCCGCGTCCGGCGCATCGAAGCGAAAGCTGGCGTTGCTCAGCTTGACAAAGAATTCGCGCTCGCCCGCCGGGTAGAACGGCATCTTGTCGTCACCCGCCGTCCAGCCCAGCAACTGCTCGTCTTCCCTGGCGAAAGTGATGGCCGAACCGTTTTCCAGCGCGTAGGTGCCGAGCAGGGCATCCAGGCGAGCGGGCGCCAGCGGCACCTGCACGCCGTCCGAATAGTTGGGCATAGGCTTGGGCAAGGGTTGCAGCTGACCATCGAGATAGATGTCGGCGATGCGCTGGCCCAGCCGGCTTGCCTGCACGTCGGCGCCGTTGCCCATGATGACGACCGTCAGTTGCTGGTCGGGAAAGCGAACCAGATAACTGCGAAAGCCCGCGTCCGCGCCGCTGTGGTCGATGGTTTTCAGGCCGCGGTACGCGCCGATATCGAGACCGCCGCCATAGCCGGTGGCCTTGCCATCGTTGAAGGTGGCCGACGTCTGCATCCGGGCCAGCAACGCAGGACCGCCGACGCGGGCATCGTTGAAATTGTTCGCCCACAGCAGCAGATCGTCCGCGGTCGTGACCAGGCTGGTCGGGCCGACCGTGGAGTACGACAGGGCGATCCGGCTGTAGCCGCCCTGCGGCGCCGGCTGGTAAGACTGCGCGCGGCCCGCGACCAGGGTGGCATATTGCTCGTGGAAAAAAGTGTGCCGCATGCCGAGCGGATCGAAGATGCGCTCCCGCGCAAACGCGGCCAGCGGCTGGCCCGATACCTTGCGCACGATGGCGGCCAGCAGCGTGTAGCCCGTGTTGTTGTATGCGAAGTCGCTGCCCGGCACGAAATTGAGCGCGCGCTGGCGGCGCACCAGGCGCAGCACGTCGTCGTCCGTGATGACGTCGTCCATGCGCCATCCGGCCATCGCCAGCAGATTCCACTGGTCGCGCAAGCCGCTGGTGTGGGTCAGCAGGTGACGGATGCGGATGGTCTGGCCAAAGTCCGGCAGCGCGGGCACATGCTTGCGCACGTCATCGTCGAGCGACAGCTTGCCGTCTTGCGCCAGCAGCAGGATGGCGAACGCCGTGAATTGCTTCGACAGCGAGGCAACGTGGAAGCTGGTCGACGGCGTGATCGGACGGTTCTGTTCGATGTCGGCCATGCCGAAGCTGCCCCGGTAGACGCGCTGGCCATCCTTCACGACCATCACCGCCGCGCCCGGTGTATCGGCCCGATTCCATTTTGCAAACAGGGCGTCCACCTGCTGCGCCCTGGTGGCGGCCTGCGTGGCCGATGCCGCCGGCGGCTTGCCCCAAACAGGCGGTTGCAGGGCCAGCAAAGGCGAGACGATCGCGAGGTAGCAAAGTGCCTTCATGTCTTGAATTTCCCCATGGAAATGGTCGGTAGCGAGGAGTGTATATTATTCAAGTATCAAAAAAGCAAATTTTTTCTCCATGACGAGTCGATGCGGCCAGACCGGGTTCACCTTGCGACGCTGCCGCCCTCATCGGTCAGGCGCGGCGTTGCCCTGTCCGGATTCTCGTAATGAAGGCCTTGCATAGCCTGGCTCGCCGTTCGCCGCTGGCGCCGTGCTAGCCGTCCTGCCACGGCGCATGACAAACAGCGCCAGTCCCGGCAACTGCAGGGCCGCCAGCACACCAAACGCCACCTGGTAAGCCTGCGGCGGATACTGCTGCTGGCTGTTCAGGGGCCAGCAGCCGAGGATCAGGCCAAAGCCGGCCTGCACCAGGAAGGCGCCCGTGAAGATCAGCAAGTTCAGGCAGGTGGCCGCCCTGCCCGTCAAGCTGGCCGGCATGCTTTGCGCGACGATTGCATACTCGAGGCCCGTCACCGTGCCCAGCAGGGTAAACAGCACGGACAGCAAAGGCAGGCTGGGCACGCTATTGCACGCCATGCCCAGTTGCACGGCGATAAACAGGGCGATGCCCGCGGCCGCCAGCCGCATCGGCGTGATGCCGCGCCGCGCCGCCCATTCCGTCAGCATGCCCATGCCGATGGCGCCGAAGATGACGGCCGCCATGCCCAGGTACAGCAGATACGCCACGTTATCGTCGGACAAGCCGCCCACGTCGGCCAGCCAGCGGCCTATCCACAAGCCTTGCACGCCGAAGAACACCGTGTGCGGCAGCAGGATCAGCGCGATGGTGCGGCGGAAAGCCGCGTCGCGGTACACGCTCCAGACACTGACCTTGCCAGCCTTGCCGGCGGCAGCGGCGGGCGCGGGCAGGGCCGGCGACAGCAGGCGGATCAGGCAGCCGATGGCCAGCGCCGCCAGCGCCAGGCCCAGGAAGACGCCGCGCCAGTCCGTGTAGTGCAGCGCCAGCTTGACGGGCATGGTGGCCGTGGCCGCGCCCAGGCCGCCCACGGCGATCAGGTAGCCATGCACGGACGGCAGGCGCGCCGGCGCGATGGCGCACGAGATCGCTTTCACGGCCGCCATGAAACAGCCGCCCAGCCCGGCGCCCATGATGGCGCGCGCCCACATCAGCTCGGCAAAACTGTGGCCCCGGCTGAACAGCCATACGCCCACGGCCGCCAGCGCCAGCAGCCACACTTGCACCGTGCGGGGGCCGTGGCGGTCCAGCGCCATGCCAACCGGCAATTGCACAAGCGCAAACGCCAGGAAGAAGGCGCTGGTCAGCAAGCCCAGCTGTGCTGGCGTCAGGGCGACGGAAGCCAGCAGTTCCGTCATCAGCACAGCATTGACGCCGCGCAGCAGGCAAGACAGGTAATGACCGAGAGCAAATGGCAGGAACACGAGGCAAAACACGGCCACGCCGGAGCGCGATGGCGTGCCCGCGCCATGCATGCTCAGGCGGCCTGCGCCAGGCGGATGATTTTGTGCGGAAACTGCGGCACAGGATCGTTGCCATTCGCATCTGTTTCAAAGAAGAATTTTTCCTGGCCGAACGCGGGTTTCAAATGGTCCATCCACGTCGCTTCCGCATCGAACTTCGCATAGAACGGCCGGCGTACCCAGTCGGGATTACGTGCCTGCAAAAATTGCAGGGCAAACAGTTTCTCGCCATTGATGGTGACCACGCCATCGATGACGATCTTGCCGGGAAACGCGCTCATGGACGGTCCCCGCACCGTGCGCGACAGGCCCGATACCATCTGGTAGGCGGCCTGGAAAATTTCGTGCGCCTTGGCTAGTGGCAACTCGAAATAGCCGCGCGGGCCCGTGTCGCGCTCGACAAACATGTAGTACGGAACCGCGCCCAGGCGCGTGCCCGTCTGCCACAGTTCGGCCCAGCTTTTCGGGTCTTCATTGATATGCCGGATCAGCGGCCCCTGCATGCGCAAGGTGGCGCCCGTGGACACGATGCGCTTCACGGCTTGCTGCGCAATGTCCTGGCGCAACTCGACGGCGTGGCTGTAATGGCCCATCACGGCCAGGTTCTTGCCGGCCTTGACGATGCGTTCGAACAGCCGCAGCAAATCATCGGCATCGCGGTCGGACACAAAGCGCTGCGGCCAATACGCCACCGCCTTGGTGCCGATGCGTATGTTCTGGATATGTTCCAGGGCCGGGTCCAGCAGCGGCTCCAGGTAGGCGGCCAGTTGCCGCGTATTCATGATCATCGGATCGCCGCCCGTGATCAGCACGTCCGTCACTTCCGGATGCAGCTTCAGGTAGGCAGCCAGCTCATGCGATTCGCGCGCATCGAATTTCATGTCGTCCATGCCGACGAACTGGGGCCAGCGGAAGCAGAAGGTGCAATACGCATGGCACGTCTGGCCAGCGCTGGGGAAAAACAGCACGGTTTGCGCATATTTATGCTGCAAGCCGCGCACGGGTGCATCGTTGACCCGGGGCACGTTATGCGTCATCTGCCCGGCCGGATGCGGATTCATGCCCAGCCGCAAACCATGCACATAGGCATCAATAGCCGCCTTGTCCCGCTGCACCAGCACGAGGTCGCGCAAATGCGCGTACTGCTCGGGCGGCAGCATGTCGCGGTGCGGGAAGACGAGCCGGTAGATGGGATCGTCAGGAATATTGTTCCAATCGATCAATTGATCGAGCACATATTCATTGGTGCGAAATGGCAACACATGCGACACCACTTGCACGGCTTCGCGCTGCTCTTCCGGCAACCAGGACCACTGCCGTGCTTGCTGGATGGATTGCCGCGTATAGGGCTTGAACTTGGGTGAAAACGGTTCGGTGATGAATGCGGCCACGGTCGGCTCCTTACCAGTAAATAACGATAACTTCCATGAAATCAGCCCTACGTCAGCCAATTCAACCTGTTTTCACGCCTGCCGCCTGACACCGGCATGCTGTGAAAGTCATCATAATTCTTGCTACCTGGAACCAAATTGCCAAAAATCAACAAGCTTGCCGATAAGCCACCAACTGCCATGCGGCAACACCTTAGTTTGTTCCATCGCAATTTAATGCGGGCCATGGCGACGTAAATTACGACTTGGCAACACATCCCTCGATATCACAAGGAGTCTTCATGAAACGCTTATTCACGGGTAGTCTGCTGTGCCTGGCATTTGCCGGCGCCAGCGTCAGCGCCGCGGTAGAACCGACGGAAAAAGATGCGATCGCCATGGCCGAACGGGGAGCCGCCTTCATGAAGGCGCATGGCAAGGAAGAAATGATGAAGAAAATCACGGCGAAAGACCCCGACTTCGTGCAAGGCTCGCTGTATGTGGACATGCGCGACATCAAGACGGGCATCGTGCTGGCCCACCCGATCAACCCCTCCATCGTGGGCAAGGACTTGACGGATGTGCCCGATGCGAATGGCAAGAAATATCGCCGTGAAATCATCGAGCTGGCGCAAAAGCAAGGCAAGGGCTGGGTCGACTACCAGTACAAGAACCCCACCAGCGGCAAGATCGAGCCGAAGACCACGTATATCCTGCGCGTCAACGATGTGGTGCTGGAAGCGGGCATCTACAAAAAGTAAGACAGCCGCTGCCGTGCGCGGCGGGCGCTCGCCTGCCGCGGCGCCGCTTGCGGTTGGAACAGCCAGGAGTCAAGCATGCTCAATACACTACGCATCGGACCAAAATTATTGCTGGCGCCCGCTCTGGTCTTGCTGCTGCTGATACTCAGCTCCGCCGGCGCCTGGTATGGCATGGTGCGGCAAAATGCCTCGCTGGAAAACATGGTGCAGGTACGCATCACGCATCTGAAAGCCGCTTCCGACGTGGCCGGCGAGGCCAAGCATGTGCATGGCAATATGTACCAGTTGCTGTCGTGGACCAATGGCAGCTTCGCCAAGGCCCGCATCGATGCATTGGAACAGCAGATCAAGGCGCGCCACGCCAGCATCGGCACTCAGCTGGCGACGCTGCGCACGACGTCCACGGGCACCGAACTGACACTGCTCGATGCGGCCATCACGGCGCTGGCCGGCTACCGCAAGGCGGTGCTGGAAACCATGGAAATGGCGCAGATGGACCAGTCGATCGCCACCAACTCCATGCTCAAGGCGGAAACCCAGTTCGTGCGCTTCAATGCCCAGCTGGCGCAGCTGTCGGCGCTGGAAACGACGCTCAGCAGCCAGGCCCATGCGACGGCCAGCGCGGAATTTCGCAGCCTGGGCTGGAGCCTGCTGCTGACCGTCCTGCTGTCCATCCTCGTTTCCATCGTCGTGACCATGCTGGTGCGGCGCGCCATGCTGGTGGAGATACGCGGCATCGCCGACGCCGTGCAAGACCTGGCCGCCGGCAAGCTGATCGCCGGCGCCCCCAAGCCGGGCAACGACGAGATCGCCGACACCTCGCGCGTGCTGGACCAGACCATCGCCAATCTGAACCAGACCTTGCGCACCATCATGGACGCCGTGCAATCGATCGATACGGCCTCGCGCGAAATTGCCACCGGCAACCTGGACCTGTCGGCCCGCACGGAAATGCAGGCCAGTTCGCTGGAAGAAACGTCGAGCGCCATGGAAACCCTGACGGAAGCCGTCAACGACAATGCCAACAATGCCCAGCTGGCCTGCGACCTGGCGGCGCAAGCGTCGAGCCTGGCCGTGCAAGGGGGCACGGCGATGCAGCAGGCAGTGACGACGATGACGACCATCCGCGCCAATTCGCGCCAGATCGTGGATATTATCGGCGTGATCGATGGGATTTCCTTCCAGACCAACATCCTCGCCCTGAATGCGGCGGTGGAAGCGGCGCGCGCGGGCGAACAGGGCCGCGGCTTTGCCGTCGTCGCTTCCGAGGTGCGCACGCTGGCGCACCGCTCGGCGCAGGCCGCCAGGGAAATCAAGACCCTGATCGCCACCTCCGTCACCACGATCGATGGCGGCAGCGTCGCCGTGCAGCAGGCGGGCGAGCGCATGAGCGCCATCGTCGCCTCGGTGCAGCAAGTCAACGAGATCATCCAGCGCGTGAAACAGGCCAGCGCCGAGCAGGCTTCGGGCATCACGGAAGTGAACCAGGCCGTCGCGCAAATGGATGATGTCACGCAGCAAAATGCGGCGCTGGTCGAGCAAGCCGCGGCCGCGGCGGCCAGCCTGCAGGATCAGGCCGTCAAGCTGTCGGCGGCCGTCAGCGTGTTTACCCTCGATCCCGCCACGCCGGCCACACAAGGCACGGCCGAAGACGCCTTCCAGGACCCCGCCAGGACGGCTGGCCAGGAACGGCGTGCACTGCACAGTCCGCTACGCGGCAAGTCCGGGGCCGGAGCGGCCGGCGCCAGGCCCAGGCCGCCACGCCGGCGCGGCGCCTGAATCCGGGCATCCAGCCTAGTCCACGGGCATGCGCATCGGTTTGCTCAGGTAGCGAGAACCGGCCAGGGCGAAGCGCCACGGCGTGTCCATCGCCTTGGAAATGCCGATGCGCGGGCCGGCCAGCACCAGGGCATCCTCCTCGCGCGCCAGCAGCATGAACGGCGGCGCCTCCAGCGCCAGCCGGTTGTGCAGATGCGTGACGCCCAGCGCCTGGCATACCTTGCCCGGCCCCGAACACAGCAGCCGCGCCTCGTCGACGCCGCGCCGTGCGCGCATGGCATCGAGCCCCGCCACGGGTTCGAGCGCGCGTATCAGCACGCCCGCCCCATGGCCCGGCTCGCGGCAGACAAAGTTCAGGCACCAGTGGATGCCATACGAGCGGTACACATAGGCGTGCGCGGGCGGACCGAACATGGCGGCATTACGCGGCGTCAAGCCGCCATACGTGTGCGAGGCCGGATCCAGCCGGTCATACGCTTCCGTTTCCACGATGCGCCCGCCCACGCCATCGACGAGCACGGTCACGCCGATCAGCTGGCGCGCCACATGGCAAGAGTCGTCCGCAAAATCGATACCGGCAAGGATGTTTTTCATACAGCAATTGTAGCGCCGCACATGCCGTCGCACGTTTCGCCCAGCCTTGAAAACAAAACCATCTTGATTTTTTAATCATGCAAATGCGGCGCGGCGGCGTCGCAAAACGGCCCGCATCGGCCTCTGGCAAGGAAAAAATGGGGATTTTGTCGACAAAATATTGCAGAGATGAACTATTGCCATGCATAAACAGCGATAATCGTCGGGCACTGCGCCAGACGCTCATGCAGCGGGCAGCGGCAGCGCCACCAGATAACCACCGGGCAAGACAATGATGATGAGAGCGGCAGCGCAAAAGCAGGTAGTGCACGATGATCCGGTTGACGCCCTGATGCGTTCCATCCGTATCCCGCCGCGCCCCAGCCTGCTGGTCGACCTGCAGCGCGAACTGGCCGAAGACGACCCGTCGCCGCGCCGCATCGCGCGCATCATCGCCGACGACGTCGGCATGTCGGGCGCCCTGCTGAAACTGGCCAATTCGCCATTCTATGGCGCCGCGCGCAAGGCCAAGTCCGTCGAGCAAGGCATCAATTTCCTCGGCATCAACCAGTGCAGCGCCATGATGACGGGCTTGCTGGCGCGCCAGGCGCTGGAAGCGGAAGGCGTGGAACTGACCCACTTCTGGGACGTGTCGGCCAAGCGCGCGCGCGCCGTGGTGTTTGCCTCGCGCAAGCTGCGCATCGCCCCGCCCGACATCGCCCACACCTTCGGCCTGTTCTGCGATATCGGCGTGCCCCTGCTGATGAACCGCTTCCCCGACTACGTCAACACCTATGCGGCGGCGGCGAATGACGCGCACAATTGCTTTACCAGCGTGGAAGATGCGCGCCACCAGACCAACCATGCGGCCATCGGTTGCTTGCTGGCACGTAACTGGGGCCTGTCATCCGATGTGTCCTGGGCCATCCTGCACCACCACGACTACGCGGTGCTGGCCGACCCGTCCACGGATGACGCCATCCGTTCGCTCGTCGCCCTGTCGCTGCTGGCCGAAAAGGGCATTCAGCGCTACCATGGCAACAGCACCTCGCTCGAGTGGGACAAGGGCGGCGAACTTGCTTGCCAGCATCTCGGCTTGTCGCAGGAAGAAGCCGCCGACCTGCTCGACGAACTGCACGAGATGTTCGATACCGACCATTGATGTATCGGGCGGCGGCTGCCGCCTGTATCATGTCACCGGGCGCCAGCCGGCATCGCCAGCGGCGCCCGCTTCCGTTTGCCTGACCGTAGTCCTCTAACCATTTGATCGCCATGCCCAAAAATAAGCGCCCTGTCCCCCGTAAATCCGCCAACACGCCTGAAGACAAGGACGAGTCCGTCACGCGCATGCTGTGCACGATGGCCCTGAACCTGGCGGAACAGGAAGACAGCGAATCGCAGGGCACGGTGCTGGCCGAGCAAGCCGTCGAGTTCGGCCGCATCATCCGCAAGGCCTTGAACCAGAAGAAAGATGAAGTGCTGTACGACGCCATCGAGCGGGCCAAGTACGAAGACGTGGGCGCCTACCAGTACTTGCGCAGCCATATCGAGGAAGCCGCCTCCATCGTGCTGATCCGCCGCGACAATGCGCCGACCATGGAAATCAACGCCTTCGTCGTGCCCCTGCTCGTGCAAAGCACGGGCGGCCTGCGCGAAGCGGACAGCTTCCAGGACCAGGAAGCGTTTGAAGCGCTGGTGAAAAGTTTTCAGCAAGCAGGACTGGAAAGCCCGAAAGCCAAGGTGGTCCTGATGAGCCATGCCTACGACCTCGACGAGATCGACCGCATCACCTACAGCCACCTGCACGAAATGGTGCGCGACGCCTATTCGTCGATGACGGACAAGAAAATCGCGGCCACGCCGGGCCTGGAGCGCAGCATCGTCGGCTGGAGCGAAACGGCCTTCGGCCCGCAGGATACGGCCGTCGAACTGCGCTTCCTGCTGGGCTTTGCCCTGAAGCGCGTGGACGACCCGTTCTATGTGGAGCCGAAGGATGAAGCGGCGCTCGACGCCTGGTTCGACGCCCGCATGGCGCGCTACCAGCAGTGGACGACGGAAGTGGGCGCGCTCGTCAAGCGCTGCCTGGCACCGGCCGGCGCAGGACTGGAAGCGAGCTTCCTGTACCAGGATCTGTTCCATGGCGGCAAGGAACAAGGCATGAGCGAATATGCGATGCTGCAAATGATGTCGGGCATCAACCATGCGCTGGCGGAAAACGGCGTGGCCGCCGGCGACGTCTCGGTCGTCGTCGGTCCGGCCGACGAGCATGGCGAGATGCTGTTGCGCGTGAATGTCTACACGGCAGGCGGCGACGTGCTGCACAGCGCGGACAAGCCGCTGGACCTGGCCGCCGACCTGCAGGACGAGGTCGACGATATCTGCGACGCGCTGGCCACCATCGGCGTCACCAGCTTGTCCGTGGCGCTGAAGTTCGATGCCCAGGGCCAGCCGCTGGAAGTGCAGGCGTACGCGCCGGCCTAAGTCCTGCCGCCTCCCGGCCGCCGTTTGCTGTCTTGGCAAGCGGCAATTATCAAGATACCATCTGCGCGAGCGTGCGCCAGCCTGGCCCGCATCCGGAGATGCGCATGCCCCAGCCACAACTGATCAATATCGCCCTCCACGTGCTGGCCGGCAGCGCCGCCATCGGACTGGGACTGTTCCTGCTGGCAATGACCAAGGGCACGCCCGCGCACCGCCGCCACGGCCGCCAGTTTGCGTGGCTGACCTTGCTCGTCTGCGCCACGGCCGCCGTCGGCAATGTGCTGTTTGGCTATCGTCCCGTGTTTGCCGTGCTGACCGTGCTGGTGCTGTACCAGCTGCTGAGCGGCTGGCGCGCCATCTACACGCGCGATGCCGGTCCGCAAGCCGTCGATGGCGCGATGACGGCCGCCGCGCTGGCGGCCGGCCTGCTGATCCTGCTGCGCTTGCGGCAGGACGCTTCCGGGCAGCAAGCCATCGTCGTGCTGTCGTCGCTGGGCGGCCTGGCCACCATCGTCGTCTACGACAGCGCGCGCTGGCTGTTTCCCCGCCGCTGGCATGGCGTCCTGTGGCGCTACGAACACATCTACAAACTGCTCGCCTCGCTATTCGCCATGCTGTCGGCCGCCGCCGGCAACTTGCTGCGCGTGGGCCAGCCGTGGACGCAGCTGGCGCCATCCTTGCTGGGCTTGCTATGCATCGCCTGGTTCTGGCGCCGCCAGTACCGGCAGGAAGCAGCGCGGGCTGGCGCGCGCTGAGCGCCAGCGTGGCCCTACGTGGCCTCGATGCCGCGCAGCATCAGCCAGGCTTGCAATTTCTGCGCATACGCGAGCGTGTAGGCCGGACTGCTGGACGGCAAGCTGACGATGCGGTAGCGCTGCGCCTGCTCGCCCAGCACCTTGATGCCCAGCTTCGCGGCCGTGCCGCCGTTGAAGGCGATGGTGTGCAGCCGCGGCAGGCTGGCCGCCAGGGCCAGCAGGTCATTGTCGTCGCGCGCGCGGATATTGCTGTCCAGGCTGCCCGTGCGCTGCGCCTGCGCCACCACGTCCCACAGGCCCACGCCGTGCGCCAGCAAGGCGGCCAGGCGCGCCTCATAGGGCAGGCTCGTCAAGTCCACGCCCAGCACCTCGCCCATCAGCATCCAGAACTTGTTTTGCGGATGCGCATAGTACTGGCCGTGCGCCAGCGATTTTTCGCCGGGCAGGCTGCCCAGCAGCAGCAAGCGCGTATCAGCGTCGACGACAGGATCGAAACAGCGCTTGCGCGTGTCCGGCGAGGCAGCTGCGGGGAGTAGATTCCTGCTCAAAAGTGGCGTCCTGTGCGGTGGAGGTTGCCTATTTTACTGTGGCCACTGCACGGGCACCTGCGTGATGCCCTTGTCATCCCACACCTGCACCAGCGCCGTATGCAATGTGCCCTGCGGCGTGACGCTCCGCCCCACGCCACTGACATGGTAGCCGTAACCGGGTCCATGGCGCTGCGCCACGATGGCGCGCGCCTGCAAGGCCGTATCGCCATGCAAGGCAGCCAGCTTGACGCCGACGCCAACGATGCCGAGAATCAATCCCAGCAGCGCCGGAATGCGCAGGTCGCGCCGCTTGTACCCCTTGGCATCGCAGGCGGCCGCCACGGCAGGCATGCCCAGCTGGCGATACAGATAGCGCATGACCCACAACGACAGCACGACTTCCAGCACCGACCAGAGACGATACGCGGGCGCCAGCTTGAATTGGGCCACCGTCAGGGACCACGGTTGCAGGAACAGGAAATCGAGCGCCAGCACGGTCGGCACCACACAGAAAACCGCCAGCCAGCGCAGCCATCTTGCCGCGCGCAGGCTGCCACGCAACAAGAAGATGCCAAAGATCAGCAACTCGACGCCGCCGACAACATAAATCCGGCTATCGGCCAGGACGATTTCCAAGCAAACACTGGCTGTCAACACTACCCACGTGAACAGCAGCACATAGCCTGCCGACTGCAAGTAGGGCCTGGCCGCTGCCGCCAGTGCCGCAGCGGCGGGATCGAGCGGCTTGTCCTGCGGCCGCGCCGCCCACTGGCGCTGCTGTGCCTCCAGGTCATCCTTCTGGCGCTGGGCAATTTCCATTTCAATCCGCTGGCGCCGCGCCGCATCCGTCCCTTCCGGTCCGGCCAACGCTTGCTGCAGGGACGCCATCGAATAGCGCTGGTAATCAGGATGGCTGGCTGGTGATGTCACGACGACCTTTTGAAATGCACGGAAATATTTCCAACTGGCAATAATAACGTGAAATTACCAATTTAACAACTCCCGCTTTTCCCGCCGCGTTCGGCAAGCCGTGTTCCGGTGTAGAATTTCCAGCCAGAACGCCACCATAGAGAGACGCCCATGCGCACCATCGACACCCTGCTGGCCCGGTATGGCGACAGCCACCGCAACCACGTCAATGAATGGGTGCACATCGTGTGCGTGCCGCTGATCGTTTTCAGCCTGCTGGGGCTGCTGTGGAGCGTGCACGCCAGCGTGGCGCTGCTCGGCAGCATTCTCGCCTTATACTACTATTACAAACTGTCGCGTCCGTTTGCTGCAGGCATGCTGCTGATGCTGGCCGCCATGCTGGGCCTGCTGCTCGCCATGCCGCCCATGACCATCCTGCCCCTGTCGCTGGGTGTGTTCGTGCTGGCGTGGATAGGCCAGTTCATCGGTCACCAGATCGAAGGCAGGAAACCGTCGTTCCTCGACGACCTGCGCTTCCTGCTGATCGGTCCGTTGTTCGTGCTGGGCTTCCTGTACCGGCGCCTGCGGCTCGCATATTGAGAGGCGCAGGATCGGGGGGCAACACCGGTGCCGAGTAACAGATTATTACCATTCACAACTAGTTATCCTAAGAAAGTATCCTTATGATAAGTAATAAGCATTTTTATGGCCGGTCGACGTAATCGGCTCACCATCTTTGTCCAAGGAGTTTCACATGAAAGCACCAATTATTGCAGTGGCATTGCTGGCCACCCTGGCCGGCTGCGCCGTACAACCGAACTCGGCGAATGTCTACAATGCGCGCCAGGCGCAAAACGAACAATCGGTCCGCATGGGCACGGTTGAATCCGTGCGCCAGGTAACCATCGACAAGGGCGAAACGGGCACGGGCGTGCTGGCTGGCGCGGCGCTGGGCGGCGTGGCCGGCTCGGCGGTCGGGGGCGGCAAGGGCGCCATCGCGGCCAGCATCCTCGGCGCGGTCGCCGGCGGCATGGCTGGCAAGAGCATCGAAGCGAATGCCTCGAACAAGGCCGGCCTGGAAATTACCGTGCGCCTGGACAATGGCGACATGCGCGCCATCGTGCAGGACGCCGACGAGCTGTTCCGCCCGGGCGAGCGCGTGCGCCTGCTGTCCGATGGCCGCAAGACCCGCGTCACGCATTAATCCCCCTGCCGGCGCATGCGTTCAGCCGAATGCGCCGGCGGCGATCAGCAGGGATGAGGGCGCCATGCCCTCGTGCAGCCAGACGGCGATCAAGGTGGTCACGATGACATGTGAGCACGCTCCATACTTTGATCTGCAGTGAGGCTGGCATGGCGTTTCTCCATAACGATGCAATTGAGAAAATATTTACTTGATAGTAATGTAAATATTTTCATAAACTCAACGTTTTCCAAAAGCGCTGCGCTGGCTCAATGCCGGCGTGCATCGCACTATCCATAAAGCAAGCCCGACCGGCACTCGCCATCCCCGCGCGATGCCCGTATACTTGCGCGATGTCCTCTCCTCTCCTGTTCATCATTGCCTGCCTGATCTGGGGCTCCACCTTCTGGGCCATTACCTTGCAGCTGGGCGATGTCGCCCCCGCCGTCTCCGTGGTCTACCGCTTCGGCCTCGCTTCAGCCGCCCTGTTCGCATGGTGCGCCGTGCGCGGCGACGCCCTGCGCCTGCCCTGGCGCGCGCAAAAATGGATGCTGCTGCAAGGCCTGGCCTCGTTTGCCCTCAGTTATGTCTGTACTTACAGCTCCGAGCAATACCTGGTTTCGGCCCTCGTCAGCGTGCTGTTCGCGCTGATGGTGTTCTGGACGCCGTTGCTCAACCGCATCGTTTTCGGCACGCCCATCACCTGGAGCACGTGTTGCGCGGCCTTCGTCGCCATCGCCGGCATCGTGCTGCTGTTTTACCAGTCGATCGGCGCCGCACTGCAAGACATCGTGGGGGGCGGCAATGGCCACTTCCTGCTCGGCTTCATGCTGGCCCTGGTGGCCACCGTCTCTAGCACCGTGGGCAACGCCCTCGTCATGAAGGTGCGCGAACAGTCGGGCAACGTGATGCTGACCATGGCCTGGACCATGCTGTGGGGCACCTTGATGGTCGCCGTCTGGGCCGTCGCCACGGGCCAGTCGTGGCAGTTGCCCGCGCGCCCCAGTTACTGGATGGGATTGTTTTACCTGGCCATCTTCGGCTCGGTGATCGCCTTCAGCGCGTATTTCACGCTGATCGCCCGCATCGGCACGCAAAAGACCGTGTATATCGGCGTCGTCACGCCCGTCATTTCCGTGCTGCTGTCGGTGCAGTTCGAACACTACCGGCCCGCCGCCATCGAATGGGCGGGCATGGTCCTGTGCCTGTCCAGCGTGGCCTGGGCCCTGACCTCGGGCGCGCGCAAGACCGCTACGGCATCCGCCATTTCCACCACTCCACCCGCAAAGGCAACATGAGCTCCTCCCTGTCCCCCCTCGCCATCCGTCCCGCCCAGGAAGCCGACGTCGCCGCCATCTTCGGCATGATCCACGAACTGGCCGTGTTTGAAAAACTCGAGCACATGATGATCGCCAGGGAATCCATGCTGCGCGACAGCCTGTTCGGCCAGCATCCCGCCTGCGAAGCGCTGGTCGGCACGCAAGATGGTGAAGTGGTGACCTTCGCCCTGTTCTTCCATAATTTTTCCACCTTCCTGTGCCGCAAGGGCTTGTACCTGGAAGACCTGTACGTCAGGCAATCGGTGCGCGGCAACGGTTATGGCAAGCAGATGCTGGTGGCGCTGGCGCAACTGGCCGTCGAACGCGATTGCGGCCGCTTCGAATGGTCGGTGCTGGACTGGAATGAAAACGCGATCAATTTCTACAAGGGCATGGGTGCCGACGTGATGCCGGACTGGCGCATATGCCGGGTTGCTGGCGATGCCTTGACGCAATTGTCGGCAGGCACGCCGAAACCGGCCTGATTGGCATTGAAAGCGCAGGCTGCAAAAAAAATCCCCGCGGGCTAGCGGCACCGCGGGGTGAACCCATTGTCAAGTGGGAGGGGGAGAATGCAATCAACGGTTATCAATATAAACGCTGCGGCCTGTCGCGGCGCCGACCTTTACATTTGCTTACCGGGCCTTACATTTGACTTAAATCTCTTAACCAAATGTCGCTCGGATGACACTGATTATTTCCGTGGTTCAATCAATGTGCCATGCAAGCCGATATGTTGTGGCGCAACCCCACTTGCTCCCTGCGATTTTTTATAGATTTGGTACACTGTCAGACAGGCGATGCAGCCAGCAACCACGGCAAAAATGACCATGCGACACTCCTTGAAAGCACTTCAGGGGGAGACGAATCTGCGGATAACCTGCTGCGCAACATTGGCTAGGGTAAGCAGGAAAGATGCAGTGTGGCATCTTCGGCCTTGGGGGCATTGCGTAATGTCAACCGCGCCAATTTGACGGGGTCATGGCGTTTGATGTGACGCAAAGTGGCGGCATTCCGCTCACACAAAATGAACGCATCATTACGCACCCGGGAGCCACATCATGAATGTTTCTGCCAAACCACTCGTCATGAAAATCTACCGCGCCTACCTGCGCTCGCGCCTGGAACGCTACACGCGCGACCTGCAAGCCATCGCCGAACAGCGCGAGAACGACTTCCAGGCCGAACGCATCCTGCACCAGGCGGTCGTCTCGGTGCGCTCGAAACTGCACTCTCTGTAACCGTGATGCCGTCAGCGCTGCCGGCCAGCCACGGCCCAGCGCTCCACCAGCTCGAACAAGCCCTGCGTCAGCAGGGCCAGCACGGCTGCGGGGATCGCGCCGGCCAGCAGCATGTCGTTGTCATTCAGGGCCAGGCCGATGGTGATGCGTTCGCCGTAGCCGCCCGCGCCGATGAAGGCGGCAATCGTGGCCGTGCCCACGCTCATCACGGCCGCCGTTTTGATGCCTGCCAGCATGACGGGCAAGGCCAGCGGCAAATCCACGTGCAGCAGGCGGTCGCGCTTGCTCAAGCCCAGCGCCAGCGCCGCCATGCGCAAGCCTTGCGGCACTTGCAGGATGCCCGTGCACGTGTTGCGCACGATGGGCAGCAGCGCGTAGACGAATAGCGCCACCAGCGCCGGCACGGTGCCGATCATGCCCAGCACGGGGATCAAGATCGCCAGCAGCGCCAGCGAGGGCACCGTCTGCAGCACGCCGACGAGCGCCAGCACCGTTTGCCGCAGCGGCGCCGAAAACGCCGCCAGCACGCCCAGCGGAATGCCGATCACGCACGCCAGCGCCACCGACAGCAGGACCAGGGTCACATGCTGGCGCGTCAGGGTCCACAAGTCGTCGCCGATGATTTTCGCCAGCAGCCCGCTGCGCACGCCCGCGGCGCTGGCGGCAGCCGGCTTGCCTGCCGCCTTGCCCGACGCCAGCCATTGCCGCGCCACGCCGGCAAAGCTCTTGCCGTCGATTTCCACTTGCGCGTTCATGGCGATCATGTCGCTCTCGCTGATGCGCCCCTGCAGCGCTTGCAGCGCCTGCCAGGCGGCGGGAAAGCGCGCCGGCACGTCGAGCCGGTACAGCAGCATGGCGTCGTAGCGGGGGAAATAGTGCTGCGTGTCGGCCAGCACGCGCAAGCCGTACTGGCGTATCTTCGCATCCGTCGAATAGATGTCGATCACGTCCACCTGGCGCTGCTCCAGCGCTTCATAGGCGATGCCGTGATCGAGGCCGCGCGGGCGCTGCGGCAAGCCATAGCGCGCGGCCAGGCCCGGCCAGCCGTCGACGCGGCCGATGAACTCATGCGACAGGCCGAATTTGAGGCCAGGCTGCTGCGCCAGCTGCGCCAGGCTGGCGATGGATTTTTCATCGCCGCGCACGGCCAGCGCATAGGTATTATTGAATCCCAGCGGCACGGCCACGCCCAGGCCCAGCGGCGCCAGTTCACGCCGCATCTGTTCCAGGTCGATCGGTTTGTCGTGCTTGAGGATTTCGCTGGCGATGGTGCCCATGTATTCGGCATACACGTCGATGCTGCCCGCCTGCAGCGCGGCCAGCACGATGGCCGTGTTGCCCAGGCCCTGGCGGTGCTGCGCCGCGACGTGCGGCGCGGCGCTCTGCCTGACGATCTCGCCGAGGATGTACGATTCCGTGAAGCGCTTCGAGCCCACCTTCAGGGTGCCGGCGTCCATGGCATGCGCGGGCGCCGCGGCGCCGAAAACAAACATCAACAGCAGGTAGATGCAACGCACGCGGCGCTCCGGACGAATGATCAATCCGCCAAGCTTACCACCGGCATGCGCCAGACACCGCCATGCACCACGCCGGCGCACGGGTTCAGGCCCAGCGCATACGCCAGATCGGCCGGACGCGCGATGCGCCACAGGGCGAAATCGGCGCGCTTGCCGACCACCAGGCTGCCCGTTTCCTGCTGCAGGCCCAATGCGCGCGCCGCGTGGATGGTGCAGCCGGCCAGCGCTTCCTGCGGCGTGAGGCGCCACAGGGTGCAGGCCATGTTCATCGCCAGCAGCAGGGACGTCATGGGCGAGGTGCCCGGGTTGCAATCGGTGGACACGGCCATCGGCACGCCGGCCGCGCGCAGCCCCGCGACGGGCGGTGGCTGCGTCTCGCGCAAAAAGTAATACGCACCGGGCAGCAGCACGGCCACCGTGCCGTGCCGCGCCATGGCGGCGATGCCCTCGTCCGACAAGAATTCCAGGTGGTCGGCCGACAGGCCGCCGTAGCGCGCCACCAGGGCCGCGCCGCCCAGGTCGGACAGCTGCTCCGCATGCAGTTTGACGGGCAGATTCAGGGCGCGCGCCGCCTCGAACACCGTTTCGGTTTGCGCCGGCGTAAAGCCGATGCGCTCGCAAAAGGCGTCGACGGCGTCGACCAGGCCATCGCCGGCGAGCGCCGGCAGCATCTGCCTGCACAGCAGGTCGATATACGCATCGGCCTGGCCCGCATACTCGGGCGGCAGCGCGTGCGCGCCAAGAAACGTGGTGCGCACGGTGACTGGCAGAGTCTGCCCGATCCGGCGCGCCACGCGCAGCATCTTCGCCTCGCTGTCCGCAGCCAGGCCATAGCCGGACTTGATCTCCAACGTGGTCACGCCCTCGGCCAGCAGCGCCAGCACGCGGGGCAGGCTTTGCCGCAGCAATTCCTCGTCGCTGGCAGCGCGCGTGGCGCGCACGGTGGACATGATGCCGCCGCCGGCGCGGCTGATGTCTTCATAGCTGGCGCCGTTCAGGCGCGCCTCGAATTCGTCGCTGCGGTTGCCCGCGTGGACGATGTGCGTATGGCAGTCGATCAGGCCCGGCGTCAGCCAGCAGCCCTGGCCGTCGAACAGGGGCGCGCCGCTGGCCGGCAGTTCGTCGCCGGGGCCGAACCAGGCGATGCGGCCATCCTTGACGGCGATGGCCGCGTCGAGCAGTTCGCCGTAGCCGTGCTCCATGGTGGCCAGGTGGACGTTGTGGATGACCAGATCCCAGTCTTGCATCGGTGTTTTCCTCGTTAGATGAACAGGTCGACGCGGAACACGGCCGTGCGCTGCAAGGCGTCGAGCCGCCAGTCCTGCGCATCGTCGGCGTCCAGCAGCAGCGCGTCGTAGCGGGCCAGCGCGAACTGCTGGTCGCTGGCGCGCGCCAGCACGGGTCCCTCGCCGGCGACGAACAGCAAGGTGGCAGCGCTGCGCCGCGCCAGATTGACCGGCGCCGTGATTTTTTCCAGCTGGTGGCGGCAGCGGTCGCGCCGCGTCATCACATTGAAATCCGTGGTCGGCCCCTTGACTTGCGCATCGACGGCCGCCTCGCCGGGAAACCACAGCATGGGCTGCGCCGCGCTCAAGGTCACCTTGCGCGCGCCATCGAGCATCAGCTGCACGCTGTCGCCATCGACCAGCATCAGGCTGCGGTCGATGCCGGGAAAGCTGGAAAACGGCCCGCTGGCCGTGATCGTCGCCAGGCTGATGCGCCAGTCGAAATCGTCGAAGCCGGCGCCCGCTGGCGAAATGGCGATTTCCGTCGTGCTGCCGCCGCCATTTTTCCACGGCGCGGCACGCAGGCATTCGTGCGGGATGAAGGTGGCCATCAGAGCGCCCTCAGTTGCGCCAGCGTGCGCTTGTAGGCGGTGGCGATGGCGTCCTGCGCCACGTGGCGCCCGCCGCGCACCTGCCAGCGGCCGCCGCACAGCACGTCGCGTACCAGGTTGTCGTTGCCGCAGAAGAGAAAACTGCCCAGCACATCGTCGATGGTCACGCCGCCCAGGTTGACGTGCGCCTCGTCGAGCACCAGCAGGTCGGCACGGCAGCCCGGCGCCAGCGCGCCCAGCTTGCGCCCGGCCGCCTGCGCGCCGCCGCGCAAGGCCGCCTGCCACAGGTAGTCGCCTACATGGCGTTCATCCGGCGTGGCGGCGACATTGCGCTGCTGGCGCTGCAAACGCTGGCCATATTCGAGCCAGCGCAATTCCTCCACCGGCGACTGCGACACGTGGCTGTCGCTGCCGACGCCAAATGCCCCGCCGGCGGCGATGAATTCGGCCAGCGGGAACAGGCCATCGCCCAGGTTCGCCTCCGTCGTCGGGCACAGGCCCGCCACGGCGCCGCTGGCGGCCATCTGCGCCACCTCGTCGGGCTGCACATGCGTGGCGTGCACCAGGCACCAGCGCGCATCGACGTCGACCTGCTCGTACAGGTACTGCACCGGGCGCCGGCCGCTGAAGTCGAGGCTCTGGCGCACTTCGCCCTGCTGCTCGGCGATGTGGATGTGGATGGGACGGCCCGCAGGCAGCGCCGCCGCCACTTCGCGGATCTGTTCCACGCTGGCCGCGCGCAGCGAATGCGGCGCAAAGCCCACTTCCACCTGCCCGCCGCGCAGCGGCGCCAGCGCTTCGATGATGCGCAGGACATCGTCCGCATCCGTGCGGAAGCGCGCCTGCTCCGGTTTCAACGCTTGTTCGCCGAAGCCCGCATGGCTGTACAGCACCGGCAGCATGCTCATGCCGATGCCGCTGATGCGCGCCGCGGCCAGCACGCGCTCGGCCGTCTCGGCGGGACGCGCATACAGGGCGCCGCCCGCATCGCGCTGCAGGTAGTGAAATTCGCAGACGGCCGTGTAGCCATGGCGCAGGCATTCGGCGAACAGCTGCGCGGCGATGGTTTCCATCTGCTGCGGCGTGATGTGGCGCGCGAAGCGGTACATCAGCTCGCGCCAGGTCCAGAAGCTGTCCGCTACCTTGCCAGCGCCATCCCCGGCGACTTCCGTCATGCCGCCCAGCGCGCGCTGGAAGGCGTGCGAATGCAGGTTGACCATGCCGGGCAAGACGTATTCCGCCACTTCCGCGCCAGGCGGCGGCGCGGCGCCTTCCGTGACATGCATCAAATCGCCGGCCGCATCCCATGCCAGCAGCACGTCGCGGCGCCAGCCCTGCGGCAGCAGCGCGTGGCGCGCGAACAGGCAGCCGTTCAACGCGCCACCCATGCCACGGCCGCTTCCATCATCTGGCGCAGCAGCGGCTGCACCTGCGCGGCCAGGTCGGGCCGGTAGCCGAACGGCGCCGCTTCATCCATGTACAGGCACTGGCACATCTCCAGCTGAATCGCATGCACGCGGCTTTCCGGCTGGCCGTAATGGCGCGTGATATGCCCGCCCTTGAAGCGCCCGTTCAGCGCCACGGTGAATTGTTCCTGCGCGCGCGCGATATCCACCACGGCGGACGTCAGGCCGCCATCGCAGCTGGCGCCGTCGGCCGTGCCGAAATTCAGGTCGGGCAGCTTGCCCTCGAAAAAGCGCGGCACGCGCGAGGCGATGGAATGGGCGTCCCACAGCACCACGGCGCCGTGCACGCGCAGCAGGCGCTCCAGTTCCGCGCGCAGCTGCCGGTGGTACGGCGCCCAGTAGCGCTGCAAGCGCTGCTGCACGTCCTGTGCGTCGGGTTCGCGCCCCGGCAGGTACAGCGGCTCGCGGTGGAAGGTATCGTTGGGCAGCAAGCCCGTCGTGTCCTGGCCCGGATACAGATTGGTGTCTTCCTGCGGGCGGTTCAAGTCGATGGTGTAGCGCGACCAGCGCGCCGACAGCACGGATGCATCCATCTCGTGCAAAAAGCCATACAGCTCGCGCAGATGCCAGTCCGTGTCGGCCTTGATCAGCGCCTGCGGCGTCATGCGCGCGGCGATATCGTCGGGAATATCGGTGCCCACGTGGGGCATCGACACCAGCAGCGGGATGCTGCCTTCGTTGAAACGGAAATCCATTGTCGTCTCCTTGCGCCCGGCGCTTGCCCGAGGGCCGGCCAGGCGTCAGTTCATGTCTAGGCGTACAGCGGGGCGAACAGGCTCTTGCACGTGGTGCTCAGCTCACCGCGCAAGACCATCTGCTTGGCCGCCTCGATATCGGGCGCAAAGAAGCGGTCGGCGTCGAAGAACGGCACTTTCTGGCGCAGCTGCTGGTGCACGTGCTCGAGGTGCGGCGAGGTTTTCAGCGGGCGGTGGAAATCGATGCCCTGCGCCGCGGCCAGCAACTCGATGCCGACGATGACGGCCGTGTTGTGCGCCATGTCGTCCAGGCGGCGCCCGGCGAACGTGGCCATGCTCACGTGGTCTTCCTGGTTGGCCGACGTCGGCAGGCTGTCGACGCTGGCCGGATGCGCGAGCGACTTGTTTTCCGACGCCAGCGCGGCGGCCGTCACGTGGGCGATCATGAAGCCGGAATTGACGCCCGGATCGCGCACGAGGAAGGGCGGCAGGCCGGACAGCGTGGCATCGATCAGCAGCGCGATGCGGCGCTCGGCCAGCGCGCCGATTTCAGCGATCGCCAGCGCCAGCGTGTCGGCCGCAAAGGCCACCGGCTCCGCATGGAAATTGCCGCCCGAGACGATTTCCGCCTGTCCGTTGGGACCATCCTGGAAGATCAGCGGGTTGTCGGTGACGGCATTGGCTTCGATCAGCAGGGTGCGGCCGACATTGCCGATCAGGTCCAGACAGGCGCCCATGACTTGCGGCTGGCAGCGCAGGCTGTACGGGTCCTGCACGCGCTCGTCGCCTTCCAGGTGCGAGGCGCGAATCGCGCTGTGCGCCACCAGCTGGCGGTACATCTGCGCCGCCAGGATCTGGCCTGGCTGGCCGCGCACGGCGTGCACGCGCGCGTCGAACGGCGCATCGCTGCCCTTGGCCGCGTCGAGCGACAGCGCGCCCGTGACCATCGCCGCTTCCAACAGGCGCTCGGCCATGAACAGGCCATGCAGCGCCAGCGCGTTCGACACCTGCGTGCCGTTGATCAGCGCCAGGCCCTCCTTCGCCGCCAGCACCACGGGCGCGATGCCCGCCTGCGCCAGCGCGTCCGGCGCCGGCATCAGTTCGCCGTTGACGCGCACATCGCCCACGCCCAGCATGGCCAGCGTCATGTGCGACAGCGGCGCCAGGTCGCCCGAGGCGCCGACGGAGCCCTTGGCGGGAATGGCCGGCATGATGCCCGCGTTGTACAGGGCGATCAGGGTGTCGACGATCAGCGGGCGCACGCCGGAAAAGCCGCGCGCCAGGCTGCCGATCTTCATCAGCATGATCAGGCGCACGACGGCGTCCGACAGCAGTTCGCCCGTGCCGACCGAATGCGACAGGATCAGGTTGCGCTGCAATTGCTCGAGCTTTTCATCGGGAATGCGCGTCTTGGCGAGCAAGCCGAAGCCCGTGTTGATGCCGTAGGCCGCATCGCCCTTGGCGACGATGGCCTGCACGGCGGCGGCCGACGCCTCGATGACGGGATAGGCCTCGGCGGCGAGGATCAGTTTGGCGGGCGCGGCCCATACGCCGCGCAGGTCGGCCAGGGTCATCGCGCCCGGTTTCAGGGTCCAACTTTTGGCATGCTGTGTCATAGTCATTCGGATCAAGGTCTCAGGGAATCATGGGAAGAATCAGGCCGTTGCGCTTGGCGCAGGCGGCCGCCGTTTCATAGCCGGCATCGGCATGGCGCATCACGCCCGAGCCGCTGTCGTTGACCAGCACGCGCGCCAGGCGTTTCGCCGCCGCTTCGCTGCCATCGGCCACGATGACCATGCCCGCATGCTGAGAATACCCCATTCCCACGCCGCCGCCATGATGCAGCGAGACCCAGGTGGCGCCGCCGGCCGTATTGAGCATGGCGTTGAGCAGCGGCCAGTCGGAGACGGCATCCGTGCCGTCCTTCATGCTTTCCGTCTCGCGGTTCGGGCTGGCCACGGAACCCGTGTCCAGGTGGTCGCGGCCGATGACGATGGGCGCCTTCAGCTCGCCCGTGCGCACCATCTCGTTGAAGGCCAGGCCCGCGATGTGGCGCTCGCCCAGTCCCAGCCAGCAGATGCGCGCCGGCAGGCCCTGGAAGGCGATGCGCTCGCGCGCCATGTCCAGCCAGTGGTGCACCTGCCTGTGGTGCGGGAACAGCTCCTTGATCTTCGCATCCGTTTTATAGATGTCTTCCGGATCGCCCGACAAGGCCACCCAGCGGAACGGCCCCCGTCCCTCGCAGAACTGCGGGCGGATGTACGCGGGCACGAAGCCGGGGAAGTCGAAGGCGTTCTGCACGCCCTGGTCGAACGCCACCTGGCGGATGTTGTTGCCGTAATCGACAGTGTGCACGCCCATGGCGTGGAAATCGAGCATGGCCTGCACATGGGCGGCGCAGGAATCGGCGGCGGCCACCGTCAGGCGCGCATGGCGCTGCGGGTCCTGCTGCGCCGCCTTCCAGTCCGACACGCTCCAGCCGCGCGGCAGGTAGCCGTTGACCAGGTCGTGCGCGGACGTCTGGTCAGTCACCAGGTCGGGCACCAGCCCCCCCTCCTTCGCGCGGCGCACCAGCTCCGGCAGCACTTCGGCCGCGTTGCCCAGCAAGCCGATGGAAATGGCTTCCTTGCGTTCGGTGTGGTACTTGACCAGTTCCAGGGCCTCATCCAGGCTGGCCGCCTGCTTGTCCAGGTAGCGCGTGCGCAGGCGGAAGTCGATGCTGCTTTGCTGGCATTCGATATTGAGCGAGACGGCGCCCGCCATGGTGGCGGCCAGCGGCTGCGCGCCGCCCATGCCGCCCAGGCCCGCCGTCAGGATCCAGCGCCCGGCCCAGTCGCCGCCGAAATGCTGGCGGCCCGCCTCGGCGAAGGTTTCATACGTGCCTTGCACGATGCCCTGCGTGCCGATGTAGATCCAGCTGCCGGCCGTCATCTGGCCGTACATGAACAGGCCCTGGCGATCGAGTTCGTTGAAGTGCTCCCAGTTGGCCCATTTCGGCACCAGGTTGGAGTTCGCGATCAGCACGCGCGGCGCGTCCGCGTGGGTCTGGAACACGCCCACCGGCTTGCCGGACTGGATCAGCAGGGTCTGGTCATCTTCCAGCTCGCGCAGCGAGGCGAGGATCTGGTCGAAGCAGGCCCAGTTGCGGGCCGCGCGGCCGATGCCGCCGTAGACGACCAGGTGCTGCGGGTTTTCCGCCACTTCCGGGTCCAGGTTGTTTTGCAACATGCGGTAGGCCGCCTCGGCCTGCCAACTCTTGCAAGCCATCACCGTGCCGCGCGGGGCGCGGACGGTGCGGCTGGCATCAAAGCGTGGATCGGTGTCCATTGTGCTGTTCATGCTGTCTCCTCGTAGGGGGCGAGCGGGCATGCGTGACCCGCTCTGGTGCTCCCAGCATAGGTTGTCTATACAACCAAGTCAACAGATTTTTGCAAGCGTAAACCGCCTATTTTTTCTCGAATACTCGCTTGCCCGCCACCCACGTCTGCAGCACCTGCGTCTTGCCGATGGCGCCAGGCGCCACCTTGAACAGGTCCTGGTCGACGACGATGAAGTCGGCCCATTTGCCCCGTTCCAGCGTGCCGATGACTTTCTCCTGGTGCGCCGCCCAGGCCGCGTCGAGCGTGAAGCAGCGCAGCGCCTGCGTCACCGTCATCGCCTGCTGCGGATACCAGCCGCCGGCCGGAAAGCCTTCGCTGTTCTGCCGCGTGACGGCCGCGTGGATGCCCTCGAACGGGTTCGGCGACTCGATGGGGAAGTCCGAGCCGCAGGCGATGCGCGAACCCTGCTGGAGGAAGGTGCGCCACGCATACGCGCCCTTGATGCGCTCGTGCCCCACGCGCTGCTCCGCCATGTTCTGGTCCGAGGTGGCGTGCGTCGGCTGCATCGACGGCACGATGCCCAGGCTCTTGAAGCGGGGGATATCGCTCAATTGCACCACCTGCGCATGCTCCATGCGGTGGCGCAGGCCCGCGCTGCGGTATTGCCCGATCAGGGCCTGGTAGCCGTCGAGGATCTGATGGTTGCCCGCGTCGCCGATGGCGTGCACATTCACCTGGTAGCCGGCGCGCATGGCTTTTTCCATCTTCGCGCGCATGACGGCATCCGGGTAGAACAGCAGGCCACGGGTAGACGGATCGTCGCTGTACGGCGCCAGCAGGGCCGCGCCGCGGCTGCCCAGGGCGCCGTCGGACAGCAGCTTGACGGCGCGCAAGGCGTACATATCGCGCGCGTAGCTGTTCAGCGGACCGTTTTTCGCCAGCGCATCGAAGTCGTCCGTCGTGTCGGCAATCATGCCGTACACGCGCACCGTCAGCTTGCCCTGATCCGCATAATCGCGGAACAGCCGGTCCTGCATCCGGCCGATGCCCGCGTCGTGCACGCTGGTCAGGCCCACCTGCGACAGCTGCGCCAGCGCGCCATCGAGGGCGGCGCGGTTTTCCACGTCGCCTGGCCTGGGCAGCACGGCATCCATCAAGTCCATGGCGTTATCGACCAGCACGCCCGTGGCATGGCCGTCCGCGTCGCGCTCGATCTTGCCGCCGGCCGGGTCGGGCGTATCGCGCGTGATGCCGGCCAGCGCCAGCGCGCGGCTGTTGGCCCAGCCCGCGTGGCCATCGACCCGGCGCAGCCACACGGGGCGCGCGCTTTCCGCCGCATCGAGTTCCGCTGCCGTGGGAAAGCGCCCCAGCTTCCAGATTTCCTGGTTCCAGCCATTGCCGACGACCCAGCCGCGCTCCGGATGCGCGCGCGCGAAGTCGCCCACGGCCTGCACGGCGGCCGGCAGCGACGGGGAACCGTACAGCATCACGCCGCTGGCGATCGTGCCCAGGCCGAAGACGTGGCCGTGCGCGTCGATCAGGCCCGGCAGCACCGTCTTGCCCTGCACATCGACATGCGTGGCGCCCTTGGCCGCCTTGCGTTTCACATCGGCCGCGCTGCCGACGGCAATGAGCTTGCCCGCGTCGTCAAACGCCAGCGCCGTGAAACGGATCACCTTGCCGTTTGCGTCGAGCGTGTAGCCATTGGCATTGTCGATCACCGTGTCGGCGTGGGCCTGGCCCAGGGCGCCCAGGCAGGCGAGCGTGAGCAGGGTACGGTGCAATGGCAGGGTCGGCATGTCCATCTCCAAGTCTTTAAGTGAATAAGTGAAAAGACGAGTGTATAGAAATTGGCAAAATGGTCAATCAGGCAGCGTGCGGGTTTCCTGCTGCGGGCCGCAGCATCAGCCAGTAATCGCGCCCCGTGACGGCTTCCGCATGGCGTGCCGCCACGTCGAAACCGAGGCGGCGATAGAATGGCAGGCTGCGTTCGTTGTAGGTCTCCAGGAAACAGGCGGCGCCCGCCGCATCGACGGCCGCCAGGCCAGGCGCCAGCACGCAGGCGCCCAGCCCGCGGCCTTGCGCGTCCGGGTGAATGCCGGCGATCGACAAATACCACGCATCGTGCAAGCCATGCGGCGCCAGCGCGTGTTCCATGTTTGCCACGATGGCCGTGAAATGGACGAAGCCCTGCTCTCCCAGCAGCGCGCGCAAGCCTTGCTCGCGCTGCGCATACGCGGCCTGGCGCACGGCCGCCGGCGCATCCGTCGTCCAGATGGCCGCGCCATGGCCGGCCGCATCGGCCAGGTCGACCCGGCCCGCCTGTTCGCCTTCAAGCAGCGCCAGCGCGAAGTAGGCCGCCAGCATGTCCCGCCGCGCCGCCTCGTCCTCGCCGCACGCCACCGTGACGGCGCGGTAAAACGGGTCGCCGATCAGGGCGGCGGCCAGGCTGCGGGCGGTATTGGAAACTTCGGTGCGGGATGGCTCGGACATGAATACGCTTTCTCTTCGTTGTAACGCCCGGCATCTTAACGCAAGCACCGATCTCTTGCGACCGGCCAATACGTGCAAGACGCCACGGGCCTGCGCCGAGGCTGTCAGGTGGACTGCCCCATGATCAGGCACCGCGTCGCGTGACCTTACTTCGCCCCGTCCTGCGGCTTTTTCGCCGGCGCCCTGAACCACTGCTCCGGCGGCACCACATGCGACTCTTTCGGGTCATCGATGTAGTGCGGCGAGGTGATCTGCACGTCGAATTCGTTGAAGACGTCGATGATGTTCTGGTGCAGCTGGTTCAGCACTTCGGCCCGCTGGCGCGGGACTTCCGCGCTGGCGTAGGCCACCAGGCGATATTGCACATAATAATCCTGCAGGGCCAGCTGCATCACATACGGTTTCGGCGTGGCGGACAGTTCCGTTGTGCGCGACGCGGCCAGCTCCAGCATGGCGTGCACCTGGCGCCATGGCGTGGCGTAGCCGATGGTGACGGTGGAGTCGAGCACGAAGCCGCCGCCGGGCTGGGCGCGCGAATAGTTCTTCGTCGTCTGCGACATCACCCACGCGTTCGGCAAGGCCACTTCCTCGCCCAGGCCCGTGCGCAAGCGCGTCTCGAACATGCCGACGTCGACCACCGTGCCTTCGCTGTCGCCCACGCGCACATATTCGCCCTTGCGCAAGGCCCGCGTGTACATCAGGATCAGGCCGCTGGCCCCCTGCCCGACGATGCTCGACGCGCCGATCGAGACCATCAGGCCCACCAGCACGGACAGGCCCTGGAAGGCGGCCGTGTGCGAACCGGGCAGGTAGGGGTAGGCCATGGCCAGCGCGAACAGCCAGATCACCACGCTGGCGATGCGGCGCGTGGGCAGGGCCGTGTCCTTGTCGAGCCAGCCGATCTGCAGTTCCCCACTTTCCACGCGCTTGAACAGCGAAGCGGCCGTGGCGGCGATCAGGCGCGCGATGGCGAAGATCACGCACACCAGCACCAGCCCCGGCAGGGCGCCGATGATGGCGTGGAAGACGTCGGCCGCCACGTCGAACAGGTAGCCGCTCAGGCTTTCGCCCCACGAGCGCGTGTAGGGCAGGCGGCCCAGCACGAAGGCGGCCCACAGGTACGTGGCCATCAGGCGCAAGCCCCACAGCACGGCGCTGAGCAACTGGTAGGCAAAGGCGATGTAATGCTCGGCATCGAGCACGCGCACGTTTTTCAGGCGCACGTCGCGCAGGCGCGAGGCCAGCAGGATGCCGCTGCGGCGCTTGGCCCAGCGGTACAGGCGCGTCAGGCCCATCCACACCAGCCAGAATACGAGGGTGGCGGCCGCGCACACGGCGGCGGCGATGGCCAGGTAGCGCCAGCTGTTCTGCTCCTGGTAATCGAGCACGGCCTTGCTCAACTCCTCGGCCGCCGTTTTCGCCACGCTTTCCGTCGTGTCGCCGGCCAGCTGGTTGACGTCGCCGGGCACGACGACAAACAGCTGCACGCCGTCGAGCAGCACCTGCGTGCCTTCGGGAATCATGCGCGTGCTCGTCTTCAAGGGGCCGTTCTTCGCCAGCACGCCGTCGAGGCGGCGCTGCGCGCCCGTGGCCCGCTCTTCCGGCGGATAGCCGGCCAGCGCGGCGCGGAAGACGAATACCTTGCGGTTGGCAAACATCAGCGGCGCCGTCCTGACCGCCACGGCAGGCGCTGGCGCCATGACAGAGGCGGCCTCCGCGACGAGGGATGGCGCAGCCTCCTGCGCATGGGCCGCAGGCAAGAGGAAGATCGTCAATAGGCACAGCAGGCGGAAAAACGCGGACATGGCAGGGTCGATAAGTGACAGGGAACAGCCATCATGCCATGTAATCCCGGAAACTCAAGCGCCACGCATCCGCTTCAGCCCGCATCGTGGAAAATGATGCCCAGGGTATGGCGCGAGCCCGAACGCAGGCGCGACACGCCGTGCCGCATGTTGACGCGGTAATTGCCGCGCGTGCCGTTCACGGGGCGCTGCGCCACGGGAAAGAGCACGGCGTCGCCCTGCGCCAGCGGCACCACCTCGGCACGCGACTGCATGCGCGGGCGCTGCTCCGTCAGCACGAACTCGCCGCCCGTGAAATCCTCGTGCGGGCGCGACAGCAGCACGGCCAGCTGCAGCGGAAATACGTGTTCGCCATACAGGTCCTGGTGCAGGCAGTTGTAATCGCCTTCGCGATAGCGCAGCAGCAAGGGCGTGGGCCGCGCCTGCCCCGCCGCATGGCAGCGCGCGAGGAAATCCGCATGCGCCAATGGAAAGCGCGCATCCAGGCCCAGGCTGGCCTGCCAGCGGTTGGCAATCGGCGCCAGGCGCGGATACAAGCCCATGCGCAGGGCGGCCACCGCATCCGGCAGCGGATAGGCAAAATACTGGTACTCGCCCTGTCCAAATCCATGGCGCTGCATCACCACGCGACTGCGAAAGCGCGACGCGTCGTCATATAGCGCCGCCAGCGCGGCGCAATCCTCCCCGCTCAGCAAGCCAGGCACGACGGCGCAGCCATATTGATTCAGCTCATCCTCGATGCGCTGCCAATCGAGCGCCCTCACCGTTCGCCCTCGCGTTCCAGCAGCGCCTGCTTGCGCTCCACGCCCCAGCGGTAGCCGGACAGGGCGCCATCGTTGCGCACCACGCGGTGGCAGGGGATGGCGATGGCCAGCGCATTCGCGGCGCAGGCGCCCGCCACGGCGCGCGCCCCGTTCGGCGCGCCGATGCGGCGGGCCAGTTCGGCATAGCTGACGGTGCTGCCGGCGGGAATCTCGCGCAAGGCTTGCCACACGCGCTGCTGGAAGACGGTGCCGCGCACGTCGAGCGGCAAGTCCAGGCCCAGGCCCGGCGCCTCGACCAGGCCGACGACGCGCGCCACCGTCTGCTCGTACTCGGGCTCGGCGCCGCGCAGCTCGGCGCGGGGAAAGCGGTCCTGCAAGTCGCGCAGCAGCACTTCCGGGTCGTCGTCGATGAGGATGGCGCAAATGCCCTTGTCCGTGCTGGCCACGAGGATGGCGCCCAGCGAGCAGGCGCCGATGGCAAAGCGGATCACGGCGCCGCTGCCGCCGTCGCGGAAGGCGCCCGGCGTCATGCCCAGCAAGCCCGGCGTGGCGGCATAGAAGCGCCCGCTGGAATTGAAGCCGGCCGCATATAAAGTGTCCGTGACGTTCGCGGCGCCCTGCAAGCCGGCCTTGAGCCGCTCGCCGCGCCGCGCCGCCGCATACGCTTTCGGCGTGATGCCCGTGTGCGCCTTGAAGACGCGGTGAAAGTGAAAGCGGCTCATGCCGGCGGCCCTGGCAAGGCTGTCCAGGTCGGGCAAGTCGTCGCTGGCGTCGATCAGGCGGCAGATGTCGGCCACGACGGCCGCCTGGCGCTGGGCCAGCGGCGGCTGGTCGGGCTTGCAGCGCAGGCAGGGCCGAAAGCCGGCCGCTTCCGCCGCGGCACAGCTGGCGTGGAAAGCCACGTTGCGGCGCAAGGCGGGACGCGCCGCGCAAGAGGGCCGGCAATACACGCCCGTCGTGCGCACCGAATAATAAAAGACGCCGTCGGCGTCAGGCGCGCGCCGCTGCACGCCGTCCCAGCGTTCGTCGTCGGTCAGATAAGCGTGTTCCATGGCGGACTCCCTGCAAATAGATAGTAAGTAGCCAGCATAGCCAGCGCCGCCGGACGCCACACTCCGGCGCTTGCTTTTGAATTCAAAAAAAGGCTGGCGGCGCCTGCCTTGCTCGGTGCTAAAATCGTTCATCGCGCCTCCGCCCGGAGGCGCGCCCAGCCCGCGCTTCGGAGAAACCGCATTGGACGATCACATTACACAAGAAAATACGCCCATTTTCCAGCGCATCAAGGATTTTCTGCTGGCCGGCATCGCCGCCGGCCGCTGGAAGGAAGGTGACGTCATTCCTTCCGAGCAAGCGCTGGTGAAGCAATTCGGCGTTTCGCGCATGACCGTCAACCGCGCCGTGCGCGAACTGACCAGCGAGCAGGTGCTGACGCGGCGCCAGGGATCGGGCACTTATGTGGCGCAGCAAAAATACCAGGCGACCTTGTTGGAAATCAAGAGCATCGCCGATGAAGTGCGCGCGCGCGGGCATATCCACCGCAGCAGCTTGCAGTTGCTGGAACGCACCAAGGCATCGGATTTGCTGGCCAAGCAATTCGGCATGGTGCCGGAACACCCGCTGTTTCATTCGCTGATCGTGCACTTTGAAAACGGCGTGCCGATCCAGGTGGAAGACCGCTGGGTCAATCCCGACTGCGCGCCCGACTACATGACGCAGGACTTTTCCAGCATCACGCCGAACGAGTACCTGATGGCGGCCGCGCCCCTGCAGGGCGCCACCTACAGCATCGAGGCGCTGTCGGCGCCGCGCGACATCGCCGAAATGCTGGCCATCGACACGAAACAGGCGTGCCTGGTGCTGCGTCGCCAGACGCGCTCGGGCGGCAAGATCGCCTCGATCGCCACCATGTGGCATCCGGGCCACCGCTATCAGTTCGCCGGCAGCTTCGCCTGAAGCCACGCCTTGTGATTCAGTAGCATGATTTCACGCAAACTTTCTCACGAATTCTCACCAAATCGCGAATAAATCGGCCATTCCGGGGCAAAAAAATCCCCGTTTTGGCCGTTTCGGAACTTAAATACTCCGAGTAAATATTCGATGCTATAGTTGCCGCCAGAAAGCGCCACGGGCGCGTATTTGCGTGCGCGTCCTGTCGTGCCAGCCCTGTCCAATCACGCCCCAGAAAGGGATGCATTTGTCGTCTTGCAGCCACACGAGTTTCAGCGCACCACGCCGTCGGCGCCTTGCGCTGCGCAGGCTCGCTCGTACGATGCTGGCTGCGGGCATCCCCCTGACCCTGCCCGCCTTGGCGCAGGCGGCCGCGTCCGTCGCCGCGCCTGTGCTGCTGTGGCCGTTTGCCGCGGCCAGCGCCACGGCCCTGGCGGGACTGGCTTGCTGGCAAGCCTGGCGCTGGCGGCAACAGGTGCAACACCTGCAGCTGCCGCCCGACCGCATGGCCGGGCCGCATGCCACGCAAGCCTTGCGCGGCGCGGCCATGACCGGCTGGACGTGGCGGCGCCAGTCCGACCAGCTGCTGTTCGCTCCCCAGTACCAGGATTTGCTCGGCGACAAGAACGCCAGGCTCGCGCACACGCTGGCCGATTGGCTGGCCGAAGTGCACCGCGATGACCGCGCGCGCCTGAGCCAGATATTTCACCAGCATATAGACGGCCAGGCGCCAGGCAGCTTCAGCTGCGAATTTCGCCTGCGCCACAGCGATGGCCACTGGCGCTGGCTGCTGGCGCGCGGCGCCGTCCTGACGCGCGCCTCCGATGGCGCCGCCACCCAGGCCAGCGGCATCGTCTGCGACATCAGCGAGCGCAAGGCGGACGAGGAATCGCGCATGCGCTGCATGCTCGAAGCGGCGCCCGAAGCGATGCTGGTGGCCGATATCGACGGCAAGGTGCACTACGCCAACCAGATCGGCGCGCGCTGCTTCGGCTACCCGCTGGCCGAACTGATCGGCATGTCGCTGGAGCAGCTGGTACCGGAAAGCACGGCCAGCCACTCGGCCAGCGACCCGCAAGCACGCCACAGCCTGCCAGGCAGGGTGATGATGGCGCGCCGCCGCGACGGCACGCATTTCCCGGCCAAGGTCAGCCTGTCGCCGCTGCGCATGGCCGGCCAGGTGTTTTCCATCGTCTCGCTGCGCGACATGACGCAGCGGCAACGCGCCGAGGAAGCGCTGCACGCCAGTTCGGAGCGCTATCGCCTGATCGTGCAGACGGCGGCCGAAGGCATCTGGATGACGGACGGGGATGGCAAGACCACCTTCGTCAACCCGAAGATGGCGCATATGCTCGGTTACACGGTGCAGGAAATGCTGGGCCGCCCCATGCTCGACTTCATGGACCGCGACAGCCAATTGCTGATGCAGCGCCGCCTGGCCAGCCACGGCAGCCTGGCCAGCCAGCCGGACCAGGTCGACTTCCGCTTCTTCCGCAAGGACCTGTCCAGCCTGTGGGGCCTGCTGTCGAGCACCAGCATCCAGTCCGACAATGGCGAGCCGGGCGGCACCCTGGCCATGATCACCGACATCACGGAACGGCGCCAGGCCTCGATCGCCCTGTCGAATTCCAGCCAGCGCATGGCGTCCGTCTTCGGCGCCGTGACGAATGGCCTGGTGGTGCAGGACAGCCGTGGCCACATACTGGAAAGCAATGCGGCCGCCGCGCGCATGCTGGCGGCCAGTCCGGCCGGCAACAGCCTGTGGCAAGCCATCCGCGAAGATGGTTCCGCCTTCGACCAGCGCAGCCACCCCGTGCACATCACCCTGTCGACGGGCGAAGCCATGCGCGACGTGCTGATGGGCGTGCAGCAAACGGACGGCAGCCTGTCATGGCTGTCCGTGAACACGGAAGCGATCCGCGACGAATACGGCAAGGTCAGCATGGTGGTGGCCAGCCTGACGGACATCACGTATCACAAGCGCAGCGAGAGCGCCTTGCGCGAGCTCAATGAACACCTGGAAGAACGGGTGGCGCAGCGCACGGAGCAGCTCGACCAGGCCAAGCAGGTGGCGGAAGAGGCGAGCCTGGCGAAAGGACAGTTCCTGGCCAACATGAGCCATGAAATCCGCACGCCGATGAATGGCGTGATCGGCATGGCCTACCTGGCGCTGAAGACGGAACTGGAACCGCGCCAGCGCGATTACCTGGAAAAGATCCGCTTTGCCGGAGAACACTTGCTGGGCATCATCGACGACATCCTCGACATTTCGAAGATCGAGGCGGGCAAGCTGGAAATCGAACGCGTCAACTTCAGCTTTGACCACGTGGTGCAGACGCTGATGACGGTGGTGGCGCCGCGCGCGGCCGGCAAGAACCTGGAACTGGTGTTTGAAATCGACCCGCAACTGCCGGCCGTGCTGGTGGGCGACCCCTTGCGCCTGGGGCAAGTACTGATCAACTACGCGAACAATGCCATCAAGTTCAGCGAACAGGGCAGCATCACGGTCAAGGTCCACAAGGTCATCGGCGACGCCAAGCACTGCCTGGTGCGCTTTGAAGTATGCGACCACGGCATCGGCCTGTCGCAGGATGAAATGAGCAAGCTGTTCCAGTCATTCCAGCAGGCCGACACGTCCACCACGCGCGAGTATGGCGGCACGGGCCTGGGTCTGGCCATCTGCAAGCAGCTGGCCCAGCTGATGGGCGGCGACGTCGGCGTCGACAGCCGTCCCGGCGCCGGCAGCACCTTCTGGTTCACGGCCAACCTGGGCATTTCCGACCAGGCGGCGCCGGCCATGCTCGACAGCATGGTACAGACGGCGGCCGCCATGCGCGCCAGCGCCGATGCGGCCCTGGTGATGCGCACGCTCAAGCATGCGCGCATCCTGCTGGTGGAAGACAACACCTTCAACCAGCAAGTGGCGCTGGAACTGCTGGAAGAAGCGGGCGCCTCCGTCTGCCTGGCCAACAATGGCGAGGAGGCGCTCGACCTGCTGCGCCAGACGCAGTTCGACTGCGTGCTGATGGACGTGCAGATGCCGCTGATGGATGGCTTGCAGGCGACACGCCACATCCGCGCCGATCCGCAGCTGGCGCACCTGCGCGTGCTGGCCATGACGGCCACGGCCACCAGCGAAGACCGCGTGCGCTGCCTGGACGCCGGCATGGACGATTTCATTTCCAAGCCCATCCAGCCGGCCATGATGTACCAGACCATCGCCAGCTGGCTGCCGGCGCGCGAGACCCCGCCCCCGCCCGCCCGCAGCCGCGCCGCGCCCGCCTTCAAGACCACGCTGGCCGGCGACCCGCAAGTGATCGACCTGTCCATCCTGGCCAAGTTGCTGGGTTACAACCCGGAAAAAGTGCGCAAGTTTGCCTTCAAGTTCCTGCAAACGACGCAGGATGGCTTTGGCGACATCGACGCCGCCCTGGCGCGCGGCGACGTGCACCAGGTGCGCGAACTGGGGCACCGCATCAAATCCTCGGCCCGCACGGTGGGCGCGCTGGGCCTGGCCGAACTGTGCCACAGCCTGGAAACCCTGCCGCCGGGCGAACCGGCCGAGGAAGCAGAACGGGCGCGGCGCATCGTCACACGCCTGTGGCCCCTGCTGGAACAGATTACCGAACAAATCATGAACAACACCAGCTTTGCCAATGACGACTAGCCACCGCCAACGTCCATTGCAGCCGGGTACCGGCATCGGCCACGATGCAGCCTACACACAGAAAGACAGCACATGAACAACGCATCCAAACAACACATCGAGGCCCAGGCTCAGGCAAGCGAGGCGGCGCCGCTGCGCGTGCTGCTGCTCGACGACGACGTCTTCATGCTCGACGTGCTCAGCGACATGCTCGAGCAGCTGGGCGAGTTCGATATCCGCTGCGAATCGCACAGCGAGCTGGCCCTGACCACCCTGCAGCAGCACCAGCCGGACTTGCTGATCTGCGACCTGTCCATGCCCGACATCGACGGCATCGAATTTCTGCGCATGGCGGCCGACAACGGCTTCCGCGGCGGCGTCGTCCTGCTGTCTGGCCTGCATTCGGCCGTGCGCCTGGCGGCGGAGCGCCTGGCCGTGGCGAATGGCCTGCATATATTAGGCACCTTCCGCAAACCGATGGAAAGCGCGGAATTGCAGCTGATGGTGAACTTGCAACTGCAGAAAACGGCCCGCCTGGCCGGCATGCAAGCCTAGTCCTGCCTGCTGGCCCGCACGCCGCAAGCCAGCAGGCATGCGGCTTTGCGGACCAGCCACGGCGTTCGGGGACGATCTGCCTCAAGTTTTTCTGCAATAATCGCCACGCTTTGAAAAAATGGGTTATTATTTCAGCCATCCCCGCCTGCATACCTCTGGTCGCACCTTCCAAGAACATTGAATTCGTGCCCATTGTCCCCATCTTCTAGTTGCATTCCAGGAAGCATGGATGGCGAACCAGCGTATGGTTAATTCCAGGCATTATTGATCCCACCCTCATTTGAGGAAAATATGAGCGAAAATATCAAACACATTAGCGATGCATCTTTTGAAGCAGACGTCCTGAAATCCGAATTGCCAGTCCTGGTGGACTTCTGGGCAGAGTGGTGCGGTCCCTGCAAGGCCATCGCTCCGATCCTGGAAGAAGTCGCCAAGGAATACGCGGGCCGCATCCTGATCGCCAAGATGGACGTTGACGCCAACCAGGCAGTGCCTGCCAAGTTCGGCATCCGTGGCATCCCGACCCTGATCCTGTTCAAGGATGGCGTGGCAGCGGCGCAAAAAGTCGGCGCCATGGCCAAAGGCCAGTTGACCGCTTTCGTCGACAGCAACATTTAATGTATGATAGGCAGCGCTGCGCCCGCAGCGCCGCCTGATTGGATCGTCCGGGAAGCGGCTTTCGTACCATTCGTGCAAAACCTTCCCCAATAATTAATCAAGCCACGCAGTCCCCTCCCCTACCTTTACATCCCGTCTCGGGACACTCAACACATATGCATTTATCCGAACTAAAGGCCCTACACGTATCCGCCCTGCTTGAGATGGCGATCGGTCTTGACATTGACAACGCAGCCCGCTTGCGCAAACAGGAGCTGATGTTCGCTATCCTGAAAAAACGCGCCAAGTCCGGCGAACAGATTTTTGGCGATGGCGCCCTGGAAGTGCTGCCTGACGGCTTCGGCTTCCTGCGCTCGCCTGACGCCAGCTACATGGCGTCCACCGACGACATTTACATCTCCCCTTCGCAAATCCGCCGCTTCAATCTGCATACCGGCGATTCGATCGAGGGCGAGGTACGGACCCCGAAAGATGGCGAACGCTATTTCGCACTGGTCAAAGTAGACAAGGTCAACGGCGAATCGCCGGAAGCCTCGAAACACCGCATCCTGTTTGAAAACCTGACGCCGCTGCACCCGAACGAGCCGCTGCGCCTGGAACGTGAAATGAATGGCCAGGAAAACATCACCGGCCGCATCATCGACCTGATCGCCCCGATCGGCAAAGGCCAGCGCGGCTTGCTGGTGGCGTCGCCGAAATCCGGCAAGTCCGTGATCCTGCAGCACATCGCGCATGCGATCACGGCCAACCACCCCGATATCACGCTGATCGTGCTGCTGATCGACGAACGTCCGGAAGAAGTGACCGAAATGCAACGTTCGGTACGCGGCGAAGTCGTCGCCTCGACCTTCGACGAACCGGCCACGCGCCACGTGCAAGTGGCTGAAATGGTGCTGGAAAAAGCCAAGCGCCTGGTCGAAATGAAAAAAGACGTGGTGATCCTGCTCGACTCGATCACCCGCCTGGCCCGCGCCTACAATACCGTCATCCCTGCCTCGGGCAAGGTGCTGACCGGCGGTGTCGACGCCAACGCGCTGCAACGTCCAAAACGCTTCTTCGGCGCCGCGCGCAATATCGAAGAAGGCGGCTCGCTGACCATCATCGCCACGGCGCTGATCGAAACGGGTTCGCGCATGGATGACGTGATCTTTGAAGAATTCAAGGGTACCGGCAACATGGAAGTGCATCTGGAACGCCGCCTGGCTGAAAAACGTGTCTATCCGGCAATTAACCTGAACAAATCGGGTACCCGTCGCGAAGAACTGCTGATCAAGCCGAACGAGCTGCAAAAAATCTGGATTCTGCGCAAGTTGCTGTACTCGATGGACGAGATCGAGGCGATGGAGTTCATTCTGGACAAGATGAAGGCGACGAAGAACAACGCCGAATTCTTCGACATGATGCGCCGGGGGGGGTAAACCTACTGCGCGTCCCGCTCTACGGCCTGCTCGCTACGGTTTCCCGCTCCCCGGTGCCGGATCGTAGTGCAAGCCGCTCATTGAGCGGCTTTCTTATTGCCTGCCGTCCGAAAGCGCTATATAATCGACGGTTGCATTATTTTAAACCCTGGCAAGTGATCGGCAATCGGGTCAAGAAGCAAGACGACCGACGAAGTGCTGTTTGGCTACCTACTTAGAGAGAATCCCATGAAAGTCGATACCCATCCAGAATACCGCGAAGTTGTTTTCCACGATCTGTCGTGCGATTTCAAATTCGTTACCCGCTCGACCATCCAAACCCGCGAAAAAATCACCCACGACGGTAAAGAATACCCACTGGTGAAGATCGAGGTTTCGGCTGAATCGCACCCATTCTTCACGGGCAAGCACAAAATCGTCGATACCGCTGGTCGCGTCGAGAAGTTCCGTCAGAAGTTCGGTACCGTTGGTTCGAAAACCGCAGTCGCAGCAGGCTAATTTTTGCCGCTCGGCGGCAAAAAAGGGCAGCTTCGGCTACCAGAGAAAAGGCAGCCTCGGCTGCCTTTTTTGCCTTTGGCCGCTTTACCGGCTTTCCTTCCCGCTTTACTTTATACTGCCACTGCCGCTGACCCGACGCCATTTCTCGCGTCTTACCATTTTTACTGATACCACCATCGATGAAGCCAGTCCGCCTTCCCGCCGCTGCCACACTCGCGCTGCCACGATGGGCCTTGTTTGCGCTTGGCCTGCTCTACATCCTGCCCGGCCTGATCGGCCGCGAACCGTGGAAGAACGATGACGCCGCCAGTTTCGGCATCATGTGGACCATGGCGCATGGCGGCCTGAACGACTGGCTGTGGCCCAACGTCGCCGGCCTGTCGCTGCCCGATGAAGGGCCGCTGGCCTTCTGGCTCGGCGCCATCTTCATCAAGCTGTTTGGCTGGATCGACGGCGACGTGTTCGGCGCGCGCATGTCCACCATCGGCATCTTCGTCGTCAGCACCCTGTCCGTCTGGTACACCGCCTTCAACCTGGGCCGCCGCGGCGACGCCCAGCCGCTGCGCCTGGCCTTCGGCGGCCAGCCCGAGCCGGACGATTTCGGCCGCACCCTGGCCGATGCGGCCGTCCTCATCTACCTGGGCTGCCTGGGCTTGCTGCAGCACAGCCACGACATCACGGCCGAGGCGCTGTATGTTTCCCTGATGGCTTACCTGCTGTACCGCGCCGTGCGCTACGTGGAAGGTCCGTCCGTGCGCAATGCGGCCCTGCTGGGCCTGGCGCTGGGCGGCCTGACCCTGACGCGCGGCTGGATCACGCCGGCGGCGCTGACCATCGCCATGCTGCTGTGCACCGTGTTCCTGCGCCTGCCGCTGCTGCGCAGCGTGCGCCATCTGGCGCTGGCCGTGCTCGTTGCCGTGGCGCTGACGCTGGTGTGGCTGCTGCCGGGCGAACTGCTGCAGCCCTATGGCCAGTCGCCGCTGCAAGCGTGGATGGAGTGGAATTGCCGCCAGTTCAGCGCCCCGAGCCTGAAAAGCGTGCAGTATTTCTTGCGCGTCGGCATCTGGTTCTTCTGGCCCGCCTGGCCATTCGCCGCCTGGGCCGTGTATGCCTGGCGCCGCCAGCACCACGTGCTGCACATCGTCGTGCCGCTGACCTTTGTCGCCATGCTGGCCATCCTCGGCCTGTGCCATCCCGATCCGGACCCGAGCCAACTGCTGCCCCTGCTGCCGCCGCTGGCCGTGATGGCCGCGTTCGGCCTGCTGACCATGAAGCGGGGCGCCATCAACGCCATCGACTGGTTCTCCGTGATGGTGCTGACCATCTGCGCCTTCGTGCTGTGGCTGTTCTGGTTCGCCACCCTGACGGGCTGGCCGCCGCGCCTGGCCTACAACGCACTAAAACTGCTGCCTGGATTCAAGCCCGAACTGGAACTGGTGGCCTTCTTTGTCGCCGCCTGCGTCAGCGCGGGCTGGGTGGCGCTCGTGCACTGGCGCATCTCGCGCCAACCGGCCGTGCTGTGGCGCGCCGTCGTGCTGTCGTCCGGCGGCCTGATCCTGATCTGGGTCCTCATCATGACCCTGTTCTTGCCCGAACTGAACTACAGCAAGAGCTACACCAGCGTGGCGCACCAGATTTCCGTCAACGTGCCACCAGGCAGCACCTGCATCAACAGCAATGTCGGCGCGGCGCAACGCGCCACGTTCGCCTACTACGGCCATTTGCCGTTTGCCGGCGTGGAAAAGCAGCACTGCGACCTGTTCCTGTTGCAAGACAGCATCAAAGTGCCCGATAACAAGGAAAAGCTGCCCGAACACCACGGCGCCGACTGGATCAAGCTGTGGGAAGGACGCCGCCCCACCGACAGCGTGGAACGCTTCCGCCTGTACCAGCGCGTCAAGTAAGCATGTCGCAGCGAAAAAACCGGGCCTGGCCCGGTTTTTTTATGCCCGGCAAGCAAATGACGGAAGCGGGAAAAGTGTTGCTTTAAAATATAGTTAATTACATAAATTGAACTAAAATTGTTTTTTAGATTATAATGATGGCCAGCGTGATGGCGGTGTCCTTGCTTTCCCGCCTATCCGTCCAATCTATACTTTGAAAGTCCACATGAAATCGATGTCCTTTGCAGCTCGCTCCCTCCCGCTCATCAGCGCCGCCCTGTTCGCCATGGCGTTCAGCGCATCGGCCCAGGCGACCGTCGTTGACCTCGGCGTCGCGAACGGCTACTCGGCCTTCATCTTTGGCAATATCGGCAATAGCGCAACGAGCGGCTTTACCAGCGTTGGCGGCAGCCTGGCCGCCGGTGGCAACATTTACCTGAACAACTACTCTGTCGGCACGAACAAGAACGCCACCAGCAGCGCGACGACCATCGTCGCCGGCGGCAACCTGAACACGGGCTGGGGCACCATCAACGGTTCGGCCGTGTATGGCGTGAGCAATCCCAACGCCACGTTGACGGCGCCACAATGGTTCCCAACCGGCAACATCAGCAAGGGCAACGCGTCCACGCTGGACTTCGCTGCTGCCAAGCAACAACTGACGACCCTGTCGGGCGACGTGGCCAAGCTGCAATCGACCGGCACCGTGATCTCGCAATACGGCGGCTTCAAGCTGGTGGGCGACATCAACGCCGACGTGAACATCTTCAATATCGATGCAACGAACCTGCACAACCTGACGCTGGACCTGTCGTCGCTGAAAAGCACGGCCAGCATCATCATCAACGGCACGGCCAGCGAAATCATCATGAGCGGCGGCTTCGACAACTTCAGCAACTATGCCGATCGCACGCTGTATAACTTCGCCAACGCCACCAGCACCAGCCTGACCAATGCCGGCGTGACGGGCAGCATCCTGGCGCCGAAAAGCACGTTTTCGGGTTCGGGCAGCCTGAACGGCACGCTGATCGCCAATTCGGTCATCGCCGGCAATGGCCATGTGTCGATGAACGGTTCCGGCTTCAACACCGTGAACGTGTCGCCCGTGCCGGAACCAGGCACCTACGCCATGCTGCTGGCCGGCCTGGGCTTGCTCGCCTTCATGCGCCGCCGCACGCCAGCGCGCGCACCGCAAGCCGCGATGGCCTAAGCTTTACGCTGCATCACTAAAAAAACACCGGGCCGCGCGAGCGTCCCGGTGTTTTTTTATGTGCGACAGGAAAGTAACCGCGCTTACGGCCGCCGCGCTTAGTCCGTACCGAGGCCCAGATCCGTCGCCACCTGTTTTCGCAGCAAGTATTTCTGGATCTTGCCCGTCACCGTCATGGGGAATTCCTCGACGAAGCGCACGTAGCGGGGAATCTTGTAGTACGCGATCTGGCCATCGCAGAAGGCGCGGATATCCTCGCTCGTGGCCTGCGTGCCGGGACGCAAGATGATGCAGGCGCACAGCTCCTCGCCATACTTGGCATCGGGCACGCCCACGCATTGCACGTCGAGCACGCTCGGGTGGCGGTACAGGAATTCCTCGACTTCGCGCGGATAGATGTTTTCGCCGCCGCGTATCACCATGTCCTTCGAGCGGCCGACGATGCTGCAAAAGCCGTTCTCATCGATCACGGCCAGGTCGCCCGTGTGCATCCAGCGCGCCGTGTCGATGGCTTCGGCCGTCTTTTCCGCGTCGCCCCAGTAGCCCTGCATGACGGAATAGCCGCGCGTCAGCAGCTCCCCTTTCTCGCCGCGCGGCACGATGCGCCCTTCCGCGTCGATGATCTTCACTTCCAGGTGCGGATGCACGCGGCCGATGGACGAGACGCGCATCTCGCGCGGGTCGTCGATAGACGTCTGGAAGCTGACGGGCGACGTTTCCGTCATGCCATACGCGATGGTGATTTCCGCCATGTGCATCAGCTCGATGACCCTCGTCATGACTTCCATCGGGCATGGCGAGCCGGCCATGATGCCTGTGCGCAAGTTCGACAGATCGTATTGCTTGAAATCGGGATGGTCGAGGATGGCGATGAACATGGTCGGCACGCCATGCAGCCCCGTGCAGCGCTCGGCCTGCACCGTTTCGAGCACGGCCTTCGGGTCGAAGCCTTCGCCCGGGTACACCATGGCCGCGCCGTGCGTGACGCAGGCCAGGTTGCCCAGCACCATGCCGAAGCAATGGTACAGGGGCACGGGGATGCACAAGCGGTCCTGTTGCGTCAGGCGCATGGCTTCGCCGATGAAGAAGCCGTTATTCAGGATGTTGTGGTGCGTCAAGGTGGCGCCCTTGGGCGCGCCCGTGGTGCCGGAAGTGAACTGAATGTTGACGGCGTCGTCAAACTGCAAGGTGGCGCTGATGTCTTCCAGGTGCGCCAGGTCGGCCTCGGTGATGCCGTCCATCAAGGCGTCGAAGTTGTGCATGCCTGGCGTGGCGGCCGCGCCCAGGCGGATGACGTGGCGCAATTGCGGCAGGCGCGGCGACTGCAGGGCGCCGGCACGCGTACGGGCGATTTCCGGCACCACGTCCTGCACGATGGCCAGGTAGTCGCTGGACTTGAAGCTGGGCGACAGGATCAGCGCGCTGCACTGCACCTTGTCGAGCACGTATTCGAGTTCCGAACGCCGGTAGGCGGGATTGATATTGACCATGATCAAACCGGCCTTTGCCGTGGCGAACTGGGTCAGCACCCATTCCGCGCAGTTTTGCGACCAGATGCCGATGCGCTCGCCCGGCTGCAAGCCCAGCTTCAGCAAGCCGGCGGCCAGCCGGTGCACGCGCTGCTGGAATTCGGCGTACGTCCAGCGCACGTTCTGGTGCGCCACGATGAGGGCGTCGTGCTGGCCGTAGCGGGCCGCGATGCCGTCCAGGTAGGCGCCGATGGTTTCCCCGATCAACGGCGTCTCGTGGGCGCCGTGTACATAACTCATTGCTTGCATACCGTCTCCAGGCTGGTGGCGCGACGCGCTCTTGTTATGGTGATAGACATCGATAGCAAAAATTATAGCCGCATACGCACCCGTCCTGTGCCGGCTTGCTGTAATGTGCAGGCCGGTGCCACACTACCGGGGGCACGCTACACACACGACAGGCATGGACAGCACAGCACCCCCACCCGAACAGGGCTTTATCCTCACCCGCCACTGGCGCGACACGCGCGCCGGCACGGAGGTCGATCTGTGGCTGGCGACGGATGCCGGGCCCCGCCACGTGCGCCTGCCCGTGCAGACGGCCGTCGCCTTTATCCCCATGGAACAGCGCGCGCAAGCGGAATTGCTGCTGCGCGGCGAACGCCATGTGGAGCTGCGGCCCCTGTCCCTGTCCGACTTCCATCACCGTCCCGTGCTGGGCCTGTACTGCAAGCAGTACCGCCACTTGCTGAAGCTGGAAAAACAGCTGCGCGCGCATGGCGTCGACGTCTACGAAGCCGACATCCGGCCTTCCGAGCGCTACCTGATGGAACGCTTCATCACGGCGCCCGTGTCGTTCAGCGGCGACCCGCTGCAGGAAGTGCAGCTGAAACCGGCGCCCGGCTACCGTCCCGCCCTGAAGCTGGTGTCGCTCGACATCGAGACGACGGCCCATGGCGAACTGTATTCGCTGGCCCTGGAAGGCTGCGGCCAGCGCCAGGTCTACATGCTGGGGCCGAAAAACGGCGACGCTCAGGTGCCCGACTTCGACCTCGAATACTGCGACAGCCGCGCACAGATCCTTGAGCGCCTGAACACGTGGATGGAACGACACGACCCGGACGCCATCATCGGCTGGAACCTGGTGCAGTTCGACTTGCGCGTGCTCAGGGAACATGCCGAGCGCTACAACATACCCCTGAAGCTGGGACGCGAGGGCGCCGTCATGGAATGGCGCGAGCATGGCGGCAAGCAGGAGCATTACTTTGCCGCCGCCGCGGGCCGGCTGATCATCGACGGCATCGAAGCGTTAAAATCGGCGACGTGGAATTTTTCCTCGTTCAGCCTGGAAAACGTGGCGCAGACGCTCCTGGGCGAAGGCAAGTCCATCGACAATCCCTACCAGCGCATGGCCGAGATCGACCGGCGTTTCCGCGAAGACAAGCCGGCGCTGGCCCGCTACAACCTCAAGGATTGCGAGCTGGTCACGCGCATCTTTGCGAAAACCGAACTGCTGACCTTCTTGCTGGAGCGGGCCAGCGTGACGGGGCTGGCGGCCGACCGCAGCGGCGGCTCCGTGGCCGCCTTCGAACACCTGTACCTGCCGCTGATGCACCGCCAAGGCTATGTGGCGCCCAACCTGGGCGACGTCTCCGGCGACAACAGCCCGGGCGGCTTCGTCATGAATTCGCAGTCGGGCCTGTACGATTCCGTGCTGGTGCTCGACTACAAAAGCCTGTACCCGTCCATCATCCGCACCTTTTTGATCGACCCCGTGGGCCTGGTCGTGGGCACGCGCGGCGATGAGGCGGAAACCGTGCCCGGCTACCGGGGCGCGCAGTTTTCGCGCGTCAAGCACTGCCTGCCCGCCATCGTGGAACAGGTGTGGCAGGGCCGCGAAGTGGCCAAGCGCGAGCGCAACGCGCCGCTGTCGCAAGCGCTGAAAATCATCATGAACGCGTTTTACGGCGTGCTGGGATCGAGCGGCTGCCGCTTCTTCGACCCGCGCCTGGCGTCGTCGATCACCCTGCGCGGCCACGACATCATGCACCGCACGCGCGAGCTGATCACGCAGCAAGGCTACCAGGTCATCTATGGCGACACGGATTCCACCTTCGTGTGGCTGAAAACCGCGCATACGGATGAAGAGGCGGGCAAGATCGGCCGCGCCCTGGTGACGCATGTGAACGCCTGGTGGGACCAGTATCTGCGCGAGGAATTCGGCCTGGAAAATGCGCTGGAACTCGAGTTCGAGACGCATTACCGGCGCTTCCTGATGCCCACCATCCGCGGCTCGGAAGAGGGCAGCAAGAAACGCTACGCGGGCCTGGTGGGCAAGCCGGACGGCAGCGAGCAGATGGTCTACAAGGGACTGGAAACGGTGCGCAGCGACTGGACGCCGCTGGCGCAGCAATTCCAGCAAGCCTTGTACCTGCGCATCTTCCAGCGCGCCGCCTACCAGGACTACGTGCGCGACTACGTGGCGCGCACCGTGCGCGGCGAATTCGACGCTTTATTGGTCTACCGCAAGCGGCTGCGCCGTCCGCTCGACGATTACCAGCGCAACGTACCGCCCCACGTGCGCGCGGCGCGCACGGCCGACGCCTACAACCTGGCGCAGGGCCGGCCGCTGCAATACCAGAATGGCGGCTGGATCAGCTATGTGATCACGGTGGCAGGGCCGGAACCGCTGGAAACGCAGCGCTCGCCCATCGACTACCACCACTACCTGACGCGCCAGCTGCAGCCGGTGGCCGATGCGATCCTGCCCTTCCTCGGCGACGACTTTTCGCGCCTGGTGTCGGGGCAGCAGGATTTGTTTTAGATCAATTTTGCTGACCAGCACTGCCAAGCTGAGGTAATATCGGCGCCTGCCGGACGTAGTCTGGCCCTGTCCGCGGGCGTTGCGCGCGGCGGCAGCGTAAAATACGCCATGGCGAAAGAATAAGAGCTCCACCGCAGAAGAAGATGCCGTTCCAGACGAGAATCGTTCGCAACATGATTTTCCCCACTGTAATGGCGCATAATTTACAACTATGTTGAACCAGCGGGCAGCAGCATCAGCCACCTGCCCTGCTAATTTTTGAATGAATTGACACCATGACCGAGATCACGTCCTTAAGAGACATCCCGCAAAAAAATATCTTCCGCAAGGGCGACACCTTTGTGCTGTTCGGCGAGCTGTTCGGCCGCGGCTATGTAAATGGCTTGCTGGACGAAGCGCGCAAGGCGGGCATGAATATCGTCGGCATGACGGTCGGCCGCCGCGATGAAAACATGGCGCTGCGTCCGCTGAACGCGGAAGAGCTGGCGGAAGCCGAAGCCAACCTGGGCGGCCGCATCATCAACGTGCCGCTGATGGCCGGTTTCGACCTCGACGCGCCAGCCGGCGAACCGACGCCGACGGCCCTGCTGGCCGACATGACGCTGAAAAGCTGGCAAGAGGACAAGCTGGACTGGGCACAGATCGAACGCTGCCGCGAAGCCGGCATCGCCCGCTTCAGCGCATCCGTGGCGAAAGCCATGGCCGAGCTGGACAGCCTGATTCCTGACGGCAGCAATGTGTATTTCGCCCACACCATGGCCGGTGGCATTCCGAAAGTCAAAGTCTTCCTCGCCATCGCCAACCGCATCTACAAGGGCCGCGGCGAGCGCTTCATGTCCTCGCGCGCCCTGCTCGACAGCGACCTGGGCAAGCTGATCCTGATGAACTTCGACGAAGTCACGGCCAACACCCTGCAGCACCTGATCGACGGCAGCGCCGCCATCCGCGCCCGCATCGAGCAAACGGGCGGCCAGGTGCGCTACAGCGCCTACGGCTACCACGGCACCGAGATCTTGATCGACGGCAAGTACCAGTGGCAAACGTATAGCAACTACACGCAAGGCCTGGCCAAGATGCGCCTGGAAAACGTGGCCAAGGCCGCGTGGGAAAAAGGCATCAAGGCCACCGTCTTCAACTGCCCGGAAATCCGCACCAACTCGTCCGACATCTTCGTTGGCGTGGAGCTGTCGCTGTTCCCCCTGCTCGACGCGCTGAAAAAAGAAGGCGGCGCGGCCTGGGCCGAAGAACAGTGGAAAATCTGCCAGGGCTTGCTGGAAGACGGCGTCTCGCTGCAAGACTTGCTCGACCGTATCGCCGCCTACAATGGCGACGCCACCAGCGTGCAGTTCCGCAACTTCGCCGCCTGGCCGATGGACAACACGCCGGAGCTGGCCGAAGTCATGATCGGCACCTCGGACGACATCACCAAGCTGCACAAGGACCGCAAGGAACTGATCACCGACCACCTGAGCTCGCTGGTGCTGGAAGGCACGGGCCCGCTGATGTTCCACGCCATGTCGGAACCGCAAGCGCCCGTCATCTGGCTCAACCACGACATCATCGCGCGCCAGCTGAACTCGGTACATAACTGAATCTAGTCCTGCCGCACCGACAACGCCGTCCCGCGCCTGTGCCTCGCACGTGCGCCTGGGGCGGCGTTTATACTTTCATCGGCAGTATCACCATCTGCAAGCCTTCCAGGTGCAGCCTGCGCTGCACGGCCAGCGAGGCCTGGTTGTGCAGCACCCGCGTGGTCCAGTTATCGGTGGTGAAAATCAGCTTGCTGGTGAAAAAGATGGAATTGGGAAATTCCTCGTTGATGGCTTCGCACAGTTTCGTGATTTCATCGACGGCGTCCGTGCCGAAGCCCAGGTAGGACGAGGACGCCATGCCGTGGCTGTGGCAAAAGTCGACGAAGAATTCCAGCGTGTCGGCCGCTTCTTGGCGCATCTGCGCCATCGCCCCCTCGCCGCCATACGCGTGCGAATCGACGGTGCGCGCGTTGACGAACAAGAAATTCTTGAAATGGCCAGGGAACATGCGCTGCACCCACAGCAGCGCGTGCAGGCCGCCGCCGCGCGAGGTGCCGACGATGAACACGGCCGTCTGCGCTTCCGGCTCCGGCTCGAGCGGCACGATGGGGTCCGTGTTCGCGCCGAACGGCTGGTGCGCGAAGACTTCGTCCACTTGCAAAATCGCCTGCTTGGTGCGCCGGTAATGGCGGCGGATGGCGATGCACAGGGCCGCGATGGCGGCGATGATCAGCACCGTGGCCCAGCCGCCCTGCATGAAGCGCTCGTACAGCAAGATCACCAGGATGCCGGCGCAGATGATGAAGCCGACCAGCGACAGCAGCAGGCGGCGCAGCCAGTGCGTGCCCGGCACGCGGTTGCGCAGCCAGTACAGGCACAGGCCGAACAGGGAAATGGCGAAGGTCAGGAAGACGGAGATCGAATACAGCACCACCAGCAGGGTCACGCTGCCGCCCGTCCAGAACAGGATGGCCAGCGCCGCCACGCCCATCACGACGATGCCGTTCTGCGTGACGAGGCGCGTCGACAGGTAGCGGAACTTGTGCGGCACCCAGGAATCGGCCGCCATGTTCGACAGCACGGACGGTCCGCCCAGGAAACCCGTGTTGGCGGCGACGAACAGCAGGCCCGCCTCGAAGGCCAGCACGATCACCAGCAGCGCCTGGTTGAGCATCTCGCCGCCCAGGCCCATGCTGGCGATGATGGTCTTGAAGGTCGACGCGTTCAGGGTCTCGCCCGGCGTGGGCGTGGCGTTCCACAGCAGGTACAGCAGGATGATGCCGCCCGCCGTGAAGGCCAGCGACAGCGCCATGTAGAGCATGGTGATCTTGCCGGTGCGCACGCGCGGTTCGGCCAGCAGGTTGACGTTGTTCGAGACGGCTTCCAGGCCCGTGTAGGTGCCGCCGCCCTGCGAATAGGCGAGCAGCAGCATGCCGGCCACGCCGGCCCAGCCGATGCTGCCGGCCAGCGCCTTCGTCTCGGCCATGGTCACGGGCAGCAATTCGGGCAGGTGCGAAGCGTGCGCGATGACGCCGTAGACGATCAGCACCAGGTGCGTGATGACGAAGCCGATGAAGATGGGCAGCAGGATCTGGATCGCCTCCTTGAGCCCGCGCAAGTTCATGATGATCAAGAGCCCGATGAAAAACATCTCGGCCCACAATTTGTAGGGCTGGAAGCCCAGCGGCAGGAACGAGGCCAGCGCATCGACGCCCGAGGCGATCGAGATGGCGATCGTCAGCACGTAGTCGAGGATCAGCGCGCAGCCGGAAATGAGGCCCATGTACGGGCCCACCAGCTTGGTGGCCACGCGGTAGCCGCCCCCGCCCGTGGGAAACAGCTCGATCACCTGGTTGTAGGCCAGCGCGATGATGAAGACGGTGACGGCCGTGGCCAGCGCCAGGTACAGGCCCAGGTGCGCATGCTCGCCCAGCGCGCGGAAGGTTTCCTCGGGGCCATACGCCGACGAGGACAGGCCGTCGGCGCCCAGTCCCACCCACGCCAGGAACGCCACCAGCGCCATCGAATGGCGCGTCTCGACCTTCATCGGGTCGAGCGGCTTGCCGAGGATAATTTCGCGTATCTTCTTGTGTCTCATGCGTCAGGCCGGCCTGCGGCGCCGGCATCGGGCTTGGAATACCGCCGATCATACCCGCAAACAAGCATTGCGGAATGCTTATGCAAAACACACGCCAAGCAAAAAACTTGCCGGATTGTGACAAATCAGTGATAATGCGTCTCGCGTTGCCGGGATGGCGGAATAGGTAGACGCACGGGACTCAAAATCCCGCGCTGGAAACAGCGTGCCGGTTCGATTCCGGCTCCCGGCACCACAGAACACATCAAAGAGATACCGATAGAGCCATTAAATCCCATGCAATCAAGGATTTAGTGGCTTTTTTCTTGTCCAGCCACTCCCCATTAAACCCGATAAAAACCGCGGCCCATTACGCACTGACGATGCATGGACGGGGGATTAATCGCCTCGTTCAGAAAACGTTCGGCCGGCTGGCACGCAGATAATCTGACCGGCTCCATGCTGCGAGCAAACGGACACGGTCAGATGCCTTATCACCGCCCCACCCTTTTATAGAGGGCGGCCAGAACATCGCTCAACAACTCGTAATCCCCTTTCATTGCGGTGAAGGCGCGCTGTTCTCTTGCGTAGCCATTTATGAGTTTGGAGTGTGATGTCGCTGCAGCTGCCTTGGCTGAGTCCAGAGCCAGCTCGGCAAGGAGCAAGGTGACCGAGGCATCATTCAGAAGCGGTCCGATTCGCCGGATTTCGCTATGCACGAACTCTTGATACTCATCAAATTTTTGTTTGGCCGCTTCTTCGGCAGCCTGGACACTGTGCAACGAATCATAAAAATCATGGACATGGCTGATGATCGCGTCAAACGCGGTCTGATCCTTGCACCGGACGATCCGAAGATCGGAAGCCACAAAGTTGTGTTCTTTGCCTGCATCGTCGATGCAGGCAACCACTTTATCATCCGGCCAAAGACCCGTCACCGTATAGACATCTTGTCCCATACCATAAACAATCACCACATCGCCTATCTGCGCATTCATGCCCTCTCCTGAAATAATGCAATCAGCCATAAATAATACGTGAAGCAAAGCTCGAAATATAAGCTTGCATAAAAAAACCCGCTTATGCGGGTGCTGGATGTTACGGCTGCGAGAATGACCGGCATGGACACCCGCGATAAACGCCAAGTCTATCTATTGCAAACTACGCCCAGCGGCAACAGGAGAGCCAGGCCGACAGGCCAGGCTTCCCCTGGGAATCGAACCCAGCCGGCATCGCGCATGCGCCGATCGAGGAAACGGGAGCACCGGCCATCCACCCGCGACAATACCTGCCATGTAGCAATGCCGCATGGCGACAGCAAAGCAGGCCCCCGACCATGACGCCGGCCGGGACTCGGCACAACGCCATGCTGGCGGAGACACGCAAGAAGCGCCGGCATAGCTACCTTATGCAAGGTACAAGCCATTCTCGTGCCTGCCATATCCGGCAATACCCTGAACTTGTCAGCGCCCCAGCCGGTGCTCCAGGCCCGCCTTCACGCCCGCCCACTCCGTATCGATGATGCTGAAACGCACGGAATTGCGTTTGCGGCCGTCGGGCATGATGCGTTCGTGGCGCACGATGCCTTCCTGCACGGCGCCCAGGCGCAGGATGGCGGCGCGCGATTTCTCGTTCAGTTCGTCGGTCGTCAATTGCACGCGCACGGCGTGCATGGCGTCGAAGGCGTGCGTCAGCAGCAGCAATTTCGCTTCCGTGTTCACGCCCGAGCGCTGCGCCGAGGCGGCCAGCCAGGTGTGGCCGATTTCCATCTTGCGGTTGACGCGGTCGATCTTCCAGAAGCGCGTGCTGCCGACGATGGCGCCCGTGGCGCGCTGCACGATGACGAAGGGCATGACCGTGCCGGCACGCCGGCCTTCGATGGCCGTGGCGATGTAGCGCGCCATGCTGTCGGGGCCAGGCACGACGGTGACGGTCATGTTCCACAACTCGCCATCGGCGGCCGCCTGCAGCAGCTGCGGACCGTGCTCGGGCTGCAGCGGCAGCAGCTCGACCAGCTGGCCACGCAAGGCGATCTCCATCGCTGGATCCATTTTTTTCCTCCTCCTCAATAGCCAAACGGCCGCACGCCAAACAGCACGCCGTGCAGCCAGAATGCCAGCAGCAGCCACAGCGCGACACCGGCGCCGATGGCGGCCAGGGTGCCTTTCAGCGTGCCGCCCTGGTATGCGGCGCCGGCCGCGCGGTCGCGCTGCACGGCGGAATACAGGTCGACCGACGACCAGATGAGGAAAGCGCCGAACAGCAGCACATCGGCCAAGGTGCCATTGGCCAGCAGATGGGCGGCGGCCCACAGTTGCGTGCCCAGCAGCATGGGGTGGTGCACGAGCGTCTTGATGCGGTTGCGCGGCACGTTCGCCGCCGCCAGCAGTATCAGCGAAAACAGCATCAGCAGGCCGCTGACGTGGCGCAAGCCCATCGGTGGCGTCCATAGCGCCAGCGGCTGCTGGCGCGCCAGGGCGTAGCCCCAGACGATCAAGCCCAGGCCCAGCAGGGCCAGCAGCGAATAGACGCCCTTCCAGCGCCGCTCGCCCAGGCGGGCCAGCTGGGCGCCGCGCCAGCCGTCGGCGACGATGCGCACCGAGTGCAAGCCCAGGAACAACAGCAAACCGAGTATCAGCACAGTCATCGTCTTCTCCCCCACTCCATACCCGCTATCGAGCATAGACGACACCGCGACCGGCGCCGTCCACGCAGATCAACGTTCCTCGCGATAGTAGTCGCAGCCCTCGAATGTGGTGCGCAGCGCCTGCTGCAGCTGGGCGTAGCGCTCGGGCGTCAAGTTGAAACGCACGTCGATCTGGCCGTCGTCGTCCATCTGCATGGCCGCTTCCGCATCCATCTGCACGGACAGGCGGTTCGGATGCAGGATCACGGCGTGCATGTGGCCATACCACGCGAACTCCTGGCCGCAGTACTCGATATACGGCTCGTCCATGCCCAGCGCCACGTCCTGCTCGTCGTAGTCATCGGCGCGCTGCAGCATCAGGTAGACGGGCTCGCCCTTGCCGGCCGGCGCGGCCAGGGTGGTGATCAGGGCGTCGTCTTCATTGACGACGGACAACTCGGTGGCGGTAAATCCTGCGGACATGGCGTGCTTTCAACAAATGGGTGGATGGCGCCACCATAGCGCAAAAGCGGCGCGGACAGAATACCCGCGACAAATAAAGCGTGCCGCCCCTGGCGGTGATCGCCGCCTATAATTGCCGTTACCACAAATTCACAGGAGACCGCCTTGAGCGCAGCATCGCCCTACACCACCCACCTTGCCATTCCATCGGCCGCCACTTACCAGCACCTGCGCGTAGCTTCCGGCCTGAGCGCGAAGACCGCGGCCGCGGCCGCCAGGGGCTTGCCCAATTCCCTGTTTGCCGTGCAAGTGCTGCATGGCGACGAGGTGGTCGGCATGGGGCGCGTCATCGGCGATGGCGGCTGCTTCTATCAGGTGGTCGACATTGCCGTGCTGCCGGCCCACCAGGGCAAAGGCCTGGGCAAGGTGATCATGCGCGAAATCCGCCAGTTCATCGACAGCGACGTGCCGGAAAGCGCGTATGTCAGCCTGATCGCCGATGGCCAGGCGCAAGACCTGTACGCGCAGTTTGGCTTCAAGCACACGGCGCCCGCCTCCGTCGGCATGGCGCTGAAGCGCTAGGCGACCGGTGCCAGCCTGGCTGCTATTCACACTCGCGCTGGCGCTGCTGCTGTCGGCGGGCACCTGGCGGGCCGAGCGCATGCTGCGGCGGCGCGGGCGCCGGACGCGCTGGCCATGGCTGGCGGCGATGGCCGCGTCCGTGCTGCTGCCGCTGCCATGGCTGCCCGGCGTGCTGGCGGCCCTGCCGCCGGCACAGTCGCAGCTGAAACTGGCCTGGTTCATGTTATCGGGCGGCATGCTGCTGATGTTGGCGCTGCGCAGCGCCTGGCTGCTGTCGCACCAGCGGCGCTGGCAAAAAACCAGCTTGCTGGGCGCGCCCGTCTTCCTCAGCGGCGGCATCGGTCCCTGCGTGGCGGGCCTGCTGCGGCCGCGCATCGTGATGCCCGTCTGGCTGTCGCTGATTCCGCAGCAGCAACAGGCGCTGCTGCTGGCGCATGAGCAATGCCGGCTGGCCGCGCGCGACCCGCAATGGCTGGCCCTGGCCTACGCCCTGATTATCCTCATGCCGTGGAACCTGCCCCTGTGGTGGCAGTTGCACCGGCTGCGCTTTGCCATCGAAGTCGATTGCGACGCGCGCATGCTGGCGCAGGGCCACGCGCCGCGCGACTATGCCGCCGTCCTGCGCCGGCACGGCCAGTATTATTCGGGCTTGACGGGCGCCTCGCCCATCGTGCTGAACGACCCGCGCGCACTGCGCCGGCGCCGCCACCTGATGGCCAGATTTACCCGGAAGCAGGCGGCGAACTTGCTATAGTAGCGGCAGCGGCGCGCAGTACGCCCGCGCCCCCGGCTTCCCCATCAGAAATCAGAGAGATACCATGCTTTACCTGCTTGCCATCGTGATCGTCATCGCCCTGCTGTACTACGTCTTCAGCGGCCGCACGCCCGTCAAACCGCTGCACAAGCCACTCGTCTCGGTGCGCCAGTACGTGCCGGCGATACCTGCGGGCGCACCGGCGCACCACTGGAGCGATGGCGGCCGCTTTGCCTCGGAAGTGGAAAACGAATCGATGTACCAGCCCGCCATCGCCAAGCTGGCCGGCGAGCACGGCCCCGGCAACGCGGAAGAAAAATGCCTGGCCCTGCTCGTCTGCGACGACGCCAACCCGTTCCAGGACAAGGCCATCGCCGTCTTCATCGATGGCCAGCTGGTCGGCTACCTGTCGCACAACGACGCGCTGCGCCTGCGCCGCAACCTGGGCCGCCAGGACCTGGTGGGCCAGCTGACCTCGTGCGACGCCGTCATCCGCGGCGGCGGACTGTGGAATGGCAAGCGTTTGTCATACGCCGTCTGGCTCGATCTGCAGCCCTACAATTAACGCCTATGCCGCGCGCGCCAGCCTGACGGCGCGCGTGGCGATAAAGCTGGGCAGGTACTTTTCAATTTCAAAGCGCGGGTGGGGATGCATTTCCTCGTGGTAGCCCGCCAGCACGAAGCCCGCCGCCAGCTGGCCGCCGATCTGGCTGTCCAGGCCATGGCCGAAGAGCAGCGCCTCGCCCCTCTCCATGCGCGCCGCCAGCGCGTCCGGCGCCATATCCTCCACGTCCGAATACGGCAGCACGAAACGCGGGCGTATCAAGCCCTGCCGCGCCCATTGCGGGTCGCGGTCGCCGATGAACACGGCCGGATTGAAAAAGCTGCTCAAGAGCACGCCGCCATCGGCCAGCACGCGCGCGCATTCGCGCCACACGGGGGCGATGTCGGGCACATACTGGTTCGACACGGGATGGACGATGACATCGAAACCGGCATCGGCAAAGCAGGCCAGGTCCCGCATGTCGCCCTGCACGGTGGCCAGCTGCAAGCCGTCGCGCTCGGCCACCATGCGGTCTTTCGCCAGTTGCTGGTCAGACAGGTCGAAGACGGTCACGTGCGCCCCGGCGGCGGCCAGCACGGGCGCCTGCTGCCCGCCGGCGCCGGCCAGGCACAGGATGCGCTGGCCCCGCACGTCGCCCAGCCAGCCGGCAGGCAGGGGGCCGGGCGTCAGGTGGACTTGCCACTGCCCGGCGCGCGCCGCGGCGATGGTGGCGCTGTCGACGGGCTGCGACCACGGGCTGTTCTGTGCAGCCTGGGCATCCCAGGCTTGCTGATTATGCTGCAAGAAGTTGCTGCTTGAGGGCATCGTCATCCTTTCAGAAAAAACAGGGCGCGAATGTAGCATGACGGCGGCACGCCTGTCGCACTTTGCAGAAAAACCACACAATTCCCAGTTGCAACTTTCCTCCCGACACGGCAATTCCATGGGCACGGCAAGGCGGGTACGCCACTTTCCTGCCGTCGGATGCATTGCACGACAGACAAAATAATTACAATTAAGATATTTGTTTCCGGAAATCTGGTAAGGTAATCCGCATCGGCCACCCGACCACCTGTCGCGGCGACCGGCCCCGAACCTTGCCGTACCTTGATTCCAGCGCCACGACGCTCTACCAGTCTGCCTACGATGATACCTGCCAGCGTCCAACAGCTGTTCCGCCTTCCCGCCGATCCGGCCCTGCTGCACTTCGGCCTGTATGAGCCGGGCCTCGTGCTGCTGTCCGTCGTGATCGCCATTTTCACGTCGTGGATGGCCTTCCAAATGACGGTCTACAGCCGCGCGCAGGCTAGCATCAGCCGCCAGCTGCATCTGCTGTGCCTGCTGGCCGGCAGCCTGGCCCTCGGCTGCGGCGTGTGGGCCATGCATTTCGTCGGCATGCTGGCCTTCGACCTGTGCACCAGCGTCGACTATGCCCCGGGTTTGACCCTGCTGTCGATCGTGCCCAGCGTGGCGGCCTCGTTCGTGGCCCTGTCCACCATCAGCCGGCGCGCCGTCTCGGCGCCGCTGCTGCTGCGCAGCGGGCTGCTGGTGGGCCTGGGCATCGGCGCCATGCACTACACGGGCATGCACGCCATGCGCGTCGGCCTGTCGCTGCGCTACGAGCCGCTGCTGTTCGCGCTGTCCTTGCTCGTTGCCGTCGTGCTGGCCACGCTGGCCCTGTGGATACGCTTCGGCCTGCGCGGCTGGAGCGCGGCCCTGGGGCCGTCGCAGCGCAACCTGATCAGCGCCTGCGTCATGGGCAGCGCAATTTCTGGCATGCATTACATGGGCATGTATGCGGCCCGCTTCGTCGGCACTATTCCTCCTGGCAACGATGCCGATGCGAACCGCCCCATGCTCGTGGTCTGCGTGACCCTGCTCACCGTCGCCCTAACCATCTTCGTCGCCTCGGCCGTCGGCGTGCTGCGCTACCGCGAACTGTTCCGCCACCTGAACCAGAGCGAAAACTGGACGCGTTCCCTGCTGACGAGCACCGTCGACGGCGTCATCACCATCGACAGGGCGGGCAACATCGTCGACTTCAACGGCGCCGCCGAGCGCATCCTCGGCTGGCGCCAGGCCGATATTCTCGGCCGCCACGTCAGCGTGCTGGTCAGCGATGTGCGCGAGTCCGAGCGGCACGGCTTGCTGCACTACCTGCGCACGGGCGAAGGCGAGGCCGTCCACGCCAGCGAGGAAATCATGTACCTGCGCAAGGATGGTGCCCCGGTGGCCGTGCAGCGCTCGATGGCCAGCGCGCGCCTGGCCGACCAGGACCTGTATGTGCTGTTCATTACGGACATCAGCGAACGGCGCGCCATGCTGGCCGCCCTGCGCGAAAGCGAACAGCAGTTGCGCTCGCTGGTCGGCAACCTGCCCGGCATCGCGTTCCGCTGCACCACGGCAGAAAACCAGCCCATGCTGTTCATCAGCGACGGCGTGGAAGCCATCACCGGCTATGCGCCGGCCGACTTCCTCGGCGCCACGCCGCGCCGCACCATCACGGGCCTGATCGCCGTCGAAGACCGCGCCTACGTGGTCGACGTCTTCAACCGCAGCGTCGCCAGCGGCGAACCCTACCTGCTCGAATATCGGCTGCAGCACGCAGACGGCCGCCTGCGCTGGCTGTGGGAACGCGGCACCGTCGTGCACGATCCGGTAGCGGCCGCGCGCTGGGTCGACGGCGTCATCCTCGACATCAGCGAGCGCCGGCAAATGGAGGAAGACTTGCGCATGGCCAAGGAAAAAGCGGAGCTGGCCGCCGCCACGCGGGCCAGCTTTGTCGCCAACATGAGCCATGAGATCCGCACGCCGATGAATTCCATCCTCGGCTTCACGGACGTGCTGCTGGACTCGCCGCTGACGCCGGAACAGCGGCGCCACCTGGACACGGTACGCCAGTCCGGGCGCTCGCTGTTGCGCCTGCTAAATGAAGTGCTCGACACGGCCAAGCTGGACAAAGGCGCGGTGGCGCTGGAACTGCGCGACTACAGCCTGCTGGCCCTGGTCGACGAACTCGCTTCCACGTACGGCATCCATGCGCGCGCCAAGGGCTTGCGCATGGAGGTGCAGTACGACCCGCAACTGCCGGCCCTGCTGCATGGCGATGAATTGCGCATGCGGCAAGTACTGGGCAACCTGCTCGACAACGCCATCAAGTTCACGGCCAGCGGCGCCGTCAGCCTGGCCGCCCGCCGCGACAATGGCCAGCTGCACCTGCTGGTGCAGGACAGCGGCATCGGCATCGCCGCCGAGCGCCGCGACGCCATCTTTGAACCGTTCGTGCAGGCGGACGCCTCGACCACGCGGCGCTATGGCGGCACGGGCCTGGGCACCACCATCAGCAAGCAGCTGGTGACCCTGATGCAGGGCAGCATCTGGGCCGATGCCGCCTTGCCGCACGGCAGTGTATTCCACGTGATGCTGCCGCTGGCGCCGGCGCGCCAGCAGGCGCTGCCCGCCAGCGAACGGCGCAGCGTGCACCTGCCGCCGCTGCGCGTGCTGGCCGCCGACGACGTGCCGCAAAACCTGGAACTGCTGTGCTTGCTGTTGCGCAAGCGCGGCCATACGGTGGAAACGGCCAGCGATGGCGAACTGGCCCTGCAGATGACGCAGCAGCACGATTTCGACGTACTGCTGCTGGACTTGCAAATGCCGCGCATGGATGGCCTGGCCGCCACGCAGGCGATCCGCGCCGCCGCCCTGCGCGACGGCCGCGCGCGCGTGCCCGTGATCGCCATGACGGCCAGCGTGCTGGCCGCGCACCGCAAGGCGGCGCTGGCGGCCGGCATGGACGGCTTCGCCACCAAGCCCGTCGAATGGCAAGCCCTGTCGCATGAAATCGCGCGCGTGCTGGGCCTGGACGCGGACCCGGCCGACGCTGGCGCCGGCCCGGCCGCGCCGGCGGGCCGGCGCGTGCTGCACCATGCGGGCGCCCTGCAGCGCTGGGCCGGCAACGAGAGCGCCTACCGCGGCGCCCTGCTCCGTTTCGCCAGCGAGCATCCGCGCCTGCCGCCGGCGCTGCTGGCCGCCATCGAGGCCGGCTCGCCAGCCCCGATCCTGGCCCTCAGCCACAAACTGCGGGGCGTGGCGGCCAATCTGGGGCTGGAGCAGCTGGCGGCGAGCCTGGCGACGCTGGAACAGCTGTGCGCCACGTCCGGCCCCGCCCCGGCGCAGCAGCGGGACGAAACCGTGGGCGCCCTGCTGACGCAATGGCCGGCGGCCCTGGCCGCCATCGCCAGACTGGCGCCGCCCGCCGCCAAGGCCGAGGCGCTGCACGCCAGCGATCTCCCCGCCGTGCGGCAAGCGGCCGGCACGCTGCTGCAAGCCCTGCGGCGCGGCGAACTCGATGACGCGGCGCAAGCCCGCCTGCAGCAGGCCATGGGCGCGCAAGCGGCCCGGCTGGCGCCGCTCGTGCACGCCATCGACGACTTTGACTTTTCCCTGGCACAGTCGCTGTTGCACGACGTGCTGCAATCGTTCGAACGGGAGTCCCCATGAATGTGCTACGCCCGCACAAGCCCCTGCTGCTGGTCGTCGACGACGAAGCGGCCAACCTGCAATTGCTGCGCCAGATCTTGCAGGACGATTACGCGCTGCTGTTCGCCAAGGATGGCGCGCGCGCGCTGGAACTGGCGCGGCAGGAACGCCCGGCCCTGATCCTGCTCGACGTGATGATGCCCGGCATGAGCGGCCACGACGCGTGCCGCCGCCTGAAAGCCGAAGCCCTGACCCGCGCCATCCCCGTCATCTTTGTCACGGCCCTCAACGACATGCGCGACGAACTCAGCGGTTTCGAGGCCGGCGCCGTCGACTACATCACCAAGCCGCTCAGCCCCGCCATCGTGCGCGCCCGCGTGCGCACCCACCTGTCGCTGGTGCGCATCGACGAGTTGAAGGAAACGCGGCTGCAGATCGTCCAGCGTCTGGGCCTGGCCGCCGAATACAAGGACAATGAAACGGGCCTGCACGTGATCCGCATGAGCCATTACGCGCGCCTGCTGGGCGTGGCCGCCGGCATGGACGAGGCGCAGGCGGACGACCTGCTGCACGCGGCGCCCATGCACGACGTCGGCAAGATCGGCATCCCGGACCGCATCCTGCAAAAGCCGGGCAAGCTCGACGCGGACGAATGGGCCATCATGCAGACGCACGCAGGCATCGGTGCCGACATCATCGGCCAGCACGCGCCCGGCGGCATGCTGGCGCTGGCGCACGAGATTGCCCTCAGTCACCATGAAAAATGGGATGGCAGCGGCTATCCGCGCGGTTTGGCGGGAGAGGACATTCCGCTGGCGGGCCGCATCGTCGCCGTGGCCGACGTCTTCGACGCACTGACCTCGGCCCGCCCGTACAAGCGCGCCTGGCCCGTCACGGACGCCGTCGCCTACCTGCAGCAACAGCAGGACAGCCATTTCGATGCGCACCTGGTCGACCTGTTCATCGGGCAGTTGCCCGCCATCGACGCCATCCGCCTGCGCTGGGCGGAGAAAGAGGACAAGCACGCGCAGGCGTGAGGAGTGAACTCCCGCCACGTCCGGTGTTGTTGCGTCACACAAGGATGTGTCGAACACGATGGTGTCGACGCCGATGCAGACCACTGGAAGGGCCAGGAGTTCGCTTCCATTATGGCTGGCAAGCGACAATGCATTTTGATGCACATCAAATAGACCTGCATTTCCTGCCAACCCGCTTGTGCATGGTCTGGGCCTGTGCTTTTTTTGACCCGCATCAAGCCCGGCACGACAACCGCGCCGCCGATGGCGCCCATGCCGGACTTGCCCGTGCCGCTGGCGCACTGACGTAAAAAAGCCGCGCCACCCTTGCGGATGGCGCGGCTTTCAGGCGACAGCCCAGCCTTAGACTTTACGCTGCGCTACCGCATCGACCACGCACAGTGCCGTCATGTTGACGATGCGGCGCACGGTGGCCGATGGCGTCAGGATGTGCACGGGCTTGGCGCAGCCGAGCAGGATCGGGCCCACGGCGATGCCGTTGCCGGCGGCCGTCTTCACCAGGTTATAGGCGATGTTGGCCGATTCGATGTTCGGCATGACCAGCAGGTTGGCGTCGTTCTTCAGTGCCGAATGCGGCATGATTTTTTGACGCAGCTTGCTGTCCAGGGCCGTATCGCCGTGCATTTCGCCGTCGATTTCCAGCTCCGGCGCGCGTTCCTTGATGATGGCCAGCGCGGCGCGCATCTTTTGCGCCGAGGCGCTGTCGCTGGAACCGAAGTTCGAGTGCGACAGCAGGGCCGCGCGCGGCGACAGGCCGAAACGGGTCATCTCTTCGGCGGCCATGATGGTGATCTCGGCCAATTGCTCGGCGTCCGGGTTTTCGTTGACGTGCGTGTCGACCATCACCAGCTGGCGTTCCGGCATGATCAAGACGTTCATGGCGGCGTAGACATTGCTGCCGGCGCGCTTGCCCAGCACCTGGTCGATGTATTTCAGGTGCAGCTGCGTAGTGCCGAAGGTGCCGCAGATCATGCCGTCGGCGTCGCCCTTGTGGATCATCATCGAACCGATCAGGGTGTGGCGGCGGCGCATTTCCAGTTTCGCGTATTCCTCGGTGACGCCCTTGCGGCTCGTCATGTCGTAGTACGTATTCCAGTAATCGCGATAGCGCTCGTCGAAGTCGGGGTTGATGACGTCGAAATCGACGCCCTGCTTCAGGCGCAGGCCGAACTTCTGGATGCGCGCTTCGAGCACGGGCGGACGGCCGACGAGGATGGGACGCGCCAGTTTTTCATCGACCACCACTTGCACGGCGCGCAGCACGCGCTCTTCTTCGCCTTCGGCGTAGACGATGCGCTTCAGGTCGGCCGGCGTGGACTTGGCCATCAGGAACAGCGGCTTCATGAAGGTGCCGCTGCGGTAGACGAATTGCTGCAGGCTGTCCGCGTACGCCTGCAAGTCCTTGATCGGACGCGTGGCCACGCCCGAATCCTCGGCCGCCTTGGCCACCGCTGGCGCGATCTTGATCAGCAGGCGCGGATCGAACGGCATCGGGATCAGGTATTCAGGACCGAACGACAGGTTGCTGATGCCGTACGTGGTGGCCACGATGTCCGACTGCTCGGCATGCGCCAGGTCGGCGATCGCGTGCACCACGGCGATTTCCATTTCGCGCGTGATGGTGGTGGCGCCGCAATCGAGGGCGCCGCGGAAGATGTACGGGAAGCACAGCACGTTGTTGACCTGGTTCGGGTAATCCGAACGGCCGGTGGCGATGATGGCGTCGCTGCGCACGGCCTTGACTTCTTCCGGCAGGATTTCCGGATTCGGGTTGGCCAGCGCCAGGATCAAAGGATTCGGCGCCATCTTGCGCACCATGTCCTGTTTCAGCACGCCGCCGGCGGAAACGCCGAGGAAAATGTCGGCGTCCGGGATGATCTCGCCCAGGGTGCGCAGCGGCGTGTCTTGCGCGAAGCGTTCCTTGTCCGGGTCCATCAGTTCCGTGCGGCCCTTGTAGACGACGCCGGCCAGGTCGGTGACGTAGATGTTTTTCAGCGGAAACCCCAGGTCGACGATCAGGTCCAGGCAGGCCAGCGCCGCCGCGCCCGCGCCCGACACGACCAGCTTGCAGTCCTCGATTTTCTTGCCGACGGCTTTCAGGCCGTTCAGGATGGCCGCGCCGACGATGATGGCGGTGCCGTGCTGGTCGTCATGGAAGACGGGAATCTTCATGCGGTCGCGCAGCTGGCGCTCGATGTAGAAGCACTCGGGCGCCTTGATGTCTTCCAGGTTCACGCCGCCGAAGGTCGGTTCCAGCGAGGCGATGATGTCGACCAGCTTGTCCGGATCCATCTCGTTGATTTCGATGTCGAAGACGTCGATGCCGGCGAACTTCTTGAACAGCACGCCCTTGCCTTCCATCACCGGCTTGGCGGCCAGCGGGCCGATGTTACCCAGGCCCAGCACGGCCGTGCCGTTGGTGATGACGGCCACCAGGTTGCCGCGCGCCGTGTATTTATAGGCATTGGCCGGATCGATCACGATTTCTTCGCAGGGAGCGGCCACGCCTGGCGAGTAGGCCAGCGCCAGGTCGCGCTGGTTGGTCAGTTGTTTGGTGGGCGTCACGCTGATTTTGCCGGGGCGCGGGCACTCGTGGTACTCGAGTGCGGCCAAGCGCAATTGTTGACGCAATTCTTCTTTTTTATCAGATGACGAATCCATGCTGTGCTGCCTTCCTGTTTGGTCGATCGGGGTGCTTCCGATTTTATCAGACCGATACTTTCAATTAGCTAGGTATTTTCCGCTAGCCACAGTCTGATATCACGAAAACGCATAACCTCGCATTGTAAGGCCGTCCGGCAGCACAAACGTCCTGAACAGGAAAAACTATCAAATTTTATATTTCAATTAGTTTTTATGATGACGCGCCAGGCGCGCGCCACAGCGGCAGCGCTTCGACGGCGCGCTCGATATCGTCCATGTCATCGGCGCCCAGGGTGGTGTCGAACGGCGCGGACAGGATGCTGCGCATCAGCGCCAGGCGGGTCGTGGCTTGCTGCCCGTCGATGAAACGGGTGGTCTCCGCGCAGTAGCGCGCGCGGCGCTGTGCATCGGCGCCGTCATCGTCGCCATCCGGATAGTAATGGCGGCCGATGTGGTGCAGCGACTGCAGCAGGAATTCGATCTCGCGCAGGATGCGCAACGCATCCTCGCCGGACAGCACGATGCGGCGGTTGGCGGGCAACAAGACTGGCGGCGTGGTGGCGGGTGTGGTCATGGCAGCGATGCTTTCTGGCAAGGAAAGCCGACAGCCTACGCGATTTTCCGTGCCGGCGACGCCAGCCGCGCGCCTGGCGCGAAGCGCACCGCAATCAGCAGCAGCAGCACGACGCCGGCCGCCATCACCATCCACGCCTGGGCCAGGCTGGACGAATGCTGGCGGATCAGGCCGGCAATGAAGGGCATGCTGCTGGCGATGATGTAGCCGCCGCCCTGCACGAAGCCCAGCAGGGCGCCGGCGCCGGCCGGGTCCGCCACATGGTCCATGCTGACGATCAGCGACAGCGGGAACAGGGCGCCGATGCCGCAGCCCAGCAGGATCACGGCGGGCAGCGCCAGTTGCCGTGGCGCCAGGATCAGGCACGCCAGGCCGCCCAGCACGGCCAGCAAGACGCACAGCAGCAGCAATCGGCGGTCGGGGAAGCGGTTGATGACGCTGGAGACGGCCAGCCCCGCCAGCACTTCCACCAGGGTCAGGGCGCCCAGCAGCAGGCCGCTGTCGGCCGCGCTCCAGCCCAGTTCCGTGTAGAACGGCGGCAGCCAGGCCAACACCAGCGTGTAGGCGCCCGTGCCGATGCCGAAGAACACCATCAGCAGCCAGGCGCGGGGGCTGCCCACGGGCAGGCCGGTGCCGGCGCCGCTGGCCACGTCCACGCGCGAAGCCGCGGCACGGCGCCACAGCAGCGCGGCGGCGGCGGCAGGCAAGGCCCACAGGGCCAGCAGCACGGGCCAGCCCAGCGACTGCGCCAGCGGCGAGGCGGACGCGGCGGCAATGGCCGCGCCGCCCATGATGCCCGTCGTATAGAAACCCATCAACTGCCCGGCCCGCGCAGGAAAGTGGCGCTTGATGAAGGCGGGCAGCAAGGCTTGCACCAGCGCGATGCCCAGGCCGCCCAGCGCCGCCGTGGCCAGCAAGCCGCCGCTGCCGTGCAGGGGCCAGCGCAGCGCGCAGGCGATGGCGATGATGGCGATGCCGAGCGTAATGCCGCGCGCCACGCCCAGGCGGCGCTGCAGCTGCGCGCCCGCCAGCGCACACACGCCCATGGCGAACACGGGCACGGTGGTCAGCAGGCCCGCGTCGGCATTGCCGAGGCCCGTGCTGGCCTGGATGCTGTCCAGCAGGGGGCCGATGACGGCCAGGATGGGGCGCAGGTTCAGGCCCAGCAGGATGATGGCGGCCACCAGCAGGGCGGACGAGGGAGAGGATACGGGGCGTTCGGATGGCATGGGGATAGTCCTTGCCTCGCTGGGAGGCACATGGTTTAATGCGTCATATAAATAACTCGATGAAAAGTATCTTAACATAAAGATAGAAATATATCTTGATGTCGAGATAAATGGATAACGCCATGACAGATACCCCGCAAGAACACCGGCGCGCCCAGTTTGCCGCCGCGCAATGGCAGCGCGAACTGCCGCAGATGGATACGCGCGCCATGCAGCTGGTGGGCCAGCTGGGCACGGTGGCGCAACTGATGGCGCGCGACTGGCTCAACCCGCTGTTCGCCGAACACGGCTTGCAGCCCGGTGAATTCGACGTGCTGGCCACCCTGCGCCGCTCGGGCGCGCCGCATGCGCTGACGCCGACGGCCCTGTACGAGGCGGCCATGCTGTCCTCGGGCGGCATGACCAACCGCATCGACCGCCTGGAAGCGGCGGGCCTGATCGAACGGCAGAAGCACCCGAGCGACCGGCGCGGCGTGCTGGTGGCCTTGACGCCGAGGGGATGGGCATTGATTGAACGACTGGTGCTGCTGCACGTGGACAACGAGCGTGCCATGCTGGCGTCCCTCAGCGAGGACGAGCAGCGCCAGCTCGACCAGTTGCTGGCCAAGCTGCTGCAGGGCATGGCCCAGGCGAAGAAAGGTTAGGAAAAGTCAGGAAAGCAGCTGCGCCAGCTCGCGCAGCGCCGCATGGCCGCGCCGTGCCTGGCGCTGCAATTCTTCCGGCGCACAGTGTTCATACAGGGCCTGGACGTGGCCCTCGCTGGCGGCGCGCAGGTCGAGCTCGCCCGCACCGGGATCGGGCAACTGCCCTTCGACAAGGGTCAGGAAATAATGGCGCTGCACGCCGCGCAGGTTGGCCGCGAACTGCAGCACCAGGCCGCAGTCGAACAGCAGCGCACCGCTGCGCGCCCCTGCCTCCAGCAGCAGGCGATACGGCGGCAAGGGCCGCCGCGCCGCGCGCAGCACGCTGGCCAGGCGCACCTGATAACCGAGTTCCAGTCCATTCGCGTGCAAGCGGCCGCCTTGCAGATACACCTTGAACGATGCTTGCACGGCCCGGCTGGCGCAGCGGAACCAGCGCTCATCCTCATACAGGCACAACTGGCCGCCATCGCACAGCTCGTAAAACCCGCGCGCCCGCAGTTCCGGCGCCGTGAACGTGGCCAGGCCGACGGCCTGCGGCTCGCGCAGCCAGCCATCGTCAAGATAGGATTGCATCACGGCGTGGATATCGTGGAAGGGCATAGGGGCATATCGGCAGTGGCAAGGGCCCGTATTGTAGGCCAGCCTATAATAGCCGGGCCACACCTCCACTCAACTTGCCCACTACGCCATGGCCCCACACGACGCGCTTTCCGAATTCGACCTGATCAAACAGTATTTCGTGCGCCCGCGCCCCGGCCGCGCCACCCTCGGCATCGGCGACGATTGCGCGCTGCTCACGCCCGGTGCCGGCAAGCAGATCGCCATCTCGTCGGACATGCTGGTCGAGGACCGGCATTTCTTTGCCGGCGCCGGCGCCCGCATGCTCGGGCATAAGAGCCTGGCCGTGAACCTGTCGGACCTGGCCGCCATGGGCGCGCGTCCCGTGGCGTTCACGCTGGCCCTGGCGCTGCCGCAGGCGGAACGGGCCTGGCTGGCCGGCTTTGCCGACGGCCTGTTCGCGCTGGCCGACGCCTTTGGCTGCGAACTGATCGGCGGCGACACCACCAAGGGTCCCCTGAATATCTGCATCACCGTGTTCGGCGAACTGGCGCCGGGCCAGGCCCTGCGCCGCAGCGCGGCCGTGGCCGGCGACGATATCTGGGTCAGCGGCACCCTCGGCGACGCGCGCCTGGCGCTGGCCGGCTATCGCATGGAGCAGCCGCTGGCGCCCGCCGACCTGGCCACGGCGGCCGCGCGCATGCACACGCCGACGCCGCGCGTGGCGCTCGGCTGCGGCCTGGCCGAAGCGGGCCTCGCGCATGCGGCCATCGATATTTCGGACGGCCTGGTGGGCGACCTGGGCCACATATTGAAGGCGTCGCGCGTGGGCGCCACGCTCGACGTCGACGCCCTGCCGGCCGGCCCCATCCTGGCGCAGCAAGCCACAGCCCTGCGTCGCCGCTACACGGCCGCCGGCGGCGACGACTATGAACTGTGCTTCACGGCGCCGGCCGCCTCGCGCGACGCCATCGCCGCGCTGGCGCTGCGCTGCGGCACGCCGGCCACGCGCGTGGGCCGCATCGACGCCGAAGCGGGCTTGCGCCTGGTCGATGCCTCGGGCATGCCGCTCGACCTGCAGTTGTCGTCGTTCGACCACTTCAGCGACTGACTTTCCGCTGGCTTTTCGCTAGCGCACCGCCACGCGCGCCAGGCCCGGCTGGTTCACCATCCAGTAATGCTGGAAGGCCAGGCGGATGTTGTCGCGCAGCTGGGTGTCATCCCACGGTTTCGTATAAAAACGGTAGATGGCGCCCCGGTTGATGGAGTCGAGCACGGCTTCCAGGCCAGTGTAGCCGGACAGGATGATGCGGATGGTTTCCGGGTACAGCTCCTTGACCTTGCTGAGGAACTCCGTGCCGCTCATGCTGGGCATGCGCTGGTCGCAGACGATCACGTGCACGCGGTGCAGGGCCAGCATCTCGAAACCCTCGGCCGGCGTGCTGGCCGTGAGAATCTGGTAGCCCTCGGGGCGGAACAGGCGGTGCAGCGACGACAGCACGTTGACGTCGTCGTCGACGATGAGCAGGGTCTGCGCCGGCTGGGCGGCCGGGTCGTGGCCCGGCGGCAGGCCGGCGCCGGCGACGATCATCTGCCCCAGTTCCAGCGCCGGCAGGGCGCGGCTGAAATAAAAACCCTGGATCTCGTCGCAGCGGTTGCGCCGCAGGTATTCGAGCTGCGGGCGCGACTCCACGCCCTCGGCCACCACGCTCAGTTTCAGGCTGTGCGCCATGCTGATGATGGCCAGCGCGATGGCCGCGTCGTTCGGGTTGCTGGTGATGTTGCGCACGAAGGCGATGTCGATCTTCAGCTTGTCGATGGGGAAGCGCTGCAGGTACGCCAGGCTCGAATAGCCGGTGCCGAAGTCGTCGATGGCCACCTTCACGCCGATCTTCTTCAGTTTCCCCAGCACGACGATGGTGCGCTCGGCGTTCGACATCAGCGCCGTTTCCGTCAGCTCCAGCTCCAGCAGTTCGGGCGCCACGCCGTGCTGCGCCAGCGCGTGCGTCACTTCGCCTTCCAGGTCGCCCTCGGCGAACTGGCGGCTCGAGACATTCACGGCCACGTGCACGGGCCCCACTTCGCTGTCGCGCCACTCGGCGATCTGGCGGCAGGCGGCGTGGATCACCCAGGCGCCGACGCGCACGATCAGGCCCGTGTCTTCCAGCACCGGCACGAATTCGGCCGGCGCCACCAGGCCGTAGCCGGGGCGGCGCCAGCGCAGCAGCGCCTCGACGCCACTGATGCGCCCCGTGCGCAAGTCCACCTTCGGCTGGTAGTACAGGATGAACTGTTCATGTTCGAGCGCGTGGCGCAGCGCCAGTTCCAGGTCCAGGCGCGCCAGCACCTGCACGTTCATGCCGGCCGTGAAGAAGCGGTAGCCGTCGCGGCCCGCCTGCTTGGCGCCGCCCATGGCCGTATTCGCGTACTTGATCAGGGTTTCCGGGTCGGTGGCGTCGTCCGGATACATGGCGATGCCGATGCTGGCCGTCAGGGTCGCCGCGTGGCCATGCAGGTCGAACGGCGCGCGCAGCGCTTCGCGCACCTGGTTGGCCACCGCCACCGCCTCCTGCTGGTTGCGGCTCATGGTCAGGATCAGCGCGAATTCGTCATTGCCCAGGCGTCCCACCGTGTCGCGCAGGCGCACGCATTCGACCAGGCGGTTGCTGAACTGGCGCAGCAACTCGTCGCCCAGCGCCGCGCCCAGGGTATCGTTGATGCTTTTGAAACGGTCGAGCGCGATGAACAGCACGACGATGCGCCAGCTTTTTTCCTGCGCCAGTTCGACGGCCTGGGCCAGCGTCTGGTAGAACAGGCTGCGGTTCGGCAATCCCGTCAAACCGTCGTAATGGGCCAGGTGCTTCAGGCGTTCCTGGGCCTGGCGCCGCTCGCTGATGTCGCGCGCCACGGCGATCAGCAGCAGGCCGCCCGTGGCGGGCGCGCCGGCCACGGGCGCCTGCGCATACCAGTGCCAGCCCAGCTCCACGGGCACCAGGCTCAGGTCGCGCCGTACCAGTTCGCACTCGGTCACGTCCGTGGCCAGGTGGGCCGAGCCGCCGTGCAGCGCGGCCAGCGGCGCCGGCGGCGGCGACGGCAGCAGGGCGCCCGGCGACAGCGACAGCAGCTCGGCGCGCGTGTAGCCGAGCAGCCGGCAGGCGCCATCGTTGGCGTCGACGAGGGTCATGCCCAGCACGTCGACGAGGAAGATGGCGTCCGTGGTGGCGTCCATGGCGCCGCGAAAGCGCTGCAGTTCCGCCGTGCGCTGGCCCACCGTGCGCTCGAGCAGCGCATTGTAGTGGCGCGCGGCGCGGTGCAGCAGCCGCACTTCGAGCATGTTGCGGATGCGCGTGAGCACTTCGAGCGCGTCGAAGGGCTTGCTGATGAAGTCGCGCGCGCCCGCCTCCAGCGCGGCAAGCTTGGCGTCCGGATCGGCGGCGATCACCAGCACGGGCAGGTAGCCTTCCAGTTCCAGCGGGCGCAGCGCATCCATCACGGCATAGCCGCTCATGCCCGGCATCACCAGGTCGAGAATGATCAGGTCATACTGGTGGCGCTGGTGCAGGCTGGCCACGGCGCGCGCATCAAGCGTGCTCGACAGTGCCGTGTAGCCGCCGCTTTGCAGCAGGTGCTCGAGCAGGCGCAGGTTGACTTCCTGGTCATCGACGATGAGGATTTTCGCGCCATAGATATCGGCCTGGCTGATCATGGCGCCCCCGTTCCCTTCTGCTGGCGCTGCTGCGCCACATAGGCCAGGGTGCTGTTGATGGCCTCGGTGAATTCCTCGAGGTTGATCGGCTTGGTCAGGTAGCGGTAGAAGCCAAGCGCCATATTGCGTTCGACGTCGCCCGGCATGGCGTTGGCCGTCAGCGCGATGACGGGGATGTGCGCCGTGCGCGGGTCGGCGCGCAGCAGTTTCAGCGCTTCCGTGCCGCTCACGTTGGGCAGGTTGATATCCATCAAGATCAGTTGCGGCAAATGCGTGCGCGCCATTTCCACGCCCAGCCGTCCATCGGGCGCCGTCAGCAGCCGCAATTGCGGGCAATAGCGGACGATTTCCTCGACCAGGGTCAGGTTGGCGGGGTTGTCTTCCACGTACAGCAGGGTGACGGGGGCGCTGTTGTCGAGCAGCGCGCCGGCCAGGTCCGGCAGCGGCAAGCCGGCCGGCGCGGGGCTGGGCAAGCTCTCGACGGCGCGCAGCTCGATCCAGAAGGTGCTGCCGACACCGGGTTCGCTGCTCACGCCGATGCTGCCGTCCATCAATTCCACGAGGCGCTTGGTGACCACCAGGCCGATGCCGCTGCCCTCTTCCGTGCCGCCTTCCTGGCCCAGGCGGTTGAACGGCTGGAACAGCAGCGCCACTTGCTCGCTGTCGAGTCCCACGCCCGTGTCGCGCACGCTGATGCGCGCCAGCCCGCCCGGCTGCGGCGTGCACTCGATGCGCACCGCGCCCTGCGCGCGGTTGTACTTGAGCGCGTTCGACAGCAGATTCAATAAGATCTGCTTCAAACGCGTGCGGTCGGCCAGCACGTTCAGCGGACAGGCGTCGGGAAAGGTCATGCCGATGCCGCGCTGGCTGGCCAGCGGCGCGATCATGTCGCGGCATTCCTGCAAGATGGCGTGCAGGGCCACCGGTTCCAGCGACAGGCTGACCGTGCCCGATTCGACCTTCGCCAGGTCGAGGATTTCATTAATCAATGTCAACAGATGCCGGCCCGACTTCAGGATATGGCCGGCAAATTCCTTCTTTTGCGCCAGGGTCGACGGCAGGCGGTCGGAGCTGAGGATTTGCGCGAAGCCGAGGATGGCATTCAGGGGGGTGCGCAATTCATGGCTCATCGACGACAAAAAGGCCGACTTGGCATAGTTGGCGCTGCGCGCCTCTTCCATCGCCATGGCCAGCTCGCCATTCGTCATTTCCAGCTGCACCGTGCGCTCGTGCACGCGCACTTCCAGTTCCTGGTTCAGGCGCATGACTTCCTGCTGCGCCTGGGCGCGCTGCTCGCCCTCGCGCGCCAGCTCGCCGTTCGAGCGCTCCAGCGCGCGCGTGCGGTGCTCGATCTCGGCCAGCATCTTGTTGAAGGAATCGACCAGCTGCGCCACCTCGTCGGCGCTGAGCTTGCGCGCGCGGCGCGAATAGTCGCCCGTCTCGATCACTTCGCGCGCCACGTCGGCGATATCGAGGATGGGCTGCGTGATCACGTGGTCGAGGCGGCGCAGCAGCAGCAAGGCCACCAGCAGCGCCAGCACCGTCACGCTCAGGGCGATGGCCAGGTAATCGACCGTGCGGCCCGCCAATTCATAATCGGCGCGCAGGTAGACCGTACCCAGCAATTCGCCATTGTCGACGATGGGCTTGAACAATTCCACCGACTTGCCCTGGATGCTGACGCCCTCGCCGCCGACATGGGCCGGCAGCGGCCCCGTTTTCTGATTCGCGCGGTAGCTGGCAAACAGGCTGCCGTCGGCCTTGTACAGGGCGCCGGCCGTCACGCGCGGGCGGATGCGCATCAAATTGAGGTTTTCCAGCGCCAGCCGTTCATCGTCGAAGGCCAGCGCGGCCGAACTCATGTGTCCCAGCAGCTGGGCCTGGGTACTGATATCGGCCACCAGGTTGCGGTGATAGGCGCGCAAGTCGTAGACGACGATGGTGCCCAGCGAGATGACGAGCGCCACCAGGGTGGTCAGCAAGACCACCGACATCAGCTTGTGGCGTATGGAGCGCAGCCGTATCATGGTCAGGCGCCCCCCGTCTGCACGCGGTAGGCCGCCAGCAGCATGCGCGCGCTGATGCGGATATGCGCCTGCGCCACGGGCTTCAGGGCCACGTCGAAGCGCACCTTGTCGTCGGCCATCACAAAATTGATCATGCTGCCCATCGCATAGACCTCATCCGAATCGGACACCGTCAGCAGCGCCAGGCCGCGACTGGCCGCCAGCATTTCCTGCAGCACCGCCTTCTCCAGCGCTCCCAGGTACAGCACGTGCAGCCCGGCCAGCGCTTCGCCGCGGCGCACTTTTTTCACCTGCACGGTGCGCCCGTTGACGCTATGTCCGGCCACGCTCTGTTCCAGCTGCTCGGCCAGCCCGTCGGCGCCGGCCACGCCGATCACCAGCGGCGCATCGGGCCGCGCGAAGCTGCCTTCCGGCCACTCGACAAAGCCGGCAAACTTGTACAGGTAGGCGGCCTTCACCTGGCGCTCCAGCTCGCCCGGCACCTGGGCCCGCACGCCGGCGCACAACACGCCCAGCAACAGCAATAGCCAGCCCCAGCGGATGGTGCTGCGGCGAGCGCCACGCAAGGGGCTACGCAGGGGGCCAGCATGCTGCCGCCAGGTCCAGTTCAGAAGTGCCATGACAACCGAGTAAAGATAATGCATTCGAAGGCGCGGCGCCAGGCCGCGTCCCAGTGGGGCGATGCGAACCGATGTGGTACAGCAGCAGACTGCCTGCCGGCCCGTATTGGTAGCAAATGTATAAAAGAGTGTACGCATTTTCGCTGGTAGCGGGGAAAGTTTCTTCTACCGCGCGCCATGCTACAGTCATGCCATGACGTTGGCCGCGCAAAACGGCGGCCAGCGCAGCGCCCCTCTTCATGCATGCAGGAAACACTCATGGACAACGATCTCATCTCCCTCTCCACCGCGGTAGGCCAGGCCCTGCATGCCAGACGCTGGCTGCTCGCCACGGCCGAATCGTGCACGGGCGGCGGCGTGGCGCAAGCCGTCACCGACATCGGCGGCTCGAGCGCCTGGTTCGAGCGCGGCTTCGTCACCTATTCGAACGCGGCCAAGACCGGCATGCTGGGCGTGCCGGCCGCCCTGATCGCCGAGCACGGCGCCGTCAGCGAAGCCGTGGCCGCCGCCATGGCGCAAGGCAGCCTGGCCCACAGCCCGGCCCAGGTGGCCGTGTCGACCACCGGCATCGCCGGCCCCACGGGCGGCGTGCCCGGCAAGCCCGTGGGCACCGTCTGTTTCGGCTGGGCGCGGGATGGCCGCGTGCATACCGAGCGCCTGGTCTTCGCGGGCGACCGCCAGGCCGTGCGCGAGCAGGCCGTCGTCCATGCCCTGCAGGGACTGCTGCGCTTCCTCGCTTGACCTTCTGGCGTATGGATCGGGTTCAATCCGTGCCGGCGATGCAGGCGCGGTCGCGGCCCGCCTGTTTCGCCGCGTACAGGGCGCTGTCGGCGCGCATCAGCAATTCGTGGCGGCCCGCGCCATGGCGCGGATACTCGGCGATGCCGGCCGAAAAGGTGCAGCCCGTCAAGCTGTGCGGCGCCTGGCGGATCAGCAGCTGGCGGTAGCGCGCGGCGATATCGTCGATCTTGTGCGCCGCGATCGCGCTGTCGGCTTCGCGCAACAGCAGGCAGAATTCCTCGCCGCCATAGCGGCACAGCATGTCGCTGCCGCGCAGCTGGCTCTCCACCAGGCGCGCGAACTGGATCAGCACCTCGTCGCCAAAATTGTGCCCGTACGTATCGTTGACGCGCTTGAAAAAGTCCAGGTCGATGATGGCGATGGCCACGGGCGCATCCGCATCGGCTTCGTGCAGGATGGCGTTCAGGCAAGTTTCGAAATGGCGGCGGTTGTACAGGCCCGTCAGGTGGTCGCGCATGGCCTGCTCCTTCAGGCTGTCCTGCAGCGAGTTAACATGCATGATCTGGTGCGCCAGCTCGCGGTTCAGGTGCTCGAGCTTGACGTTTTCCGTCTCGCGCGCGGCCTGCAGCTCGAGCGCCTTGTCGCGCTCGGCCTTCAGGTTGCGCATTTCCTTTTCCAGGTTGCGCATCAGGATGCGCGAGGCGCGCGCCGATTTGCTGCTGGCCTCGAACGCGGCCTGGTATTGCTGCAGGAAACCATATGCGGCCTGCCATTCGCCCAGCTGGGCATTGATATCGGACAAACCACGCAAGATCTGTTGCTGGTGAAACGGATTGCGCGTCCAGCTCAGCAGGCTGTGCGCCTGCGTCAGCGACGCCAGCGCCTGCGCCGTCTGGCCCGCATGCAGGTCGAGCTTGCCGCGCACGAGCCAGGCGTGCATCTGCTCTTCCAGGTCCTGCCCCCGCCGCGCATATTCTTCCGCCCGCAGCAGCAGTTGCAGCGCGCTGGCCGGCTGCTGCAGCAGGATGGCGGCATGGGCGGCGATGCAGAACAGGAAGGCGCGGATGGCCAGGTCCTCTTCCGGCCACTCATAAAACGGTTCGACCAGCGCCAGCGCCTCGGCCGGCTTGCCCGTGGCCAGCAAACACATGGCCAGGTTGGCCGAGACGATGGTTTGCTGGTACTTGAGCTTTTGCGTGCCGATGATGTCGAGCGCCTCGACCAGCAGGGGGATGGCGTCTTCGTCGTTGCCCAGGTCGTGCTGCGACGAGGCCAGGTTCGACAGGCTGTTGACGCGGTGCGCGGGGCTGCCGAAGCGCTCGGCGATGTCGAGCGCCAGCAGGAAGTTGCGCGGCCCGTCCTGCGTGTCGCCACGGTTCAGGGCATCGACGCCGAGGCGCGCGTACAGCATGAACTTATGCAGCGAATCGGGAATCTGCGCCGCCTGGCCGCGCGCCCGCAGGAAATGCTGCTCGGCATCGGCAAAGTCGCCGCGCCGGCTCGCATACGCGCCCCGCAGGGCGGCCACTTCCATGCCCCCTTCCAGGTCGCACGTCTGCTGGAAATAGTCGCACAGGCGCTCGCACGACGGTTCGGCCTCGCCCGCGTAATACGCCAGCCAGCAGTGATTCAGTTCCGCGTAGGCGCTGCCGCGCGCATACTGCTGGCGCTGCGCCGCCGCCAGCGCCATGTGCGCCAGCCGCCGCGCCTGGCGCCGGTTGCCGACAAGGCAGGACAGGGCCTGCTGATTGAGGCGGTCAATGTCGGCTTTATCGAGACTGGATATCGGCACTGCATCCTCGTACACACGCTGGGGTGAATTTTTCACGCAAAACTTGCTCTACATCAATGGTATCCTGATTAACATCATAACCAGATTCGCTCTTCCCCATGGCATATTTGCAAAGGATTGTGGTAAAAATGCCAGTTGCAGTCTGGCCGGGAGCAATCGCCGCTGTCACGGATCTTTGGTAGTCACTGACGCAACAACTTGGAGTAGTCGCAATGCAAAACACGGTACATTTCATCCTGCAGGGCAAGGGTGGCATCGGCAAGACCCTGGTCTCGACCCTGCTGGCGCAATGGATAGGCGGCAAGGACGGCACGCCCCTGCGCTGCTATGACACCGACCAGGAAAACGCCACCTTTTCGCGCTACAAGGCGATGAACGTCAAGCACGTGCCCGTGATGACGGACGCGCGCAATATCGACCCGAAGCGCTTCGACGCGCTGATGATCGATATCCTGGAAGAGGATGGCAACTGCGTGGTCGACAATGGCGCCAACACCTTTTCGCCGCTGATGGGCTATCTGCTGGAAAACGATTGCTTCTCGCTGCTGGAAGAGTCGGGCCGCAAGGTGTACATCCACACCATCGTCGGCGGCGGCGACACCCTGCACGACACGGCGACGGGCTTTGTCGCCACGGCGCAATCGACGAAGGTGCCGCTGGTGCTGTGGCAAAACGAACACTTCGGCCTGCTGCAATCGGCATCGGGCAAGCAGTTTGTCGAATCGCAGTCGTACGCCGACAACCGCGCGCGTGTCAAAGGCAGCATCACCTTGAGCCAGCGCAATCCCGACACCTTCGGCGCCGACGTCAAGAAGATGAACACGGCGCGCCTGACGATGCAGGAAGTGCTGCAGAACGACAAGTTCAACATCATGGAAAAGCAGCGCATCAAGGTCGTCTACCGCGACATTTTCGAACAACTCGACAAGGTGCAATGGTAGTGGACCAGCATAAACTGCGCACGCACGTATTCGACAAGACGGGCATCAGGATCGACGTCGACGACCCGATATTCGCCCTCGTGGCGCTGAACGAAGCGGTGCTGGCGGACACCGTCGAACGCCAGCTGGTCCTGCTGGACGCGGCCACGCAGGCGCTGGCGGCGCAGGCGCGCGCCACGGGCGGCTTGCCAGCAGAGCCGGCGGCGGCCCTGTCCCGGCCTGTGCCGGAAGTGCCAGCGCCGGCCGGGCCGGCCGGCTTCACGCCGCGCGAATGGCGCCTGCTGGCCGCCGCCGCCATCGTCTCCGTCGCCTGCGCCCTGCTGGTGCTGGGCGGGGCGGCGCTGCTGTTTAAATAAATGTATCATCGGCAACACCTGCGGCAGCCACGGCGCCAGCCGCCAGGCTATCGCAGCATCCTTCCCACCCTCTTCTGGAAGCACGCATGAAACCGATCAAACTGCTGGCCATTCCCGCCCTGATGCTGTCGCTGTACGGCGCTCCCCTGGGCCTCGCCCACGCCGCCGATGCGGCCGCCACCACGGGCGCGACGGCCGTGCCGCATATCGCCTACGAAAAATACACCTTGCCGAACGGCCTAGACGTGATTCTCGTGGAAGACCATAAATTGCCCGTCACGGCCGTCAATATCTGGTACCACGTGGGTCCGGCGAATGAAGCGCCGGGCTTGACGGGCTTTGCGCACTTGTTCGAACACATGATGTTTGCCGCCACCAAGCACGTGCCGCGCGGCATGGCCGACCAGTTGCTGGAAGGGGCGGGCGCCACCGATTCAAATGGCAGCACGGATTTCGACCGCACCAATTATTTCGACACGGTGCCGTCGAACCAGCTGGAACTGGCCCTGTGGGCCCATTCCGACCGCATGGGCTACCTGCTGGACGTGCTCGACCAGACGGCCCTGACGAACCAGCAGGACGTGGTGCGCAACGAACGCCGCCAGAGCGTGGAAAACGCGCCGTACGGCATCGTGCAGGAAGCGCTGTACCACCAGCTGTTCCCCAAGAACCATCCGTATTACGCCAGCGTCATCGGCTCGCACGCGGATATCCAGAACGCCAAGCTGGCCGACATCAAGGAATTCTTCACCAACTACTATGGCCCCAACAACGCCAGCCTGGTGATCGTGGGCGATATCGACAAGGCGAAGACCAAGGAACTGGTCAACAAGTACTTCGGCAGTTTCAAGAGCGGCCCGGCCGTGCCGAAACCCGCTGTCGTGACGCCGCCCATCACGCAGGAGCGCCGCCTGGTGGTGCAGGACCGGGTCGAGCTGCCACGCGTCTTCATGGCCTGGCTGACGCCGTCCGCCTACGCCAAGGATGACGCGGAACTGACGATGGCCGCGCAAATCCTCGCCGGCGGCAAGTCCAGCCGCCTGTACAAATCGCTCGTGTACGACAAGCAGATCGCGCAGGACGTGGGCGCCAGCCAGAGTTCGAACGCCCTCACCTCGATCTTCAGCGTGGACGTGACGGCGCGCCCCGGCCACCAGCCCGAGGAAATCGAGCAGGCGTTAAATGCCGAACTGGAACAATTGCGCGCCAGCGGTCCCACCGAGAAGGAACTGGAGCGGGCCCGCAACGGCATCGAGACGGGCATGCTGAGCCAGGTGGAAAAGGTCGGCGGCAATGCCAACCTGATGAACCAGTACAACCAGTACCTGGGCGACCCCGGCTACCTGGGCAAGGATATCGAACGCTACCGCAAGGTGACGGTGGCCGACGTGCAGCGCGCCGTCGACACCTACCTGAAGAACCAGGCCCGCGTGGTCGTGTATGGCGTGCCGGGCACGCCCGACCTGGGCGCGGAAGTGCCGACGCCGGCGCCGGGCAAGGTCAAGCCGGCGCCAGGCACGGCCATCAATGCGGACGAGCCGTGGCGCAACAAGGTGCCGGCCGCCGGCCCCGCGCCCAAGATTGTGCTGCCGCAAGCCAAGTCCTTCACCCTGGCAAACGGCCTGACCGTGATCCACAACTACAATCCGGCCGTGCCGCTGGTATCGAGCCAGCTGGTGGTGAAAAGCGGTTCGGGCGCCAATCCGCTGGCGCAGCCGGGCTTGTCGAGCTTTACGGCGCAAATGCTGCAAGAAGGCACGGCCACGCGCAGCGCGCCGCAAATCGCCGATGACGTGGCGCAGCTGGGTGCCTTCCTCGGCACCGGTTCCGGCGCCGACGCCTCGTTCGCCCAGCTGACTTCCCTGAAAGCCACGTTCCCGCAGGCGCTCGACGTGCTGGCCGACGTGGTGCAGCACCCGCAATTCCCGCAGGCGGAAGTGGAACGCCAGCGCGCCAGCCGCATCGGCGAACTGGCGCAGCAGCGCGAAAACGCGGGCGCCGTCGCGGCCCGCGTGGAGGCGGCGGCCCTGTACGGCCCGAAACATCCATACGGCTACATCCAGCTGGGCACGGAAGCGGCGCTGAAGGCGGCCAGCCGCGCCGACCTGCAAGGCTACTGGCAGCAGCACTACCTGCCCAACAATGCGGCCCTGATCGTCTCGGGCGACATCGGCGAAGCGGAATTGAAGGCGCTGGCCGAAGCCAAGTTCGGCAGCTGGAAGGCGGGCACGGTGGCGCCGTCCGTGACGGCGGCGCCGCAAACGGCGAAGGCCAGGCTGATCCTCGTCGACAAGCCGGGCGCGCCGCAAACGGCCGTGCGCCTGTCGACCATCGCCGTGGCCCGCGCGACGCCCGATTATGCGCCGCTGCAAGTGATGAACGCGGCGCTGGGCGGCTTGTTTACGAGCCGGCTAAGCAATAACCTGCGCGAAGAGAAGGGCTATACGTATGGCGTGCGTTCGCAATTCCAGTACCGCCGCCAGCCGGGACCGTTCTCGATCGCCGCCGGCGTGCGCACCGACGTGACGGGTCCGGCCGTGTCGGAAACCTTCAAGGAAATCCGCGCCATGATCGCCAGGCCGCTGACGGCCAAGGAATTGTCGAATGCGCGCAATTCGCAGGTGCTGTCGCTGCCGGGCCAGTTCGAGACGAATGCCAGCATCAGCGCCAGCATGGCCAACACCTACATCTACGACCTGGGCATCGACTATTACGCCACCTTGCCGCAGCGCTTTGCCAGCGTGACGGACAAACAGGTGCAGCAGGTGGCGCAGAAATACCTGCAGCCGGAAAAGCTGATCGTCATCGGCGTGGGCGACAAGGCGAAGATCGCGCCGCAATTGTCCAAGCTGAAACTGGCGCCCGTGGAAGTGCGCGACGCGGAGGGTAAGGTCAAGTAAGCGGGCTTAGCGGCGCCGGAACAGGACAGCCTTGTCCACCAGCGCCGCCAGCGCCACGCCCGCCGTGTAGGCGACCAGGTCGACCCAGCCGAAGTGGGAACCGAGCACCAGGTGCCCCAGCGGATGGGCGCGGATGTCGCTGATCCACGGCGCCTGGTACAGCTGGCCGCATTCGACGGCAAAGCAGATCAGCAGCGATACCAGCGCCAGTTGCCACGTGCGCATCCGCGTGGCGAAGGCGCCCAGCGCGAAGACCACCATCATGGCCCACAAGGCGTCGCCCGGGTACTTGCCCAGCGCCTCAGGAACGAATTGGGGAAAGGCGCGCGAGGCCAGGCCCAGCGCGATGACAGCCACGGTTGCGCCCACCTGCAGCAGGCGGCGGCGTTCAGGTTTTACCAGGAACATATTTCCATTCAAAGACACAATACGGGCCGAACCATTGCGGCCCCGTTGTGTCCGGTATTGTACTGCGCCTGCCCTGCCCGCCTGGCGTCTATTTCGTCAGGGCAAGTTCAGCCTGGTCACGCTCCATCCAGCCGCACCTGCTCCGCCAGGAAATCGAGCAAGGCGCGCACGCGCAGCGGCAGGTGGCCGCCCTGCCCCACATACACGGCATGCACTTCCTCGCTGTCGCCCGGATTGAACTCTTCCAGCACGGCCTGCAAACGGCCGGCCGCGATATCGTCGCGCACCTGGAAGGCAGCCAGACGCGCCAGCCCCAGTCCCGCCAGCGCCAGTTGCCGCAGGGCTTCGCCATCGCTGGCCTGCGCATTGCCGGTGGCGGGCACGACGATGTCGCCGCCGGCCTGGCGCAGCGGCCAGCCGGACTTCGCCCGCGCATAGTTGGCGTCCAGCAAGTTGTGCGCCGCCAGGTCGGCCGGTGCCCGCGGCGTGCCGCGCCGCGCCAGGTACGCTGGCGCCGCCACGATCCGCATCTGCGTCTGGCCCAGCTTGCGCGCCATCAAGTTCGAGCTTTTCAGGGGGCCAGCCCGCACGGCCACGTCCGTGCGCTGTTCGAGGATATCGACAACGGCATCGGTGAGCACGATGTCGAGCGTCAGCTGCGGATAGCGTTCGAGGAACAAAGGTGCCAGCGGCAGCAGGAAATGCTGGCCGAACGGCACATTCGCGTTGACGCGCACCTTGCCGCGCGGCGTGCTCTGGATGCCGGCGCAGCGCTCGGCCTCGTCGAGGGCCGCCAGCACGCGCACGCCCCGCTCATACAGGCCGCAGCCTTCGGCCGTCAGCTGCAGCTGGCGCGTGGAACGGTTCAGCAGGCGGGCGCCGAGGCGCTGCTCCAGCCGCGACACCAGCTTGCTGACGGCCGACGGCGTCATGCCGCAGGCGCGCGCGGCGGCCGAAAAGCCGCCCAGTTCGATCACCCGCACAAATACTTCCAGCTCGCCGGAGCGATTGACGTCGCTTCTGCCCATTGTGAATTCAGCTCATAAATGTTCTTCGTTAACACAGTCTAGTGCATAAATGGCGGGAGCGGCATCATGGCGCATCCCCTTGATGGAGCACGACACCATGAAACCATTGCATGCCCTCCCCGCCACCGCCCTGCTGGCCCTGGCCCTGAACACCGTCGCCGCCCACGCGGCCGACGCCCACGCCGGTCCCCGTCCCGACGCCGGCTGGCTGGCCAGCTGGACGGCCAGTCCGCAAGCCGTGTGGGGACCGGACTTCCTCTTCCCCAGCAACGTGCCCGCCGTGCTGCACGGCCACACCGTGCGCCAGGTGGCGCGCGTGAGCGTGGGCGGCCGGCGCGTGCGCCTCGTGCTGTCGAATGCGTATGGCAAGGCGCCGCTGCGCATCGGCGCGGCCACGCTGGCGCTGGCGGCCAGCGGCCCGGCCATCCGTCCGGACAGCCTGCGCACGCTCACCTTTGCCGGCCGGTCTGCAGCCACCATCGCGCCCGGCGCCCCCCTCGTCAGCGATCCCGTCGATCTGGCCGTGCCGGACCTGGCGCGGCTGACGGTGAGCATCCACCTGCCGCAGGCCAGCCCCGTGTCGACCTTTCACTGGGATGGCCGCGAGACGGCGTGGCTCGCGCCGCATGACCAGACGCGCGCGGCCCACATCGACATCGCCCAGGCCGGCGTGCAGAGCACGACGGCGCGCCTGCTGCTCAGTGCCATTGAGGTGGAAGCGGCGCCAGGCGCGCAAGCCGTGGCCATCCTCGGCGATTCGATCACCGATGGCGCCAGCGCCAGCCTGGGCGGCGATGCGCGCTGGCCCGACGTGCTGGCCGAACGCCTGGCGCTGCAGGGCGTGGCCGTGCTCAATGCGGGTATTTCCGGTGGGAGATTGTTGTCCGACGGCATGGGCGAGAATGCGCTGGCCCGAGTCGAGCGCGACGTGCTGGCGCAGCCGGGCGTGCGCACGGTCATCGTCCTGATCGGCATCAATGACATCAGCTGGCCCGGCACGGCGTTCGCGCGGCAGGAACGGCGTCCCACGCTGGAAGCATTAACGGCCGGCTATGCCCAGCTGCTGGCGCAGGCGCGCGGCCGCGGCGTGCGCGTGATCGGCGCCACCCTGACGCCGTTCGAGGGCGCCCTGCCCGGCACGCCGCTCAGCGATTATTACCAGCCGGAAAAAGACGCGCTGCGCCAGCAACTGAACGCCTGGATACGCGACAGCGGCAGTTTCGATGCCGTACTGGACTTCGATGCCTGGCTGCGCGATCCGGCCCACCGGCAGCGCCTGCTGCCCGCCTACGACTCGGGCGACCACCTGCACCCGGGCGACGCGGGCAACCGGGCGCTGGCGGAAGGAATAGCCCTGCCGCTGCTGTTTAAAGATCAGTCGCCCAATCCCGCGTACAGGGCCGTGCTCAGGTAGCGCTCGCCGAACGAGGGGATGATGGTGACGATGGTCTTGCCCGCATTTTCCGGACGGCGCGCCACTTGCAGCGCGGCCCACAGGGCGGCGCCCGACGAGATACCGACCAGCAAGCCTTCGTCGCTGGCGGCCAGGCGCGCCGTGGCGAACGCATCGTCGTTTTTCACGCAAATGATTTCATCGTAGATGGCCGTGTTCAGGATCTGCGGCACGAAACCGGCGCCGATGCCCTGGATCGGGTGCGGGCCTTTCGTGCCTTTCGACAGCATCGGCGACGCTTCCGGTTCCACGGCGATCACGTGCAGGCCAGGCTTGCGCTCCTTCAGCACTTCGCCGATGCCGGTGATGGTGCCGCCCGTGCCCACGCCGGCCACGACGATGTCCACCTGGCCATCCGTGTCGCGCCAGATTTCCTCGGCCGTCGTGGCGCGGTGAATGGCGGGATTGGCCGGATTATTGAATTGTTGCAACATCAGATAGCGGGGATCGGCCGCCACCAGCTCTTCGGCCTTGCGGATGGCGCCCAGCATGCCTTCGCTGCCGGGCGTGAGCACCAGCTCGGCACCGTAGGCGCGCAGCAGGATGCGCCGCTCGCGGCTCATGGTGTCGGGCATGACGAGGGTGCAGCGGTAGCCGCGCGCGGCGCAGACCATGGCCAGCGCGATGCCCGTGTTGCCGCTGGTGGGCTCGACGATGACGGTATCGGCATGGATCTTGCCCGCGCTTTCCGCCGCCACGATCATGGACAGGCCGATGCGGTCCTTGACGCTGTGGGCGGGATTGTAGAATTCGAGTTTGGCCAGGATGCTGGCATGGCAGCCGGCGGCGATGCGGTTGATGCGCACCAGGGGGGTGTTGCCGATCAGTTCAGTGACGTCGTTGGCGATGTTCATGGAAGGAATCTCCGCTATTTCAAGAAACCCCAGTCTACCGCTTTTGGCGACGGCGCGAGCATGCGCCGCCGCCAAAGTGAACAATTACTTAACGTCCAGCAATTCCACGTCGAAGATCAGTGCCGAGTTCGGCGGGATCTCGCCATTGCCGGCGCCGCGCGGGCCATAGGCCAGTTCGCCAGGAATGACCAGGGTGCGCTTGCCGCCCACTTTCATGCCGGCCACGCCCTGGTCCCAGCCCTTGATGACCATGCCCTTGCCCAGCGGGAAGTCAAACGGACCACGGCCCACGGAGCTGTCGAATTTCTTGCCGCGCGAATCTTTCGCCAGCGGACGGTACAGCCAGCCCGTGTAGTGCACGGATACGGTATTGCCGGCAATCGCTTCCTTGCCCGTGCCGACTTTGTTGTCGATGATGATCAGCTTGTCGGCGGCAGGGCCGGGGCTCAGCGATACGGCGGAGGCGGGAACAGGTGCTGGCGCCTGTGCCTGCGCCAGCGACGCGGCGACGGAGCAGATCAGGGCAAACAAAACGGAGCTACGCGTCATGATGTATTCTTTCATTGAGTTTCGGTGAGATCCCTGCACCAGCTGCGGACAGGGAACGCCAATGATAGCAAACCGCCGCAACGATATGAAAAACTTGTCGCCCGATTCACAGTTTCCCCGCCTGTTTTACGCGCTGTGGCCCGATGCCGCCACGCGCGCGGCGCTGGCCGCCTGGCAGGCGCCGCTGGGGGGCAAGCCCGTGCGTGCCGACAAATTGCACCTGACCCTGGCCTTCCTGGGACAGCGCCCCGCCGGCGAGCTGCCGGCCCTGCAAACCATCCTGGCGCAATTGCCGGCGCGCCCCATGCCGCTGGGATTCGATCACGTCAGCCACTTTCCCCGCCTGGCCCTCGCCTGGGCCGCCCTGGCGCAGCCGTCGCCTGCCTTGCTGGCCCTGCGCGCGGCCTGCATGCACAGCCTGGCGGAACAGGGACTGGCGCCGCGCTTCGAGCACGACCGCTTTACGCCGCACGTGACCCTGGCGCGCCAGGCGCCGCCGCCGGCCGCATACGCGCTGGCGCCCATCGCCTGGCAGGCAAGCGAACTGGTGCTGGTGGAATCGCTGAAAAGCAGCGGCGACTACCGCATCGTGGGACGCCGGGAATTAAGTTAAGCGGCCTCTGGCACGGCAGCCAGTGTGTCCTGGCGCAAGGTTTTCAGCGCATGGGCGGCCGCCACCATGCCGAAGCTGGCCGTCACGACCACGCTGGAACCGAAGCCGGCGCAGTTCAGGCCCGTCACGCCGGCGGCCGTGCCGTCGATGGCGCACGCTTCCGCACTCTCGGGCGTCGTCAACGGTTCCATGGAAAACACGGCGTCGACATTGAACTTGTTTTTCACGCCACGGGGGAAACCATATTCGGTGCGCAACAGCTTGCGTACGCGCTTGAGCAGCGGCTCCTGTTCCGTTTTCGACAGGTCGCGCACGGCGATCAGGGTCGGGTCCGTCTGACCGCCGGCGCTGCCGATGGTCAGCATGGGAATGTTGCGCGCGCGGCAATACGCGATCACGGCCGCCTTCGCCTTGGCATTGTCGATGGCGTCGATCAGGTAATCGAAGTCGCGCCCGCCCAGCAATTGCTCGAGGTTATCGGGCGCAATGAAATCCTCGATCTGCGTGACCTGGCAACATGGGTTGATCAACTCGATGCGCTCGGCCAGGGCCGTGATCTTGGCCTTGCCGATGGTGTCGCTCATGGCCTGGATCTGCCGGTTGATGTTCGATTCGGCAACATTGTCGAGGTCGATCAGGGTCAGGCGGCCGATGGCGCTGCGCGCCAGCGCTTCGACGATCCAGGAACCGACGCCGCCCACGCCGATCACACACACATGGGCGGCGCGAAAGCGCGCCAGTGCGGGGGCGCCATACAGGCGGGCGATGCCGCCGAAACGGCGCTCGAAATCGATCTCGGTCAAGTCCATGGAAATTAGTTCGTTGGTGGAGGTATGCATGCCGCCATTTTAACGGACACTGCGCTGGCGGATATTCTAAAATAGCCGAATTGACACAGCGACAAGGCCCGATTGTCGCCGCGCCCCCACACCGCCACCACGAGAACTCGCCATGACCTCTCCCCTGTTCGACTCCGTTCCCGGCTTTGACCAGCCCATCGCCGTACTCAAGCATTGCCACGACAAGATCCGCAAGCAACTGAGCACCCTGCAAAACCTGCCGGGCCACCTGGCACAGCATGGCAATACGGCGGAGGCGCAGCAGGCGGCCAGGGCCGTGTTGCAATACTTCAATAAAGCCGCCCATCTGCACCATGACGATGAAGAGCAAGACCTGATGCCGATGCTGCAAGCGACCGCCACGGGCGACGACGCCGCGCTGCTGGCCACCCTGGTGCCGGACATCCTGGCCGACCACCAGCGCATGGACCAGGCCTGGCTGGCCTTGCGCCCGGCGCTCGACGCCATCGCGGCCGGCACGGGCACGCAGCTGTCCGCCGCCGGCGTGCACGATTACGCGGCCGCCTACCAGGCGCACATGAGCAAGGAAGAGGGCCAGCTGGCGCCCATGGCCAAGCGCCTGTTCAGCGCGCAGCAGATGGAACAGCTGGGCACGGCCATGCAGCGCCGCCGCGGCATCGCACCCGACGCCCCCGCGGCAGCGGCGCCGCCGGCACGGCCCGGGCCAAGCGCCGCCCTGACCGCCATGCGCACCGATTATGTCCAGTCCAGCCTGAGCGAGACGGACGTGCTGGCCGACCCCATCGCGCAATTCCAGAAATGGTTTGACGAAGCCGTCCAGGCCCAGGTGATCGAGCCGAATGCCATGGACTTGGCCACCGTCAATGCTGACGGCAAGCCCAGCTCGCGCATCGTGCTGATCAAGCAGTTCGACGAGCGCGGCTTTACCTGGTACACGAATTACGCCAGCGACAAGGGCCAGCAGCTCGAGCACAACCCGCATGCGGCCCTGCTGTTCTTCTGGCGCGAGCTGGAGCGCCAGGTGCGCATCGAAGGCACGGTGGTGAAAACCTCGGCCGCCGAAAGCGACGAGTATTTCAATGTGCGCCCACTGCAAAGCCGCTTGTCGGCCATCGCCTCGCAACAGAGCGCGCCGATCGCCGACCGCGCCGCGCTGGAAGCGAATTACGCAGCCGTGGCCGCCGCCATCGGCGAGGCGCAGCCGCCACGTCCGGCCCACTGGGGCGGCTACCGCTTGCAGCCGAAACGCATCGAGTTCTGGCAAGGCCGCCGCTCGCGCTTCCACGACCGCATCGTGTTTACGCGCGGCGCCGACGGACAATGGAGCTTGCAACGATTACAACCCTGAGCGCGCCGTAAAGCAGGCTCGACAATATAGGTGTAGGCTATGAGGGATAGAGGTTAAGTAACATTGTTGCTCAATTTGCGGCCGCCAGCGGCCGCTTCATTGGAGGCCATTTTGTTTGTACAAAACCAACTCAAGTCCTGGATTGCCGGTATCCGCAGCAAGACCGCCTTGCCCCTGCGCATAGAATTGTGGAACGGCCAGCATGTCGACCTGTCGAGCGAAGCGCCCAGAGTCACCATCCGCCTGCCAACAGCCGCCTCGGCCCGCTATCTGCTCAATCCATCGCTGGCCAACCTCGGTTCGGCCTATGTGGAAGGCAATATCGAGGTCAAGGGCACGGCCATGGACATGATCGCCATCTGCAACGCGCTGGCGCGCAACACGCTCAAGCCCGAAGGCAAGCTGGCCCGCATCGTGCGCAGCTTTACGCATGACAAGAGCAAGGATGCCGAGGCCATCCGCTATCACTACGACGTGTCGAATGCGTTCTACGAACAGTTTCTCGACCCCGCCCTCGTGTATTCCTGCGCCTACTTTGAAAACGGCGATGAAACCCTGGCCCAGGCGCAGGTCAAGAAGATCGACCATATCCTGAAGAAAATCCAGCTGCAGCCGGGCCAGACCCTGCTCGACATCGGCTGCGGCTGGGGCGCGCTGGTCATCCGTGCCGCACAGCAATACGGCGCCCGTTGCGTCGGCGTGACCCTGTCGGAAAACCAGTATGCGCTGGCGCGCGAGCGCGTGGCGGCGGCCGGCCTGACGCACCTGGTCGAGATCCGCCTGCAGGACTACCGCGACGTGACGGGCCAGTTCGACCGCATCACCAGCGTGGGCATGTTCGAGCACGTGGGCCTGAAACACTTGCCCGACTATTTTTCCATCATCAACAAACTGCTGGCGCCCGACGGCATGGCGATGAACCACGGCATCACCTCGACCGACCCGGACAATGGCGAAACGCCGTATGGCGGCGGCGAATTCATCGAGAAATATGTGTTTCCGCACGGCGAACTGGCGCACATCGGCAATGTGCTCAAGACCATGCAGCAGGGGGGGCTGGAAGTGCTGGACGTGGAAAACCTGCGCCGCCACTATGCGCGCACCTGCGCCCTGTGGACGGAAAATTTCGAAGCCCACGCCGAGCAGATCCGTCCCCTGGCGGGCGAGCGGCGCTTCCGCATCTGGCACGTCTACCTGGCCGGCTGCGCATATGCCTTCGAGCAAGACCTGATCAGCCTGTACCAGATCGTCTGCGTGAAGGCGGGCCGGCGTTCCTCGACCCTGCCGTGGTCGCGCAATTACATGTATGAGGCGGCGCACCTGCCGGCACCAGCGCCCGTGCTGGCGGGCTGAGCAGCCAGCCAGCGGCCCGGGCCGGCGTCCCGCGCACGCCTCACTTCAGGCGGTTCGCATACATGGCGCGAAATTTCGCCACCTTGGGCGCCACCACGAAAGCGCAATACCCCTGCAGGGGATGTTGCTCGAAGTAATTCTGGTGATAATCCTCGGCCGGGTAATACGCTTGTGCGGGCGCCAGTTCCGTGACGATGGGCGCATCCCACACGCCGGCCATCTCGGCGATGACCTTGCGCGCCACCTTTTCCTGCCCGGCCGACTGGTAATAGATGACGGAGCGATATTGCGTCCCGACATCATTGCCCTGGCGATTCAGGGTGGTGGGGTCGTGCAGCGTAAAGAATATTTCCAGCAAGTCATGGTAGCTGATGATGGCCGGATCGAATTCCAGCCGCACCACCTCCGCGTGTCCCGTCTGGCCCGTGCAAATCTGCTCGTACGTGGGCGCCGGCACGCTGCCGCCCGTGTAGCCGGACTCGACGCGCGTCACGCCGCGCGCTTCCAGGTACACGGCGGCCAGGCACCAAAAGCAGCCGCCGCCGAGTACCGCGACTTCCGTCTGTCCATCCATGATGCTCTCCCCCGTCGATGCGATCCCGGACCGGTGCCGGCCCTTGAAAGACAGGAAATACTTGTCTCTTCCACCACTGTAACGCAAAGCGCCCTGGCTTGCAGCGCCGCTTGAAACGGCGCGTGGCCCACCGCACATAGGGGCATGCCGGCCAGGATTGCGCTGGCATGGCCGATTTTTGGCATAATGTCAGCAAATAGACAGGTTTCCCATGAACACACGCTCTCCCCGCGCGCCAGCGCAAGAATTCGATACGACCCATTTCCGCCAAGCACTTTCGCAGTTTGCGACGGGCGTGACGGTGATCACCACGCGCCTGGCCGATGGCAGCTTCCGTGGATTGACTGCCAGTTCCTTCAATTCCGTCTCGCTGTCGCCGCCGCTGGTGCTGTGGAGCCTCGGTTCCGTGGCGAACAGCATGCCCATCTTCAGCGGCAATTCGCATTACGTCATCAATGTGCTGGGCGCCGACCAGGCGGAACTGGCGCAGCGCTTTTCACGCCGCACGCCGAACCCGTTCGACGACGTCGAGTACGAACTGTCGCGCACGGGCCAGCCCATCCTGAAAGGGGCGTCGGCCTGGTTCGAATGCCACAACCGCAGCCGCTATCCGGAAGGCGACCACGTCATTTTCGTGGGCGAAGTGGAACAATGCGCGTTTGCCGCGCAGGCGCCCTTGATCTTCCACAATGGAAAGTTCAATACGCCGCCAGCCTGAGCGGGACAAAAAAAATCCGCCGAAGCGGATTTTTTGCATTACAGGGTAAAGTTATACCCGATGCTGACGCTCACGGCGAGCGGGTCGAGCTTGATGTCCTGCGTCTGCCCCGTCGAGAATTTCGCCTTGGTTTTCAGGAAGGTCTTGACCACGGCCACGTCGGCAAACCAGCGCTCGTTGAGGGCCAGCGTGCTGCCGACCACCAGGCTGCCGGCCAGCTTGTTATCCATGCGGTAGGTGACTGGCTTGCCACCCGGATCCAGCAAGGCCGTCAGCTGTCCCGAACCTTTTTCCTTCTGGAAATAGGCGTACGTCAGGCCCGCGCCCACGTAAGGGCGGATCATCGCATTGGGCTGGAAGAAACGGTACTGGACGAACGCCGTTGGCGGCAAGGCTTCCGCCGTCCCCAGCTTGCCCGTGCCCTTGATGGCGCCGTCACCGACCAGTTCATGCTTGTATGGCACGCCAAGGATCATTTCAGCGGAAATATTGTCCGTGATCATGTAGGCAAACGTCAGGATGGGCTTGGTATCCGACTTGACGTCGGCCTTGGTGCCCGGCAAGGCTGGCGCCGACACGTCGCCACTGTCCACATGCGGCGTGATCTTGTTGAGGCCAACCTTGGCCATCCAGGTGCCTGCGCTTTGCGCCGAAGCGCCCGTCGCCACGACCATCGCGGCAGCGGCGGCCAGCACGCGTACAGCGGTATTCAAACGATTCTTCATCTTGTCTCCTGATTCATCATGTGCGGAGTGTTCCGCTATCGAGTCTTGTCGCTGCCGGCGCCGGCCCTGCCCCGAAGGCATGGCCGGCGCGGCCTTCCCTTACAGCCAACCGCGCACGACCATTTCCTTGGCCACGAAGCGGGCCAGCAACAGGTTGTTGAACGGCGTAGGATGCACATCGTCGGCATACGCATAGTGGCTGACGTCACCCGATTTCAGGTTCGTGCCATTGCATACCAGCGAGCTGCCCAGTATGTTTTTCGCCGGCGTCAGGTCGCACGCCGTCTCGCTGACGTTGGTCAAGCCATACGGGCCGGGATTGACGCCCTGGTCATGGCTGACGGCAAACACGTCGACCAGCAAGACTTTCGCATTGCCATTCAAGCCCGTGCTCAGTTCGCTGTTATAGGCGCTGACCATGGCGTTGATGAGTGCCTTGGTATTGGCATCCTTGCTCAAGCCCGATGGCGTGCCGGCCACGTCCGGCAGATTGTTGACCACCACATAGTTGGCGCCCTTGGCGATGACCTGGTCCTTGACCAGCGCCACCAGCTCCTTGCCTGCCAGCGCCATGGAAGCAACCAGCGCCGGGCCTTGGGCCGCAGCGTAGTCGGCACCGGCCTTGGCGCCGGCGGCATTGCCCGTCACCGTCGCATCGGCTTGCGCCTTGGCGACCAGCGGGCCATAGACGGCTGGCGCAGCTACCGCCGTATTGCCGGCGATCACAGCAGCCTGCACGGCAGCGGCCACGATCGTTGTCGGCGTGGCGCCGGGCGCCGTGCTGGCGGTCTGGACAGCGGCACCGATCGACGCCGCCGCCGTGGCGGGGTTGGTGGCGCCGGCGGCCAGGGCCAGGGTCAGGTTGGTGGCGAATGCCTTGGCGCCCGCATCCGCGCCAGCCTTCGTGCCAGCCGCCGTCGCGCCGGCCTGCAGTGCACCGAGCTGGTACAGCACGTCATTGCCGCCAGCCATCACGAAGACAGCTTCCGTGCCGCTGAACTTGCCGCCGGAAACGGCCAGGTGATTGGCGATCTGCGTCACCACCGGCACCGTCAGCGCGCCCAGCGCGCTACCCGTCAGCTTGTTGTTCGGGCCGACCGGATTGGTCACGCGCGAACCGCCCATGGCGTAGCCGAAGCAGCCCGCATGCTTGACGCGGGCGACGGCCAGGCCTTGTGCGGCATTGCCTTCCAGCCCCGTTTCGGCGGCGCATGGCGCGGCCAGGCCAAATTGGGCGGCCAGGTGCTCGGTCCAGTTCTTGCCCGTCAGTTCAGGATTGATCTTGGTATTGTCGCCATTGATGGTGAACTTGCCGCCACCGAGCTTGGCCACGGTGCCGACGGCGTACGACCCCACGTCGGACAGGCTGTCGCCGAATGACACCTGCGCCGTATATTTGACTTTCAAGGCTTGATCACCGCCACTGGCGCCGCCGCAACCTGCCAGGACAGCCGCTGCCAGCACGGCCAGCGCGAATTTGGTTTGATGCATTTTGTCTCCTCGGTCTTTTTTCTGGTTTCTAAACGAACGGGCGTGCTATTCGCTACCCAACTAATATGCCATCGTTCCTCAGGCTTGTATAGAAAATATGTTTTAAAAATCAACGAAATAACAACAGCGCGACACCCGGCCGCAGTGGAACGGATGCATGGATTATGGAGGATTTAAGATGTTTCGTGGCAAGCATCTCTATTGCGCTGCATCAAGAAAAAGCCCCTTGCGGGGCTTTTGTCAGGCTGATAGAAATTGCTGCAAGATACCACTTGAGCCAAACGCGGCACGCCGCAAACGGTCATTGATGCCCAGCCACTCGGGGCCGGTCGGCGGCGCTTCCACCAGGATCAGCTCGGCACCGACCTGGTCCATCGTGCGCAGCGAGGCGTACAGCGCATGCGCATAGCTGTGCGGGTCCGCTTCCAGGCGCACGCTGGCGCTGGCCGGCGGCATGTCCGAATAATGGATCAGCGCTACGCGGCGCTCGTCGTTGAGCAAGCGGTTCAGCGTCTCGCCCAGTTCATCGCTGTGCTGCATCGCAACAGGCGTGTGTGGCGCGTAATGCGATTCCAGCGTGCCCGATGCGCGCGGCGCAGCCGCATCGGCCATGGCCGGCGCGCGGCCAATGACGGCGGCGATCTGCTCGCTGCTGATATGGCCGGGACGCAACAACACGGGGCCATGCGTGGCCAGGCGCGACAGGTCGACGATGGTCGACTCGATGCCGACGTCGCTCTGCCCGCCATCGAGCACCGCGCCCAGCAGGCCGCTGTCCAGTTCCGCATCGAATTCGTCGCGCACGTGCTGTGCCGTGGTCGGGCTGACATTGCCGAACTTGTTCGCCGACGGCGCCGCCAGTCCCCCCTTGCCGCCCTTGAAAGTGCCTAGCAATGCGATAGCCACCGGGTGCGACGGACAGCGCAAGCCCACCGTATCCTGGCCGCCGGAGACGGCGTCGGGAATGTGCGCGGCACGCTTGAGGATCAGGGTCAGCGGACCGGGCCAGAAGGCGGCCACCAGTTGCTGTGCTTCTTGCGGGATATCATCGGACCAGTGCGCCAGATCGGCGTCCGGCGCCACGTGCACGATCACCGGGTGGTCGGAAGGCCGGCCCTTGGCTTCGTAGATGCGCGCCACGGCGGCCGGATTTTCCGCGTCGGCGCCCAGGCCGTACACGGTTTCTGTCGGGAACGCGACGAGACCGCCCGCTTCCAGCACGGCGGCCGCCGCCGCGATGGCGGCCTGGTCCAGATCCAGTTCGGGCACGCTCACGGCGCGATTCCCAGGATCAGGCAAGCGTCGCGCAGGCGCTGCTGCGCTTCCGGCAGGCTGGCAGCCACCAGGGTCAGATGGCCCATCTTGCGTCCACGGCGCGGATCGTCCTTGCCGTACAGGTGCAGGCAGGCGCCCGGCAGGGCCAGGATGCGCTCCCAGGCCGGCTCGCAGGCGACATCGCTGCCATCGGCAAACCAGGCATCGCCGAGGATGTTGAGCATCACGGCCGGCGAATGCTGGCGCACGTCGCCCAGCGGCAAGCGCGCCATGGCCCGCACCTGTTGCGCGAACTGGCTGGTGACGCAGGCATCCATCGTGTAGTGGCCGCTGTTATGCGGACGCGGCGCCATTTCATTGACCACCAGGCTGCCGTCGGTCAAGACAAAAAATTCAATGCACAGCACGCCAACATAGCCGAGCTCGGCGACCATGGCTTGCGCCGCCCGCTGCGCCCTGGCGGCGCTGTCGGCCGACACGTTCGGGCCCGGCACGGTGGTGGTAAACAGCACGCCGTCGCGGTGCACGTTTTCGGCGATCGGATACACGACCGACTGGCCGTCCGCGCCGCGCGCCGTCAGCACCGACACTTCGTAGGCCAGCGGCAGCATTTTTTCCAACAGGCAAGTCACCTGGCCCATTTCGGCAAAGGCGGCGCGCACCTCGTCGCGCGTGCGCACGCGGTACTGGCCCTTGCCGTCATAGCCCATGCGCACGGTTTTCAGTATGCCCGGCAGCAAGTCGTCGACTATGCCGTCGATGTCAAGCTGCGTGGCGATGACCATGTGCGGCGCCGGCAGCACGCCCGATGTCTGCGCGCAGTCGACAAAGAAACGCTTTTCGGCGATGCGGTCTTGCGCTACCGACACGCCGTGCGCATTGGGCGCCACGAACACGTGGCCGGCCAGGCGCGACAGGCTGTCGGCCGGCACGTTTTCGAATTCCGTGGTGACGGCCAGGCACTGGGCGGCCAAGGCGTCGAGGCCGTCAAGGTCGTCATAGCCGGCGTTTATCAGGCGCTGCGCCACCTGCCCCGCAGGGCAGCTGGCGGCCGGCTCCAGCACAGGTTCAAGAACTGCAACCTGATAGCCCATGCTCTGGGCGGCCTGGGCAAACATGCGGCCGAGCTGGCCGCCGCCCATCACGCCCAGCCACGCCGGTGGATTGGCGGAGGGCAACAATGGGGAAGTCAATTTACTATTCATTATTTTTCAAGCACATTAGTCTAGCGGCAATACCATGGCCTTGGCGGCGGCCGTTTGCGTGACGCGGAACGCCTCGAGCTGGTCGGCCAGGGCGTCGTCGGTGGCGGCAAGCATCGCCACCGCCGTCAGCGCCGCATTCGCCGCGCCCGCTTCGCCGATGGCGAAGGTCGACACCGGCACGCCCTTGGGCATTTGCAGGATCGACAGCATGGAATCTTCGCCGCGCAGGTATTTCGACGGCACGGGCACGCCCAGCACCGGCACGATGGTCATCGCGGCCACCATGCCAGGCAGGTGGGCCGCGCCGCCGGCGCCGGCGATGATGGCGCGCAAGCCGCGCGCGCGCGCGCTTTTCGCGTAGGCAAACATTTCGTCGGGCATGCGGTGCGCGGAAATGACTTGCGCCTCGAATGGCACGCCAAACTGTTTCAGGATGGAAACTGCATTCTGCATCACGTCCCAATCCGAGGACGAGCCCATGATGACGCCGACCAGCGGCTTGTTCTGCTCAGTCATCTCAGGCCTTCAGCTTCTCGCCCGTCAGGCGTTCGATGGCTTCGAAATACTTGGCCTGGGTTTTTTCGATGACGTCGGCCGGCAGCGCAGGCGCCGGTGCGGTTTTGCCCCACGTCAATGTTTCCAGGTAGTCGCGCACGAATTGCTTGTCGAACGACGGTGGCGAGATGCCAGGCTGGTACGAATCCGCCGGCCAGAAGCGCGACGAATCGGCCGTCAGCACTTCATCCATCAGATGCATGACGCCATTGTCGTCCAGGCCGAATTCGAACTTGGTGTCGGCGATGATGATGCCGCGCGTGGCGGCGTAGTCGGCGGCGGCCTTGTACAGGGCAATGGCCACGTCGCGCATCTTGGCGGCCAGTTCCGCGCCGATGCGCTGTTCCATGTCCGCAAAGCTGATGTTTTCATCATGCTCGCCCAGCTCGGCCTTGGCGGCCGGCGTGAAGATCGGTTCCGGCAGCTTTTGCGCCTGTTGCAGGCCGGCTGGCAATTCGATGCCGCAGATGCTGCCCGTATCCTGATAATCTTTCCAGCCCGAACCGATGATGTAGCCGCGCACGACCGCCTCGACCATGATGGGCTTCAAACGCTTGGCGACGACGGCGCGGCCCCGCACCTGCTCCACTTCCTCGGGCGCCACCACGGACTCCGGCGCCACGCCGGTCAGGTGATTCGGCACGATGTGGCCCAGTTTCTCGAACCAGAAGTCGCTCATCTGGTTGAGGACCTTGCCCTTGCCGGGAATCGGTTCGTTCATGACGACATCGAAGGCCGACAGGCGGTCGGTGGTGACGATCAGGATCTTGTCGTCGCCGACGGCATAGTTGTCGCGGACCTTGCCGTGGCCCAGCAGTGGCAGGGATTGGATGGAAGTCTGATAGAGGCTGTTCATAGCGGAGGGAATGATGTGATGAAACGAAACCGGCAGGCAGGGGACGCCCGCCGGTCGAGAAAATCGGGCACCAGGATACGCTATCTGCGTATGCCTGCTGCCCGTTCCAGACAGAATTTTACTTCACAATTTGCGACAGCTCGCCGGCCTTGTAGCGCTCGGCCATTTTTTCCATCGTGATAACCTTGATTTTCGACGCCTGGCCTTCGCAGCCGAACGCCTGCATGCGGGCGCGCACGATCTGCTCGGCAGCGGTGCGGGCCGGCTTCAGGAAGTCGCGCGGGTCGAATTTCGATGGATTTTCAAACAGGTATTTGCGGATCGCGGCCGTCATCGCCAGGCGGATGTCGGTGTCGATGTTGATCTTGCGCACGCCATGACGGATGCCTTCCTGGATTTCTTCCACCGGCACGCCGTAGGTTTCCTTCATGTCGCCGCCGAATTCGCGGATGATGGCCAGCAATTCCTGCGGCACCGACGACGAACCGTGCATCACCAGGTGGGTGTTCGGGATGCGCGCGTGGATTTCCTTGATGCGGTCGATGGCCAGGATGTCGCCCGTCGGCTTGCGCGTGAATTTGTAGGCGCCGTGCGAGGTGCCGATGGCGATGGCCAGCGCGTCGCACTGGGTGCGCTGCACGAAGTCGGCAGCTTGCGCCACGTCCGTCAGCAGTTGCTCGCGGGTCATGGTGCCGTCGGCGCCGTGGCCGTCTTCCTTGTCGCCCTTCATGGTTTCCAGCGAACCGAGCACGCCCAGTTCCGCTTCCACCGTCACGCCGATGGCGTGCGAGAACTTCACCACTTCGCGCGACACTTCCACGTTGTATTCGTAGGAAGCCACCGACTTGCCGTCCGCTTCCAGCGAACCGTCCATCATCACGGACGTGAAGCCCGAGCGGATGGCGGCCATGCAGACGGCCGGCGACTGGCCGTGATCCTGGTGCATGACGACAGGAATGTGCGGATACGCTTCGACGGCGGCGTCGATCAGGTGGCGCAGGAAGGCTTCGCCAGCGTATTTGCGGGCGCCGGCGGACGCCTGCATGATCACCGGCGAGTTCAGGGCATCGGCGGCGGCCATGATGGCTTGCACTTGCTCCAGGTTATTGACGTTGAAAGCAGGAATGCCATAGCCGTTTTCGGCGGCATGGTCCAGCAGTTGACGCATGGATACGAGAGACATGGTAATACTCCAGATAACAATAGAAACCGTTGCGGCGCTTCGCGGTCGATCACCGCGCCGGCGCCTGAATGCTTACGTCAGGTCAAACTCGCCGACCTTGACGATTTTAAGCGCGTTGGTACCGCCCACCTGCCCCATGGGCTCGCCCCAGGTCACGACGATCATGTCGCCCTTGCGCACGATGCCCTGCGCCACCAACAGCTCTTCCGCCTGCTTCAGCACCTGCGCGCTGGGGGCGTTCTGCATCAGATGATACGCCCGTACATTGCGGTACAGCGCCGCTTTGCGCAAAGTCGTGACGCTGGGCGTGAGCGCGTAGATCGGCGTGTCGATGCTGTGGCGGCTCATCCACAAGGCCGTGGAACCGGATTCCGTCAGGGCCACGATGGCTTTCACGCGCAAATGGTGGGCCGTAAACAGGGCGCCATACGCGATCGACTGGTCGATGCGGGTAAACGTGACATTGAGGAAATCGGCATCGAGCTTGTTGTATTCGGACTGTTCCGCCTCGATGCAGATGGCGGCCATCATTTCCACCGTCTCGATCGGGTACTTGCCCGAGGCCGTCTCGGCCGACGTCATCACGGCATCCGTGCCGTCGAGCACGGCATTGGCCACGTCCGACACTTCGGCGCGCGTCGGCACGGCGTTGACGATCATCGATTCCATCATCTGCGTGGCCGTGATCGCCAGCTTGTTCGAGGCGCGCGCCATCTTGATCATGCGCTTTTGCAGGGCCGGCACGGCCGCGTTGCCCACCTCGACCGCCAGGTCGCCGCGCGCCACCATGATGCCGTCGGACGCGTCGAGGATTTCCTGCAGCGCAGGAATGGCTTCCGCGCGCTCGATCTTGGCGATCATCATCGGCTTGTGGTGGTACGGTTCGCCCGCGATATTGGCCAGCTGGCGCGCCATTTCCATATCGGTCGCGCATTTCGGGAAGGAAATGGCCAGATAGTCGGCCTGGAAACTCATGGCCGTCTTGATATCTTCCATATCCTTCGCCGTCAGGGCCGGCGCGGACAGGCCGCCGCCCTGGCGGTTAATGCCCTTGTTGTTCGACAACTCGCCGCCAATCTTGACGGTGGTGTGGATTTCGCTGCCGTGGATGCGCTCGACGATCAGCACGATGAGGCCGTCGTTCAGCAGCAGCACGTCACCCTTGTGCAGGTCGCGCGGCAGGGCCTTGTAATCGAGGCCCACGCGTTCCTGGTTGCCCAGCTCGCCATTCTCGCCCCACTTGGCATCGAGGATGAAGCGCTCTCCCGGCTCGAGCGCGATGCGCGTGTTTTCAAACTTGCCGACACGAATCTTCGGCCCTTGCATGTCGGCCATGATGGCCACTTCGCGGCCGCACTCGGCCGCCGCCAGCCGCACCAGCGCCGCGCGGTCGATATGGTCCTGCGCCTTGCCGTGGGAAAAATTCAAACGCACCACGTCGACGCCCGCCCGTATCATCTTCACCAGGATGTCGAAGTCGGTGGAGGCGGGGCCGATTGTTGCTACGATTTTTGTACCACGTGGCATAGGATTCCTTGTGCGCGAGCGAAGGTGATCAAGGCCGGTTTGATGTTACATCCGGCAAGGTAAAAGCGCAGCGGTCAGGCTGCGCTTGGTACTGAACGGCTAACTGCTGCGCCTTACGCAGCGCGCTGCATCAGAATTTCCACGGCGGGCAACGTCTTACCTTCCAGGAACTCCAGGAAGGCGCCGCCGCCCGTCGAGATATAGCTGATTTGATCGGTAATGTCGTATTTGGCAATCGCCGCCAGGGTGTCGCCACCGCCGGCGATCGAGAATGCTTTCGATTCGGCAATGGCCAGCGCCAGGGTCTTGGTGCCGTTGCCGAACTGGTCGAATTCGAACACGCCGACGGGGCCGTTCCACACGATGGTGCCGGCAGCGGCGATCTGCTGCGCCAGCAGGGCAGCCGTTTTCGGGCCGATATCGAGGATCATGTCATCGTCGGCCACATCGGCCACGTCCTTGACGGTGGCGGCGGCCGCAGGCGAGAACTCCTTGGCGCACACGACATCGACGGGAATCGGCACTTGCGCGCCGCGCTTGGCCATGATGTCGATGATGGCACGGGCTTCCTCGACGAGTTCCGCTTCCACCAGCGACTTGCCGACGTTCAAGCCAACGGCCTTCATGAAGGTGTTGGCGATGCCGCCGCCGACGATCAGATTATCGACCTTGTCGGACAGGGCTTTCAGGATGGTCAGCTTGCTCGATACTTTCGAACCAGCAACAATCGCCAGCAAGGGGCGGGCCGGCGCGTGCAACGCTTTCCCCAGCGCATCGAGTTCGGCCGCCAGCAGCGGGCCGGCGCAGGCGACAGGCGCGAACTTGGCGATGCCGTGCGTGGACGCTTCCGCGCGGTGGGCCGTGCCGAACGCGTCATTGACGTAGATATCGCACAGCTTGGCCATTTTTTGCGCCAGCTCATCGCTGTTTTTCTTTTCGCCCTTGTTCACGCGCACGTTTTCCAGCAAGACCACTTGCCCGGCAGCCAAGGACTCCAGGCCGGCGCCATCGATCCAATTTTGCTTCAATGCAACTTCTTGGCCCAGCAGCTCGGACAGGCGGGCGGCCACGGGCGCCAGGCTGTCGGCAGGCTTGAACTCGCCTTCCGTCGGACGGCCCAGGTGCGACGTCACCATCACGGCGGCGCCAGCGTCCAGCGCGGCACGGATGGCCGGCACCGAGGCGCGGATGCGCGTATCTTCGGTGATCTTGCCACTGTCATCTTGCGGGACGTTGAGGTCGGCGCGGATAAACACGCGCTTGCCTTGCAGTGCATTTTGGTCGATCAAATCTTGCAGACGGATGAAGTTGAGAACAGCTGACATGGCGATCCAGATGACGAGTGGAAGGAAGTGCGCTATTTTACCGCAATGACCAGACCAAATCGCCGATTTGTCCTGCTTTACTGAAAAACGTGCAACAGTCGCAAGCCCGTGAAAACCAGCATGCCAAACACGATGGTTTGCAACATATTGCGCCGAATCACAAAAAAGATCGTGGCGGCAATACCCGACAAGAGTTTCAAATTGGACAATTCCAGGTGCACCTGCTGCCCCTCCATCAGCATGTCGGGCGCGATGATGGCCGCCAGCGCGCAGGCCGGCGCATAGCGCAGCATCTCGCCCACGCGGCGCGGGATGGTGATGTGGTGGCCGACCAGCCAGAAGGTGCTGCGCGTGGCGGCCGTGGCCACCGTCAGCACGGCGATGGCCAGCCACACGTCAAAGCTGCCCCAGTCGATATTGTCAAACATGGCGTTTTGTCCACTTTTCCGTCAATTCTTCCACGGCCATGGCGCTGACCATGCCCACCAGCACGGCCACCAGCAAGCCCAGCTTATACGGCAGGCTGAAGGCGAGCACGGCCACCGTGCCCGCCACCAGCACGCCGCACAGGGCGGCGCGGTTCTGGATCAGCGGCACGGTGACGCACAGGATCGCCAGCGTCCCTGCAAAGCCCAGCCCCCATTCGGCCGGCACAACGGCACCCAGCACGATGCCGATGAAGGAACCGATCTGCCAGGCCAGCCAGTTGGGATAGATCAAGCCCTTGAGGAAGGGCAGCTTGGCCGGGTCCGGCGCCTCGTCGCGGTAGCGCTGCAGGAACAGCCCCACCGTGATATCGCCGGAAACATAGCCGAGCGCAAAACGCTGGCGCCACGGCAGATGGGCGAAATGGGGCGCCAGCAGCACGGAAAAGATGACAAAACGCAAATTGACGACGAGGGCCGTGGCAAAGATCACCCACACGGGCGCCTGCGCGGCCAGCAGGGGCAAGGACGCGAGCTGGGCCGAACCGGCAAAGACGAACAGGGTCATGGCGCCCGCCTGCGCCACCGTCAGGCCGCTCTTCACCATGGCCACGCCCACCACCATGCCCCAGGCCGCGATGCCCAGCAAGCTGGGCGCCCCCAGTTTCAGGCCGGCATGCCAGGCGTCTTTCAGCAGAGCGTCATCGCGGGCGGCCGCGATCGCGTTCACGCGGCGCTCCGGCAGGCTGAGTGTGGTAACTGCACAACAATGGTGCGTGGCGACAAGGGCGACAACGGCGATACCGGCAAGGCAAATCCAGTCATGGTGGCGCTGCAGGCGCCATATTTCCGCAAAAAACCGCGCCGCAGCCGAAGAGGGTCGAGCCGCCATTTTAGCCATGATTTTTGCTGTCTGCCTGAATCCGTTAAAATCGTGCTTTTGGCAGCAGCCGACTTCCATCCATACAGCCTCACGGAGCATGACAAGATGACAAATACCACCCAGCCAGCGGTCGAACTCGACAGTAAAGACCTGCCAGCCCACTGCCCTAACCCGGCCATGCCGCTGTGGTCGTCGCATCCGCGCGTGTTCCTGGAATTCAACAAGAGCGGCATCGCCAAGTGCCCGTACTGCGGCACCGCCTACACCCTGAAGGAAGGCGCCAGCGCCGGCCATCATTAAACTGCCCAGCGGCGCGCCACCAGCGCGCCGTTTTCATTTGCACAGCTGTACCGATCAGTCCGGAGTCGTCATGAAACGTCTGAAGGAACTCAATGGCAGCGCCGCGGAAATCGAAGCGGCGTTCTACGATGCCTTGCACCGCGCCGACCTCGAAGCGCTGATGGCGCTATGGGCCGACGACGAAGAAATCGTCTGCATCCACCCGGGCGGCGCACGCCTGATCGGCCATGCGGCCATCCGCGCTTCCTGGGAAGCCATCCTGGCCGGCGGCGGCCTGCACATCGTGCCGGCCCAGCTGCATGAAACGCACAATCTGATGAGCTCGGTACACACGGTCATCGAAGGCGTCACCGCCGAGGAAGGCGGGCCGGCGCACCTGCTGGCCACCAATGTCTATGTGAAAACGCCGCGCGGCTGGCGCATCGTGCTGCACCACGCCTCCATCGCGCCGGGCGGCGCACCGGCGGACCATGCGGGAGCGCAGATCCTGCACTAATCTCTGAACGATGACTTACACCGCCCCATTCTGGTTGCCCAGCGGCCACTTGCAAACGATTTATCCGGCCCTGTGCATCAGCAAGCCTGCCGTGCCCTTCCGCCGCGAACGCTGGCAGGCGCCCGATGGCGATTTCGTCGACGTCGACCTGGTCGATGGCCAGCCGGGCCAGCCCTTCGTCGTGCTGTTCCATGGCCTGGAAGGCTCCTCCGGCAGCCATTACGCGCGCGCCATGATGGCCGAAGTGGCCGCGCGCGGCTGGTCGGGCGCCGTGCCGCATTTTCGCGGCTGCTCGGGCGAAGCAAACCTGGCGCCGCGCTTTTACCATTCCGGCGACGCGCAGGAAGTGGACTGGGTCTTGCGCGCACTGCGACCGCGCGCCAGCGGCAAGTTTTATGCGGCCGGCGTCTCGCTGGGCGGCAACGCCCTGCTGTGCTGGCTGGGCCAGTCGCAGCACCAGGCGGACTTCGTCGACGCGGCCGCGGCCGTGTCCGCCCCGCTGGACCTGGCGCAGGGCGGCAAGGCCCTGTCCGCGGGCCTCAACCGGCTCTACACGCGCATGTTCCTGAACACCCTGAAACCCAAATGCCTGGCCAAGCTCGAGCAGTTTCCCGGCCTGTTCCCACGCGACGCCATGCTGGCCGCGCGCGACCTGCACGCGTTCGACAATGTCGTCACGGCGCCGCTGCACGGCTACCGCGACGCCGACGATTACTGGCACCGCGCCAGCGCGAAACACGTCTTGCAGGACATCACCGTGCCGACCCTCGTGCTCAACGCGCAGAACGACCCCTTCCTGCCCGGGCGCTTCCTGCCTGCCAGCGCCGCGCCCACGGTCACGCTCGACTATCCGCGCCATGGCGGCCACGTGGGCTTTGCCGTCGGGAAATTGCCTGGCAGCATAGACTGGTTGCCGCAGCGCCTGCTGTCCTTTTTTGAAGGCGGCAGCGCGGCGCCGTCTTCGCCGCAAAACTGTCACGCTGAGGGCTTGCGCACTTCAACAGAAAACGCCTTACATGGATGATCTCGTCAAGCAGGCCCTGGCCAAATGGCCGAACGTACCCCACTGCTACGGCTGGCTGGGGCTGGACGCGCGCGGCAACTGGCGCATGCGCGACCAGCATGCGCAGCAACAGCAACTACCGGGCGACAAGATCGCCCACCCAGCGCTGCTGGGGTTTATCAACCGCAATTACGACCATGACGAGCGCGGCTGCTGGTTTTTCCAGAACGGTCCGCAGCGCGTCTACCTGAACCTGGAAGCGACGCCCTACATCGCCCGCAGCGATCCGCAGCATGGTTTTGTCTTGCAGACGGGCGCGCCGCTGGCGGCCATCGATGCGGCCTGGCTGTGCGACAACGGCGCCCTGATCCTGCGCCATGGCGCCATCGTGGCGCAGGTGGATGACCGCGACATGGCGCAGGTGCTGCCCGCGCTGCGCCTCGATGGCCAGGCGCTCGGCGACGACGCCCTGCTGGCCTGGCTGGAAGGGGGACAAGGCAAGCTGACCTTGTTACATGATGGCAAGGAGATTGCCGTGCAGCCGCTGGCGCATGCCGCCGTGCCGCAGAGCTTCGGCTTCCAGCGCGCGCCGCAAGCAGCATAGGGGTTAGCCCTTCTGCTCCTTCAGCTGTTCGCGGCGTTTTTCCTGCAATTCCCGCTCGCGCGCATCGATCACGGCCTGGTCATAAAAGGTCGCGTCGGTGGACTTGCGGGCAATCGTCAGCTGGTCCAGCGCGGCCATGGTGGCACCCTGCAGCACATAGGATTCGGCCAGCGCCATGTGCTGCAAGGTCATCTTGCCCTGGTCCGCATACACTTTCGCCAGCAAATCGTACAGTTCCGGCTCTTCCTTGTAGAGTTGCACCTGGTCGCGCAGGTACAGGGTCGCCTGCTCCAGCTTGCCGGCGGCCATCAGCGCTTCCGCATACTGGCGCGCGATGCCGCGCGAGAGGGGAAACTGCTGGCGCGCCGCGTCCGCCGCCTTCAAGGCCTGTTGCGCCACCTCCTTCTTTTGCGCCGGCATCAGCAGCACTTCCAGCCCCATCGCCGCCAGCAGCGAATTGGGGCCCTGCGTGCCGCCCGAGGTAAACACATTCGGCCCGACCGGCTGATGCAGGGCCGCATTGGCCGCATCGAGTTCCTTCTGCGCCTCGGCGGGCTTACCTTGCTTGACAGCCACATAGGACAAGCCATAGTGGGCGGCCGTCACCTGGAAGCGGCTTTGCTGCTCCAGCTGTGTCTTGAAGACGGCCCGGGCATTCAACAGGCCTTGCACGCTTTCATCCTGCAGCACGCGGGCACGCGCGCGCGCCAGGTGGAAATTCAGGCTGTCCGGACGCTGCTTGTAGGGCTGCTCGCGGATGCGCGCCTGGATGTCGGCGATGCGCTCGGTGGTCAGGGGATGCGTCTGCAGGTAGGCGGGCATCAGGTCGCTGTACGAGCGGCTGGCCGCCTGCATGCGGCCAAAGAAGGCCACCATGCCGGTGGTGTCGAAACCGGCCTCGCCCATGATCTGGAAACCGATGCGGTCCGCCTCGCGTTCGGCGTCGCGGCCGAAATTGAGCTGGCGCTGGATGGCCAGGCCTTGGCCGGCGGCAAACACGCCCATGGCCACGTCGCCGCCCGCGCGCGACGCCAGCGCCGCCAGCAGCATGGCCGCCAGCGGCATCAGGGCATCCTGGCGCTGCTGCCCCAGCATGCGCGCGATATGGCGCTGCGCCACGTGGCCGATCTCGTGCGACAGCACGGACGCCAGTTCCGCTTCCGTTTGCGCGGCCAGCAGCAGGGCCGAGTGCACGCCGATGAAACCGCCGGGCAAGGCGAACGCGTTCAATTGCGGATCGCGCACGGCAAAGAAGAAATAATCGTAATTCGTTTCGCCGCGCACGCTGGGCCGCGCCGCCACGAGGGCGTTGCCGAAGGTATTCAGGTATTCCAGCAGCGGGGCGTCGTCGAGGTAATCGCGGTCGCCGCGAACGCCGCGCATGATTTCCTCGCCGATCTTGCGCTCCATCGCCGGCGACAGGTCTTCGCGCGAGGTGTCGCCCAGGTTCGGCAGATTCGGCGCGGGCGGCACGGCCGACGGCGTCCAGCCGCTGGCCGGCTTGGCAGCGGTGCTGGCGGCTGGCGCCGAGGTATAGGTTTGCGCCAGCGCACAGGGCGCAGCCAGCCATAACGCGGCCAGCACGGACATGCGCCATGGCTGGCGCCGCAATGCCGCGCCGGCGTTTTCAAGTACGGACTGGAGGGTAGTTTTTGAATTCACGGGTGATATCATACCTTGTTCGCGGCGCCGTTTCCGCGCGACAGGCATGCGATATGCTTGTGGCACGGATTTCCCTTACGACATGCCGCGCCCCCATTTCCTGACCCACTTTTGACGCCATGACAACAGCAGACAAGCAAGCCCCCTCCGGGGAACTGACCCATTTCGACGCCACGGGCCAGGCCCATATGGTCGACGTGGGCAGCAAGGAAGACACGCGCCGCAGCGCCGTGGCGGCCGGCACCATCCGCATGCAGCCGGCGACACTGGCATTGATCATCTCCGGCAACGCCAAGAAGGGCGACGTGCTGGGCATCGCCCGCATCGCCGCCATCATGGGCGCCAAGCGCACCAGCGACCTGATTCCCCTGTGCCACCCGCTGGCGCTCACGCGCGTGACGGTCGACTTTGACATCGACGCCGCCGCCAACAGCGTGCACTGCCGCGCCCAGGTCGACACGACGGGCAAGACGGGCGTGGAAATGGAAGCGCTGACCTCCGTGCAGATCGGCTTGCTGACGATTTACGACATGTGCAAGGCCGTCGACCGCGGCATGGTCATGACCAATGTGCGCGTGCTGGAAAAGCATGGCGGCAAGTCGGGCGACTGGCACGCCGAGGTCTAGGGCGCAGCGCCACCGCTTCAGGCGGGCACTGGCGGCGCCGCCTTGAGGCGGCGCAAGTCGCACAGCAGCCACACGGCGCTGCCCAGGCACAGCACGAGGATGGCGATCGACAGCGGCAGGTGGAATTGCTCCAGCCCCGCCAGCGCAAAGCCGGCGTGGATCAGGAATGTGCCCACGCCCAGCGCGGCGCACACCGCCGCATAGCGCCGTGCCTGCATGGTGCCCAGCAACACGTGGCGGTAACCGGCCAGCACCAGGGCAATCGCCGCCAGGTTGAATACCAGGAAACCCTGTATGCCGCCCGGCACATGAAACATTTCCCATTCGCGCCAATACGCCGCATCGACCTGATGCAGGATCAGCAACAACATCGTCCAGAAATAGCTGCGTGCCATAAGATTTACATTCGTCAATATTGACGCAATTGTAAAGCTTGCGGCGCGTGCCGGCACGCCGTCGCGTATTTTTTGCAGCCCATCCCGATTTTATTGATGTAAATGCTTTTTCATCAAGAAATCATGCATACTGCTATTCGACAACATTGAGACGAGTAGCGCATGACAAGCAACAAGCCCGCCGCGGAAAGCAAGCTCCAGGACTTCGAATTCGAAGCCATGAATCTGCAGGTGGGCGGGCGCATCCAGTTCATCACGCACCGCACCATCAAGCCCATCCAGCATTTCTCGACCGTGATCGGCTATGTGAAGGATGAGTATCTGATCGTCAAGATTCCGCAGGAAAACGGCGCCGCCATCATGCTCAACGAGGGCGACAAGCTGACCATCCGCGTGTTTTCCGGCGTTACCGTGTGTTCGTTTTCCTGCAGCGTGCTGCGCATCTTTGGCCGCCCCCTCAATTATGTCCACCTGAGCTTTCCCGACACCATCCAGGGCACGAGCCTGCGCACGGCGATGCGCGTCAAGGTGGAGATACCCGCGCAGCTCAGCTACCGCGATGTGGCGGCCGTGCCCGTGTTCATCGTCAACCTCAGCGTTTCCGGTGCGCTGATCGAGGCGCCCAGCATGCTCACGCCCGACGACGACGGCGTTGCCCTGAGCTTTACCCTGCTGGTGCAGCCGAACAAGCACCAGATGCGCGTCAACACGCGCGCGCGCATCCAGAACGTCAGCGTCGGCAAGCCGTCGCATGGCCAGGCGGCCGACACGCCCGAAATCTATACGTATGGCGTGCAATTCATCGACCTGGAACCGACCCATTACACGCTGCTGCAAAACCTCACCTACGAAGCGCTGATCGCGGACCGGCAAAAAATCGTCTGACGGCGGCCAGGCAGTCGGCGCTCACAGCGTTGCCGCCGGCGGCGGCGGATTGTTCTTCAGGATGGCCTCGATTGCCGCCCCATTCGTCACCGTGGTGCTGTTCATCCACGTCAGGCTGCTGCTGCCCGGCGTCAAGGTCATTTTCACGATCTTGCCACCCACGCCATTGCCCAGATCGCCCGCCAGGGTCAGCTCGATATCGCCCGTCGTGACCTTGGCGCTGGCCACTTCGCGCGTCGGCGTGAATAGCGGGATGACGCCGGGCACGTTGGCGGCGGGCGTGCTGCAGATGGCTGCCGCGCCGCCATTTTCCTGCACGCACAGGGCCACGGCCGTCTTCAACGGAGCGGCAGCGGCCAGCACGTTGCTGACCTTGGCCCGCATCGTGTAGTCGCCATACTGGGGAATGGCCACGGCCGCCAGGATGCCGGCGATGGCCACGACGATCATCAGTTCTATCAGGGTAAATCCGCTTTGCGCGCGCATCGTTTCCTCCCTTGTGCAGATGCTCATGTCCTGCACGGTGCAAGCACCATGCCAGCGGCGCGCATGGGGAGGAAGGGATGGGAAAGCAAGAAAAACGACGCATTTGGGCGCCATCGGGCGCTTTTCGTCCCTCGGCGCCACGATCCGCCGTAGCGCACAGACAAAAAAAAGGAGCCGAAGCTCCTTTTTTGTACTGCGGCGACCAGGCTGGAATTACAGCATGGCTTTCAGCAGACGCGCCATTTCCGACGGGTTCTTGGTCACGGTGATGCCGCAAGCTTCCATGATTTCCAGCTTGGCTTGTGCCGTATCGGCACCGCCCGAGATCAGCGCGCCGGCGTGGCCCATGCGCTTGCCTGGAGGAGCGGTCACGCCAGCGATGAAGCCAACGACCGGTTTTTTCATGTTGTCTTTGATCCAATAAGCCGCGTTGGCTTCATCCGGACCGCCGATTTCGCCGATCATGATGACCGCGTCGGTATCTGGATCGTCATTGAACATCTTCATGATGTCGATGTGCTTCAGACCGTTGATCGGGTCGCCGCCGATGCCGACTGCCGACGATTGGCCCAGGCCCAGTGCGGTCAGCTGACCCACTGCTTCATAGGTCAACGTGCCCGAACGCGACACCACGCCGATACGGCCCTTCTTGTGGATGTGGCCTGGCATGATGCCGATCTTGATTTCGTCTGGCGTGATCAAGCCTGGGCAGTTAGGGCCCAGCAGCAAGGTTTTGCTGTTGGCTTTAGCCATGCGGTCTTTCAGGGCCATCATGTCACGGACAGGAATGCCTTCGGTGATGCAAATGGCCAGATCCATTTCAGCTTCGACAGCTTCCCAGATCGCCGCTGCCGCGCCTGCTGGCGGTACGTAGATCACGGAAACGTTGGCGCCGGTTTCTTTTTTCGCTTCGGTGACGTTAGCGAAAATAGGAATGCCTTCGAAGTCTTCGCCGGCTTTCTTCGGGTTCACGCCTGCCACGAAGGCAGCTTTGCCGTTCGCGTAGTCGCGGCAACCGCGGGTGTGGAACTGGCCGGTCTTGCCGGTGATCCCTTGGGTAACGACTTTGGTATCTTTATTGATCAGAATGGACATGTTGATTCCTTAATTAAGCTTGACCGGCAGCAGCGGCAACGACGCTCTTGGCTGCATCTTCCATGGTGTCGGCTGCGATGATAGGCAGACCGGAATCGGCCAGCATCTTCTTGCCCAGGTCTTCGTTGGTGCCCTTCATGCGCACGACCAGCGGTACGTTCAGCGAAACGGCTTTCACCGCGGCGATGACGCCTTCGGCGATCACGTCGCAACGCATGATGCCGCCGAAAATGTTCACCAGGATAGCTTTCAGGCCTGGGTTTTTCAGCATGATCTTGAACGCTTCGGTCACTTTTTCTGCCGTGGCGCCGCCGCCGACGTCCAGGAAGTTGGCTGGCTCGCCGCCGAACAGCTTGATGGTGTCCATGGTGGCCATGGCCAGGCCGGCGCCGTTCACCAGGCAACCGATGTTGCCGTCGAGCGAGATGTAGGCCAGGTCGAATTTCGACGCTTCGATTTCAGCTGGATCTTCTTCGTCCAGATCGCGCAGGGCGACGATTTCCGGATGACGGAACAGGGCGTTCGGGTCAAAGTTGAACTTGGCGTCGAGGGCGATGACTTTGCCGCTGCCGGTGACGATCAGCGGGTTGATTTCGGCCAGCGAGCAATCGGTTTCCCAGTACGCTTTGTACAGGCCTTGCAGGTTGACGCGGGCGTCGGCGATGGAACCGGCAGGCACGCCGATCTTGGCGGCGATGTCGTCTGCCTGGGCATCGGTCAGGCCTACGCCCGGATCGATGGTGACGTGGTGGATCTTCTCAGGGTGGCTCTCGGCCACTTCTTCGATGTCCATGCCGCCTTCGGACGAAGCCATCAGGACGATTTTCTGGGTGACGCGATCGGTGACCAGCGAAACGTACAGTTCTTGTTTGATGTCGGCGCCTTCTTCCACCAGCAGGCGGTTGACTTTCTGGCCTTCGGCGCTGGTCTGGTGCGTGATCAGCTGCATGCCCATGATCTGGTCGGCGTATTCCTTGACCTGTTCGATCGATTTTGCCACTTTCACGCCGCCGCCCTTGCCGCGGCCACCTGCGTGGATCTGCGCCTTGACGACCCATACCGGACCGCCCAGGGTTTCCGCAGCCTTGACGGCTTCGTCGACGGACATGCACGGAATACCGCGTGGTACCGTCACTCCGTGCTGCCGGAGGATTTCTTTGGCTTGATACTCATGGATTTTCATGCTGGCTTCCCTTCTGATACTGATTTGTAAAAATACGGTTAGTGGTGCAAAAAAAACAGGAAAAACAGAGCGCCGGGGTCACGCCTTGGCTACCCAGCGCGGGTAATACTGTGCAACTGCCCCGCCATCGGTGCGCAGGGCGTGGCATTTGTCGAGTTGAAACGGCTTTTCATGCGACAAGTCAGCATTCGCACCGTCACGGGTCGACCAGACATCGCCGGCAAATGCCTGAACCGTTGCAGTCGGCAAGACTTGCGCCAGTTCGGTCAAATGGGTACAGCCGGCGATTCCCGCCAGGCGCTGTTTCAAGTCGCGGCGGAAATTCTTCAATAGATTCAGACCGATCAGCGCCCTGTAGGCGGGGCCGATGGTATCGCAAAAACCGGGATACGGCACGGCATCGGAGGCAGCTTCGGCCTCGACAATGGTCAGTTCGCGATCGACGGTAATGCGTAAATGGAGGTCATGCAGGGGAGCGCCGGCGGGACGGGGGCCGGAGGCCAGGGTCGCGTCATAGCTTTTGATATCGGTGATACGGGCGTCAATATCCCACAGGCCGTCGTCGCGCAGATACGCTTGGACGTCGATAACGCGGGAGTGCCGTAGGGCGCGCCGGGATACGGGAGTTGACAGGGGCATAAGACCGATGCCGCTTGCGCGGCCAAAATTTAGTAAGCAGCCATGTGCATAAAGCACGCCGTTCGCAGCTTCTACGAACAGCAACCGCACCTGCGGCGCCGCAAAAACCCTAAAAGTGTAGCACACTGGACGCCGGTTGCGCCGCAACATAATTTTTCATTGCTTTGATAAAAACATTTCAAAGCATAAAGAATTCACATGGAAATTGACGCTGTTATCACGCATGGTGATGATAGATATGGCCCGATCTCGCCATGCGCCGCGCCAAACTGGCCCATCGCCCCGGCAGGCGGCTGGGCTGGCCCGACGAACGATGCGCAGTGCAACAATACGCCGCCATCCGACCAGCGGATGAGCAAGGCAAACGGCATTAGCAGGAAGATAATGATACGCGGCGGCACCGGCCCGCCAGCGCCGGCACGGACAGGACCGTGACTGTTGCAGATGGAACACAGCCGAGACCGGCCCGCCGGCCAGCATACGAGCAGCGGCCCGGAGCGGGGTGGCGACGCAGCAAGGTGCGGTGCGCGTACCGTGCGAACCACGCCGGTTCGGCTAGTCGTCCTCGGGCTCCAGGCCTTTCAAGGCCACCTGCACGGCGCGCTGGGAAAAACCGCGCTGCATCAGGAAGCGCATCTGCTTGCTGCGCTGCTCGGCATCCTGCGCCACTACACCAAACTTGCGGCGCCACACCTCGCAGGCACGCGCCACCTCGCCTTCGGCCAGCCCGGCCTTGAGCTCTTGCAGCGCCTCGCCGCCGATGCCATGGCTTTGCAGCTCGGCCATGATGCGGCTGTTGCCAAAGCGCGCCGAGCGGCGATGGATCAGCGATTCGGAAAAACGTTCCTGCGACAGCCAGTTGGCCTGCTCCAGGCTGTCGAGCAAGGCTTCCACATCGTCGCCTTCCTGCGCATGGCGCTGCAGCTTGCGCCGCAATTCCATGCGGCTGTGTTCACGCATCGACAGGAAGCGTAGCGCCCTGCCCTTCAGGCTCAACTGTACCGCTGCCATCATTCCACCCTATCGTCCATCACATCAACACCACAGATATATCGTCAAACATACCGCCAAAATACAAATGCCGCCTGGCGCACGGGCGCGAGGCGGCATTCATTGTAGATCTTTTGCCCGGCAAGCTGCGGCGCAAGGGGCCGCCATCCTGCCGCGGCAGGACCAGCCCGGAAGCGGCCCCTGCCGCAGCAACTGGCCTGCCAGCCAATTTTCCTGCTGAGTTGCCGGCTAAATTGCCTGCTGAGTTGCCTGCTAAGTTGCCTGTTTACTCGGCCGCTTTCGCTTCCGCAGCCTTGGCCGCCTTGTCGGCGACTTTATCCGCTTTTTCCGGCTTTTCAGCGGCCAGCGGCGGCAGTTCACGCACGCCCAGCGAAGCGCGGACCTTGTTTTCGATCTCGCGTGCCAGTGCCGGACGCTCTTGCAGGAAGGCGCGGGCGTTGTCCTTGCCCTGGCCGATGCGTTCGCCGTTATAGCTGTACCACGAACCGGATTTTTCCACGATCTTGGCATCCGAGCCCAGGTCGAGGATTTCGCCTTCGCGCGAGGTGCCGGCGCCGTACAGGATGTCGAAGTGCGCTTCCTTGAATGGCGGCGCGATCTTGTTCTTGACGACCTTGACCTTGGTTTCGTTGCCGATCACTTCATCGCCGGACTTGATCGAGCCGGTACGGCGGATGTCCAGGCGCACGGAAGCGTAGAATTTCAACGCATTGCCGCCGGTGGTCGTTTCCGGGCTGCCGAACATCACACCGATCTTCATGCGGATCTGGTTGATGAAGATGACCAGGGTGTTCGTGCGGTTGATGGAACCGGTCAATTTACGCAGCGCTTGCGACATCAGACGCGCTTGCAGGCCCGGCAGGGAATCGCCCATGTCGCCTTCGATCTCGGCGCGTGGCGTCAGTGCGGCCACGGAGTCGATGACCACCAGGTCGACGCTGCCCGAGCGCACGAGGGCGTCGCAGATTTCCAGCGCCTGCTCGCCCGTGTCCGGTTGCGAGATCAGCAATTCATGCAGATTTACACCCAGTTTTTGCGCATAGCCGACGTCAAGCGCGTGCTCGGCATCGATAAAGGCGCAGGTGCCGCCCAGTTTTTGCATTTCTGCAATGGTTTGCAGGGTCAAGGTGGTTTTACCCGACGATTCCGGACCGTAGATTTCCACCACGCGGCCGCGCGGCAAGCCGCCGACGCCCAGCGCGATATCCAGGCCGAGCGAACCGGTCGACACGACTTGCACTTCTTCGATCGGTGCGCTGGCATCCATGCGCATGACCGAACCTTTGCCAAACTGCTTCTCGATCTGCGCCAGTGCGGCGGCGAGCGCCTTGGCTTTTTCCGATGCGGGTACTACAGCTTTTTTATCGTCCATATGTTCTTTCAGCCTGGGTGAGCGCGTGGGTTAAATTCGTTACAGACACTACTGTATAAAAAAACAGTGATCAATGCAAGCGGAACGTGGATTTGTTTTGAAACAGATCAATACAAGCCTTGTTTTTCACAAAAACTCGCCACCTTGCGGAAAATGAAACACAATACAAGCTTCTACCGTCGCAAGCCGAGGAAGCCTGACCATGCGTATTTTACTTGCCGAAGATGACAGCGTGCTGGCTGACGGGCTGACCCGTTCGCTGCGCCAGTCCGGCTATGCCATCGACTACGTGAAGAACGGACAGGAAGCCGATACGGCCCTGTCCACCCAGGAATTCGACTTGCTGATCCTCGACCTCGGCTTGCCGAAGATGTCGGGACTGGAAGTGCTGCGCCGCCTGCGCGCGCGCGCTTCGCTGCTGCCCGTGCTGATCCTGACGGCCGCCGATTCGATCGAGCAACGTGTGAACGGCCTCGACCTGGGCGCCGACGATTATATGGCCAAGCCGTTCGCCCTGTCGGAACTGGAGGCAAGAGTGCGCGCCCTGACCCGGCGCGGCGCGGGCGGCGGCGCCACCATCATCAAGCACGGTCCGCTCAGCTATGACCAGGTGGGACGCAGCGCCTACATCAACGACCAGATGCTCGACCTGTCGGCGCGCGAACTGGGCTTGCTGGAAATCCTGCTGGGCCGCACGGGCCGTCTCGTTTCCAAAGAGCAGCTGGTCGACCACCTGTGCGAATGGGGAGAAGAGGTGTCGAACAACGCCATCGAAGTGTATGTGCACCGGCTGCGCAAGAAGATCGAGGTGGGCGGCGTGCGCATCGCCACCGTGCGCGGCCTCGGCTATTGCCTGGAAAAATATTCGGAAGCGGCGCGCCTGCAAGCCGAAGCGGGCGAGGCGGCCGCCCCTGCCAGCGGTCCCGCCACCAAGTGAAGGCCCGCGAGGCGCCCGCGGACGAGGCGGCGGACGACGACTGGTTCGAGCCGCCCACCACGGAACAGGATGACACCATCGAGCATTCGCTGTTCGGCGAAATCCTCGACTGGATGCTGGCGCCCCTGCTGCTGCTGTGGCCGATGAGCATCGCCATCACCTATCTGGTGGCCAAGAGCATCGCGAATCAACCGTTCGACCATGCACTGGAAGACAGCGTCACCGTGCTGACGCAGCAGGTCAAGCAGGCCGATGGCGCCATGCTGCGCCGCCAGCCGGACAAGAACGCCAGCAACACGGGCCGCGACTTCCTGCGCGGCGACGATGTCGACACCCTGTATTACCTGGTACTGGGCGAGCGCGGCGAATACCTCGACGGCGACCGCGACTTGCCGCCGCCGCAGGACCCCGACAAATACCGCAGCGGCACCGTGCTGTTTCGCAATGACACCATCCATGGCACGCCCGTGCGCGTGGCCTTCAGCTATCTCGACATGCCGGCCAGCACCGACGACGAACCGCGCCGCGCCCTGGTGCAAGTGGCCGAAACCCTGGAAAAGCGGGCGCAGCTGGCAAATGAAATCATCAAGGGCGTGATCTTGCCGCAGTTCATCATCCTGCCCGTGATCCTGGCCCTGGTCTGGTTTGCCCTGGCGCGCGGCCTGTCGCCGCTGGCGCAGTTGCAGGAACGCATACGCGCGCGGCCGCCGGACGATTTGTCGCCGATCGAATCGGGCCAGGTGCCCGAGGAAATCACGCCACTGGTCGGTTCGCTCAACGACATGCTGGCGCGTCTGTCGCTGTCGATCGACATGCAGAAGCGCTTCATCGCCGACGCGGCGCACCAGATGAAGACGCCGCTGGCCGGCATGCGCATGCAATCCGAGCTGGCCTTGCGCCAGACCGACCACGACGAGATCCACCGCTCGCTGTTGCAGCTGGCCAAAAGTTCGGAGGCGGCCACGCGGCTGGTGAACCAGCTGCTGGCCCTGGCGCGCGCGGAAAACCAGCCGCAGGCGGGCACGGCGTTTGAACCGATCGAACTGAGCGAACTGGCGCGCGGCGTGGTGCAGGACTGGGTGCAAGCCTCGTTTGCCCAGCATATCGACCTGGGCTTCGAGCAGGCAGCGTACCCGATCATAATTTCCGGCAATGCCATCATGCTGCGCGAACTGCTGAGCAACCTGATCGACAACGCCCTGCGCTACACGCCTGCCGGCGGCAGCGTCACGGTGCGCGTGCGCAGCACCCTCGAGCTGGCCATCCTGGAAGTGGAGGATACGGGCCCCGGCATTCCGCCAGCCGAGCGGGCGCACGTGTTCGAACGCTTTTATCGCATTCTCGGCAGCAATGCCGACGGCAGTGGCCTGGGCCTGGCCATCGTGCGCGAAATCGCCCAGCAGCACGGCGCCGAAGTCGACATTTTCAATAATCCGCGTGCGCAGTCGCCCAAGCTGCCGGGCACGCTGTTGCGCCTATGCATAGCCCTGCTGCTGCCGGAAGCGCCCGAAGAGGATGACATCACATATGGATAAGCCGGTTCCCCCTGCCGCGCCGGCGCGGCCGTCGCGCGCGCCCAGTCCCGAGTTGCAGCAGCGCCTCGATGCGCACTGGCTCAGGACGCGGCGCCTGACGGCCGTCTTGCTGCTCATCTGGCTGCTGACAGGCTTTCTGACCGTGTTTTATGCGCGCGAACTGCTGCATCTGAATCTGTTCGGCTGGCCGCTGCCCTTCTATATGGCGGCCCAGGGCGCTTCGCTCGTGTACCTGGCCATCATCGCCGTGTATGCCTGGCGCATGCGCCGCCTGGACCGGGCCTTCCATGCCAGCGAGCAAACATGAGCGGCCAGCGTACCTTCTTTGGCCGGCTGTGCCACTACTACCTGCTGTTTGCCGGCGGCTTCGCCGCCTTCCTGCTGGCCCTGACGGTGCTGGAGCAGGAAGGCATGCCGCGCGTCTGGATCGGCTACCTGTTCATGTTCGCCACCATCAGCCTGTATGCCACCATCGGCGTCATCAGCCGCACCTCGAACGTCACGGAATACTATGTGGCGGGGCGCAGGGTGCCGGCCATGTTCAACGGCATGGCGACGGCCGCCGACTGGATCTCGGCCGCCAGCTTCATCAGCCTGGCGGGCGGCCTGTACCTGAATGGCTTCGACGGCCTGGCCTTCATCATGGGCTGGACGGGCGGCTATTGCCTGGTAGCGCTGCTGATCGCGCCCTACCTGCGCAAGTTCGGCCAGTACACGATCCCCGATTTCCTCGCTGCCCGCTACGGCAGCGGCGCGGACGGGCGTGGCGCCGCCGTGCGCGTGGTGGCCGTGGCCGCCACCATCATCGTGTCGTTTACGTATGTGGTGGCGCAAATCTACGCCGTCGGCCTGATCGCCTCGCGCTTCACGGGCGTGGATTTTTCCGTCGGCATCTTCCTGGGCCTGGCCAGCATACTCGTGTGCTCCTTTCTCGGCGGCATGCGCGCCATCACCTGGACGCAGGTGGCGCAATACATCATCATCCTCGTCGCCTTTCTGATTCCCGCCATGTGGCTGTCCGTCAAGCATGCGGACAATCCCGTGCCGCAGATCGCGTATGGCAAGGTGCTGCCACAACTGAGCGCGCGCGAGCACGTGCTGGAGGCCGATCCGAAGGAAAACGAGGTGCGCGCCATCTTCCGCCAGCGCGCCATCAGCTACCAGGCGCGCATCGACGGCTTGCCCGGTTCCTGGGAACAAGGCCACCTGGCCGCCCAGCGCCAGCTCGACAATTTGCGCCAGCGCAATGCCTCACTGTTCGATATCCGCAACGCGGAACGCAGCCTGATCGCCTATCCGAAAAGTCCCGATGAAGCGCGCGCGCTGTGGCAAACGGCGCAAGCGCACAACCAGAAGCGCGCCGAGCCCATCACGCCGCACGCGCTGCCGTTTCCCGCGCCGGACCGCGCGCAATCCGACATCAAGCGCAACAATTTCCTCGCCCTCGTGTTTTGCATGATGCTGGGCACGGCCGCCCTGCCCCATATCCTGATGCGATCGTACACCACGCCCTCCGTGCACGAAACGCGCGTCTCCGTGTTCTGGACCCTGTTCTTCATCTTGTTGATCTATCTCACGATTCCTGCGCTGGCCGTGCTGGTCAAGTACGACATTTACTCGGCGCTGGTGGGCACGCAATACGCGAACCTGCCCACATGGGTATCGTACTGGGCCAACGTGGACAAGCTCAGCCCCCTGATCAGCATCGTCGACGTCAACCGCGACGGCATCGTGCAGCTGGCGGAAATTTCCATCGACGCCGACGTGCTGGTGCTGGCCACGCCCGAGATCGCCGGCCTGCCCTACGTGATATCCGGCCTGGTGGCGGCGGGCGGCCTGGCCGCCGCCCTGTCGACGGCGGACGGCTTGCTGCTGGCCATCTCCAACGCCCTCTCGCACGACATCTATTACAAGGTGGTCGATCCCACCGCATCGACGCAGAAGCGCGTGACGATCTCGAAACTGCTGCTGCTGGCCGTGGCCTTCATCGCCGCCTACGCGGCCTCGCAAAAACCGGCCGACATCCTGTCGCTGGTGGGCGTGGCCTTCTCGCTGGCCGCCTCGACCCTGTTCCCGCCCCTCGTGCTGGGCGTGTTCTGGAAACGCACCACTTACCAGGGTGCGCTGGCCGGCATGCTGGCAGGCTTCGGCGTGTGCCTGTATTACATGCTGCACACGAGCGCCATGCTGGGCGGCAGTGCAGCCGGGCAATGGCTGCATATCGCACCGATTTCCGCCGGCATCTTCGGCGTGCCGGCCGGCCTGGCCGCCGCCATCCTCGTCAGCTGGCTGACGCCGGCGCCGGGACGCCGCAGCACGGGACTGGTCGAGCATATCCGCGCGCCGGAATAACAATGCACCGAGGGCTGGGGGATGCAAAACAATGTCTCAACAGACTTATGGGAAAAGACGGCACAGCCGCAAAAAAGGAGTAGGCTGGAGGGCCGTTCCACTTACGAGGAAATCCCATGCCGTCTGGAAAAATTCTTGTCGCCCAAGGGGGCGGCCCCACCGCCGTCATCAACCAGTCACTGGTGGGCGTGGTGCTCGAATCGCGGCGCTTCCAGCACGTCACGCGCGTGTATGGGGCGCTGCACGGGGTGCGCGGCATCGTCAATGAAGAGTTTGTTGATCTGACGCAAGAAACCAGCCATAACCTGGAACTGGTGGCCGCCACGCCCTCGTCCGCCCTCGGCTCCACGCGCGACAAGCCCGACATCGCCTACTGCCAGCAAATCTTCGAAGTGCTGCGCGCGCACGAGATCGAACACTTCTTTTACATCGGCGGCAACGACTCGTCCGACACGGTGCGCATCGTCAGCGAGGAAGCGCACAAGGCCGGCTACCCGCTGCGCTGCATCCACATTCCCAAGACCATCGACAACGACCTGGTGGGCAGCGACCACACGCCCGGCTTTCCTTCGGCCGCGCGCTTCGTCGCGCAGGCGTTCGCCGGCGCCAACCTCGACAACGCCGCCCTGCCTGGCGTCTACGTGGGCGTGGTGATGGGCCGCCACGCGGGCTTCCTGACAGCCGCCTCGGCGCTGGGCAAGAAGTTCCCCGACGATGGCCCGCACCTGATCTACCTGCCCGAGCGCGTCTTCGTGCTGGAAAACTTCCTCGCCGACGTGAAGGCCGCGTATGCCAAGTACGGGCGCTGCGTGATCGCCGTCTCCGAAGGCATCCACGATGCCTCGGGCGAGCCGATCGCCAGCCTGCTGGCCAAACAGGTGGGCAACGAGGTCGAGCGCGATGCGCACGGCAATGTGCAATTGTCGGGCACGGGCGCGCTGGCCGACCTGCTGTGCGACGAGATCAAGTCCAAGCTCGGCATCAAGCGCGTGCGCGGCGACACCTTCGGCTATTTGCAGCGCTCCTTCATCGGCTGCGTTTCCGACGTCGACCAGCGCGAGGCGCGCGAAGTGGGCGAAAAGGCCGTGCAGTTCGCCATGTGGGGCGAGCGCGACGGTTCCGTCGCCATCAAGCGCACGGGCTTCTATTCCGTCGACTATGCATTGCTGCCCCTGTCGGACGTGGCGGGCAAGACGCGCACCATGGAAGACGAGTTCATCAGCGCCAGCGGCACGGACGTGACCGATGCTTTCAGGCTCTACCTGCGTCCGCTGCTCGGTTCCGGCATGCCGGACGCCTTCCGCCTGCGCGCCGCCAAAGTAGCGAAAGTCTTGAAGCCTTAGTGGCTTTCCGCCAGCAATAGCGGCCGCAGCTTGACGGCGGCCTCCTTGAGCTGCGGCACGTGCTGCATCAACTGTTCCACGGACTTTCTCGCCACGGGCGCGTGGCAGGCGACGGCCGCCACGATGCGCCCGTCGGCAGCGCAGATGGGCACGGCCACGGCCACCATGCCGTGCACGAATTCCTCGTCGTCGATGCCGATGCCCAGGCGGGCGATGCGCACGATCTCGCGCTCGAGCAGCGCGGGATCCGTGATGCTCTTTGGCGTGCGCGCTTCCAGCCGCAGCATGGCCAGCAGCTCGCGCCGCTCCAGCAAGGACATGTGCGCCAGGAACAGCTTGCCGCTGGCCGTGCAATGCATGGGCGCGCGCGTACCGAGCACCAGGTGCAGGCGCAGCGGTTCCTGCGTTTCCACCCTGTCCACATACACGATGGCATTGCCTTCTGGAATGGCGAGGTTGCACGTCTCGCCCGTGGCCGCCACCAGGCTGCCCAGGATGCTGCGGCTGACACGGATCAGGGCATTGTTGCGCAGGGTGGCCAGTGCCAGGTTGGTCGAGGCGGCGCCCGGCACATAGCCGCGTCCCACGGGCGTGCGCAGCACGTAGCCGTGCTGTTCCAGCGTATCGAGCAGGCGCATCATGCTGGCCTTGGGCACCTGCATGCGCGTGGCCAGCTGCGACAGGGTCAGTGGCTGGCTGGCGCTGGCCAGGTGCTCGATCAGGCGCAGCACGCGCAAGCCGCGCGCCTCGTCGCCATGGCTGGCGGCGGCAGCGCCCGCCTGGCCAGCGTCTTCGGTCTCGGCCGACCGTTTTTGAAACGCATCATGCATGTTCTGTTTCACCTCTCGCGTATGCGGGTGTTTCCGCTTGTCTCGGTGTTGCGCGTCTTTTATAAATGGAACCAGATGTTCCAGAAATAATCAATAAAGACCAGTGTATCGCAAAAAACGCCCGCCGAGGCAGCCAGATACCGCAACGCAGGAGACAAGCATCATGTCGCAAACACACTACGATTACATCGTCGTCGGCGCCGGTTCGGCCGGCTGCGTGCTGGCCAACCGCCTGTCGCACGACAGCGGCAACCAGGTATTGCTGCTGGAAGCGGGCGGCAAGGACAACAATCCCTGGATACACGTGCCGGTCGGCTATTTCAAGACCATGCACGATCCCAGGCTGGACTGGTGCTACCGCACGGAAGCGGACGCCGGCATCGCCGGGCGCCAGTTGCAATGGCCGCGCGGCAAGGTACTGGGCGGCTCCAGCTCGCTCAACGGCTTGCTGTATGTACGGGGCCAGAAGGAAGATTACGACCGCTGGGCCGAACTGGGCAACGCCGGCTGGAGCTATGCCGAGGTGCTGCCCTACTTTAAGAAATCGGAAGACCAGGAACGCGGCGCCAGCGACTACCACGGCGTCGGCGGCCCCTTGAAAGTGTCGGACCTGCGCCTGCGCCGTCCCATCGCCGAACACTTCATCGCCGGCGCCACGGAAAGCGGCATCCCCTTCAATGCCGATTACAACGGCGCCACGCAGGAAGGCGTCGGCTACTTCCAGCAGACGGCCAGCAATGGACTGCGCTGGAGCACGGCGAAAGCCTTTTTACGGCCGGCCCGCAAGCGCGCCAACCTGCGCGTGGAAGTGCGCGCGCAAATCACGCGCGTGCTGTTCGAAGGCAGGCGCGCCGTCGGCATCGAATACCGGCAGGATGGCCAGCTGCGCCAGGCGCGCGCCGGCGGCGAAGTGATTTTATGCGCGGGCGCCATCGGTTCGCCGCAAATCCTGCAATGCTCGGGCGTCGGTCCCCGCGCCCTGCTCGAGGAAGTCGGCGTGCCGCTCGTGCACGACTTGCCCGGCGTGGGACAGAACCTGCAAGACCACCTGCAAATCCGCCTCGTCTTCAAGACCCGGTTGAAAACCCTGAACGATGAAGTCAACAGCCTGTGGGGCAAGCTGTGGGTGGGCATGCAGTATGTGTTTTCCCGCTCGGGGCCATTGACCCTGGCGGCCAGCCAGGTGACGGTGTTTACCAAGTCCTCGCCCGAGGTGGAGCGGCCCGACATCCAGTTCCACATGCAGCCGCTGAGCGCCGACAAGCCGGGCGAAGGCGCGCATCCGTTTTCCGCGTTCACCTCGTCCGTGTGCCAGCTGCGACCGCACAGCCGCGGCCACGTGTCGATCAAGTCCGCCGATCCCCTCGCCTATCCGGGCATCTACCCGAATTACCTGTCCGACCCGCGCGACCAGCAGACGGCGATTGCCGCCCTGCGCGTGGCGCGCCGCATCGCCGGGGCGCCGTCGCTGGCGCCGCACATCATTTCCGAGTTCGTGCCCGGCCCGCAATTCGAGACGGACGCGCAGCTGCTGGATGCGGCGCGCCGCTTCAGCCAGTCGATCTACCACCCGAGCGGCACCTGCAAGATGGGCCACGACGCCATGGCGGTCGTCGATGACCGCCTGCGCGTGCACGGCATGCAGGGCTTGCGCGTGGTCGACGCCTCGATCATGCCGGAAATCGTCTCGGGCAATACGAATGCGCCCACCATCATGATCGCCGAAAAAGCCGCCGACATGATCCTGGCGGATGCCGTGCGCCTGCCGCAGGCGGCATAGCGGACGCCCGATCCACTCGCACCCGATTCCCCCCTACCCGAGGAGGATGCCAGCGGCGGGCAGACCGGCCCGCCCCTGTTTGACCAGCCGCCGCGCCAGCAGCGCGGCGGCTGCACCCCAACCATCCAAAAAAAACACATAATCGATATCGATTGGAGACTAGATATATGGACAACAATCCGAAAAAGGCCAAAGAGCTACGGAAAGTCGTGATGGCCAGCGTGATCGGCGCCACCATCGAATGGTATGACTTCTTCCTGTACGGCGTCGTCGCCGGCATCGTGTTCAGCAAGCTGTATTTCCCGGGCGGCGATCCGCTCGTCTCGACCATGCTGGCCTACGGCACCTTCGCCGTGGGCTTCCTGTCGCGCCCCATCGGCGGCGTGATCTTCGGCCACTTCGGCGACAAGATCGGCCGCAAGAGCATGCTGGTGATGACCCTGATGATCATGGGTATCTCCACCTTCCTGATCGGCGTGCTGCCGACCTATGACCACATCGGTTACTGGGCGCCCGCCCTGCTGCTGTTCCTGCGCGTGCTGCAGGGCATCGGCCTCGGTGGCGAATGGGGCGGCGCCGTGCTGATGGCGTATGAATATGCGCCGCCGAAGGAGCGCGGCTTCTATGCCAGCCTGCCGCAGATCGGCCTGGCCATCGGACTGTGCCTCGCTTCCGGCGTTGTGGCGATCCTGTCGTACAGCCTGACGGATGCGCAATTTTTGTCCTGGGGCTGGCGCGTCGCTTTCATCCTGTCGGCCGCCCTCGTCTTCATCGGCATGTGGATACGCCTGAACGTGATGGAAACGCCGGAATTCCAGGCCGTCAAGGAGAAGAACGCGGAAACGCAGATTCCGTTTTTCGACCTGCTGAAACGCTATCCGGGCAACGTCTTGAAGGGCATGGGCGCGCGCTACATCGACGGCGTCTTCTTCAATATCTTCGGCGTGTTTTCCATCACGTATCTCACCAACACCATCAAGATCGCCCGCACGGAGGCGCTGATGGGCGTGATGGCGTCGGCCGTCGTGATGTGCTTCTGCATCCCCTTCTTCGGCCGGCTGTCGGACCGCATCGGCCGCAGCAAGGTGTTTTTCTGGGGTTCATTGATCACGGGCGTGTCGTCGATTCCCGCCTTCTGGATCATGCTCAACCACGCCGACAATCCGCTGCTGCTGTGGTGCTCCGTGATCATCCCGCTCGGCGTGCTGTATTCGGCCGTGTACGGCCCGGAAGCGGCGCTGTTCTGCGACCTGTTCGACGCCAGGGTGCGCTACACGGGCATCTCCTTCGTCTACCAGTTCTCCGGCATCTTCGCCAGCGGCCTGACGCCCATCATCGCCACCTATCTGCTGAAGACGGGCAATGGCGAGCCGTGGCACATCGTCGGCTACATCCTGTTCGCCTCCCTCGTCTCGGCCGTCAGCGTGGCCATGATCGGCAAGGGCGGCGCGCAGCCGGAAGGGGGCATGAAGCCGGCGCACGCAAGGTAAGCTGGCGACAGGCGTAAAAAAAGCAGGCTCTCGAAAGAGGCCTGCTTTTTTATCCAAGCGAAAACTTAGATGACGATCGTCTGGTGCTCGTCACCCACGCGGGCACGGATGGTGCCGATGCGCGAGACGGTTTCGCCGGCCGCCTGCAATTGGGCGATGGCGGCGTCCGCGTTTTCCTGCGAGACGATGACGGTCATGCCGATGCCGCAGTTGAAGACGCGGTGCATCTCGGCGTCAGCCACGCCGCCATGCTGTTGCAGCCACGTGAACAGCGGCGGCATGGTCCATGCCTTCGAATCGAGTTCGGCGACCAGGCCAGGCTGCAGCACGCGCGGGATGTTTTCCACCAGGCCGCCACCGGTGATGTGCACCATGCCTTTGACTTCCATGGCATCCATCAGGGCCAGCAGCGGCTTGACGTAGATGCGCGTCGGCTGCATCAGCACGTCGGCCAGCTTGCGGCCGTGGAAATCGCCTTCCAGGTCCGGTTTCGCCACTTCGATGATCTTGCGCACCAGCGAGTAACCGTTCGAGTGCACGCCCGACGACGCCAGGCCCAGCACCACGTCGCCCGGGGCGATCTTGGTGCCGTCGATGATTTTCGATTTTTCCACGGCGCCGACGGCGAAACCTGCCAGATCGTATTCGCCGGCCGGGTACATGCTCGGCATTTCCGCCGTTTCGCCGCCGATCAGTGCGCAGCCCGCTTGTTCGCAACCCTGGGCGATGCCCTTGATGACGTCGGTGGCAATGGCCACGTCCAGCTTGCCGCAAGCGAAGTAGTCGAGGAAGAACAGCGGCTCGGCGCCTTGCACCAGGATATCGTTGACGCTCATGGCGACCAGGTCGATGCCGACCGTGTCGTGGCGGTTCAGTTCGAACGCCAGGCGCAATTTAGTGCCGACGCCGTCGGTGCCCGAGACCAGGACCGGTTCCTTGTACTTCTTGCTGATTTCAAACATGGCGCCAAAACCGCCCAGGCCGCCCATCACGCCTTCGCGCAGGGTGCGCTTGGCAAACGGCTTGATTGCTTCGACTAAAGCGTCGCCTGCGTCGATATCGACGCCAGCGTCACGGTAGGAAAGGGAAACATTAGAAGTCTGGTTCATGGTGTGGTGGCAGCGGAGGCGGTAAAATAGAAGGCGGATACCCGCCGGCACGCGCGCGCAAGCATGTTTTTCAACATCGTGCGGCAGGCGGCCAGCCGGTGAATTCGGTCGATCAATACGCTATTTTATCAAACTGCCCCCGCAATTTCGTAATTAACTGCCTTTTTTTAACGCAACAGCACAAACCACATGCCATTTCCCATCACCGCAGAACAGAAGCAAACAGCATTTTGGATCGCGGTCTGGCTGGCATTTCTGCTGTTGCTGGTCAGCCTGGGCCCCATCCTGACGCCCTTCCTGGCCGCCGCCATCCTCGCCTACGTGCTCAATCCGGGCGTGGACCGCCTGCAGCGCCTGCATTACAAGCGTTTTTACCTGCCCCGGCCGCTGGCGGTGCTGGTCGTCGTAGTGTTGTTTTTCCTCGCGATCACGGCGCTGGTGCTGATCGTCGTGCCCGTGCTGCAAAAGGAAATCCCGTTGCTGCAGGCGCAGATACCGCAGTTTCTCAGCAAGGCCAACGAGTTCCTCGCGCCGAAGCTGCGCGACCTGGGCATCCGCGTGCGCCTGGACGGCACGGGCATCAAGCGCATGCTGAGCCAGCAGATGGCCACCAGCGGCGATGAAATCTGGAGCACCGTGCTGGCGTCGGCACGCATCGGCGGCACGGCCGTGCTGGGCTGGCTGGCCACCGTCGTGCTGATCCCCGTAGTCTTGTTCTACCTGTTGCTGGACTGGCATCCGATGCTGGCGCGCATCGCCGGCGCCGTGCCGCGCCGCTGGGTCGGCCGCACGGTGGGCATGGCGCAGGAAGTCGACACCCTGCTGGCGCAATACCTGCGCGGCCAGCTGCTGGTGATGCTGGTGCTGGCCACGTATTACTCGGCCGCGCTGGCCATCGCCGGCTTCGAGGTCGCATTGCCTGTAGGCATCATCACGGGCTTGCTGGTCTTCATCCCCTACCTGGGCTTCGGCCTGGGGCTGGCGCTGGCGCTGATCGCCGCCCTGCTGCAGTTTGCCGACTGGAGCGGCGTGATCGCCGTGGCCGTCATCTACGGCTGCGGCCAGGTCATCGAAGGCTTTTTCCTCACGCCGCGCCTGGTGGGCGAGCGCATCGGCTTGAATCCGCTGGCCGTAATTTTCGCCCTGTTGGCGTTTGGGCAATTATTTGGTTTCGTCGGCGTTTTGCTCGCTTTACCCGCTTCTGCCGTGCTGATGGTCGCTTTTAAGCATCTTCGGCGCCACTACCTGTCCAGCAGCTTCTATAATACATAATAAAAGCGGATATTATATCAACCTAGCAATACCACGATGCACATGCAGTAATGAAAAACAGGACAAGGCGTACGCCATGAAACAACTGGTGCTCGATTTAGGCACAGACCAGGCGCACAGCCTCGATACCTTCGAGGTGGGACAAAATGCCGAAGTGGCGCAGCTGATGCGCCAGTTCGCCGCGCGCACGTCGCGCGAACATTTTGCCTACCTGTGGGGCGAACTGGCCGCCGGCAAGAGCCATCTGCTCAAGGCCCTGGCCAGCACCGAGCGCGCGCGCTATATTTCGCCGTTCTCGATCGAGTCCGAATTCGTGTATTCGCCTGACGTGGATTTGTACCTGCTCGACGACTGTGAAAAACTCTCGCCGCTGGCGCAGATCGACGCCTTTGCCCTGTTCAATGAAATCCGCGCCAACAAGGCCTATATGGTGTGCAGCGGCGCCGTGCCGCCCGCCGTGCTGCCCGTGCGCGAAGACTTGCGCACGCGCATGGGCTGGGGCCTGATCTATCAGATCCACGGCTTGACGGACGATGAAAAAATCGCCGCCCTGACCCAGGCGGCCAGCACCCGCGGCTTGACCTTGTCGCCGGGCGTGTTACCCTATCTGCTGTCCCATTTCCGGCGCGACATGCGTTCGCTGTCGACGATGCTGGACTCTCTCGACCTATACTCCCTTGAAACCCAACGTCCGATCACCTTGCCATTGTTGCGCGAGTTGTTGCAGGCGGAAGCGAAAGAATGATGAATCTGGCCCTGTTTGACCTCGACCACACCCTGCTGCCCATCGACTCGGATCACGAGTGGGGCGAGTTCCTGGTACGCATCGGTGCCGTGGACGCCGCCGAATTCACCCGACGCAACGACGAATTCTTCGCGCAATACCAGGCCGGCACCCTCGACCCGGTGGAATACCTGGAATTTTCCCTGGGCACCCTGGCGCAATTCCCGCGCGATCGCCTCGAGGCGCTGCACCGGCAATTCATGGCCGAAGTGGTCATGCCGGCCATCCGCCCGGAAGTCGTGGCCCTGCTCAAGCAGCACCAGGACGCGGGCGACCTGCTGGCCATCGTCACGGCCACCAACCATTTCATCACCAAACCCATCGCCGAAGCGCTGGGCGTCGAGCACCTGCTGGCCGCCATGCCCGAATATGACGCCGAAGGCAATGTCACGGGCAAGCTGCTGGGCACGCCCACCCTCGGCGCCGGCAAGCTGACCCACACCCACGCCTGGCTGGAAAAGATGGGCAAGGAACTGGGACAGTTCGAGCGCAGCTATTTCTACAGCGATTCGCACAACGACATTCCCTTGCTGTCGGTCGTTACCCACCCTGTCGCGACCAATCCCAATGCTGCCTTGAGCGCACACGCATCCCTCCACGGCTGGCCATCACTCCACTTATTCAATGATTAAAAAATTCATCCGCAAGATCCTCGGCGTTAAAAAAGAGGCAGCGCGCGACACCACGGCCCCCATCGTGCTCGGTCCCGCGCAACACGGAATCGACCCGAAACTGGTGTCGTCGAATGCCATCCGCGTCACCAGCAGCCTGCAGGAAGCGGGCTTCGAAGCCTTCGTCGTCGGCGGCGCCGTGCGCGACCTGCTGCTGGGCGTCAAACCGAAAGACTTCGACATCGCCACCAACGCCACGCCGGAACAGGTCAAGCGATTGTTCCGCCGCGCCTTCATCATCGGCAAGCGCTTCCAGATCGTGCACGTGATGTTCGGCCAGGATTTGCTGGAAGTGACGACCTTCCGCGGCGCCGGCGCCGATTCCGCGCCCAAGGATGAACATGGCCGCGTCCTGCGCGACAACACCTTCGGCCTGCAGCACGAAGATGCGCTGCGCCGCGACTTCACCATCAACGCCATGTACTACAACCCGGCCACGCAGGAAGTGCTGGACTACCATGGCGGCGTGGAAGACATCCGCGCCAAGACCCTGCGCATGATCGGCAAGCCGGAAGAACGCTACCGCGAAGACCCGGTGCGCATGCTGCGCGTGGTGCGCTTCGCCGCCAAGCTGAAATTCACCATCGAGCCGGCCACCGCCGCGCCGATTCCCGTCATGGCCCCGCTGATCAACAACGTGCCCGCGCCGCGCGTGTTCGACGAGATGCTGAAACTGCTGATGAGCGGCCACGCGCTGGCCTGTTTGCAGCAGCTGCGCAAGGAAGGCTTGCATCACGGCCTGCTGCCGCTGCTCGACGTGGTGCTGGAGCAGCCGCTGGGCGCGAAATTCGTCACCCTGGCGCTGGACGCCACCGACGCCCGCATCGCCGCCGGCAAGACCGTCTCGCCAGGCTTCCTGTTTGCCTCGCTGCTGTGGCACCAGGTGCTGGAAAAATGGACGGCCTACCGCGCCGCCGGCGAATCGACCATTCCCGCGCTGCACCTGGCGGCCGACGACGTGCTCGATTCGCAGACGGAAAAACTGGCCCTGCAGCGCAAGATCGGCTCGGACATGCGCGACATCTGGTCGATGCAGCCGCGCTTCGAGCGCCGCGTCGGCAAGGCGCCGTACAAGCTGCTCGAGCACCTGCGCTTCCGCGCCGGCTACGACTTCCTGCTGCTGCGCTGCGCCTCGGGCGAGATCGACATGGACATCGGCGAATGGTGGACCGCATTCTACGAAGGCGACGAGGAGACGCGCGAAGCGCTGCTCGTCAGCGCGAATGCGGCGCCGGGCGCCGTCAAGAAGAAGCGCCCGCCACGCCGCAGCACGCGCAGCAAGACGGGCACAGGCGGCTCGACCACCGGCAGCACCAGCGGCGAGTAAACGCGGTCATGCAGACAGTAACCGCTTACATCGGCATCGGCGCCAACCTCGGTGACGCGCGCGCCAACGTGCAGGACGCGCTTGCGCGCCTGGCGCGCCTGTCCGGCGCCAGCCTGCTCGACGCCTCGGCCAGCTACCGCACGGCGCCCATCGACTCGAGCGGCGATGACTACATCAATGCCGTGGCGCGCATCGCGACCACCCTGCCGGCCGAAGCGCTGCTGCAGGCCCTGCACGCCATCGAGGCGGCGCACGGGCGCGAGCGCCCCTACCGCAACGCCCCGCGCACCCTGGACCTGGACTTGCTGCTGTACGGCGACGAACGGATCGCCAGCGCCACGCTGACGGTGCCGCATCCACGCCTGACGGAACGCGCCTTCGTGCTGGTGCCGCTGCTGGCCCTGGCGCCTGCCATCGTCGTGCCTGGCCTGGGACCGGCCCAGGACTACCTGGTGGCTGTGGCCGACCAGGCCATCAGCCAGCTCTGACCAGAGCCGTCTCCATCCTCTACAATGCCGCTCCTGCAGCGCCCCGCATAAAGTACTACACTAGCGGCGTCGTACCCCTTTCACTCTAGAGAATACCTATGTCCGCTTATTTGCAAGGAACAGATCTGGCCGCAAAAGACAAGGCCGCCACACCAGCGCCGGCGCCATCCAAGCCTGTCGCCAACAAGGCCGTGACCATCCACACCCTGGCCACGCTGCGCGCCGCCGGCGAAAAGATCACCATGCTGACCTGCTATGACGCCAGCTTCGCGTCCCTGATGGATCGCTGCGGCGTGGAGATCCTGCTGATCGGCGATTCGCTCGGCATGGTCTGCAACGGCCACAACTCCACCCTGCCCGTCACCGTGGCCGAACTGGCCTACCACACGGCTTCCGTGGCGCGCGGCAGCAAGTCGGCCATGATCATGTCCGACCTGCCCTTCGGCGCCTACGGCACGCCCGAAACGGCCTATGCCAACGCCGTCATCCTGATGCAGGCTGGCGCGCACATGATCAAGATCGAAGGCGGCGCCTGGCTGGCCGAGATCGTGAAGTTCCTCACCGAACGCGGCATCCCCATCTGCGCGCACATCGGCCTGACGCCGCAATCGGTGCACCAGCTCGGTGGTTATAAAGTGCAGGGCAAGAGCACGGAAAGCGCGGCAGAACTGAAGAACGACGCGCTGGTGCTGCAAAACGCGGGCGCCGCCATCGTGCTGATGGAAGCGATGCCGTCGCAGCTGGGCAAGGAAGTCACCGACATGCTGACGATACCGACCATCGGCATCGGCGCAGGTCCCGACTGTTCGGGCCAGGTACTCGTCATGCACGACATGCTGGGCGTGTTCCCAGGCCGCAAGGCGCGCTTCGTGCGCAACTTCATGGAAGGCGCTGCCAGCATCGACGACGCCGTCACCGGCTACGTCAAGGCCGTCAAGGATGGCAGCTTCCCGGCGCTGGAACACTGCTTCTGATGTAGTGTGTTTGTCGGCCTGCGCGCTGCGCGCCAGGCCGACCTACGACCTGTCGGCATCGTAGGTCGGGTTAGCGCAGCGTAAGCCGACACCGCCACCAGCTCAAACTCTCGCCACTACCCCACCTGTATCCACGTCGTCTTCAGTTCCGTGTACTTGTCCAGCGCGTGCAGCGACTTGTCGCGCCCATTGCCCGACTGCTTGTAGCCGCCGAACGGCACGGTGATGTCGTCGCCATCGTACTGGTTGACGTGCACGGTGCCGGCGCGCAGGGCGCGTGCCGTCTGGATGGCCTTGCTGATGTCCGACGTCCACACGGCCGCCTGCAAGCCATACGGCGTGGCATTCGCCTGTTTCACCGCTTCGGCGATATCCGTAAAGCCCAGCACGGACAGCACGGGACCGAAGATTTCTTCGCGCGCGATCGTCATGCCGGCATCCACGTCGCCGAACACGGTCGGCTGCACGTAGTAGCCGCCCGTCTCCGCGCGCACGGCGGCGCCGCCGCCGAGCAGTGTCGCGCCCTCGTTCTTGCCCGCCGCGATATAGCCCATGACGGTGTGCATCTGCGTGGCGTCGACGATGGCGCCCATGACCGTGGCTTCGTCGAGCGGATCGCCCGGCTGGAAGCGCGGCAGCATGGCCAGCGCCTTGGCCAGGAACTCGTCCTTGATCGACTCTTCCACGAACAATCGCGAGGGCGCGTTGCAGCTTTCGCCCTGGTTGAAAAAGATGGAACCGACGGCGGCCGCCACGGCCTTGTCCAGATCGGGACAATCGGCGCAGACGATGTTGGCGGACTTGCCGCCCAGTTCCGTCCAGGCCCGTTTCAGGTTCGACTGGCCCGCCATCTGCACGATCAGCTTGCCCGTGCGCGTGGAGCCCGTAAAGCCGATGCAATCGACATCCATGTGCAGCGCCAGCGCGGCGCCGGCCTCGTTGCCGTAGCCGGGCAGCACGTTGAACACGCCCGGCGGGAGCCCCGCCAGCAGCGCGAGGTCGGCCAGGCGCAGGGCCGTCAGCGGCGATTTTTCCGACGGCTTCAGGATGACGCTGTTGCCTGCCGCCAGCGCAGGCGCGATCTTCCAGGCGGCCATGATCATCGGGTAATTCCACGGCACGATGGCGGCGACGACGCCCACCGGCTCGCGCGTGATCAGGGCCAGGCTGTTGGCCGGCGTGGGCGCGATTTCATCGTAGACCTTGTCGATCGCCTCGCCATACCAGCGCAGGCAGTTGGCCGTGGCGCCCACGTCCACGCTCTGGCTGTATTTGATCGGCTTGCCCATGTCCAGGGTTTCCAGTAGGGCCAGTTCGGGACCGTGCTGCTGCACCAGGTCGGCGAACTTGATCAATACGCGCTTGCGCTGCGCCGGCGATTTTCCCGCCCAGCGGCGGTCGTCAAAAGCGGCGCGGGCGGCCAGCACGGCCGCGTCCACGTCCGCGCCATCGCAGCGGGCCACCTGCCCCAGCAGGCGCCCGTCGATGGGCGACAGATTGTCGAAGGTCTGGCCGGACCTGGCCCAGGCCCGTTCGCCGTTGATGATGGCGCGGCCATCGATCGTGAGCGCTGCTGCCCGTGCATGCCAGCTGGTGTTTTCCGTCATGGTCGTCTCCTGCAAGGTGAAAACGCCAGCTTACTCCTAGTCTGGCGTATAGGCCGCGGACAGTTGCTTGCGGCGCCTGCGGTCGGCGCGCGCCAGCATCACGGCATACACGATCACGGCGATCGACACGGCCAGGATGGTCAGCGCGGCAACCGCATTCACGCGCGGGTCGAGGCCCAGCCGCGCGCGCGAGAAAATCACCAGCGGCATGGTCGTCGAACCGGGGCCGGACAAAAAGGCGGACAGCACGACGTCGTCGAGCGAGAGGGTAAATGTCAGCAGCCAGGCCGAGGCCAGCGCCTGCGTGATGTTCGGCAGGGTCACGAGGAAGAAGACCTGGTGCGCGCGGCAGCCCAGGTCCATCGCCGCCTCGGCCAGCGACTTGCTCATCTCCTGCAGGCGCGACTGCACCACCACGGCCGCATACGCCATGCCCAGCAAGGTATGACCGAGCCAGATGGTCAGCACGCCCCGCTCGGGAAAACCGAAGACCTTTTGCATGGACACCAGCATCAGCAGCAGGGACAGGCCGATGATCACTTCCGGCATCACGAGCGGCGCGCTGACCATGGCCGAAAACACGGTGCGGCCGCGGAAGCGCTGGTAGCTGGTCAGGGCAAAGGCGGCAAACGTGCCGAGGATCACAGACGAGGTAGCCGACATGAAGGCGATCTTCAGGGACAGGCCGAAACCCGAGATGATCTCCGTATCGCTCATCAGCTCACTGTACCAGCGCAGCGAGAAACCGCTCCACACCATGTCCTGGCGCGAGCTGTTGAACGAGAAGACGATCAGCACGATGATGGGCAGGTAGAGGAACAGGTAGCCCAGCGAGAGCCAGCCGCGGCCGAACCAGCGCTGCAGGAAAGAGTGCGCATTGTTACCTGTGCTCATGCTTGTTTCCCCGCGTCCTGGTCCATCTTGTACTTGTTAAAAATCGCCATCGGCACGAGGATCAGCAGGATCACCAGCACCGTCACCGACGAGGCCATGGCCCAGTCGTTATTGGTGAAATATTCATCCCACAGCACGCGGCCTATCATCAGGGTTTCCGGGCCGCCCAGCAGCTCGGGAATCACATATTCGCCGACGGACGGGATGAAGACCAGCATGGCGCCGGCGATGATGCCCGACTTCGACAGGGGCACGGTGATGCGCCAGAACGCCTGCAGGGGCGTGGCGCCCAGGTCGGCCGCCGCTTCCAGGTAACGCATGTCCATTTTGACCAGGTTGGCGTACAGCGGCAAAATCATGAAGGGCAGATAGGCGTACACCATGCCGACGACCAGCGAGAACGAGGTGTTCATCATGTGCAGCGGTTCGTTCACCACGCCCAGCGCGATCAGCAGGTCGTTGAGCAGGCCGTGGTTGGCCAGGATGCCCTTCCACGCATACACGCGCAGCAGGAACGAGGTCCAGAACGGCAGCATCACCAGCATCATCAGCACGGGGCGTATCGACGGCCTGGCGCGCGCCATGAAGTAGGCGAACGGGTAGCCGATGACGAGGCAGATGGCGGTGGTGATCGCCGCGTATTTGAGGGAGCTGAGGTAGGTCAGCAGATACAGTTCGTCGGCGGCGATGAACAGGTAGTTGGCGATTTTGACCTTCAGCACGACGATGCCGTCGACGTACGACAGCAGGCCGCCGAACGGGCTGCCCGCCGTTTCCATGTCCGACAGGCTGATGCGCAGCACGATCAGGAAAGGCACGAGGAAGGCGGCCGCCAGGAACAGCGACGGCACGGCGATGACGACGTTGCGGCCCGCATTTTTTCCCGTTATCCAGCGCAGGGTGACGAGATTGCGCAGCAATTGCAGAATAGGCGTCATGATGGCCTCAGCTCGTGAGCACGACGATGTCGGCGCCATCCCACCAGACCCACACGCGCTGCTCGCGCTCGAGGCGCGAGACGTCGTGGCGGGCCGCGTTGGTGCGCGAGACTTTCACCACATTGCCGCTGTCGAGACGCACGTGGTAGCTGGTTTCATTGCCAAAATACGCCATGGCGACGATCACGCCCTGGGCGCAGTTGTAGCCATGTTCCGCCGGCGACGCCCGCTCGTCCAACGTGGGCGGCTCGATCTGGATGCCGATTTTTTCGGGGCGCACGGCCACCGAGACATCCATGCCCAGGTTGCCCGTGATGCCGTGCGAGACATAGTGTTCGCCATCGGGCGTGGCGATCACCACGTGGTCGGGTTCGTCCTGCGCGATGCGGCCGTCGAACAGGTTGACGCTGCCGATGAAATCGGCGACGAAGCGGCAATTCGGCGTCTCGTAGATTTCACCGGGCGCGCCCACCTGCAGGATGCGCCCCTCGCTCATGACGGCGATGCGCGCGGCCATGCTCATCGCTTCATCCTGGTCGTGCGTGACCATCACGCAGGTGACGCCCACCTGCTCGATGATGTTCACCAGCTCCATCTGCGTGCGTTCGCGCAGTTTCTTGTCCAGCGCGCCGAGCGGCTCGTCGAGCAGCAGCAATTGCGGACGCTTGGCCAGGCTGCGCGCCAGCGCCACGCGCTGCTGCTGGCCGCCCGACAGCTGGTGCGGCTTGCGCTTCGCATACTGCCCCAGCTGCACCAGCGCCAGCATCTGCTCGACCCTCGCGGCGATCTCCGCTTTCGGCAAGCCGTCGCGGCGCAGGCCGAAGGCGATGTTGTCCCACACGGACAGGTGGGGGAACAGCGCATACGACTGGAACATCATGTTGATGGGGCGCTGGTGCGGCGGCACGTCGACGATGCTGTTGCCGGCCAGGGTGATGCGCCCCGAGGTCGGCGTCTCGAAGCCCGCCAGCATGCGCAGCAGGGTCGACTTGCCGCAACCTGAACTGCCCAGCAGGGCGAAAATCTCGCCCTTGTTGATCGTCACGGAAATATCATTGACGGCGCGCACGCCATCGAATTCCTTGACCAATTGATCAATCAGCAAGAAAGGCGCTGGGGCGTCGCTGGCCGACGCGGCGGGTGTTGCTATCGTCATGTGTGGGTGGCTTCTGGGTAAATGGGTGTCAAAATGAAAAACTGGCCGCTACAAAGAGCGACCAGGATGGAAGTTTAGCGGAACTGCCGCCATTGCGGTCCAAAAATTGCGCAGATGGCGGCAAAATGGGGCAAAAACCTACACCCAGCCCTTCGCCTTCACGTCCGCATGCGTCTTGTCCAGGCACAGGCGTATCAAGCCCACCATCTCGTCGATCTGCGCCCGCGTCATGACCAGCGGCGGGGCGACGATCATGCGCTCGCCCACGGCGCGCATGATGACGCCATTGTCGAACATGTGGCCGCGGCAGATCATGCCCACGCCCTGCTCCTCGTCGAACAGTTCGTTCTCGTGCACGGTAGCGCCCTTCTTGCGCACCAGGTTCAGGCCCGCGACCAGGCCGCAGCTGTCCGCATAGCCCACGAGCGGATGCTGGCCCAGGCTGGCAAAGCACTGCTTCAGGTACGGCCCCGTATCCTCGGCCACCTTCGCCACCAGCTGCTCTTCCTCGATGATGCGGATGTTTTCCAGCGCGGCCGCGCAGGCGACGGGATGGCCCGAATACGTGAACCCGTGCGTGAATTCGCCGCCCTGCTCGATCAGCACCTTGGCCACCCTGTCACCCACCAGCACGCCGCCCAGCGGCACGTAGCCCGAGGTGACGCCCTTGGCAAACGTGATCAGGTCCGGCCTGATGCCGAACAGCTCGGAGCCGAACCAGCGTCCCAGCCGGCCAAAGCCGCAGATGACTTCATCGGCGATCAAAAGGATGCCGTACTTGTCGCAGATGCGCTGGATTTCCGGCCAGTAGGTGCCTGGGGGGATGATGACGCCGCCGGCGCCCTGCACCGGCTCGCCGATAAAGGCGGCCACCTTGTCGGCGCCGATTTCCAGGATCTTGTCTTCCAGCCAGGACGCCGCCTTCAGGCCGAATGCTTCCGGACTCAGTCCATGGCCCGCTTCCAGATAATTCGGCTGGCCGATGTGCGCGATGCCGGGGATGGGCAAGCCGCCCTGCGCATGCATGCTATCCATGCCGCCCAGGGATGCCCCCGCCACCGTGCTGCCGTGATAGGCGTTGTGGCGGCTGATGACGGTATGGCGCTCCTTGTAGCCGAGAATGTCCCAGTAGCGGCGCACCATGCGCAAATTCGTGTCGTTGCCTTCGGAACCGGAGCTGGTGAAAAACACGTGCTGGAACTGCGGCGGCGAGATCTGCGCCAGCTTGGCGGCCAATTGCGCGGCCGGCACGTTCGTCGTGCCAAAGAAGCTGTTATAGAACGGCAGCGTTTCCATCTGCCGGTACACGGCTTGCGAGATCGACGTGCGGCCATAACCGACGTTGACGCACCACAGGCCCGACATGCCGTCGACGATTTTCTTGCCCTGGCTATCCCACAGGTAGACGCCGTCGCCGCGCACCATCACGCGCGCGCCTTTCGACGCCAGGTCCTGGAAATCGGTGAACGGGTGCAGGTAGTGGGCCGAGTCCATCTTCTGGATGGCGGCCGTGTCGTACACCTGCGGCGCCGCATTCTTTTGCGCCACGGAGGCGACCAGCGCGGCGCCGGGCGCCAGCGGATTGTTTGTTGTGCTCATGCGTGCTCCTTTTAAACGTGCAATAACAAATGTTCGCGTTCCCAGGGGCTGATCACCGTCATGAATTCCTGGTGCTCGAGGTCCTTGATGGCCGCATACACGTCGATGAAGCGCTCGCCCAGCACCGTGCGCAGCTTGTCTTCCGCGCGCAGCAGCTGCAACGCTTCCGGCAAGCCTTGCGGCAGTTCGAACTTCATGTCATAGGCGCTGCCCACCATCATCGGCGTCGCTTCCAGTTGCTCCGTCATGCCCAGGTAGCCGCATGCCAGAGTCACGGCCAGCGCCAGGTAGGGATTGGCGTCGGCGCCGATGATGCGGTTCTCCACGCGCCGGTCCTGCACGCCCGATTCGGGCACGCGAAAGCCCACCGTGCGGTTGTCCAGGCCCCACTGGATGTTGATCGGCGCGGCCGTGTGACGCACGATGCGGCGGTAGGAATTCACATACGGCGCGACTATGGCCATGGCCGACGGCATGTAGCGCTGCAGGCCGGCGATGTAGTGCTTGAAGATGGGCGCCGCCGAGCCGTCCTCGTTGCTGAAAATGTTCAGGCCCGTCTTCGCATCGACGACGCTCTGGTGCACGTGCATGGCGGACCCCGGCTCGCCGGCCATCGGCTTGGCCATGAAGGTGGCGTACATATCGTGTTTCAGCGCCGCTTCGCGCAGGGTGCGTTTGAAGAAAAACACCTTGTCGGCCAGACCCAGCGGATCGCCGTGCAGGAAGTTGATTTCCATCTGCCCCGCGCCGATTTCATGGATCAGGGTGTCGACGTCAAGGTTCATCAGTTCGCAGTAATCGTAGATATCCTCGAACAGCGGATCGAATTCGTTGACGGCGTCGATGCTGTACACCTGGCGGCTGGTCTCGGCCCGGCCGCTGCGGCCGATGGGCGGCTTCAATGGCAGGTCCGGGTCCGTGTTTTTCGCCGTCAGGTAGAACTCCAGTTCCGGCGCCACCACCGGTTTCCAGCCCTTGTCCGCATACAGTTTCAGCACGCGGCGCAGCACGGATCTTGGGGCGAAATCGACCAGCATGCCGTCGGCGAAATAGCAGTCATGGATGACTTGCGCCGTGGGATCGGTGGCCCACGGCACCATGGTGATGGTGGTGGGGTCGGCCTTTAAAATCATGTCGCGGTCGGTGCTGGAAATGGCGCGGTCATAGCCGCCATCGTCGACGGGATAATTGCCCGTCACCGTCATGCCCAGTACCGCTTCCGGGATGCGCATGCCGCGCTCCTGGGTGAATTTCCCGCGCGGCAGGATCTTCCCGCGCGCCACGCCCGTCAAGTCGGGGACCAGGCATTCGATTTCCGTGACCCGCTTTTCATTGAGCCACAAATCCATATCCGTATAGGTGAAATTTTCGCGTATTGCCATGTTTCCCTCTCTCTGGTCTTGATCAGACGCCGCATGGTGCTGGTGCGGCGCGCCCGTGCTAGTTGCCGTCATCCTTTCTGTTGCGCTGCTGTTCCTGGTAATCGCGGCACGCCTGGCCAAAGCCGCCGAACAGGCGCATGGCGTGCGGGTTGTCTTCCACCCGCCATTCCGGGTGCCACTGCACCGCCAGCGTGAAACCGGCGGCGCTGGCCACCGTATAGGCTTCCACCAGTCCGTCGTCGGCCAGGGCTTCCACCAGCAAGCCGTCGGCCAGGCGGGCGATGCCCTGGCCATGCAGGGAATTGACCATCATTTCGCCCTCGCCACCGAGCAGGCGAGACAAAAGGCCCTCGGGCGCCAGCTTGACGCGGTGCGCGGGCGCGTACTGGCGCCCGAGGGGATCGAGCACGTTCTCGCGATGATCGAGCATGCCCGGCACCGCATGCACGGCCTGGTGCAGGCTGCCGCCCAGGGCCACATTGACTTCCTGGAAGCCGCGGCAGATGGCCAGCAAGGGCAGCTGGCGCGCCAGCGCGGCGCGGATCAGGGGCAAGGTGGTGGCGTCGCGCGCCGGGTCTTGCGGCAGTTCGGGATGCAGGATGTCTTCGCCATACAGGCGCGCATCGACATTCGAGGCGGAACCGGTCAGCATGACGCCGTCGGCGATCCGCAGCGCCGCTTCCAGGTCGGCGTCAGCGCCCAGGGCGGGCAGCAGCAGCGGCATGCAGTCTGCACCGCGCAGCACGGCGTGCAGGTACTTGTCCTGCGCCATATGCCAGGCGTGGTTGCCAAGCTGGCGCTGGCAGGCGGGAACGAGAACAATGGGACGGCGCATAGAGTGCTACCTCGCTGGCGTGACGATCCAATGACAGCGCCAAACAGCGCTGCCGCTCGCTTCACTGTACAGCAGAGCCGGCGGCAGCGGCCACACCCATGGGCGTGGCCAACGGGACCGTCCTGCGGCTACACTACGGCTTTGCCATATTGTCTTTCGTAAAATCATCATATGCCCGTCCGGCGCCAAATGCCAGCGCCACCGGCAAAGTCCCCCTCTTTCCCATGCATCCACACCACTTTCACGCCATCCCGACCTTGTTTTCCCCCGCGCGGAGGCTGCCATGAAGCACATGCCGTGGCGCGATTTCTTCGCCCTCGTGGTGAGCATCGGCGTGGTCGGCCTGGGACTGGGCGCGACCATGCCGCTCACCGCATTGACACTGCACCAGCGCGGCGTGGGTACGGACATCATCGGCATGATCACGGCCGTCAGCGCCCTCGGCATCCTGGCCGCTTCGCCGTTCGTCTCTGGCTGGGTGGGGCGCTTTGGCGCGCGCGCCACCATGCTGGGCGCCGTCTGGGTGGCCTCGCTGGCAACGATCGCCATGCAGTTCACCGACCATCTGCTGGCGTGGAGCGTACTGCGCTTCCTGTTTGGCGGCGCCATGGGCGTGTTGTTTACCATCGGCGAAGCGTGGGTGAACCGGCTCGCGCCCGACAATTCGCGGGGCAGAGTGGTGGCCATGTACACCACCAGTTTTACCTTCTTCCAGCTGATCGGTCCCGCCCTGGTGGCGCTGTTCAACGACAGGATTACGTGGAGCTTCGCCGCTTGCGGCCTGCTGTTCCTGCTCGCCGTGCCGGGCCTGATGCTGATCTCGAACAGCGGCCCGGAAAAGGAGCAGGAAGAGCATGGCGTGAAATGGACCCTGATCCTGCCGCGCATGCCGATGATCGTGCTGGGCGCGGCCTTCTTCGCCCTGTTCGACACGCTGGCATTGAGCCTGCTGCCCCTGTATGCGATGGAACACGGCATCGGCACGGACCTGGCCCTGCTATCGGCCACCGTGGTGCTGGTGGGCGACACGGGCCTGCAATTCGCCTTGGGATGGATGGCCGACCGCTTCGGCCGCGCCAAAGTCCATGCGGGCTGCGGCGTGGCCGTCTGCCTGCTGTTGCCGCTGCTGCCGTTCGCCGTCGGCACGCCGTGGCTGTGGTGGACCTTGCTGTTGCTGCTGGGCGCGGCGGCGGGCGGCATCTACATGCTGGCGCTGGTGGCGTGCGGCGAGCGTTTCACGGGCCTGTCGCTGACCAGCGCCAGCGCCATCGTCAACGCCACCTGGGGTGTCACCAGCGGCGGCGGCCCCCTGCTGACGGGCGTCTTGATGCAATCGGCGGGCGTCAACGCGCTGCCGGCCGTGATGTGGGTCTGCGCCGCCATTTTCGTCGGCAGCGCCGTGTGGGAGCGCAAGAAGGGGATCGTGTAGCCGGCGCTACTGTTTCAGCTTTTCCAGCCGCTGCCGCAGCTCTTCGGCCACCGGATAATCGGGATAGGCCTGCCTGAACGCGGCCCACTCCTCCTGCGCCAGCGCACCTTCGCCCGCCTTAAGCAGGGCGTCAATCTTCACCAGCCACACGGACGCGTCGAGCCTGGCCGGCGGCGGCAACGGTGCGGAGCGCGCAGCAACGGGAGCGGGCATCGCCAGCGCCTGGCGCTGCAGGCCCGATTCGGCCCGCATGGCCGCTTGCTGCTCCATCGCCTCGCGCATTGGCGTGGCTGGCGGCGGTGGGGGCGGTGGCGCCGGCGGCGCCAGGGGTAGCGTCGCCGTCAGCTGGGGCGCTGGCCGCACGGCAGGTACAGGCGCCGGCTCGGCCTGCGCCGCCGGCCTGGCCGCCATCTTGGCTTGCGCGCGCGGGGCCGGCACCGCCGGCGGCGGGTGTGGCGCTGGCTGCGATGCCGCATCGGCAAGCGGCGCCGGTGCGGCATCAGGCACCGGCATCACCTCCTGCGTGAGCGGCTCCCCGACGACGGGAAATTGCGCCGGCTTCGAGCCGAACCAGTCCACGCCGATCAGGTTCACCGTCAACAGCACGGCCGCGGCCAGCCCCAGCGGAACGCGCCAGCGCTGCAGATAATCGGGCGCCTTTTTCACTGGCAGGGTGCGCAGCACGCCATCGGCGCTGTCGTTGGCGGCCACGGGTGCTGCCAACGCCTTTTCAGCGTCCGCCAGGATGGCCGCATCGAGCGCGCTGGAAGGCGCGGGCTGCGGCAAGCTGGCCAGCAGCGCATGCAATGCATCGTCGCCGGCTTCGTGGTCTTGATCCTGGTCTGTCCTGTGCGTAGTCATGCCTGTCCTCCCGCGCCCGCGGCGCTATCGAGCCCCGCGCGCAATTTCTGCATGGCGTAGCGCAGCCGGCTCTTGACGGTTTCCGCTTCCGCCCCCGTCACCACGGCGATATCCAGGATGCTCATGCCGCTGAACTGCTGCAGCACCAGCGCCTCTTTTTGCTCGGCCGGCAGGGCGGCGATGGCCGCATGCAGCAGCGCGTGCTGCTGCTTCTGTTCCAGCGACTGCTGCGGCGAGGCGCCCTCGGACGCCAGCTCGCCCGGTGCTTCGCCATCCTGCGCCTGGCCTTCCCGCTGGCGCAGGATGTCGATCAGGCGGTTGCGCGCGATCTGGTACAGATAGGTGCGAAACGCCGCCTGCGGCCGGTAGCCGGCGCGCGCCGCGTGCAGGCTGGCCCAGGCGTCCTGCACGATCTCGTCGACCCAGGCGCGGCGCGGCGCACGCCAGGCCACGAAGCGGTACAGCCCCTGGCTATGGCGCCGGTACAGCTCGCGGAACGACGGCAGGTCGCCGGCGCTGTAGCGCAGCATCAGCTCTTCATCCGTCGCGTTGATCAAGGTATCGGGCATGCGGACCAGTGTAGCCGAACTACGCGGCAGCGACAAATGCCGCGCGTCGCTCACCATCGCGTCAGCGGGCGGCGGGGGCATAGCTGACGCGGCGCACTTCACGGACCTGTCCCTCCTTGAGCGCCCCTTCCACCAATTCATAGCCCAGCAGGGCGAAGACCCGGCCCTGCAGGAACAGGGGCCGCGCATTGCCGTACCAGTCCACGCACGATGCGCGGCAACCATCGTCCGGCGCCGGGCCGGGCCGCGCCGCCAGCGCGCCCAGTTCCGTCAGTTGCAGGCCGCTGTTGCGCAGGTACAGGACGGATGCAGAAGGCCTGTTCAAGCCTGGCCGCTCGTCCGCGCCCAGGATGGGCAGGCCGATGACGCCCTCGCTGGCCGTCTGCGGCTTGTAGAAAAAGCCGTGGCTGCGCGACTCGCCCTGCGCCGCGTCGGCGCGGATGTAGCGCGTGGCAATCGCCGCCTGCGCCCCCAGGCGGATGCTGCTGAAGTGCAGGTCCCTGCCCTGCGCGCCGATCGCCACGGCGTCATTGCCCAGCGCCTCGATGCGCTCCACGCCGTGCGGCAGGGACAGCGCCTGCACGCTGCCCGCGTCGGCCCAGCGCACGGCATACAGGGGCTGGCGCGGCCAGGCCTGGTCCGCCTGTCGGCGTCCGCCATTGCCTGCGTTCCCATACAGCAGATACGGTCCCACATAGCGGTTCTGCAAACCATAGCCGCCGCCACCGGGCAAGGGCTTGTAGCTGCCGGCCGGCGCGCTGTCGCGGCCATCGGAAAACGATGCCAGCGGCACGCGCAGCAAGGCCATGTCGCCCCGGCCGCGCGCACCATCCCACATGGCGTCACCCTGCCCTTCGGCGCGCAGCAGGACGTTCAGGTGGCCGTCAAGGCTTTCCAGGAACGAGAACTGGTCGACGGGCGCGCCAGCCACCTTCAGGGCGCTGGGCGCGCTGCCGTCGAGGGGAATGCGGAACACGCCCGAATCGCTGCCACGGCGCGTCGTCCACACGAAAACGGACTCGCCCGAGACATAAAACACGCGGCCCTGCGGCCCCATGACGGCGGTCGCTTCGCAGCGCATGTCGCGCCGGGCCAGGTCGCACACGGTGACCGTGTGCAGGGTCAGGCCGGCGCCGGGTTCGGGCTCTTCATCGGTGCGGTAGATGCGCGTGGCGGGCGCGATGCGCTTGAAGTCGGACGGCACGGCGCCGGGACGCCAGCGGCGCAGCGCGGGAAAGCCGCCGAACGGATCGCCACGGCGCAAGTCCAGCGACAAGGGCGAGTAGAACACCAGCTTGCTGCCGACCAGGCGGCTGGCGTAATTGCGCGACGAATAATAGTCGTTGGAGCGCAAATGGTAGGTGGAACGGTAGGCCAGCTTGCCGTCGGCACCGATGTCGAACAGGCCGATCTCCGTGCCGCCCCGGCTGTAGCTGTAGCCGATCACCACCAGCGTGTCGCCATCGATCAGCATCTCGTCATACCAGCTGCCCGACGGGTCGCTGCCAGGCGCGAACGCATCGAGCGAGGCGACGGGCTGCAGCGCATTGCCCCCCACCTGCACCGTGAACAGCTTGCCGCGCCGGAGCATCACCAGGTGCTTGCCGTGCAGCTTGACGATGCCGCCTTCGTCCACGCCCGCCGTCTGCACGTTGGTGACCGATTCGGCCGCATCCGCCGATTTTGCCGCCGCCTCCGCCGCCATCGGCGCGGCCGGCGGTGCCGGGGGCGCGGCCGTGTATTGCGCCGTGGCGCGCTGCAGTTTCTGCTGTTTCAGCACCAGCGCCGCCTGGCGCGCCTGCAGCTGTTGCAGGTAGGCGCCCAGCGCCTGCTCGCTGGCAAACGGCGCCAGGGTCTTGCGCGGCGCCGTGTCGGCGGCATGGCTGCCTGCCGACAGCAGCAGGGACAGTATCAATGTGATCTTGAGGGCGCTGGGCATCGCTTCTTCTCCGGTTGGCTGGGGTGTCAACCATGAAACGCAGCGGCGGAGAAAAAGGGGTTACATGCGCGTGAAAATATTCACCTGGCCGCCGCCCTACTCGAAACCGCGTATGCGGTCGCCATTGAAGTTCGGCAGGCGCCACTCGAAATGCAGGGCCAGGAAACGGAACAGGAAGCCGGCGCCGATGGACGCCAGCTGCGCCACCGCGCTGTCGACCTTGAAGTACAGCAGGCCCACGTACAGGCTGCCCGTAAACAGGGCCACGGTGGCATACACTTCGCGCTGCAGCACCAGCGGAATCTGGTTGCACAGGATATCGCGCAGCAGGCCGCCGAAGACGCCCGTGATCATCCCCGCCAGCACGACGATGGCCGGATGCATCTTGGCCGACATGGCGATGTCGCAGCCGATCACGCAAAACGCCACCAGCCCCAGTCCGTCGACCAGCAGGAATACCGTGCGCAAGTGGTGCAGGTAGCGCGCCACGACGGCCGTGACGACGGCCGCGCCTACCGTAAACAGCAGATACTCGGGGTGCGCGATCCAGCCCAGCGGATAGTGTCCCAGCAGCACGTCGCGGATGGTGCCGCCGCCGAGCGCCGTGACGGTGCCGATCATGCAGATGCCGAACAGATCCATGCCGCGCCGCATGCCCATGATGGCGCCGGACATCGCTTCGGCGACAATCGCCACCAGATATATCGTATATAACAACATGGTCTTACTCTTCTGAAAATGATTTGAGAATCTGTTCGCGTTCGCGCGCTTCGCTCAGGGTGCGCGCCTCATGGCCGGCGCCGCTGCTGCCGCGCTCTTCGCCGTTGGCCAGGCGCGTATCGGCGTTATGGCCGCCACTGCCACAGCTGACGCTGCTGTGGATGAAGGCGTGGCTGTCGCGCAGGCAGTCGCCGGCCAGGTATTCGGCATACACGTAATCGCCGTCGAGCAGGGCCAGGCCTTGCGGCTCGGCCAGCACCTGTTCGCGGCGGCCCTGCACGGCCACCTGCATGTAGTCGCGCCAGACGGGCAGCGCCAGCGTCCCGCCCGTGGCGTTGCCCAGGCTCTTGGGCTGGTCGTAGCCGAGCCAGACGACGGAGACGAGGCCCGAGGAATAGCCGGCGAACCAGGCGTCATAGGCATTGTTCGAGGTGCCCGTCTTGCCGGCCGCGTCGCCGCGTCCCAGCGCCAGCGCGCCGCGCCCCGTGCCGCTCTTGACGACGTCGCGCAGCATGCTGTCCATGACGTAGGCATTGCGCGTGGAGATGACCTGCGTGCCGGGCACCGGCGCATCCTTGGCGCGCGGCGCCGCATCGCTGAACAGCACCGCGCCGCTGCGGCTGCGCACTTCCTTGATCAGCTTTGGCGGCATCTGCACGCCGCCGTTGGCGAACACGGCATACGATTGCGCCAGCTGCAGCGGCGTGACGGCGCCCGCGCCCAAGGCCAGCGGCAGCGAAACGGGGTTGCGCGCGCCTTCGAAGCCGAAGCGCGTGGCGTAGTGCTGCACGTAGCCGGGGCCGGCCGCCTGCATCAGGCTGACGGCCACCAGGTTTTTCGAGCGCACCAGGCCGCGCCGCACGCTGATGAAGCCTTCATAGTTGTTGCCGTAATTGCGCGGACGCCACGGCTGCGCGCCCGTTTCCTGCGGCAGCAGCAAGCGCTGCGTGTCGTCCACGGCCGTGCCGGGGAAGTAGCCCTTTTCCAGCGCCGCCGAATACACGAAGGGCTTGAAGCTGGAACCGGGCTGGCGGTAGGCCTGCGTGGCGTGGTTGTAGTGGTTGCGATAGAAATCGAAGCCGCCCGCCATGGCGACGATTTCGCCGCTGTGCGCATCGACGGAAATGAGCGCGCCTTCCATCTCGGGCAGCTGGCTCACCAGCCAGCGGTTCTTTGCCGCGTCGTGCACCACGCGGATCACGCTGTTTTCCGCAATGGCGCGCTTGCCCTCGAGCGGCAGCTTGCCGCCCAGGCGCGCATCCGACGCTGCCAGCACGACTTCCTCGCCATTGCGCAGCTGCGCCGTCACCTGGCGCTTGCCGGCGGTCTCGACCTTGCGCACGAGCGCGGCGCGCAGTTCGCCGCTGTCCGGATAGGCGGCCAGCTGGCGCGCCGCGCTGTCCGCGGAGGCGGCCAGGCGCGCTTCGGGACCACGGTAGCCGCGGCGCGCCTGCGCGTTCAGCAAGCCGTCGCGCAGCGACTTGTCGGCCGCGAGCTGCGGCGCCATGCGGATGGTCGTCGTCACGTCCAGGCCCATGCTGTAGGCGCCCTCGGGATAGCTTTGCAGGATCAGCTGGCGCGCTTCCTCGACCGCATACGCGGCCGCATGCACGGAGCTGTTGCGGTCCTTGTTCAGGGCCAGCTTTTCCGCCACGGCGGCGGCGTATTCGGCCTCGGTGATGTAACCGAGTTCGCGCATGCGCTGCAGGATGTAGTGCTGGCGCACGGTGGCGCGCTGCGGATTGGCGACGGGGTTGTAGGCCGATGGCGCCTTCGGCAAGCCGGCCAGCATGGCCGCTTCGGCGATGCTGACGTCGGCCAGCGGCTTGTCGAAATAGATGTTCGAGGCGGCGGAAAAGCCGTAGGAACGCTCGCCCAGGTAAATCTGGTTCATATACAGTTCCAGCAGCTTGTCCTTGCCGTAGTGCTGCTCCAGCTTGTAGGCGAGCAGCATCTCCGTCAGCTTGCGCTGCACGGTCTTTTCGCGCGACAGGAAAAAGTCGCGCGCCACCTGCATGGTGATGGTGCTGGCGCCCTGCGCGTGATGGCCCGTGACGACGTTGGCGAGCGTCGCGCGCGTCAAGCCATAGAAATCGACGGCGCCGTGCTCATAGAAACGCGCATCCTCGATGGCCAGCAAGGCCTGGCGCATGCGCAGCGGGATCTCTTTCAATGGGAGGAATTCGCGGCGCTCTTCGCCATATTCGGCCAGCAGCTCGCCTTCGCTGGAAAAGATGCGCAGCGGCAACGCGGGCTTGTATTGCGCCAGGTGTTCGACGGCCGGCAAATCCTGCCACGCCTGGCGCAGCCAGTAGCCGCCCGCCAGGGCTGCGGACAGGCCCAGGCCCAGGGTCAATCCCAGGCCGAATTTCAGATTGCGCGCCAGCTTCGAGGGCGGCTTGCGGGTGGTGGTCGTGGTAGTGGTGCTGGCTTTCGCGCCGTCTTTTTCACTATCTTGCGCCGTATCTTGCGTTTCCATATGGTCATTCCTTTGCTGCCAGGAGACCGCGCGCAGGCGCGCAGCACTCCATCAAAGAGCCATTGTGCACTGCAACACGCCCATCCTTATAAAAAGTAAGTATTATTTAGTATTGATAAATTTTTCTTATGTTAGGCAGTGTCCATGGATCTCAATCCCAAACATACGGAAGCGTTCCGCGCCGTCGTCGAAACGGGCAGCTTCGAACAGGCGGCGCTGCGGCTGCACCTGACGTCACCGGCCATTTCGCAGCGCGTGCGGGCGCTGGAAAGCCAGCTGGGCAATGCACTGATCGTGCGCAGCCGCCCCGCGCGCGCCACGCGCATGGGCCAGCGCCTGATGCAGTACCTGAAACGCGCCAAGCTGCTGGAAGCGGACCTGCAGGCGGAACTGGCGGTGCAGCAGGATGCGCCGCTGACGCTGGTGCTGGCGCTGAACGCCGATTCGATGGGCACCTGGTTCTTCCCTGCCCTGTCCGAGGTGCTGATACGCGAGCGCGTGCTGCTGGACCTGACCGTGGAAGACCAGGACCACACGTACACCTTGCTGGAAACGGGCATGGCGATCGGCTGCATCAGCACGGAGGCAAAAGCCATGCGCGGCTGCACGGCCGAGCCGCTGGGCGTGATGCGCTACTGGCTGGTGGCCACGCCGGCGTTTCGCCAGCAATGGTTCGCCCACGGCCTGACGCGCAAGGCGGCGCGCACGGCGCCCGTGGTCGCCTACACGCGCAAGGACACCTTGCAGTCGTCGTACCTGCAAGAGGCGCTGGGCTTGCCCGAAGGCGCCTACCCCTGCCATTACGTGCCGGGTGCCACCTCGCACTTCAACGCCATCCGCTATGGCCTCGGCTACGGCATGGTGCCCGAGCTGCTGCTGAAGGCGAACGCGGACGGCGAACTGGTGGAAATGCTCACCCCCAAGACCCCCGCCGACGTGGCCCTGTACTGGCACACGTGGAAGGTGCAGTCGCCGCGCATGGAGCAGCTGTCGCGGCAGATCATCGCGGCGGCGCGCAAGATCCTCAAGTAGCTATCGCTGCATGCCCCAGCGCTTCAGAGTCACGCGCTCCAGGCTGCGAAAGCCGATGTTTTCTACCAGCAAGCCGATAACGATGACGGCCGCCAGGCCCGCGAAGACCTTGTCCGTGTACAGCTCGTTGCGGTTCTGGAAAATGTACCAGCCCAGGCCGCCCTGCCCCGACGTGGTGCCAAATACCAGTTCGGCCGCGATCAGGGTGCGCCAGGCAAACGCCCAGCCTATCTTCAAGCCCGAGACGATCGATGGCAGGGCGCCCGGCACGAGGATGTGCAACACCAGGCGCAGGCCGCTCAGCCCGTAATTGCGGCCCGCCATGCGCAAGGTCTCGGGCACGCCTTGGAAACCCGCATACGTATTCAAGGCCAGCGGCCACATCACGGAGTGGACAATGACGAAGATCAAACTGGCGCGGCCCAGGCCAAACCACAGCAGGGCCAATGGCAGCAGGGCGATGGCCGGCAAGGGATTGAGCATGGCCGTCAGGGTTTCCAGCACGTCGCGCCCGATGCGGCTGGAAACGGCCAGCAAGGTCAGCACGAAGGCGGCCAGCACGCCCACGGCATAGCCCTGCAGCAGGACGACGAGCGAGGCGGCCGTGCGCGTGAGCAATTCCCCACTGGCGATACCGCCGATAAACGCCTGCGCCGTCTGCAGAAAGCCGGGCAAGAGTAAATCGTTGTGCGTCCAGCGCGCCGCGCCTTCCCACAGCAGGGCCAGGCTGAGCAGAATCAAGACCTTGCGCCACAGCGCCTGCTGGCTCAGGCGCTGCCAGCGCGACAACGGTCGCTCGACGGCCACGCCGGCCGGCGGCGGCGGCGCATACACGAACTCCTGGCGGATCGGCGGCTCCAGCAGCGCGCTCATACGGCCTCCCTGTGCGCGGTCCCGCTTGGCGCAGCGGCAGCAGTTTCCTCGTCGAACAGCAGGCCGTGGATGCGGCTGCTGGCGGCCTGGAATTCCGCGCTGCCGGCGCTGTGCAAGCCGAATTGATGACTGTTCAGTTCGGCGCGCACCCTGCCCGGATGGGGCGACAGCAGCAGGATGCGGTTGCCCACCACCAGCGCTTCCTCGATCGAGTGCGTGACGAACACGAGCGTGAAGCGCAGCTCTTCCCACAATCGGCTCAGCTCTTCCTGCATCTTGCGCCGCGTCAAAGCGTCGAGGGCGGCGAACGGTTCGTCCATCAGCAGCACTTCCGGCTGCATGGCCAGCGCCCGCGCGATGGCCACGCGCTGCTTCATGCCGCCCGACAAGGTGTGCGGGTGGGCGTCCTCGAAGCCGGCCAGCCCCACCTTGGCGATCCAGTGATGGGCGCGCTCGCGGGCCGCCGCCTTGTCCAGCCGCTTGCTGGCCAGCAAGGGAAACATCACGTTTTCCAGCACTGTTTTCCACGGCGGCAACTGGTCGAATTCCTGGAACACGACGACACGGTCCGGCCCCGGTTTGTGGATCGCTTGACCGTGCATGGCGATGCTGCCCGCGCGCGGCGCGATGAAGCCGGCCACGGCCTTCAGCAGCGACGACTTGCCGCAGCCGGACGGCCCCAGCAATACGAAGCGGTCGCCGCGAAACACGTCGAAACAGACGTCATGCGTGGCGCGCACGCTGCGCCGTTCCGTCTGGTATTCCAGGCTGACATGCTGGACGCTGAGCAAGGGCAGCACCGCCACAGGCGGGCGCACGAGGTGGAAAGCGGGCGCGTTCATGTCAGCCTCCTTGCGCGATGGCTGGATCGTCGAAGAAATAATCGCGCCAGGTGTCGGGCAGGTTGCGGATGGCGTTGACGCGGTGCAGGAATTGCGCCAGGCCATAGGTATTCTGCGGCGCGATCTTGAATTGCACTTGCGGATTGGCAAAGATTTTCAGCAACAGATTGCGGTCCACCTTGCTCTTGTTGACCTTGATATAGATGTCGGCCGCGCCCTGCGGGTTACTGCTCGCATACTGCGCCGCTTCCGCCAGCGCCGCGATGAAGGCGCGGTAAGTCTTGGGATTATCCTTGCGGTACTTTTCCGTCGCATACAGCAAGGTCGACGAGCTGGGCCCGCCCTGCACGTCATACGAGTTCAGGACGATGCGGGCGTTCGGGTTCTGCGCCAGTTCCTGCTCCTGGAAAGGCGAATTGCCGAAGTGACCGCTGAGCTCCGTGCCGCCGGCGATGATGGCGGCCGCCGCATCCGGGTGCGGCAAGGTTTGCGTGATTTTATCGAGGCGGGCGAATTCCTTGTCGCCCCACTGCTTCGCCACCGCCATCTGCAATATCCGCGCCTGGACGGAAACGGAGACGGCGGGCAAGGCAATGCGGTCCTTGTCCGTCAAGTCCGCCAGGGTTTTCACCTTGGGATTGATGCTGATCAAATAATAAGGAAAGTTGCCCAAGGACGCCACGCCGCGCACATTCTGCCGGCCTTTCGTGCGGTCCCAGATCGTCAACAACGGACCCAGCCCCGCCCCCGCGATATCGATATTGCCGGACAACAAAGCGTCGTTGATGGCGGGACCGCCGGACAGGGTGATCCACTCGACTTTGACGTCCACGCCCTGCTGCTTGCCATGCTTTTCAATCAGCTTGTGTTCCTGCGCAATGTTGAGCAGCAAGAAGGTGATGCCATGCTGGCCCGCGATGCGGATCTGTCCTTCGGCCCGGGCCATGGGAATCGCCAGGCATGCGGCGCCCAGCAGGGCAATGGCGGCGACAACACGGCGGTGGCGGGTGAGGGAAAAGAACGGCAGCATGGACACTCCTTGGGTCAGGTCAACAGTCAAAGTCAGTACGGCGCATCGCCTTCGATGGTGGTGCGGTAGAGTTTACGGCGCTGCCCGGGCGGACAACCGGTGGCCAGGTGCATCAGGGAGCGGTTGTCCCAGAACACCAGGTCGTGCGGCTGCCAGCGGTGCACATACAGGTGCTCCGGGCGCACGCTGTGCGCGAACAGTTCATCGAGCAGGGCGCGGCTTTCATCGTCGGGCAAGCCGACGATGCGCGTGGTGAAATGCTCGCTGACGAACAGGGCGCGCCGTCCCGTTTCCGGATGCACGCGCACGACGGGATGGGTGACGGGCTTGACTTCATCGACCTGCGCCTGCGTCAACGCAGGGCGCCAGGGATTACGACGGCGCAATTCCTCGTACTGGCTCAGGTAACTGTGCTCGGCACGGGCGCCGCGCACGGCGTGGCGCAGCGCGGCCGGCAGGCTTTCCCAGGCCAGGTGCATGTTGGCAAACACGGTGTCGCCGCCCTCGTCCGGCAATTCCTGCGCGTGCAACATGGAACCAAGGCTGGGCACTTCCTTGTACGACAGATCGGAATGCCAAAAGTGTCCCGCATCGCCCAGGCCGATGGGCTGGCCATCCTCGACGATGTTCGAAATGATCAGCACTTCCGGCTGCGATGGCAGCTGGAACTGGCGCAGGACGTGGATTTGCAGGGGGCCGAAGCGGCGGCTGAAATCGACCTGCTGCTGCGGCGTGATGTGCTGCTCGCGGAACACCAGCACGTGATGGTCGAGGTGGGCGTGGTGCAGGCGCTGGAAGTCGCCCAGCGACAGCGGCTGCGCCAGGTCCAGCCCCAGCACCTGCGCGCCGAGCGGCGCATCGAAAGTCTCGATACGGAACGGGCTGGCGGGTAGCGACGATTTGAGGACGGCCGACATGATGGCTTCATCAGTGAACAAGGGAAGTCCACTGTATGCCGGCCGGCGCGCCTTGCAAACGAAGCATTTACTATATGGATATGCGCGGCCCGTTGCGCCATGTTGCAACAGCGCCTGTCACGCCATGGCACAGGGGCGGCGCCGCCACGAGCGGCCGCGCCCTTGAATGGTGCTAGCACGCAACTTGCTTATTGACCAATTTCCCCTCTGCCGACAGAACCGCCATGCCCATCGTTCCCCTGCTGCTCGCCCTGCTGTTTGCCATTCCCGTCCGCGCGCAGGACGGCCAGGGAGAAAGCGACCTCAGCTACAAAGCCTATGTGCACAGCGACAAGCGCATCAAGTGTCTGTACGGCTATGCGGCCGACAAGACGGGCGACCATGCGGCGGCCGTCGCCATCTTTGAAGATTGCATCCGGCGCTGGAACGATGTGTACTCGATGATTTGGCTGGCCCAGCTGTATGAAACGGGCGTCGGCGTGATGAAGGATGAGGCGCAAGCGACGGCGCTGATGCGGCGCGGCGCCCACACGAACGATGACGCCGCCTATGCGCGGCTGGCCCGCTATCACTACGGCGTGGCGCTGGCCGAAGGCCGCGGCACGCCGCAGGATATTCCCCAGGCCCGAACCTGGCTGCGCCAGGCGGCGCAGGAGGGCGTGCGCGAGGCGGCCGAGTATCTCGTCCGCCTGGAGCATGCGGCGCCGTAGGCACGGCGCCGGCATCGCTTACGCTATTGCTTCGTAGAGGGCCAGGCGGGCCGCCATGCGCGGCGCCAGCTCGTGACCGGCCGTGACCGTCACTTCCAGGTCGTTCAGCAAGCCGTCTTTCAAACCATAGACCCAGCCATGGACGCTGAGTTCCTGGCCCCGTTCCCACGCATCTTGCACGATGGTGGTCTGGCACACGTTCAGCACTTGTTCGACCACGTTCAGTTCGCACAGGCGGTCGCCGCGCTGGCGGCTGGTCAGCACGTCGCCCAGGTAGCGCTCGTGCTTCTGGCCCACGTCCTGCACGTGACGCAGCCAGTTGTCGACGAGGCCGATGCGCGTGCCCGTCATGGCCGCATGCACGCCCTTGCAGCCGTAGTGGCCGACGATGATGATATGTTTGACTTTCAGCACGTCCACGGCAAATTGCAGGACGGACAGGCAATTGAGGTCGGAATGCACGACCACATTGGCAATATTACGGTGCACAAACACGTCGCCAGGCGCCATGCCCAGCAGTTCGTTGGCGGGAACGCGGCTGTCTGAACAGCCGATCCACAGGTATTCGGGCGAGGTCTGCGCTTCCAGGTTCTTGAAGAAGTTCGGGTCTTTCGCCACCATCGAGTCGGCCCAGCGGCGGTTACGCTGCAGCAGTTCCGCCAGGGCCAGGCCGCTTTTCTGTTCGGTCATATCGCTCCCATTCTGTAAGTTCGGTTGAGCAGCGCGCCGATCGCCTGCGTTGGCGTGCGATGCGCGCAGATGCTGCGTCAACCTGGGTAAAAAAACGCCGGGATGTGTGAGCATCCCGGCGCATGGTGTTACGTGTGCTTACTCAAAAAAATCCTTGACCTTGTCTTTCCAGGTCTTGCTTTGAGGGCTGTGCTTGGCGCCGCCCTCGGTCGTCGATTTTTCAAAGTCGCGCAACAGGTCTTTCTGTTTTTCCGTCAGTTTCACCGGCGTTTCGATGGCCACGTGGCAGAACAGGTCGCCCGCGTAACCGGAGCGCACGCCCTTGATGCCCTTGCCTTTCAGGCGGAAGGTCTTGCCCGACTGGGTGCCTTCCGGGATCGTGAACGACACTTTGCCGTTCAGGGTCGGCACTTCGATTTCACCGCCCAGGGCTGCCTTGGTGAAGGAAATCGGCATTTCGCAATGCAGATCGTCGCCTTCGCGCTGGAACACGGCGTGCGGCTTGATGTGGATTTCCACATACAGGTCGCCCGACGGACCGCCATTCGTGCCCGGTTCGCCGTTGCCGGACGAACGGATACGCATGCCGTTGTCGATACCGACTGGAATTTTGACTTCCAGGGTCTTGTTGCGCTTGATACGGCCCGCGCCGCCGCATGGCGTGCAGGGGTCGGTGATGACCTTGCCGCTGCCATGGCATTTCGGGCAGGTTTGCTGGATGCTGAAGAAACCTTGCTGCATGCGCACCTGGCCGTGGCCACCGCAGGTACCGCAGGTGGTCGGCGACGTGCCTGGCTTGGCGCCGCTGCCGTGGCAAGTGTCGCACTTGTCCCAGCTCGGCACGCGAATGGTCGTGTCGAAGCCGTGAGCAGCTTGCTCCAGTGTAATTTCCAGGTTATAGCGCAAATCGGCGCCACGGTACACTTGTGGACCCGCATTGCGGCTGCGTCCACCGCCACCGCCAAAGATGTCGCCGAAGATATCGCCGAAGCTGTCGGCAAAGCCGCCAGCACCGCCGCCGAAGCCGCCACCGCCGCCCATGTTCGGGTCCACGCCGGCGTGACCGTAACGGTCATACGCATCGCGCTTTTCCGGATTGGTCAGCATCTCGTAGGCTTCTTTGACTTCCTTAAACTTTTCTTCCGATTCCTTGCTATCCGGATTGCGGTCCGGATGGTATTTCATCGCCAGTTTACGGTAAGACTTTTTGATCTCTTCTTCCGAAGCATTTTTTGCGACACCGAGTGTCTCGTAAAAATCACGCTTTGCCATGTTGTCGGCACCTTGCAGTCTATCTACTGATGTAAAAATTACACGAAAAAGCCGAGTCGAGTGCTGCACTGGGCAACGACTCGGCTCGGCCGGTCTTCGCGGCTAATCCCGCGATGTAGCGTTCAGCCCGGCTGCTCCCAGCTTATGGGAGCGCAAGACAATTACTTGCTGTCTTTGACTTCTTTGAAGTCAGCGTCAACGACGTCGTCTTGCTTGGCGCCTGCATCGGATGCGCCAGCAGCTTGCTGTGCACCTTCCGCGCCGCCGGCAGCTTGCTGAGCTTGCATGTCGGCATACATTTTTTCGCCCATTTTCTGCGATGCGCTCGACAGTGCTTCCACCTTGGCGTCGATCTCAGCCTTGTCGCCGGCCTTGATGCTTGCTTCCAGGTCGGTGATTGCCGCTTCGATCTTCTCTTTCTCGCCCGCTTCCAGCTTGTCGCCGTATTCGGTCAAGGATTTCCGGGTCGAGTGTACCAGAGCATCGGCCTGGTTGCGCGACTCGGCCAATTCTTTGACCTTCTTGTCTTCTTCCGCGTTCAACTCGGCGTCTTTCACCATCTTCTGGATTTCAGCCTCGGTCAAGCCGGAATTGGCCTTGATCGTGATCTTGTTTTCCTTGCCGGTGGCCTTGTCTTTCGCGCCGACATGCAAGATGCCGTTGGCGTCGATGTCGAACGTCACTTCGATCTGTGGCGTACCACGCGATGCTGGCGGGATGCCCTCCAGATTGAACTCGCCCAGGCCCTTGTTGCCGGCGGCGATTTCGCGCTCACCCTGGAAGACCTTGATGGTCACCGCAGGCTGGTTGTCGTCGGCCGTCGAGAACACCTGGCTGAACTTGGTCGGAATCGTCGTGTTTTTGTGGATCATCTTGGTCATCACGCCGCCCAGGGTTTCGATACCCAGGGACAGAGGAGTGACGTCCAGCAACAGCAAGTCCTTGCGTTCGCCCGACAGGACCGAACCTTGAATTGCTGCGCCCACGGCGACGGCTTCGTCCGGATTCACATCCTTGCGTGGATCCTTGCCGAAGAATTCCTTCACTTTTTCCTGCACCTTCGGCATGCGGGTCATACCGCCGACCAGGATGATGTCGTCGATGTCGGACACTTTCACGCCTGCATCTTTGATAGCGGTGCGGCAAGGTTCCATCGTGGCCGTGATCAACTCTTCCACCAGCGATTCCAGCTTGGCGCGGGTCATCTTCAGGTTCAAGTGGACCGGTGCGCCATTCGCCATGGCGATGTATGGCTCGTTGATCTCGGTTTGTTGCGACGACGACAATTCGATCTTCGCGCGCTCGGCCGAAGCCTTGATGCGCTGCAGGGCGATCGGATCTTTTTTCAGGTCGATGCCGTTGATCTTCTTGAACTCGTCGATGATGTAATCGATGACGCGTTGGTCGAAGTCTTCGCCGCCCAGGAAGGTGTCGCCGTTGGTCGACAGCACTTCAAATTGTTTCTCGCCATCAACATCCGCGATTTCGATGATCGACACGTCGAACGTACCGCCACCCAAGTCATACACGGCGATTTTACGGTCGCCTTTTTCAGCCTTGTCCAGGCCAAACGCCAGCGCTGCCGCGGTTGGCTCATTGATGATGCGCTTGACGTCCAGACCGGCGATACGGCCGGCATCCTTGGTCGCCTGACGCTGCGAGTCGTTGAAGTACGCAGGCACGGTGATGACGGCTTCGGTGACTTCTTCACCGAGGTAGTCTTCTGCCGTTTTCTTCATCTTGCGCAGCACTTCAGCCGAAATTTGCGGCGGCGCCAGTTTTTTGTCGCGTACGCCGATCCATGCATCGCCGTTGTCGGCTTTCATGATTTGGTACGGCATCAGCGCGATGTCTTTTTGTACTTCTTTTTCGTCGAACTTGCGACCGATCAAACGCTTCACTGCGTACAGCGTGTTTTTCGGATTGGTCACGGCCTGGCGTTTCGCTGGCGCGCCGACGAGAATTTCGCCATCTTCTTGATAAGCAATAATCGACGGCGTCGTGCGTGCGCCTTCAGCGTTTTCGATTACCTTTGGTTGACCGTTTTCCATGATGGAAACGCAGGAATTCGTGGTTCCCAGATCGATACCGATAATTCTACCCATGATTTTTTTCCTTTTATTTGCTAGATTTCAGATGGTTCTTATATGTGGCAAAGCGGCATGGTTTCAAGGCTTGCTTGATGCCGCCCTCTGATTATTTTGCTTGCGCGGTCGTTACAATGGCTGGACGCAGCAGGCGGTCCGCAATCATATAGCCCTTTTGCAGGACGGACACGATGGTATTGGCTTCCTGCTCCGCTGGCACCACGGCAACAGCCTGGTGTTTCATCGGATCGAGCTTTTCGCCCTGCGCTGGCAAGACTTCCACCAGGCGGTTGCGCTCGAACGCGGCATTCAATTGCTTCAAGGTCAGCTCGACGCCCTCTTTCAAGGACTCGATCGTCGGTGCTTCCACCGTCAGCGCCGTTTCCAGGCTGTCTTTCACCGGCACCATGGCTTCGGCAAAGCTTTCCACTGCAAATTTATGCGCTTTAGCAACATCTTCCTGCGCGCGGCGGCGGATATTTTCGCCATCGGCCTTGGCACGCATGAAGGCATCGTGCATCTCTGCAAGACGCGCTTCGGTACTCGCCAGCTGCTCTTCCAAAGTTGGCTCTGCGGGAGTCGATGGGGCAGTCGCCGCGGCGTCCGCTTGCGGATTAGGTACAGCTTGGTTTTCCTGATCTTGCATCTAAAAGCTCCTACAATCAATGGCTTGTAACGCCTGCCAAAACCTGCTGCGCATCGCAATTCGCGGCTTCCGAGCTTCACTGACTCGGCGTCTCCGTGCATTCGCACAGCTGCGCCTTTCAGCGACGAATCACATCCGCGCTACGGTTTTGTTTGGCGTCGTTAAATGGGTTAGGCTATACATCTTTACAACACTAACCGGCAGATGGGGCTATATCCTACTGTTTCAAGGGGTATTGGCGTCAACGCCAAGCTTTACGTCGGCTAATGTTACAGCTTATTACAAATCGCTTCCCATTTCGGGCAACAAGCCGTGCGCTCCCTCTGATACAGCCTGGTTCCCCCCAGCAAAGCCGGCATTCTACCAGCCCGCCCAAGGCCATTACCACTGCTGGTGTTGCTATTTGGAAAACCTCATGCTTGCGCCAGAGATGACAAAGCCGCGCAAGCGCGGCTTTACATTCAATAAAAGCAACTATTGCTAGTTGGCGGCGCCCAGGGCCAGGGCCGCCGTGCGCGCCTGCTCGCCATGCTTCTTGTCCGCTTCGCGCTGCGCCGCCGTCTTCATCGTCGGCCAGCCGATCATATGCTGTTCGGCAATTTCCGCCAGCCCGGCGATCCAGGCGGGCGTTTCATTCAAGCACGCGATGTAATGGAAGTGCTTGCCGCCGGCCGCCTCGAAATCATGCTTGGCTTCCATGGCGATCTCTTCCAGCGTCTCCAGGCAATCGCTGGTAAAACCCGGACACAGCAGATCGACGCGCTTGACGCCCTGCTGCGCCAGCGCCACCAGGGTGGGCGCCGTGTATGGCTGCAGCCATTCGGCCTTGCCAAAGCGCGACTGGAAGGTCACCACATATTGCTCTTTGGTCAGTTTCAACTTTTCCGCCAGCAGGCGCGCCGTTTTCAGGCATTGGCAGTGATAGGGGTCGCCCAGCAGCAAGGTGCGCTTCGGCACGCCATGAAAGCTCATCACCAGCTTTTCCGGCCGGCCATGCGCTTCCCAGTGGTTCAGCACGGAGTCGCGCAGGGCGTCGATATACGTGTCGTGCTCGTGGTATTGCTTGATGAAGCGCAATTCCGGCACATTGCGCACCGTGGCGTAGTGGGCAAACACGGCGTCATAGATGGAGCCCGTCGTCGTGCCCGAGTATTGCGGATAAGCCGGCAGGATGGCGATGCGCTCGCAGCCCGCGCTTTTCAGTTGCGCCAGCACCTCGGGCAACGATGGCGAACCGTAGCGCATGGCCATGGCGACGGTGACGCCATCATGGCCGCGCTCGGCCAGGGCGCCGGCCAGCAATTTCGCCTGCTTCTGCGTGTGCACCTTCAGGGGCGAGCCGTCGCGCGTCCAGATCGACGCGTATTTCCTGGCCGACTGGCCAGAACGAAACGGCAGGATGATCAGATGCAGGATGAACCACCAGACGATGCGGGGAATCTCCACCACGCGCGGGTCGGACAGGAATTGCTTCAGATAGCGTCGCACTGCCGACGAGGTCGGCGCATCGGGCGTGCCCAGGTTGACCAGCACCACGGCGCTGCGGTCGATGCTGCCATGCGTGTACGGAGGTTCTACTTGAAATGACATGAAGGCTCTTCGAAGACGTTGGACGGATTAGCCAACCATTATAGTTACATTGCATCAACATCGGAAAGCTGGAAAGGAACGGCATCAGGCCAACTGCCATTTTCGCCAGACCGGTTTACGCTCACAACGCCCAACAAAACCGTCGCGAGCGGCAGCGAGGCTCGCTGCCCCGTTGGCCCGAGCAGCGCAGCTGTGCGAAGCACGGGGCCGCCGAGGCAGTGGGCCTCGCAGGCCGCAATCGCGACGCGCAGCAGCTTGGCTTGGGTGTACTAGATGGCCAGCAATTCGCGTGCATGCTTGCGCGTGGTGGCCGTGATTTCCAGGCCGCCCAGCATGCGCGCCACCTCTTCCACCCTGGCCTTGGCATCGAGCATGTCGATGCGCGACGCCGTCTTGCCATTGTCCAGGGTGCTTTTTGCCACCTGGAAATGCTGGTTGGCCTGGCTGGCCACTTGCGGCAAATGGGTCACGCACAGCACTTGTCGTCCTTGCCCCAGGCGTTTCAACAGACGCCCCACCACTTCGGCGACGGCGCCGCCGATGCCGCTGTCGACTTCGTCGAAGATCAGGGTCGGCGTGGTGGTGGCATGCGAGGTAATGACGGAGATGGCCAGCGCGATGCGCGCCAGCTCGCCGCCGGACGCCACCTTGGCCAGCGAACGGGGCGCCGTGCCCGCATGGCCGGCGACGAGAAACTCGACTTGTTCCAGGCCGTGGGCGGCCGGCTCGCACGGATTCAAGGCAATCTCGAAGCTGCCGCCCGTCATGCTCAGCTCCTGCATGGCGCGCGTGACGGCGTGACCCAGCTCCAGGGCGGCGGCGCGGCGCGTGCCTGACAGCCGTTCGGCCACGCTGCGGTACTCGGCCTCGATCTTCGCTTCCTGGCGCAGCAAGCCTTCGATATCGGAAGCGTCGGCCAGGTGCTGGAGCTTTTCCGACAGCTTGGCGTGTTCGTCGGGCAATTCCTCGGGCGTGACGCGGAACTTGCGTGCCGTGCTGTGCATCGCTTCCATGCGCGCATCGAGCTGGTGCAGGCGGTCCGGATCCAGTTCCACGCGGTCCAGGTAATTGTTCAGCGCATACACGGATTCCTGCAGCTGGATGCGCGACGATTCGATCAGGTCGACGATAGGCTGCAGTTCCGCATCGACGGACACCAGCTTGCCCAGTTTCTGGTTCAGGGCCGACAGTTGCGAGACGATCGGGTGGTCTTCCTGCTCGGAAATAATCGCCAGCGCTTCCTGCGCCCCTTCCAGCAGGCTGGCCGCGTGCGACAGGCGGCTGTGCTCGTTCGTGATCTCCGTCCATTCGCCGGGCTTGGCCGCCAGTTTTTCCAGTTCGCCCACTTGCCATTCGAGGCGTTCGCGCTCGTACAGCACGTTGGCGGCATTCGTTTCGAATTCCTCGCGCTGACGCACCAGCGCGCGCCAGCGCTTGTGCAGCGCCGCCACTTGCCGCGCATCCTGTTCCGCGCCCGCCTCGCGCGCCGTCGCCTGGCCGTCGAGCAGGGCGCGCTGCGCCTCGCTTTTCAGCAAGGACTGGTGCGCGTGCTGGCCGTGGATGTCGACCAGCATGTCGCCGAGCTCGCGCAGCTGCGCGGCCGTGGCGGGGATGCCGTTGATGTAGGCTTTCGAGCGGCCCGCATTGTCGATCACGCGGCGCAGCAGGGCGCCGCCCTCGTCGTTGGCAAATTCATTGGCCGCCAGCCACGCCTGCGCCACCTCGCTGACGGAGAAATCGGCCGTGATGTCGGCCTTGGCCGCCCCCTCGCGCACCACGCTGGCGTCGCCGCGGCCGCCCAGCGCCAGCGTCAGCGCATCGATGAGGATGGACTTGCCGGCGCCCGTCTCGCCCGTCAGCACGCTGAAGCCAGCGGAAAATTCCAGTTCAATGGTATCGACAATGACAAAATCGCGGATGGACAGTGTATGGAGCATGGCTTCTGTAGTTAGGCGGCGCACCGCGGGTTAGCGTGAAGAAACTGGTTAGCTGAGCTTGCCCTCGCCCGACGGATATTCGTTCCAGTGCAGTTTTTCACGCAGGGTGTTGTAGTAACTCCACCCCTCCGGATGCAGGAAGGTAATCGTGTGCGGCGAACGGCGAATGATGATGCGGTCTTGCTGGATCAGGCTGGCAAACGTCTGCATGTCGAAATTGACGCTGATATCGCGCCCGCGCACGATTTCCACGACGATCTGGCTGGAGTCGGGCAAGACGATAGGGCGATTCGACAGCGCATGCGGGGCGATCGGCACGAGCACGATGCCGCCCAGGGTCGGGTGCAGCAGCGGGCCGCCGGCCGACAGCGAATACGCGGTCGAGCCCGTGGGCGTGGAAATAATCAAGCCATCCGAACGCTGGTTGTACATGAAGTGCCCGTCAACTTCGACGCGCAATTCCGCCATGCCGGCGCCAGCGCCGCGCGAGACGACGACGTCATTGACGGCCATGCCCACGTGGATCGACTGGCCGTCGCGCAGCACGCTGCCTTCGAGCAAGGTGCGGCGCTCGGCCTTGAAACGGCCGCCGAGAATTTGCGCCAGTACGGGCAGCATACGCTCGAGCGGAATATCGGTCATGAAGCCCAATCGCCCTTGATTGATACCGATCAAGGGAACGTCGAATGGCGCCAGCTGACGCGCAATACCCAGCATGGTGCCGTCGCCGCCCATGACGATGGCGCAATCGGCGGCGGCGCCGATCTCGGCGGGCGACATGGCGCGCACGCCGGGAAATGCCAGGTTCAGGTGCGCGGCCGTTTCCGCTTCAAAGACGACGGTATGACCCAGCACCTGCAAGAAATCGACGATGCTTTTCACGGGCTCGGCAATGCCATCCGTATTCTGGCGCACGACCAGGGCAATGGTCTTGGCCCCCAGGTTGAACGGATGTCCCGGGGCTGGCGAACTGGCTGCTGGCGCTTCGGCGTGTTTTTCGGCGGGCATAAAAATCTCGGCAAATAAATTCGGTGGCAAGTTGCCCCTGGCTGTCGCACTGCACGCCGGCATCGCATGATACTGTATATATGCACAGTATAGTGCGGCTGCCGTGTGCCGGCAAGGGGCGTTTATAAGTGTTGCCGCAGTGTAGCGCAGAAAAAGAATTCGCCATGCGTGCGCCAGCGCTCCCAGCATGGACAAATCCGCTTGCATGCGGCCTGTGGCAACGGGACACTGGCATCAGTCATTCTTTTCGCCCCAGGAGGCCATATGGTTACCCCACATAGCGAGCGCAAGATCAATACCGATGCCAAGGTCAGCAACGACGGCGTCGACCGCTTGCCGCACGAACGCGACGAATCGCCCGACGCGCAAAACATACGCCCGCGCAAGGTCATGCAGCAGGCGGCCAGCGACCTCGAGCAAGGCCTGGTCGATACGGACCGGCGCGCCCAGCCGGGCGTGGAAAAGGTCAAGCCGGCCGCCCCGCAACAGGCCCGCCCCGATGCGCAAGCGGAACCGAAGAAGGCGCGCTGAGTCCAACTCCACTGCACCGCTGCGTTACAGGAGTACGCCATGCACAGCTCTGTTCGCTCCATCCTGTTGCTTGCCAGCTGCTGCGCCGGCCTCGCCCAGGCGCAGGCGCCAGCCATGCCCGTCGGCTTCGGCCCCCAGCCCGCGTTGCCCGCGCCCGACAAGCAATGGATTCCCACCGTCAATGTTGCGCCCGTGCAAAGGTGGACGGCCGGGCAACGCCCCGCGGTGGCGGCCGGCCTGGCCATCCGCGCGTATGCACGCGACCTCGACCATCCGCGCTGGCTGTATGTCTTGCCGAATGGCGACGTGCTCGTGGCGGAAACGAATGCGCCGCCGAAACCCGAAGACAGCCAGGGCATCAGGGGCGCCATCATGCAGATGCAGATGAAAAAGGCGGGCGCCGCCACGCCCAGCGCCAACCGCATCACCTTGCTGCGTGGCATCGATGCGAACGGTGTGGCACAGACGCGCAGCGTCTTCCTGCAAGGCTTGAACTCGCCATTCGGCATGGCCCTGGTAGGCAACGAACTGTATATCGCCAATGCCGACGCCCTCGTGCGCTTTCCCTATGCAACGGGGCAGACCAGCATCGCGGCCCCGGGGGTCAAGGTGATGGACTTGCCTGGCGGCCCCATCAATCACCACTGGACCAAGAACGTCATCGCCAGCCCCGACGGCAAGTTTTTATACGTGTCCGTCGGCTCGAACAGCAATGTGGGCGAGAACGGCATGTCGGCCGAAGACGGCCGCGCCGCCATCTGGCAATTCACGCGGGCCACGGGCAAGGCGCGCGTGTACGCGACGGGCTTGCGCAACCCGAACGGCATGGCCTGGCAGCCTCAGACGGGCGCGCTCTGGACGGCCGTCAATGAACGCGACGAACTGGGCAACGACCTCGTGCCGGACTATATGACCTCGGTCAAGGACGGCGCCTTCTATGGCTGGCCCTACAGTTATTTCGGCCAGCATGGCGATGCGCGCGTCAAGCCGCCGCGTCCCGAACTGGTCGCCACGGCCGTCTCGCCCGACTACGCGCTCGGCGCGCACACGGCCTCGCTGGGGCTGGCGTTCTATGACGGCACCTTGCTGCCCGAGCGCTACCGCAGCGGCGCCTTCATCGGCCAGCACGGCTCGTGGAACCGCAAACCGTTCAGCGGCTACAAGGTCATCTTCGTGCCGTTTGCCAATGGCGTGCCCAATGGCCCGCCGCAGGATGTCGTCGCCGGTTTCCTCGACAGGAACGGCAAGGCGCAGGGGCGTCCCGTCGGCGTGGCCATCGACAAGGCGGGCGCGCTGCTGGTGGCGGACGACGTGGGCAACGTCATCTGGCGCGTGGCGCCGGCGCCCTGAACCTATTTGCGCCCCTGCATGCGCCCCCTGTGTGGCGCAACGAACGGAAGCGGCAAGCGCTGGCGCGCATGATGGACGCTCGAACCACGCAAGGAGTACATCATGAAAAAAACAGGATCGGCCGTCTGGAGTGGCGGCCTCAAAGATGGCAAAGGATTTATTTCCACCCAAAGCGGCGCGCTCGACAATGTGGCTTACGGCTTCAACACGCGCTTCGAGGATGGCCCCGGCAGCAATCCGGAAGAGCTGATCGGCGCCGCCCATGCGGCCTGCTTCACCATGGCCCTGTCCGGTCAGCTGGGCGAGGCGGGCATGCGCGCCACGGCCCTGAAAACCACGGCCGATGTCACCCTGGAAAAGATCGATGGCAGCTATGCCATCACGGCCGTCCACCTGACCCTCGTGGCGACCATACCTGGCGCCACCGAGGAAGCCTTCCAGGATGCGGCCCTGCGCGCCAAGCTCGGTTGTCCCGTGTCCAAATTGCTGGCCACGGACATCACGCTGGACGCCCATCTGGAGTAAGCACGCCACCGTCCGCCGCCCCCTGTGCAAGCGGGCGGCAGGGGCGGTCTCGGCACAAAAGCCGTAAAACGCATAAAATCCTGCCATTCCCCTATCACCATCAAGGATTTACGATGCGTATTTTGCACACCATGTTGCGGGTCGGCGACCTGCAGCGCTCCATCGATTTTTATACCAACGTCCTGGGCATGAAGCTGCTGCGCACCAGCGACAATCCGGAATACCAATACACGCTGGCCTTCGTCGGCTACGGCGCGAATCCCGACCACGCGGAACTGGAACTGACGTATAACTATGGCACCACCAGTTACGAGCTGGGCACGGCCTATGGCCACATCGCCATCTCGGCCGACGACATCGTCGCCGCCTGCGATGCGGCGCGGGCGAATGGCGGCAACGTCACGCGCGAACCGGGCCCGGTCAAGGGCGGCAATACCGTCATCGCCTTCATCACCGATCCGGACGGCTACAAGATCGAATTGATCGAACGCAAGTTCGACGGCCAGGGCGGCGGCCTGTAAGGTGGTTCAGATGGTTGCCGCGGCAATGGCCGCGCGCAGCCAGGCGATGCCCGCATCGCCATCCGTGCGGTGGTGGCGTATCGCTTCAAATGCAAACGGCGCGATGGCAAATGGCGGCGCATGCAGCGCCAGCCCCTGCGCTGCGCTTCCCTGCACGGCGCGCCGCGCCACCGTCAGTATCAAGTCCGTCCCCGGCACGATATCGGGCGCCACCGTCCAGTGCGGCAAGCGCACGGCGATGCGGCGCGCCTGGCCCAGCCGGGCCAGCGCCGCATCGACTTCGGCCGCCATGCCGCCCTCGCTGGACGCTACCAGCACATGCGGCCGCGCCAGATACGTTTCCAGGTTCAATGTTTCGCCATCGGCCAGGCTGGCCGGGTCCAGCGCGCACATGAAGGTTTCCTCGAATAAGGTTTCTCGATGTAACTGCTCGGGCAGTTGCGGGAACACGCCCAGCGCCAGGTCGATCTCGCCATCCTGCACGCCGGCCACGACGGCCGGCCGGCTGGCATAACTGACGGCCAGGTCGATGCCGGGCGCTTCCACGCGCAAGCGGCGCAGCAAGCGCGGCAGGATCAGGGCCGCGCCATAGTCGGACATCGCCAGGCGAAACGTGCGCTGCGCCGTGGCCGCCTCGAAGATGGCGCCACCGAGCACGGAACGCACGCTTTGCAAGGCCTCGGCCAGCGGCCGCGCGAGGGCCAGCGCGCGCGCCGTCGGCTGGAAGCCGCCCTTGCCACGCAACAGCAACGGATCATCGAGCAGGTGGCGCAGGCGCGCCAGCGCATGGCTGACGGCAGGCTGGCTCATATGCAGGCGTTCGGCCGCGCGCGACAAATGGCGCTCGCTGAGCAGCGCCTCCAGGATCACCAGCAAGTTCAAATCGACGGCGCGCAGATTATTCATTTGGTGCATAGTTTAATGACAAACTACGAATTGGATTTAATCATCACAGCATAATACGATGGGGCCATCAACTCAACAAAGATGGAGTCGCATATGCATGGATGGATCACCTTGTTTGCCCCGCTGGCCATGCTGGCCGGCGCCGTCGTCCCTTTCCAGGCGGGCGCGAATGCCGCGCTGGGCCGCAACCTGGGACACCCGCTGTGGGCCACTGTCGCCTCGCTGGGCGTCAGCGCCGTGCTCGCTTCGCTGCTGATGCTGTTCTGGCGCGTACCGGCGCCCGATGTCGCGCTGGCCGTGCGCGGCCCGGGCTGGTCCTGGCTGGGTGGCGCAGCCGGCGTGTTTTATATTACGGCCGCGCTGATGCTGGCGCCGCGCATGGGCTCCGGCCCGTTCATGGCGGCCGTCATCGGCGGACAGATGCTGGCCGCGCTGGCCATCGACCGCTACGGCTTGCTGGGTTTTGCCGTCAAGCACATTTCACCGCTGCACTGGGCGGGCGGGTGCCTCGTGGTGGCGGGCGTGGTTCTCACGCAAGTGGCCAACAGCCGCGCGGCCTGAATACGCCTGATTGGACGAAAAAAACCAGCGCCGTTGCCGGGGCTGGTTTTGATCTGACTCTGGAGAAAAAGATTACTTGTCCAGCAAGGCGTTCACTGGCAACAGATCCGTTTCCTTCAGGGTGCCGGCCGCCGACTTCAGGCGCAAGCCGTTCATGATGGTGTCGTAGCGGGCTTTCGACAGGTCTTTTTGCGTCGAAAACAGTTGTTTCTGCGCATTCAAGACGTCGATATTGATGCGCACGCCCACTTGATAGCCAAGCTGGTTCGATTCCAGCGCCGATTTGCTCGACACTTCCGCCGCTTCCAGTGCCTTCACCTGGGCCAGGCCGCTGTTGACGCCGAGGAAAGCCTGGCGCGCACCCTGCGATGCCGTGCGGCGTGCCGTTTCCAGGTCGTTGCGGGCCTTGTTTTCCAGCGCGATCGATTCGCGCACCTTGCTGGTGACGGCGAAGCCGCTGAAGATCGGGATGCTCCACTGCACGCCGATGGCGTTGTTGTTGGCGCCGCCGCCGCCGCCCGTGGTGTAGGTGTGGCCCGTGTTGGCGATCAGGTCCAGGGTCGGATAGTGGCCGGCACGGTTGCGGCCGATATCGCGCTTGGCCGATTCCACGTTGAACTGGGCCGTGACGACGCCATAGTTCTGCTCTTCGGCGGAAGATACCCACGGCTCGATGGCGGCCGGTTCCGGCGCGCTGATGACCACGCCCGTGCGCATCGGCGCCAGCGCGGTCGGCGCTTCGCCGATGATGGTTTGCAGGGCGCTGCGCTTGTTGGCCAGGTCATTGATGGCGGCAAATTCCTGCGCCACCACCAGGTCGTAGGCCGCTTGCGCTTCATGCGTGTCGGTAATCGTTTGCGTGCCGACTTCGAAGTTGCGCTTGGCCGATGCCAGCTGCTCCGTCGTGGCCACCTTTTGCGCCTGCGTCGCGCCCAGGTTGTCTTGCGCGCTGAGCACGTCGAAATACGCCTGTGCCACGCGCGTGATCAGGTCTTGCTGCACTTGTGCAAATTGCGCTTCGGCGATGGCCTGCGCCAGCTTGCTTTGCTGATAGGTTTCCCAGCGATCCCAGCGGAACAGCGGTTGCGCCAGGGTCAGGTTGTAGGTATTCGTGTGCACGCTGACGGTCGGCATGGTGATCTTGTTGCCATTGATCAGGGCAATGGGTTCCTGGTTGCCGCGCGTATTCGTGCCCGATGCGGAGATTTGCGGCAGCAAGCCTGACAGCCCCTGCGGTACCCGCTCCATCCCGGCCGACAGGGCCGCGCGCGCGCTGGCATACTGCGCGTCGTTGGCCAGCGCCTGCTGGTACACCTGGATGAGATCGGCCGCCTGTGTGTTGAGCGAGAAAAAAGCGCTGGTCATCAGCACGGCGATAAGGGGTTTCCGCATTGCATTTCTCCGTTGGAGTCGTCAAAAGTTGATGGAATCAAAAATCTGCTACAGCTTGCCTTGCGCCCGTCCGGGTAGGAGCGGGGTACAGGCATCCGCAGGCATGCGGGAAAGCATGCCTGGGTGCATCTACTGCAAAATAACTTAGTATTTAGGCATTGCGCTGTCGACTTGCACAGCCCAGGCATGAACGCCGCCCGTCAAATTACTGATCTTGCCAAAACCATTGCGTTCCAGGAAGGCGGCCACTTGCATGCTGCGCGCGCCGTGGTGGCAGATGCAGACGATCTCGGCATCTTCATCGAGGTCATCGATGCGCGCCGGAATCGAATTCATCTGCATCAGGGTGGCGCCGTCGAGGTGGCACAGCTCAAACTCCCACTGCTCGCGCACATCCAGCAGGAAGGGACGCGGGCGGGTGGTATCAGCCAGCCAGGCGGCCAGCTGCGGTGCGCTCAAATGCTCCATCGAATCTCCGTCGTCTCAGAACTGGAAGTGCGACGGCGCGACGGCTTGCAGCGGCGTCACATTGGTCTCGAACAGCTTGCGCGTATCGTAGGCCTTGTCCGAGCTGCGGGTGATCAGGTGTGCCGACATGATCGGTGCTTCGCCGATGATGGCCAGGATGCGGCCGCCCACTTTCACTTGTTGCAACAGTGCTTCCGGCAACACGGACAGGGCGCCGGAAACGACGATAACATCGTAGGGCGCGCCCTTGCTCCAGCCTTGGGCGCCATCGCCCAGTTCCACGGTGACATTCGTGACGCCGTTGGCGGCCAGGTTCTGCTCGGCCAGGGTTTTCAATTGGGGCACGATTTCCACGCTCGTCACGTGACGCGCCTTGTGCGCCAGCAACGCCGCCATGTAGCCGCTGCCGGTGCCGATTTCCAGCACATTTTCGTGCTTTTTAACGGCAACGTCCTGCAAAATACGGGCTTCCAGCTTCGGCGTGAACATGCTTTCGCCGCCGCCCAGTGGGATTTCAGTATCGACGAAGGCCAGGTTTTTATAGGCGGCCGGCACGAAATCTTCACGCTTGACCACGTTCAACAGCTCCAGCACGTCGAGATCCAGTACGTCCCATGGACGGATTTGCTGTTCGATCATATTGAAGCGGGCTTGTTCGATATTCATCTTTGGACTCGGTAAGTGAAGTAATAATCCGCCATTTTATCGTTGAACTGGCTGAAAGCACATGTTAACCATAAAGACGGGGGATGGAGGAAATTTGCGACGATCTGCAGATTTGGGGGGGCGAACCTTGGAAAGGGGCAACTGAACGGTAGCGGCCGGCCCCGCGCATCAGCTTTTCCCGGGCGCCTCCACCTGCAGGCTGCGCAAGCTCATGTCGAGAAAGGCATCCATGTACGCGACAGGATCAATATTCTTGACCTCGCACGGCAGGAAGGAATGCGTCCACATCATCAGCATGGTGACGGGCGCGCTCAGGATGGCGCTGACCAGCACGGGATCGACCTGGCGGAATTCGCCGCGGCGCATGCCCCGTTCCAGCAGGGTGGTGATCAGCGCATTGCCGCGCGCGACCACTTCTTCGTTGTAAAACTGCGCCAGTTCCGGGAAATTGTTCGCTTCGGCCAGCATCAGCTTGGTCAAGCCGGCCAGCTTGGTGGCGCCAAACTCTTCCCACCACTGCATCATCATGCTGCGCAACAACTCGGCACTGCTGCTGTCGGAGGCGGCCAGGCTGTCTTCCGCCTCGCCGATGGAATGCACGATATTGTCGCGCACCACGGCCTTGAACAGCTCTTGTTTATTCTCAAAGTACAGATATAAAGTCCCCTTCGACACGCCGGCCCGCTTGGCCACATCCTCCAGGCGCGTCGACGCGAAGCCGCGTTCGACGAACAGGTCGAGGGCGGCGGCGAGCAACTCCTGTGGGCGGGCATCCTTGCGCCGCTCCCAGCGGGGCTTGGTATCAATCGGGGCGTGCATGTGTCATTCCGGGTAACTTACTTTTGAGTCATTAATATTAGACTTGTCTACAGGGAAGGTCAAGCGCCGGCCTGCAACGGCCGCACGGGACACCTCGCCTGGCATCGAAGTGACTGCATTGTACCCTCCGGACCGCCACCGGCCGCGTCACCGGCCACACCAGGCAAGGACAGACACGGCTTCGGACAGGCCTGCATGCAGTTCAACCCGCGTTTTGCGCAGTTCATCGCATTTCCCCTTAGCAAACATATCGGCTTTGCTATCTTCTCATCGACAGCACGGCAGCCGCGGCGCGGCAGCCGGCTTTTTCTTATTCCGCGGTTAAAACAATCATAAAGGAAACACCATGCGTACTTTGCTGGCCCTGTGCTGTGCCGTTGCCCTTGGCGGCTGCGCCATCGTCATCAACCCGAACGACGGCGAAGTACGCTATGCCGATTCCGGTGGCAATGCCATCCAGGGCAACGAACAAGTAAGCCGCGACGTGCGCCAGGTCAGCAACATCAACACGCTCGACATCGACAGCATGAAGCGCATCGATCTCAAGATCGACGTGCGCGTCGGGCCGGCAACGTCGCTGGTGATCGAGGCGGACAGCAATCTGCAGCCACGCATCCATAGCGAAGTGAGCGGCAATACCCTGCGCATCTGGAGCGACACGAACATTCGCAGCAGCAATGGCATCCACGTCATTTACACGACGCCGCAATTGAAGAAGATCAGCATCTCCGGCTCTGGCCGTCTGGTGGCCAGCGGTTTCAATGGAGAAGACTTCAGCCTGGAGCAGCGCGGTTCGATGAAGAGCGAATTGTCGGGCACGGTGGGGCGCTTCGACGTGGCCAACAATGGCTCAGGCAGCATCAATGCGGCGGCCCTCGCCAGCGGCAACACGGACGCGGTCCAGAACGGTTCGGGCAGCATCCAGTTGGGCAACATGCGCGGCGAACGCATCAACGTGGCCGTCAACGGCTCGGGCAGCATCAGCGCCAGCGGCGCCGTGCAGCGCCTCGACGCCAACGTGAATGGCTCCGGTGACATCAACCTGGCCGCCCTGCGCAGCGACGTTGCCTATCTGGCGAGCAACGGTTCCGGCGACATCGATGTCACCGTTCAGAATGAAGTCAATGCCCGCGCCAGCGGTTCCGGCCGCATCACCGTGCATGGCGATCCGGCCCGCCGCACCCTGTCGGGCAAGCGCGTCAGCATCGTGCGCTAAACGCGCTCCCGGCGGCGCACCGGGGCCGGCTTGCTATACTGTCGGCCTCTATCCCTACTCAGCCCACCGCCATGCCGTCCCCCGCCGCCTCCCTGGCATGCCGCCCGTCCTGCGGCGCCTGCTGCACCGCACCGTCCATCACCAGCCCGATTCCCGGCATGCCGAATGGAAAGCCGGCGGGTGTGCGCTGCGTGCAACTGGCCGACGACAACCGCTGCCGCATCTTCGGCCAACCGGAACGGCCCGCGTTTTGCGGCGGCTTGCAGCCGTCCGAGGAGATGTGCGGCAGCAGCCGCGCACACGCCATCCGCTGGCTCGACGCACTCGAACGGGCGACCGCGCCGGCCTGAGCGCGCAAAGTGCCCTCCTGGCAGGCGCCAGAACAACAACTCAACGTTCGATCACTTGCACGGCATGCGCCATGCGGGTGTCAAAACGCTGCGCAAAGTCAATCACCTGCGCGAGCGACTCATCCCGATGCGACGTCGTGACGATGCAGTGCCGGCCCTGGCCGTCTTCGCCGATGCACATCCAGTCGAGTGCGTCTTCCCATGCCTGGGCATCGACACCGAGGACGCAGAAGAGTTCTATCCGCGCGTCGCACAACTGGCGCAGAAAACCGTCGTCGCGACCGGACAGATACGCCGTACGCGATAGCAGCACAATTTTTCCCGAGTATTTCATTTGAGCATTTCTCGCCATAGCTGTTCATTCCCCAGCCAGTGTAAGCCGTAGAGATGCAGCGATAGCCAACTATGTGGCCCCTGAAGGAAGGTAATCTTGCCGCCAACGACGAAAAACGTTGACCCGGAATGCACGTTTGCGTATATTCATGCACATTCCTGCACGTTTTAAACCAAACCCATGTCCCCCACCCTGCTCCTCAAACAACGCCATGCGCTGATCCAGCAACAATTACAGGCCGATGGGCGCGTGCTGGCGCTGGACCTGGCGCGCCAGCTCGACGTGTCCGAAGACACGATACGGCGCGACTTGCGCGACATGGCGGCGGCCGGCCTGTGCCAGCGCGTGTATGGCGGCGCCCTGCCGCTGGCGCCCGACGGCGGCAGCCTGACGCAGCGCAAGCAGGCAGCGCCCGAGCGCAAGGAACGGCTGGCGCAGGCCGCCGTGTCCCTCGTGCGCGCCGGCCAGGTGCTGTTCCTGGATGCGGGGTCGACCAACCTGGCCATCGCCGGCGCCTTGCCAGAGCTGGCGCTCACTGTCGTCACCAACGCTCCGGCCATCGCCATGCTGCTGATGGAGCGCCCCGAGATCGAGCTGATCATGGCTGGCGGCCGCGTCGACCGCCGCGCCGGCGCCAGCCTGGGCCCGCAGGCGCTGCGCACGGTGGAGCGCATGCATCCCGACCTGTGCTTCCTCGGTGCTTGCGGCGCCGATGCGGGCGCGGGCGTGACGGCATTCAATTACGACGAGGCCGAATTCAAGCGCAGCATCGCCGGCGCCAGCAAGGCCGTCGTCGTGGCCGTCACCAGCGACAAGCTGGGCACGGCCGCGCCATTCGGCGTGCTGGCCACGGGCTTGCTGCAGCACCTGGTGCTGGAAGCGGATGCCGACGCGGCCCACGCGGCCGCCTTTGAGCGGCTGGGCGTGCAGGTACTGCGCGCCCGCGCCTGATATTTATTCACACCTGACTCTGGAAACACTCCCATGCACCTTACCGGTACCCTGCAACAACGCGCCACGCGCCTGGTCTTCTTCGCCGCCGGCCTCGGCATGGCCGCCTGGGCGCCGCTGGTGCCCTACGCCAAGTCGCGCCTGGGTCTCGATGAAGCCACCTTGGGCATCTTGCTCCTGTGCCTGGGCGCCGGCTCGCTGTGCGCGATGCCGTTTACGGGCATGCTGTCGGCGCGCTTCGGCTGCCGCAAGGTCATCGTCAGCGCCGGCCTGCTCCTGACCGCCATCCTGCCCGGCCTGGCGCTGGCCGCCAGCCCGCTGCAACTGGGCCTGGTGCTGCTGGTCTTCGGCGCGGCCATGGGCACCTTCGACGTGGCCATCAATATCCAGGCCGTGATCATCGAAAAAGCCAATGGCGGCGCCATGATGTCGGGCTTTCATGCGCTGTTCAGCGTGGGCGGCTTCGCCGGCGCCGCCTGCATGGCCCTGCTGCTGTGGCTGGGCCTGACGCCCGCCTGGTCGTGCGTGGTGGTGATGCTGCTGCTGTGCGGCGTGCTGGGCGCGGCCCAGGGCCACTTGCTGCCGACCGCCTCGGCCACGGGCGAAAAGACGCCGCTGTTCGTCATGCCGCACGGCGCCGTCATCTTCATCGGCCTGCTGTGCTTTATCGTCTTCCTGGCCGAAGGCGCCATCCTCGACTGGAGCGCCCTGTTCCTCACCACCACGCGCGGCGTGGAAGAAGCCAAGGGCGGTCTCGGCTACGCCGCCTTCGCCATCGCCATGACGGTGGGCCGCTTCACGGGCGACAAGGTAGTCAGCCGCTTTGGCGGAAAGCGTGTGCTTACTTTCGGCGGCCTGTGCGCGGCCAGCGGCTTCTTCCTGGCCGTGCTGGCGCCGCATGCCAGCCTGGCCATGGCCGGCTTCGTGCTGATCGGCCTGGGCGCGGCGAACATCGTGCCCATCCTGTTTACGGCGGCCGGCAACCAGAGCGCCATGCCGGCCAGCCTGGCCGTGGCGGCCATCACCACCATCGGCTATGCGGGCATCCTGGCCGGTCCGGCCGTGATCGGCTTCGTCGCCCATGCCACCAGCCTGAATATCGCCTTCAGCATGCTGGGCGCCGCCCTGCTGCTGGTGGCCGCCAGCGCGCGCCTGGCCGCGCCTGCCAAACAGAGCGCCTGACCCCTCCCCTCGCCTGGCGGCGACGCTAAAAAACCGCCGCCCGCCAGCAGCCAAACCCGGAGCACGGGCCTCTCTCGTGGTAAGCTTCGACCCCGCGCGCATTGCTGGCGTCACGCGCTCACCCCATCCTGTCACTTATACCCATTTATACATCTATGGATCTCATTCTTGCGTTAAAAGCCATCATCATGGGGCTGGTCGAAGGCTTTACCGAATTCTTGCCGATTTCTTCCACCGGACATCTGATCCTGGCCGGCAGCCTGCTCGACTTTACCAAGGATGTATCGAAAGAGGTCATGGATGTCTTCGAGATCGCCATCCAGGCCGGCGCCATCCTGGCCGTCTGCTGGGAATACCGCCAGCGCATCGGCAGCGTGCTGACCACCTTCGGCAGCGAGGCAAAATCGCGCAAGTTCGTGCTGAACGTCGCCATCGCCTTCCTTCCGCTGGCCATCATCGGCCTGGCCATCGGCAAGATGATCAAGCACGCGCTGTTCAAGCCCGTGCCCGTCGCCATGGCCTTCATCATCGGCGGCATCGTGATTTTGCTGGTGGAACGCCGCGCGCGCACCAACCCGGTCACCGTGCGCGTCAACTCGGTCGATGAAATGACGCCGTTCGACGCCCTGAAAGTGGGTTGCGCGCAGGCGTTCGCGCTGATACCCGGCACCAGCCGCTCCGGTTCGACCATCATCGGCGGCATGCTGCTGGGCCTGTCGCGCAAGACGGCCACCGAATTCTCATTCTTCCTGGCGATCCCCACCCTGCTGGCCGCCACCTTCTATTCGCTGTACAAAGCGCGCGACATCCTGTCGGCCGCCGACGTGCCCCTGTTTGGCCTTGGCACCGTGGCCGCCTTTGTCTCCGCCTTCCTGTGCGTGCGCTGGCTGTTGCGCTACATCAGCTCGCACGACTTCACGTTTTTTGCCTGGTACCGCATCGTGTTTGGCCTGCTGGTGTTGGCCAGCGCCCACTACGGCTGGGTTGTTTGGGCAGAATAAGGCACTATGAATCAAGATCTTAACCAGCGCGCGCTCGACCTGCTGCAGACCGTTTTCGGCTACCCGGCCTTCCGTGGCCAGCAAGCCGACATCGTCGACCACGTCAGCCACGGCGGCGACGCGCTGGTACTGATGCCCACCGGCGGCGGCAAGTCGCTGTGCTATCAGATACCCGCGCTGCTGCGCGACGGCGTCGGCGTCGTCATCTCGCCGCTGATCGCGCTGATGCAGGACCAGGTCGACGCGCTGGCCGAAGTCGGCGTGCGCGCCGCCTTCCTCAATTCCACGCAGACCTACGAAGAGGCCAGCCGCATCGAGCGCCTGGTGCGCACGGGCCAGATCGACCTGGTCTACGTGGCGCCGGAACGGCTGATGACGCAGCGCTGCCTGGACCTGTTCCAGGCCTCCAAGATCGCCCTGTTCGCCATCGACGAAGCCCATTGCGTGGCCCAGTGGGGCCACGACTTCCGTCCCGAATACATCAAGCTGTCGGTGCTGCACGAGCAGTTCCCGGACGTGCCGCGCATCGCCCTGACGGCCACCGCCGACCCGCAGACGCGCGCCGAAATCGCCCTGCGCCTGCAGCTCGACGATGCGCGCCAGTTCGTCTCGTCGTTCGACCGTCCGAACATCCGCTACCAGATCGTGGAAAAGGCCAACGGCCGCAAGCAGCTGCTCGACTTCATCAACACGGAACACACGGGCGACTGCGGCATCGTCTACTGCCTGTCGCGCAAAAAAGTCGAGGAAACGGCGGAATTCCTGAACCAGAGCGGCATCCGCGCCCTGCCCTACCACGCCGGCATGGAGTACGCCAAGCGCAGCGCCAACCAGGCGCGCTTCCTGCGCGAGGAAAACATCGTCATGGTCGCCACCATCGCCTTCGGCATGGGCATCGACAAGCCCGACGTGCGCTTCGTCGCGCATCTGGATCTGCCGAAAAGCATCGAGGGCTATTACCAGGAAACGGGACGCGCGGGACGCGACGGCATGGCCGCCAACGCCTGGATGGCGTATGGTTTGCAGGACGTGGTGCTGCAGCGGCGCATGATCGACGAATCGGAGGCGGACGACACCTTCAAGCGCGTGCTCGGCGTGAAGCTCGACGCCATGCTGGGCCTGTGCGAAACGCTGAGCTGCCGCCGCATGCGATTGCTCGAATACTTCGGCGAACCGGCTTCGCCCTGCGGCAATTGCGACACCTGCCTGGTGCCGCCCGTGTCGTTCGACGGCACGGTGCCCGTGCAAAAACTGCTGTCGGCCATCTACCGCGTCGACCAGCGCTTCGCCGGCGGCCACGTGATCGACGTGCTGCGCGGCGTGGAGTCGGAACGCATCAAGACCTGGCACCACGATACGCTGTCCGTGTTCGGCATCGGCTCGGACCTGGGCGAAGCGGAGTGGAAGTCGATCCTGCGTCAGGCCATCGCGCTGGGCCTCGTCTCGGTCGACCATGAACAATACAGCTCGCTGAAACTGACGGACGCCTCGCGCCCCGTGCTCAAGGGCGGCCAGAAAGTGCAGCTGCGCCAGTACCAGAAACCGGTGAAAACCAGCAAGCGCAGCACCAGCGTGGCGAAAGGTTATGTCGAGACTGACCTGTCGACCAGCGAGCAAGCGATCTTCGACAAGCTGCGCTGGTGGCGCGTGGAGACGGCGCGCACGCACAACGTGCCGGCCTACGTGATTTTCGTCGACGCCACCCTGCGCGAAATCGCCAAGGCCAAACCCACCTCGCTCGAGCAGATGCGCGGCGTGAGCGGCGTGGGCGAGAAAAAACTGGCCTCGTACGGCGACGAAATCGTCGCCATGATCCTGGAGATGATTTGATGCAAGATTTGATGGAAGCACTCTCGTCCGACCTGATTTACCAGGCCGTGAAAATCCTCGGCGCCCAGCCCGACGCCGAAGACGCGGTGGAAGCGCAAGTACGGTTACTGGTGCAGGACGACCTCACCGTGCGCCGCCTGGCCGACGTGGTGCCGGAAGCCTTCGGCCTGGTGCTGGCGTCGCACCTGCCCGACGCCGATACCATGACCCTGCCCGATACCTTCTGCGCGCAGGACGAGGACGGCGAGTGGGTGGAGTTCTCCATGCGCCGCGAACCGATCTTTGTCGTCGCCGTGGACATCGCCCAGCACACCTTCCACAACGGCCCGCGCGCGCTGATGCAAAACCTGGCCGACCGCAGCTCCCTGCTGTCGGCCATCAACAAGGGCTTGAATGCGGGCGGCTCGCTCAAGGGGACGACTCTGGGCCCGCCATCCTTCTTCGGCCTGCCCGCCGCCCTGTACCAGCCGGCGGCATCGCCCGATACGCCCTGACCACTTCACCTTGCCTCTGCCCTTGATAACGGAATGCTGCCGCGATGGAAACCAAATGGCTGGAAGACTTCATCTCGCTTGCTGAAACGCATAATTTCAGCCGTTCCGCGGCCCTGCGCCACGTCACCCAGCCCGCCTTTTCGCGGCGCATCCAGTCGCTGGAAAACTGGCTCGGCATCGACCTGGTCGACCGCACGTCCTACCCGACGCGACTGACGCCGGCCGGCGCCGTGTTCTACGAACAGGCGCTGGAAATGCTGGGGCAGATCAACGGCGTGCGCGCCCTGTTGCGCGGCAAGCGGGCGGCCACGCAGACGAGCGTCGATTTCGCCGTACCCCACACCCTGTCGCTGACCTTCATGCCGAAATGGCTGACGGCGCTGGAAGAGGGCTTTGCGCCGATCAACAGCCGCCTGATGGCGCTGAACGTGCACGACGCCGTGCTGCAGCTGGTCGACGGCGGCTGCGACCTGCTGCTGTGCTACCACCATCCGCGCCAGCCGGTGCAGCTGGATCCGGGCCGCTACGACATGCTGGTGATGGGCCGCGAAACCCTGCGCGCGTATGCGCGCTGCGGCCAGGACCGGGTGCCGGACTTCGTCCTGCCCGGCAGCGCCAAGGAGCCGCTGCCCTTCCTCTCCTATACCAACAATGCCTACCTGGGACGCATGGTGGAATTGCTGGTGGCCGACGCCAAGGCGCCCCTGTTCCTCGACACCTGCTACGAGACGGACATGGCCGAAGGCTTGAAAATGATGGCACTGGAAGGACGCGGCATCGCCTTCCTGCCGGAATCGGCCGTCATGCGCGACGTCAAGTACAAGCACCTGGCGCGCGCCGACGGCGGCGCGCCAGGCTGGGAAATCGAGCTGGAAATCCGTTTGTACCGCGAGCGTCCGTCCAGCCTGCGTCCCGGCAAGCAGATCGTCGAAAGCCTGTGGCAATACCTGGTGCAGTCGCAGGAAGGCAAGGCCCGCACCAGCAAGCGCCGCAAGCGCGCCATCGAAGCCGTCAAATCCTGACTGGCAATCCTGACAATACAACTATGCAATAAATGCATAACCGGATGCGCACAAAGCATTGGCCGGGGCATGAGGCTATCGCCTACGATGCGGTTCCGCTGCGCGCAACCTTAAGGTGCGCCTACCACAGCATTTTTGAACGCCAAAAAATCATCGCGATGCTCTGCAGATTTTTTGGCGTTACATCACCGTTTTGTCCAGGAGCTTATCAAGCATGACCAGCAAGCACGCACTTCCTTCCTACCTCAATCCTGAAGACCTGGGCCCATGGGGCGTCTACCTCGAGCAGATCGACCGCGTTACGCCGTACCTGGGCAACCTGTCGCGCTGGGTGGAAACGCTGAAGCGTCCAAAGCGCATCCTGACGGTCGACGTGCCTATCGAGCGCGATGACGGCACCATTGCCCACTACGAAGGCTACCGCGTGCAGCACAACCTGTCGCGCGGCCCCGGCAAGGGCGGCGTGCGCTTCCACCAGGACGTGACCCTGTCGGAAGTGATGGCCCTGTCGGCCTGGATGACGGTCAAGAACGCGGCGGTCAACGTGCCATACGGCGGCGCCAAGGGCGGTATCCGTGTCGATCCGAAGACCCTGTCGCGCAACGAGCTGCAGCGCCTGACGCGCCGCTACACGAGCGAGATCAGCATGATCATCGGACCGAACAAGGATATCCCGGCACCGGACGTCAACACGAATGAACAAGTCATGGCGTGGATGATGGACAGCTATGCCATGATCGGCGGCAATATGTCGACCGGCGTGGTCACGGGCAAGCCGATTTCGCTGGGCGGCAGCCTGGGTCGCCGCGATGCGACGGGCCGCGGCGTGTTCGTCGTCGGTTGCGATGCGGCCGCCAAGGTCGGCATGTCGCTCGAAGGCGCGAAAGTCATCGTGCAAGGTTTCGGCAACGTGGGCGGCGTCGCTGCCCGCATGTTCGCTGAAGCCGGCTCGAAAGTCGTCGCGGTACAGGACCACAAGACCACCGTCGTGCACGCCGGCGGCCTGAACATCCCGCAACTGCTGGCACACGTGGCCGAAGTGGGCAGCGTCGAAGGCTTCCCGGGCGCCGAGGCATTCGTGCCACGCGAAGATTTCTGGGGCATCGATTGCGACATCCTGATCCCGGCCGCGCTGGAGCAGCAGATCACCGCCGAGCGCGCACAAGTGATCCGCGCCAAGATCATCCTGGAAGGCGCCAACGGCCCGACCCTGCCGGCAGCGGACGACATCCTGACCGACCGCGGCGTGCTGATCGTGCCGGACGTGCTGGCCAACGCCGGCGGCGTGACCGTCAGCTACTTCGAGTGGGCGCAGAACTTCTCGAGTTTCTTCTGGACGGAAGAGGAAATCAACAGCCGCCTGACCCGCATCATGCGCGAAGCCTTCGACGCGGTATGGCAAGTGTCGCAAGAGAAGAAAGTGTCGATGCGTACCGCCACCTTCATCCTGGCGTGCACGCGCGTGCTGCAAGCCCGCGAAGTGCGCGGCCTGTACCCATAATGGCTGCCTGAGAAAAAGCCCAGGGCGTTGTTGCCTGCCCCTCGCCGTACTCGCGTACTGTCTTCGGGGCGGCGCCTAGCCCTGGGCATTTTTCAGGCGCCATTGGATTGCTGGCGCTTTAAAAAATCCCGCCACACTGCGTGTGAGCGGGATTTTTTTTGTCTGCGCCCGATGGCTCCCTGAAAAATTGTCCCGGGCGTTGTTGCTTCGTCTCGCCGTACTCGCGTACTGTCTTCGGGGCGGCGCCTGGCCCTGGGCATTTTTCAGGCGCCATTGGGTTGCTGGCACTTGAAAAAATCTCGTCACACTGCGTGTGAGCGGGATTTTTTTTGTCTGTGCCCGATGGCTGCCTGAAAAATTGTCCCGGGCGTTGTTGCTTCGTCTCACCGTACTCGCGTACTGTCTTCGGGGCGGCGCCTGGCCCTGGGCATTTTTCAGGTGCCATTGGGTTGCTGGCGCTTGAAAAAATCCCGCCACACTGCGTGTGAACGGGATTTTTTTTGTCTGTGCCCGATGGCTGCCTGAAAAATTGTCCCGGGCGTTGTTGCTTCGTCTCGCCGTACTCGCGTACTGTCTTCGGGGCGGCGCCTAGCCCTGGGCATTTTTCAGGCGCCATTGGGTTGCTGGCGCTTGAAAAAATCCCGCCACACTGCGTGTGAGCGGGATTTTTTTTGTCTGCGCCCGATGGCTGCCTGAAAAATTGTCCCGGGCGTTGTTGCTTCGTCTCGCCGTACTCGCGTACTGTCTTCGCGGCGGCGCCTGGCCCTGGGCATTTTTCAGGTGCCATTGGGTTGCTGGCGCTTGAAAAAATCCCGTCACACTGCGTGTGAGCGGGATTTTTTGTCTGCTCCGCATTGCCCTTTTCAAGGGGCGCTTGCCAAGCTCGCCACTAGGCACTTTCGCCCGCCACCAGCTCTCCCTGCCCCCTTCATCGACGCGAGACCGCGCAGCGGGCGCAAGCCTCAGCAAGGCCATCCCCACAAGGACCCTATCGGCATGCCAGCCGTCGTTTATACTCAGCATCTCGCGTCACGTTGAACAGGGTTCGGCATTATTCATCCACCTGATGTCGTCCTTGAATCTGGCGCCTGCCGGCAGCATGACGCGGCAGGTCGAAACCGCATAAGCACTACTTGCGAAGCGAAAAAAAAGAACAATAATGGTATATCTAAAAATCCACCACGCCCCTGCAGAGCTCCTCCAGGCGCAATAGCGAGTTCAGCACTGCCCAAGAAACAAACGATAGGATGGCGATATGATTGTAGTGACTGGCGGAGCTGGGTTCATCGGCTCCAACTTTGTAAGGGATTGGCTGGCGCTCAACGATGAGTCCGTCATTAACTTTGACAAACTGACGTATGCGGGCAATCTCAGCAATCTGGCCAGTCTGGAACACGACCCGCGGCATATTTTTGTGCGTGGCGACATTTGCGATACCGACCGTCTCTCCCGCCTGCTGGCAGAATACAAGCCGCGGGCCATCGTGCATTTTGCGGCGGAAAGCCATGTCGACCGTTCCATCCACAGCCCGGGTGAATTCATTGCGACCAACGTCAATGGCACCTTCAGCCTGCTGGAAGCGGCACGCGCCTACTGGTCCGGCCTGAGCGGCGAACGCAAGGCTGATTTTCGTTTCCTGCATATCTCAACCGATGAGGTATATGGCACCCTGGGGCCACAGGATCCTCCCTTTCACGAAATGACGCCATATGCGCCAAATAGCCCGTACTCGGCCTCGAAAGCGGCCTCCGACCACCTGGTCCGCGCCTATTTCCATACCTATGCCATGCCCGTGCTGACGACAAATTGCTCGAACAACTATGGCCCCTTCCATTTCCCGGAAAAGCTGATTCCGCTCATCATCAGCAATGCGCGCGCCGGCAAGGCGCTGCCGGTGTATGGCGATGGCCTGCAGGTACGCGACTGGCTGTATGTGGGCGACCATTGCTCGGCGATCCGCCGCGTACTCGAAGCGGGCTGTCCAGGCGAGGTTTATAACGTGGGGGGCTGGAACGAAATGACCAACCTCGATGTCGTATACACCTTATGCGATATCCTCGACACCCTCGATCCCAAGGCGTCCGGCAGCTACCGGGAGCAAATCATCCACGTGCAGGATCGCCCCGGCCACGACCGCCGCTATGCCATCGATGCGCGCAAGATCGAACGCGAACTGGGCTGGAAACCGGCCGAAACATTCGAGACGGGGATACGCAAGACGATTCAATGGTACCTGGACAATCAAGCGTGGGTCCGCGACGTCCAGTCCGGTGACTACCTGAGCTGGGTACAGAAAAACTATGCAGAACGCAACGACACCAAGGGAACGACAGCATGAACTTTCCGATTGAACGCAAAGGCATCATCCTGGCCGGTGGCTCGGGTACCCGCCTGTATCCCGTGACCATGTCGATATCGAAACAATTGTTGCCGGTATATGACAAGCCGATGATTTACTATCCGCTGACCACCTTGATGCTGGCAGGGATACGCGACATCCTGATCATTTCGACGCCGCAAGATACGCCGCGTTTCGAGGAACTGCTCGGCGATGGCAGCCAATGGGGCATCAAACTGAGCTATGCCGTGCAAGCGGCGCCGGAAGGCCTGGCACAGGCGTTCATCATCGGCCGCGCCTTTCTTGGCGATGCGCCATCGGCACTGATCCTCGGCGATAACATCTATTACGGCAACAACTTCGAAGCGCAGTTGCGCCTCGCCTCGACGCGCACCAGCGGCTCGACCGTTTTCGCCTACCATGTGCAATCGCCGGAACGCTACGGCGTGGTCGAATTCGATGCCCAGCGACGCGCCGTCAGCATCGAGGAAAAACCCCTCAGCCCAAAATCCAACTATGCCGTGACCGGCCTGTATTTCTACGATAATCAGGTGTGCGATATCGCCGCCGGCATCGTGCCGTCCGCACGCGGCGAACTGGAAATTACCGACGTCAATCGCACTTATCTTGAGCGCAATCAGTTAAACGTCGAGATCATGTGCCGCGGCATGGCGTGGCTCGATACCGGCACGCATGAATCCTTGCTGGAGGCGGGACAATTCATCTCCACCATCGAAAAACGCCAGGGCTTGAAAATCGCTTGTCCGGAAGAGATCGCCTATCGCAAAGGCTATATTGACGCGGCAAAACTGGAAAGCCTGGCGCAGCCCTTGAAAAAAAACACCTATGGACAATACTTGCTGCGCTTGCTCGATGACACCGTTTTCTAGCATTCCAATCTGTTCATTATTTAGCTGAAACAATGCCATGAAAATCCACTCCACCGCCATACCGGATGTCCTGATCATCGAACCAACGGTGTTCGGTGATGAACGTGGCTTTTTCTATGAAAGCTACAACCAGAAACGCTTTACGGAACTCACCGGAATTGACCGCACATTCGTCCAGGACAACCATTCCAGGTCCAGCAAGGGCGTGTTGCGCGGCATGCATTACCAGATCCAGCAAGCGCAGGGCAAGCTCGTGCATTGCACTGTCGGCGCCGTATTCGACGTCAGCGTCGACTTGCGCAAAAGCTCGCCCAGCTTCGGTCAATGGGTCGGTGTTGAATTGTCCGCTGCCAACAAGCGCCAGTTATGGATACCGGAAGGCTTCGCCCACGGCTATCTTGTCACCAGCGACAGCGCCGAATTCCAGTACAAGACGGCGGACTATTGGGCACCGGAATTTGAGCGCAGCATCCTGTGGAACGATCCGCAAATCGGCATAGACTGGCCGCTCGATGGCGAGCCCTTGCTGTCGAACAAAGACAAGCTGGGGACCTTGCTGGCCGACGCCGATGTGTTCGCCTGACGCCAGGCACACCGGTGCACCACTGGCTGTTTCAACATGAATGAAAACATTGCATGAGCCGCATTCTCATATCCGGAAAAACCGGCCAGGTCGGCTACGAACTTGAGCGTAGCTTGCAAGGCCTGGGAGAAGTCATCACCCTCGACCGCCAGCAGATGGATCTGGCCGACCTCGACCAGGTGCGCGATGCGATCCGGCGCATCCAGCCGACCCTGATCGTCAACGCCGCGGCATACACCGCAGTCGACCAGGCCGAAAGCGAGCCGGCCCTTGCACTGCGCGTCAATGGCGAAGCACCTGGCGTGATGGCGGCAGAAGCCGGGAGGCTGGGCGCCGCATTGATACATTACAGCACCGACTATGTCTTCGATGGTTCAAAAGCAGGGCCGTATACAGAAACCGATCCGGCGTGCCCGATCAATGTCTACGGCAGCAGCAAATTGGCGGGGGAAATAGCCATTCAGGCAACGGGCATTCCCCATCTGATCCTGCGCACCAGCTGGGTCTACGGCACGCATGGCAAAAACTTCCTGTTGACCATGCGCCGCCTGGCACAGGAGCGCGAAGAACTGGCCATCGTATCGGACCAGCATGGCGCGCCGACCTGGAGCCGCACGATCGCCGATACCACGGCCCGCATCGTGGCCCAGTCGCTGGCCGCTGCCGACCAGCACAGCTGGTGGGACGCCCGCTCGGGCCTGTATCATTTGACGGCACAGGGGACAACCACATGGTTCGGCTTTGCCGAAGCGATCATGGCGCACCCGTCGGTCATAAAAAAGCCCCGTTTACGGGCGATACTGGCGCAAGACTACGCCGCGCCGGCGAAACGTCCTGCCAATTCGCAGCTGTCATCGCAACGCCTGCTCGACACCTTCTGTGGCTTGCCGCAATGGCAAGATGCGCTATGGCTGTGCCAGAACGCCATATTGGATTGACAATGCAGGCATGACTGCCCGCCATTCCATTTGAACGGCGGCGGCCAGCATCGTCCTATCCCGTCACTTCGTCGACAAACCGCAGGCGGCCAGCTCGCGCCGCCCAGTCATCCTCAAGCCCCATACCCCTGCGGATTCTGGTGTTGCCAGCGCCAGTGGTCGGCGCACATGTCGTCGATGTTCTTTTGCGCTTGCCAACCCAGCAGCTCGCGCGCCTTGTCGGCCGAGGCGTAGCAGCTGGCGATGTCGCCAGGGCGGCGCGGCACGATGTCGTACGGCACCGCGCGGCCGCTGGCGGCCTCGAAGGCGCGCACGGTATCGAGCACGCTGTAGCCGTGGCCCGTGCCCAGGTTGACGGTGAAGCCGCCCTCGGTGGAAAACAGGCGGTTCAGCGCGGCCACATGGCCCAGTGCCAGGTCGACCACGTGGATGTAATCGCGCACGCCCGTGCCGTCCGGCGTCGGGTAGTCGTTGCCGAAGACGGCCAGGCGCTCGCGGCGGCCGACGGCCACCTGCGCGATGAACGGCATCAGGTTGTTCGGAATGCCGGCAGGATCCTCGCCGATCAAGCCGCTCGCATGCGCCCCCACCGGATTGAAATAGCGCAGCACGCCCACTTGCCACTGCGCATCGGCATGCACGAGGTCGGCCAGGATCTGCTCGACCATCAGCTTCGAGCGTCCATACGGGTTGGTCACGGACAGGCGCGACGTCTCCAGGATAGGCAAGGCTTCCGGATCGCCATACACGGTGGCCGACGAACTGAAGACAAAACGCTTCACATTCGCGGCCGCCAGCACTTCGAGCAGGGCCACAGTACCCGTCACGTTGTTGTCCATGTACATCAATGGCTGGGCGACCGATTCGCCTACCGCCTTCAAGCCCGCGAAATGGATCACGGCATCGATTGCATGCTCGCGCAGGATGGCGGCCATGGCGGCACGGTCGCGCACGTCTGCTTCATAAAATGGAATGCTTTTGCCGGAAATGCGCTCGACCCGCGCCATCGCTTCGCGCGCGCTGTTGCAAAGATTGTCCACGGCGACCACATCAAAGCCAGCGGCCAGCAATTCGACGCAGGTATGCGATCCGATGAAGCCGGACGCCCCCGTCACGAGTATTTTCTTAGTCATAATGTCAATCAATGCAAAAAATACAAAATTACACGAATTCGCCAGCCTTGCCAAGGCAGCACGCAGCCAGCACAGGAAATATACGCCTCAGGGATGAAAAAAGCCTGCGCTGTCACGGCGGCAGCTTTCCCGGACAAACGGGCGCAGGTAACCCGGCCCGCAGTCGGCGCGCTATTAGTCGGCGCTTTATTTCTTGATGAACACCAGATCCCATACGCCATGGCCCAGCTTCAAGCCACGGTTCTCGAACTTGGTCAGCGGACGATACGCGGGCTGCGGCGCATAGCCTTCCGCGCTGTTCTGCAATTGCGGCTCGGCGCCCAGCACTTCCAGCATCTGCACGGCGTAGTCTTCCCAGTCGGTCGCGCAATGCAGGTAGCCGCCCGGCGCCAGGCGATCTGTCAATTGCTTGACGAATGGCGACTGGATCAGCCGGCGCTTGTTGTGGCGCGCCTTGTGCCATGGATCGGGGAAGAAGACGTGGATGCCGGCCAGCGAATTGGCGGGAATCATATGCGTGAGCACTTCCACGGCGTCGTGCTGCAGCAAGCGCAGGTTCGTCAGCGACTCTTCGCCGATCAGCTTGAGCAAACTGCCCACGCCGGGCGTATGCACCTCGACGCCGATGAAATCCTTCTCCGGCATGGCCTTGGCGATATGCGCCGTGGTCGCGCCCATGCCAAAGCCGATTTCCAGGATGACAGGCGCCTTGCGGCCGAAGACCTGCTCGAAATCCACGGATTCTTTGGCGAAAGGCAACAGGAATTGCGGCCCCAGCGTCTCAAGCGCGCGCGCCTGCGCCACGGACAGCCGTCCCGCGCGGGTCACGAAACTGCGGATGCGGTGTTCGGTCGGATCGTACATCATCGGCCGCGCCGGGCCGTTTGCTGGGGTATCAGAGGACATGGAAATGAAGAAATAAATAGCCGCGCCACACAAAGCCAGGCGCCAGAGGAAAATGGAGCGGGTGAAGGGAATCGAACCCTCGTCGTAAGCTTGGGAAGCTCGACAAGGAACTCAACACCCATGCGGGCTTGCGGCCCGTTTCTGCTCCGCAAAGGTGACATTATAGCAGCCCCACAGATGGCTATCCATGTGGAGGTTTTTGTGATTGAGGAGCAAATTCCTCCTGCTTGACGATAAGCACACCTTCTTCAGCAACGCCTTGGAACATTGCCCTCCAACTACCGATACTGTAGCCGAATGGGGCAAGTTTGACTCCTGTCGCTTCCATCAATGAATAAAAAAATTTCCAAGTGCAAGTTGGCAATTTTTTGCATTTACTATCACACTACAGATTACCGGGAAGTAAATTTGCACTCTGTTCAGCGCGTGCTTTGCCGGATTTCGGTGAGCACCGTTCATCGCCTCAATCCCGACTACTTATGTAAGTGCCACTCCTTTCCGATTCTATTGACTAGGTTGCGGGTCGCATACAAATTTCAAAACACGGTTGCTAATGCTCAGTCTGTGTCTGAATCAATGAAAGAGACTTCCCTTCTCGTTCCCTCGCAAAGATTTACGTTGTGCATACATTCGGTTAAGTTAAATTTTCTGACAACAAGAAAAAGATAGGTTAAAGTCATGATATTTAGCAATAATCTGATCAACGTTACATGAACGTTACTTATTTCAGAGTTACCCATTAATTAACTTCCGCCAATATTGCCCTAGGACTTAAAATGACAAGCAAAGATGTTTTTCATGGGATAAATCCCGCCGCTCGATTGGAAAACTTCACGGCCGATGAATATAAAATAGTAAACAATTTATCAAGGCACTTTTACGTCACCACAGGATGCAAAGAAATAAAAATAGGGAAAAGTCAGTATAGATATTTCTTTTTAAAGTTCACCACAGCCAAAGCAATGACATATGGTTTAAACGATGAAATAATCGTTTTATTCAGTCCTTTTGAAAATTTTGAGCCCAGAACTCTTGATGCTATTGAGGAAATTCAAGAAAAAAATTCAGGATTTAGGCTTGACAAAATATGTGCTTTCGTCATTTCAAAAGATGAAAAATTTATTGATAAAATTGACAGGACCATAAAAAGTCACAAGGAATCAAGAATTGTTACACCTTTTACGTACTTGGAGTTATCAATCGATAGAAATGATGACTTTTACCGTGAGCGAATAAAAAAATATTTCTTTGAAAGAAATCTTTTTGATTTTGACTCGCCATTACGAAAAGATTTATATTTTTTTGGTCGCGACAATATTTGTTTATCAATCATAGACAAACATGAATCTCTGCAAAATTCATCTCTCTTTGGTTTGCGACGTAGTGGAAAAACATCAATTTTATTATCCGTGTGCAGACGACTAGCTGCCAAGGGAGGGCTTTTTACTTTAGTTGATTGCCAATTACTACACTTAGGGCGATGGTGGGACGCTTTGTATTTTATAGCCGATAAAGCTTCGAAAGATACGAGAAGCAAAATAAATATTAACAGAGGAAATTACACAGAATTTAATTCTGGAATGGAGTTTGACAAAGACATAACTAAAATATTCCATAAAAATGGAAAAACAATATTACTAATATTGGATGAAATTGAACAAATAACATTTGACATTTCTTTTTCAGCACATTGGCGTAGTGGCGAAGATTATGTAAAATTTTGGCATGTTCTGAGAAGTGTATTTCAAAAACCTCAGCCTCCAATAACTTTCTCCATAGCTGGAACAAATCCTCGCTGTCTTGAAACTCCCATTGCACATGGCGGAGACAACCCTCTTTTTGGACAAATTGCTCCGGAATATATTGAAAAATTTGAGGTTCCCCAAACAAAACAAATGATAGAAACCCTATCTTCTTACATGGGAATTAAATTTGAGGAAGACATATATTCTTATCTAACTCGAGAATTTGGCGGGCATCCGTTTCTAATAAGACAAGCATGTTCCTACATAAAAAATATGCTTGATGCAAATTCAAATCGGCGCGTTGATAGAATTCTTTATGAAGAAGCTGCCAAGAACTTCAATGAAGGAGTAGGTCAAGGTTTTTGTGATATGGTAGTCGGTGTTTTAGCTGAGCATTACCCTGATGAGTACACAATGCTGTGCTACCTTGCACGCGGCGATAATGAAGATTTTGATCAGCTAGCACTAAATGACGGGAACTATGTACAACATTTAGTTGGCTACGGAGTTATATATAAGGCGACCATTGGATACGATTTTCAGATTGACGCCATAAAAAAACATTTGGCAAGAAAAGAAAAGTATCAACGTCTTAAGCTGACGAATGCAGAAAAACTGGCAGAAATTAGTGAACGTAGAAACCACGTCGAACATCGTCTCAGAAAATTAGTTCAACAAATACTTCGAGTTCTATTGGGCGAGTCTGCAGCAATACAGCAGATTTTGGCAAAGCATGATGTAAAATCAAAAAGAAAGTATTTCAGCTTAAGTTACAAAGAGCTTTTCGACCCACATAAGCATGAAATATATTTTGATGATTTACGGGAACTTATGCGAAAGAATTGGAACCCATCATTTCAAAATGTTTTCTCTGAAGATGTTGAGAAATTTAATTCGAAAATGATATTACTAAATTCCATAGGTAGAAGTGACGCACATCGAAAAAATGTACCCGACTCGGACATGCAAATTTTTCGGGGAACTATGACCTGGTTAGAAGAGAACGTAAATTCATATCTCGACTGATAACTTATTAATTTAGGACCTATAACAAAACCTGTTTAAACCATAAATCAGGCCAGCCGGGCAGAGTGGGCTTCGGCCATTCGGACACGGGTTGATTCATAGGGTGCTTGGAGGCTGGCATGCCATGACCACCAAATTGAACCGTGGCGCGGCGCGGCCAGAGATTGCTGTGCCGCTGGCCAGCGGCAAATGGAGACAAGCCGTGAGGCTGCGACACAGCCCCGTCAGCGTACGAAGAACACTCGTCCCACGCCATTACACCACCCGAATGAAAATCAGCTCAAAGTGCGTCAAAATGCGTCAAATCGCATGCCCCCTCTTCGCCCCGCCGCGCCTGTCCTCATGCGCCTTCGGCCATGGCGCAAATTTGAGTCAAAAGACCCCTATATAGCGGGCAGGTGTGGAGGGGGGACAACTGCGCGCGCCGGGCCGAAATGGACCTTTTTCTTGCTCCAAGAGCAACTTCATTTGTCAGGACGTGAAAAAGCCGCCTCGTGGGCGGCTTGTGCGGTGGCTAGGGCGCTCTGGCACGACTCGACTGTCGCGGCCCTGCCCCGCCGGCTATCGCGGCGTGGCGCTCATCCTGGGCGGCCAGCGCGGGCCTTGGCCGCCTGCTCTTTGTCATAGTCGTCGCGACAGTCCACATTGCAGAACAGCAGCGCGGGCGCCAGCGCCTCGTCGCAGTAGTGGCAGCAGCCGTGCGCCATCAGGCCCGGCCGGCGCCGCACGGCGGCCAAACCACGCGCCACCTCCGCAAAGATGATCTTGTCGGTGTTGTCGACGTGGTCGCTCATTGCGCACCCTCCCCGCTCGTGGCCAGGTCATACGGGGCGAAGCGCACCACATCCACGCCTGCCCACTCGTTGATCGCCATGAACTGCGCCTGCAGCGGCACCAGTTCGTTGCGCGCGAAGACGCGCGCAGCCGGCTCGACGGCGCCAAAGCCGCCGGCGTTGTTCGGCAGGATGCCCATCAGCTGGGGCGGCACGCGGTGCGCGGCCAGCTGGTCGTCGCGCGTCACGCTCTTGATGTTGAAAAATTCGTCCTTGGCGGCCACGTCCGACACGGGAAGAATCTGGATGCCGTCCTTCTTGCCGTTCGGCGCGTACATGAACAGGTTGCGGAAGTTGCCCGGTCCCTTGCTGTCGCGCATGGCCTGGCGCAGGTTGTCCACGTCCTGTGTGTTCGCCGCGGCGTCGGTCATGTAAAACACGAAACCGGCGTGCGAACCGTTCTTGTAATACTTGCGGCGGAACAGAGTGGCCGCCTCGTTGAGCCAGGCCGATTGCAGCGCGCTCAGGTACTGCGGCACGCCGTACAGCTCCTGGTTCACGTCCGGTTCCATCAGGTGGAACACCCGGCCCTTGTCGAACTGGTGCACAGCCTGGTAGCCATTGACGAAGAAATACGTGTCCAGATCGACGCCGCGCCGCATGTACTTGGCCAGCGCATGCTGGTACGCCAGCGCCTTGCCGCTGCGGCTGGGCCGGTCTTCCAGGTAGGCATTGCCAAAGGTCAGATAGTCCAGGGCCATACGCTTGAAGCCATCGCGCGACAGGTACTTCGTCGGCATCAAGGTCGACGTCAACACGTTGGCCTTGAAGTGGATGGCGCTGCTGTGGTGCACGCCGGCATTGAAGGACTTGGCCAGGCCGGCCAAGTTGACGGGCGGCTCATACCAGTGGCCGTTCTTCCAGCATTCGAAGCAATCGAGAATGTCGGCGTGCTCGAGCACGGGCGTCGGGTCGCCGAAGGAAAACGCCTCGATGCCGGCGGTGGCCGGCGCCGTGGCCGCTGGTGGGGCGGGCTGGGCCTGGCGGCCCCGCAAGTGTCGTGCTTTGCTCAAGAATAAATCTCCATGAAGGACTGGTTGTTTTCGGTGGTGCCTTCGAACGGTTCGTGGTCGAGGGCGTGCATGCAGGCCCACGCCAGATCGGCGTGGCCGGTTTCATCGCTGCGGCCCGCGACATAGGTCACGTGCCGGCCGCTTGGGGTGAGGGTCTTGTGGATCGCCATGAAGGACTGCGCGATGTCGGTCCAGCCGGCGTCAAACTCCAGCCGGCCCTTGCTGATGATGTTTTTGGCTTTCAGCACCATGCGGGTTTTGACTTCGGGCGAGTAGTTCAGCGGCGTGACGGCCGGGAAGAAGCCACGCACGATGGGCAGCACGCCGATGCCCATGCCGGTCGTGTCGATGCCGATGTATTCGACGTTGTAGCGCTGCGTCATCTGGCGGATGGCGTCGGCGTGGTCTTCAAAGCTCTGCCCGCGCCACTGGTGGCGCTCCAGAATGCGGAACTTGCCACCGGCCGTCATGGGTGGCGCCAGCACCACGCAGCCGGCGCTGTCTCCGCTCAAGGCCGGGTCGTAGCCGATCCACACGGGCCGGTTGCCGAACGGGCGAAGGCCCAGCAACGGCTTATAGTCGTCCCATTCGACCCAGGAATCGACCATGCAGCGCTGCAACTCGGCCAGCGGGAAGACCGAGGCCGAGTCGTCGATAAAATTGCACATCAGCAGGTTGTCGAACTGGTCCGGGCTGTATTCGAAGTTGCGCAGCTCGTCGATGTCGAACAGGTTGCAGCCGCCGCGCTCGGCGTCCAGGATGGTGACGATCTGGCGCCAGATCTTGTCCTCACCGGTAAAACCCGACGACAAGCGGGCATGGCTCACGTCGATGTTGACCTGGTCCGCCTTGGCGCGGCGCTTGTTGAACAGCTCGCCCGTCCAGAAGGGGTAGGCCTGGTGCGTGGTAGAGGATGGCGTGGAGAAATAGGTTTTGCGCCACTTCTTGTGGATGGCCATGCCCGAGGCCACCTTGTTCAACTCCTGGAAATTCTGCGTCCAGAAAAATTCATCGAAGTAGAAATTACCGTGATAGCCCTGCGCCGTGCGCGCATTGGTGCCCAGGAAATACAGGTGCGCACCGTTCGGCAGCACGATGGGGTCGCCCGTCAGCTCGATGCCGGCCGCCTCACGCGCGAATTGCACGATGTATTGCTTGAAGACGTGCGCCTGGCTTTTTGAGGCGGACAGGAAAATCTGATTGCGGCCCGTCTGCATCGCGTCGGCCAGCGCCTCGCGGGCGAAATACCAGGTAGCGCCGATCTGGCGGGACTTGAGGATGGCGCGCGTGCGCTGGTCGCCGTTGCGGAACCAGACCTTTTGATAGTCGAAGAGCGAATCCTGGAAGGCGTCAAGCAACTGAATTTTCTGCTCTTCGCTGAAGTCGTTGCGCGTCGGCTTCTTCTTCGGGCCGGCATTGCGGTTCGCCAGCTTGGGGTTGAGATCGACCTCATTGCCGCCCGGTTGCTCATAGCGGCGCACGCGCGCCATCTGCACGATGGTGCGCGCCAGCAGGTCAATTTCCTTGTAGTCGCTGCCGCTCTTGACCTCTTTTTCTATCAGCTTGACCAGGCGCAGTTCGGCCGACGCTTCGACGTGCTCGATGGCCTGCGCCTTGTCCCACTCGTCGCGCAGCTTCCAGCTATTGATCGTGCTGCGCTTGATTCCCAGGTGGCGGGCGATGGACGAAATGCGCCAGCCCTTCCAGTACAGGGCGCGCGCGGCACGGCGCGGCTCGGATTCGGGCACAGCCAGTTCGGCGATTTTCTCGTCGGGCGTTTGTTCGCTTTTTTTCTCGATTGTCAGCATGCCGCCAGCGTAGGCCGCGCGCGCGCGGAGCGGGGAAAGGCAAAAGTCGCTATGGCCCATAGCAACCCACACCACATTGAATCGCAGCGCCAAGACGTTGACCATGGCGTTATCCGATCAACCGAGAACGCCCACCATGTCCAAATCGAAATTTTTCCGCGTCGCCACCGAAGGCGCCACCACGGACGGCCGCAACATCGACCGCGCCACCATCGAGCAGATCGCCGCCACCTACAACCCAAAAACCTACGGCGCGCGCATCTGGCTGGAGCACATTCGCGGCATCCTGCCCGACAGCCAGTTCAAGGCTTACGGCGACGTGATCGCCGTGAAAGCCGAGGAAGTGGACACCGACAGCGGCAAGAAACTGGCCCTGTTCGCGCAGATCGAACCGACGCCGGAACTGGTGGCCATCAACAAGGCGAAACAAAAGCTCTATACCAGCCTGGAAATCCAGCCCGACTTTGCTGACTCGTCGCAGCCCTATCTGGTCGGCCTGGGCGTCACCGACAGCCCGGCCAGCCTGGGCACCGAGGCGCTGCAATTCTCGGCCAGTCGCAAGCAGCAAAGCACCAACCTGTTTACGTCCGCCGTCGAGGTAACGCTGGAATTTGAAGAGCCGCAGGGCATCAAGCTGGCCGACGCCGTAAAAAACCTGCTGTCGCGTTTCTCCAATAAATCCGGCACCGACGCCGCGCAGTTCGCCGACATCAGCGAAGCCGTCGAGGCGCTGGCCGGCCACGTCGTCACCGCCAACGACAACTACACGGGCGTCACGGCCCGCCTGGAGAAAACCGAAACGGCATTGAAGGCCACGCAGGACGAGCTGGCCGCCTTCAAGGCGCAGATGGACGAAGCGCCCGGCAACGGGCCGCGCCGCCCGGCCGCCACCGGCAACGACGGCGCCGTGCAGACCGAGTTTTAAGCGCCTTCGCCGTTTCTTCCCCCCATTCAACAACGGAGCACCGAACCATGAAAAAGCAAACGCGCCAGGTCTTTGGCCAATATGAAACCCGCTTGGGCCAACTGAACGACACGGACAACGTGGCCAAGACCTTCAGCGTCACGCCCAGCGTGCAGCAAAAGCTGGAAAACAAGATGCAGGAATCGAGCGAGTTCCTGTCGAAGGTTAACATCATCGGCGTGGGCGAGCAGGAAGGCGAAAAACTGGGCCTGGGCGTGTCCGGCCCGATTGCCAGCCGCACCAACACCAAGGACAAGGAACGCGAAACGCGAGACCTGTCCACCATGGACAGCACCAAGTACCGCTGCGAGCAAACCAACTTCGACACGCATCTGAGCTATGCCAAGCTGGACGCCTGGGCCAAGTTCCAGGACTTCCAGTCGCGCGTGGCCAATGCCATCTTGACGCGCCAGGCGCTGGACCGCATCGTCATCGGTTTCAATGGCGTGAAAGTCATGGCCACTACCGACCTGGCCGCCAATCCGCTGCTGCAGGACGTGAACAAGGGCTGGCTGCAGCACCTGCGCGAACAGGCGCCCGAGCGCGTGCTGGGCCTGGTCGCCAACGGCATGCCGGGCAAGGTCATCATCGGCGACGTGGACGGCGCCGACTATGCCAACCTGGACGCGGCAGTCACCGATGCCGTCAACCTGCTGGACCCGTGGTATCAGGAAGACACCAATCTGGTGGCCATCGTCGGGCGCAAGCTGCTGAACGATAAATACTTCCCACTGGTCAACACCAAGCAGGCACCCACGGAAACGCTGGCGGCCGACATCATCATCAGCCAGAAACGCATTGGCGGCTTGCCGGCGGCGCGCGTGCCCTACTTCCCGGACAACGCCATCCTGATTACCCGCTTCGACAATCTGTCGATTTACTTCCAGGACGGCGCGCGCCGCCGCCGCGTGGTGGACGAACCCAAGCGCGACCGCATCGAAAACTACGAGTCGTCGAACGACGCCTATGTGATCGAAGACCTGGGCCTGGCCGCGCTGGTGGAAAACATCGAGCTGAAAGACAAGTGATGGCGAATACCTCCCCCGCCCTGCGCCACCGCGCGCGCATGCTGGCCGAGCGCACGGCCGGCGCCGCCGCACCGCAAGGCGTCACTACCGGCACGGCCTACGAAATGATGCTGTACAAGCTGTCCGACGACCGCCGCCGCCTGAAGTCCATTCAGTCCGTCGAGCGCAAGATTGAGGTCAAGGCCACCATGCTGCCCGACTACGCGCAATGGATCGACGGCGTGCTGGCCGGTGGCAAGGGCGCCCAGGATGACGTGTTTGCCACCCTGCTGGTGTGGCACATCGACACAGGCGAGTACGCGCGCGCCCTGGTCATGGCCGAATACGCGCTGGCGCACAAATTCACCCTGCCCGAGACTTACAGCCGCGACATTGCCACCCTGATGCTGGACGAATTTGCCGAAGGCTATTTACACGGCAAGCTGGCCAGCGATCCGCAGCACGCGGCCCAGGTGCTGGGCACCGTCGAGCAACTGACGGCCGCCAGCGACGCGCCCGACCAGGCGCGCGCCAAGCTGCACAAGGCCATCGGCCTGGCCATGATCGCCGTGCTGGACCAGGCGGACGACACGGACATCGCCCCGGCGCTGGTGACGCAGGCGGAAACGGCAATGGCCCAGTTGAAACGTGCCCGCGCCCTGTCCGAGTCGTGCGGCGTCAAGAAAGATATGGAAAAACTTGAACGGCGCATCAAGCGCGCGGCCGGTTCCACGTAAAGAGCATCCCCCGCAGCACGGCGGCACGGGGGGATTCTGGCCAACCCTTTGACCTGATGAACCCCGTCCACCGCCCATTTTTGAAAGCGCACCGTATGTCCTTCATGGCCCTGCCCCCGTCCATCCCACCCGGCACCACCCCGGTGCCGCCGGCACTTGCCCCCGGCATCCTCGAGAACGACGGCTGGTTTCCCGACATCCTGCTCACCGATATGCGCGACGCCATGCGCCTGGATGGCACCGTCACCGACGCGCGCCTGGTGCAAGCCGTGGTCGATGCCATCCTGCAGGTCAACCGCGAGCTGGCCGACTGGCAGGGTAAGCATGCCGCCGCAGGTATCACCGCCCTGGTGGACGTGCCGGCCGCGCGCATCAACCGCGAATCCCGCCTGCTGGCGCAGTACCGGCGCGCCGTCTACAGCACGGCCAAAGCGGATCTGATCGAGCGTTACCGCGACTACGACAGCACGGCCACCTCCGTCAGCGACAAGAAAAGCATGGAATGGCTGGACGATGCGCCCGGCGCACAGCGGCGCAATGCGCAATGGGCCATCGCCGATATGGTCGGGCGCACGCACCTGACCGTGGAACTGATCTGATGCAGGTGCGCACGCAGCAGCACGACACGGTAGACGCCCTGGTGTGGCGCTACCTGGGCGACGGCGCGGGATACGTCGAGCAAACCCTGGAAATGAATCCCGCGCTGGCGCGCCACGGCGCCGTGCTGCCCGCCGGCCTGGTCCTCACCCTGCCCGAGCCGGCGCCCAGCACGGCCCAAGCGGCCGACATCGTGCAGCTATGGGACTGATCCTGGCATTTACCCTTTATCCATCATGAAAAATCTATCTACCCTCTCACCGGAGAATCAAGCAATGTCCGCAGAATCGTTTGGTGGTTTCGCCACCCTGGTCAAACTGTACGGCTTCAAGGCGGCGCTGGGCATGGTCGGCGCGGCCATGCTGTACATCGTGCTGCCACCGCTGAACAGCGACGGCACCTTCAACAAGGGCGAATTCGTCGCCCGCCTGGCCTGCGCGGGCGTGTTCTCGTGCCTGCTGGGCGGCACCGTGTATCAGCTGCTGTGCGCCCAGCTCCCCGCCATCGGCGCCATGGTCAACGCCTCCGCCATCGACTTGATCGTGGGCGCGCCCGGCTGGTGGGTATCGCGTGCCGTGGCCCTGTGGTTCCAGCGCCGCAGCGACAAGGACATCGCCGAGCTGGTCAAAGACGCCAAGGAACACTGATGGCCCCCCCTGAAAATCCCCTGATCGCGCGCGTCATTGACGCCATCCTGCGCGCCGAAGGCGGCTACGTGAACGACCCGCAAGACAAGGGCGGCGAAACCAATTACGGCATCACTGTCGCCGTGGCCCGCGCCAACGGCTACACGGGGCCGATGCGCGACCTGCCCGTGACGGTGGCGCGCGCCATCTACACGGCGCGCTACATCACGGAACCGAAGTTCGACCAGGTGCTGGCCCTGCATGCCGGCATCGGCGCCGAGCTGATCGACACGGGCGTGAACATGGGGCCGCACCGCGCGGCCGAGTTCCTGCAGCGCTGGCTGAACGGTTTCAACGACACAGGCGGCCGCTACCCCGCCCTGTTCGTCGACGGCCGGCTGGGCGCGCAGTCGCTGGGCGCGCTAGCCGCCTTCCTGAAATGGCGCGGCCAGGATGGCGCCGCCGTGCTGCTGCGCGGCCTGAACGGCGTACAGGCCGCGCGCTATCTGTCCATCACCGAAGCGACCAAGACCCAGCGCCGTTTCCTGTTCGGCTGGATCAAGGAACGGGTGGCAATGTGACCGCGACCACCTGGCGCCCGCTGGCCGCCGTTCTCCTGTGCGGCGCCCTGGCGGGCTGGACGGCGCAGGGCTGGCGCAAGGATGCCGGCATCGCCACGCTGCAGCGGGCGGCGGCAACCCAGGCGGCTACCGCCGCCACCGCCCTGGCCCAGGCCACCGCCCGCGTGCTCACCCTGGAGCGCGCCGCCGGCGCCGCCCTGGCGCAGCGCACCGACCACCTCAACCAGGAACAAACCCATGCGAAAACTGAACGTGATCGTTTCAATGCTGACGTGCGCAGCGGCGCTGTGCGCCTGTCAATCCCCGTCGCCAGTGGCCAGTGCGCAGCCACTGCAGATTCCACCACTGCCGCAGACCATCGGCACCAAGCGCGCGCCGAACTTGACACAGCGACTGCGGCAGCTCTTGACACCATTGCCGGCGACGGCGACGACGCCACCCGCCAGCTGAACGCCTGCATCGACGCCTACAACACCGTGCGAGACACCTACCATGTACAAACCGAATAGCCTGCGCCAGCACTTGGCCGCCGCCATCCCCGACCTGCAGCGCGATCCCGACCGCCTGCTGGTCTTCGCAGATGAGGGCAACGTGGTGGCCACCGCCACCGCCTCGCTGTCCTTCGAATACCGCTTCAAGCTCAACCTGATCGTGACCGACTACGCGGGCGACGCCGACGCCATCATGGTGGCCCTGATCGCCTGGCTGAAAGTCCACCAGCTCGACCTGATGGCCAACGAGGAAACGCGCAAGCACGGCATCGCCTTCGAGGTGGATTTTAATAACCATGAAACGGTCGACATTTCCATCAAGCTGGACTTGACCGAGCGCGTGGCCGTCAAGGCCGGCGAGGCGGGCCGCCTGGACATCCAGCACCTCGCCGAGATACAGCACATGCCGGCCTACGCGGACGAGTTCTGGAAGCTGTATGACGGCAACACCCTGCTGGCCGAATGGCGCATACCCGAGACCACAACATGAGCGACGACCTGCACGCGCTGGAAGCGTGGGCCGGCGCCCTGCTGGCCAAGCTGCAGCCAGCCCAGCGCCGCGCCGTCAATCACAAGGTGGCCATCGACCTGCGCCGCAGCCAGGCGCAGCGCATCAAGGCCCAGCAGGGACCGGATGGCGCGGCCTATCCGGCGCGCAAGCGCCGCAAGGAATGCAAGGGGAAGAATGGACGCATCAAGCGGCAGAAGGCGGCGATGTTCGCCAAGATCCGCACCGCCAAACATCTGAAGGTGAAGGCGACCGGCGATCAGATCGAGGTTGGTTTCTTTGGCTGGGTGGCGCGCGTGGCGCGGGTGCATCAGTTTGGTCTGCAAGAGCGTATTTCGAAAAAGGGGCCGCTGTATAGATATTCTCCGCGGCCACTCGTAGGGCTCAACACTCAAGATTGCGCACTTATACGCGTGCAACTTTTACACCACCTGATGGCGATATAAACTGTAAAGCTACACGGCTCACTTGTAATTTATTTTCCATCAAGCAAGTTTCCAGATGGCAATATCGTATATTATTTCCATCTTTAAAAAAGGAGCCCGCAATATGCAGATCATTCTTGATACCAGTGCCGTTCATACAACCCCTCGAATTTTGGCGGAAACTGAGGTAGGTGATTTTCTTATTCCTGACAGTGTAATTGGTGAACTATTTAGCTTTGAGAACCGCAAAGGGCCGGCAAGAACAGATCTTCATACAATTATTAACGTAGCAGTACGACTTGGTCGAGTCGAAATAGTTTCAACCATCAACAATCCTGATCTCCCTGAGCTGAGCGCAATGATGCATGAGCCAGTACCAGAAAAAATTGATGGGGTTGACATTGATATTTTGCGCCTTGCTTTAGCATGTAAAAAGAAAAATGGAGCAAACCAAGTTACAGTTTTAACGTTAGATAGATACCTGCAACGTGCGTTAAAAAAGTATGGCATCCAGGCACTTACTCCTGATGAATGGTTTGAAAAAAATGCGACTTCTGAGGTAAATACTGAAATTAACGATGCTGCACAAGGTTACATAAGAAAAATAAAGTGGTTAGTCGGTACTGGCTTTAGCTTTGCCGTTCTTCTACTTACTATCGCATGGGTTATTTTTCGTTATTTCTCCGCGATCACGGCCGCTACGCCACTCAACCTAGTGTATCTAGCAGTACCAATTTTAGGTTATCTTCTATACATAATTAGGGAAAAACAACGTCTCACCTATGGTTTTTTTGAGCTTGGTATTGGCATTATGATTTGCTATGCCGTCTTATTTCCAAGCCTCAACCTCTTCAACCCCGCAGCAACACTTGACCTAAATATGCTGCTACAAATTGCCGGCGGCATTTACGTCATGGTCAGGGGGTTCGATAACATCGCCAAATGGATAGAAGGCACCCCATATGAGACAAAATGGAAGAGCTTCTTCTTCCTGCGTCAAAAATAAGCTCGAACGTGCAAAGTAAAATTTTGTTATAGGCACTAACCTACATATCAACCCGCCCCCGCGTGCATCCGCACGCGGACTTCGGCAACATGCACTGCATGAACGCCGACCTGTCCGACCTCCTCCGCTTGCTGCAAAACCTGATCCGCCTGGGCACCATCGCCGAGGTCAAAGGGGCCAAGGCGCGCGTACGGCTCGGGCCGACACTCACCACCGAATGGCTGAAATGGGCCACCCGACGCGCCGGCAGCACGCGCACCTGGTCGGCGCCGACTATCGGCGAACAGGTCATCGTCTTTTCCCCCGGCGGCGACCTGACGCGCGGCATCATCCTGCCGGCGCTCTACTCGCAGGCGTTTGACGCGCCCGAAGCCAGCGATAGCATCCACACCACGCATTACCCCGACGGCGCCGTGGTGCAGTACGACCATGCGGCCCATGCCCTGACGGCGACGCTGCCCGGCGGCACCGCCACCATCACCGCCGACAAGGTGACGTCCAACGCACCCAGCACCATCTGCACGGGCGACCTGACCGTCATGAAAAACCTGATCGTCATGCAGTCCACCACCGTAGAAGGCGCCACCGCCCTGAACGGCGGCGTGAACGCCAAGGCCGGCGCCACTGGCGGCGTGGCCATGGCCGTGCAAGGCACTGTCAAAGCCAGCGACGACGTGCTGGCCGGCGCCATCAGCCTGGCCAAGCATCCGCACAGCGGCGTCAAAGCCGGCGGCGACCAGTCGGGCGGGCCGCAGCCATGATGGGCATGCACGCCGCCACCGGGCGCAGCCTGACGGGCCTGGGCCACCTGCGCCAGTCCGTGAAAGACATTCTGACCACGCCGATGGGCTCGCGCATCCGGCGCCGCCGCTATGGTTCCGAAGTGCCCGAGCTGATCGACCAGCCCCTGAACAGCGCCACGCAGTTGCGCATCTACGCCGCGACCGCCTTTGCCCTGCGCCGCTGGGAGCCACGCCTGCAGCTCGCCAGCGTCCAGCTCACGCGCGACACGGACGGCGCCATCGCGCTGCTACTCGACGGCACGGCGAATGGCCAGGGCATTACCCTGTCCGTGCCCGTCAAGCAAGGGGGCATCGTATGAGCACGCCCATCGACCTGACCCAGTTGCCCGCGCCCAGCGTCGTGGAAGTGCTCGACTTCGAAACCATTCTGGCCAAGCGCAAGGCGCACCTGGTCAGCCTGCTGCCGGAAGTCGAGCGCGCAGCCGTCACGGCCCTGTTGGAGCTGGAATCGGAACCGGCCACCAAGCTGCTGGAAGAGAACAGCTATCAGGAAACCATCCTGCGCAACCGCGTCAACGAAGCGGGCAAGGCCGTCATGCTGGCGTTTGCGCTCGACGGCGACCTCGATCAACTGGGCGCCAACGTCAACGTGGCGCGCCTGGTCATCACGCCAGCTAATCCCAACGCCCTGCCGCCCGTGGCCGCCGTCATGGAAGACAACGACGCCTACCGCCTGCGCATCCAGGAAGCACCGGACGGCCTGTCCGTGGCCGGCCCGAAAGCGTCCTACGAATTCCACGCGCGCAGCAGCGACGGCCGCGTCAAGGACGCAAGCGCCACCAGCCCGGCGCCGGCCAGCGTCACCGTCACGGTGCTGGCCAACAACGTCACCGGCATCGCCAGCGCCGAACTCTTGGGCACCGTGGCGCGCGCGCTCAACGCCGAGGAAGTGCGCCCCCTGGGCGACCGTCTGACGGTACAACCCGCCCAGGTCATCGACTACCAGATCGAGGCCACCTTGTATATCGGCGTCGGCCCGGAAGTGCCGATCCTGCTGGCCGCCGCACAAGCCAACGCCGCGCGCGTGTCGCAGCCGCGCCGCCCACTGGGCCACAGCATCTACCGCTCCGCCTGCAGCGCCGCCGTGCACGTCGAGGGTGTGCGCAAGGTCGTGCTGGCCAGCCCGGCGGCCGATATCGAGTTGGACGCCACCCAGGCCGCGCGCTGCACCGGCATCAACCTGCATGTGGTGGTGCTCGATGAATAGCATTGTGCCTACCCTGCCCCCCAACACCACGGCACTGGAGCGCGCCATTGCCGTGGCCTGCGCTGAGCTGGTCAACGTGCCCGTGCCGCTGCGCGAGCTGTGGAACGCCGACCGCTGCCCCGTCAATCTGCTGCCGTTCCTGGCCTGGGCCTGTTCCGTCGACCGTTGGGACGACGCCTGGCCCGAGTCGATCAAGCGCGGCACGATCAAGGCGTCCTACTTCATCCACAAGCACAAGGGCACGATTGCCGCCGTGCGCCGTGTGGTCGAGTCCCTGGGCTATTTGATCCGCATCACCGAATGGTGGCAAACCACGCCGCCCGGCGTGCCGGGCACCTTCCGCCTCGACGTGGGCGTGCTGGACACAGGCATCACGGACGCCATGTTTCAGGAAATGGAACGCCTGATCGCCGACGCCAAGCCCGTCAGCCGGCATTTGACGGGCCTGGCGCTGTATCTGGAAACCCGTGGCCAGGTGCGGATCGGCTTGAGCGCCTATCACGGCGATGCGATGACGGTCTATCCGTGGATCGCCGAACAAATCGAAGTGCGCGGCAAGCTGGTACAAGGCGGCGCACCCCATACCATTGACACCATGACCATCTATCCATGAGCACATACTTTGCCATTCTGACGCAAGTTGGCGAGGCCAAGCTGGCCAACGCCATCGCCCTGGGCCAAACCCTGAAACTGAAAAAAATGGGCGTGGGCGACGGCAACGGCACCCTGCCGATCCCGGATCGCTTGCAAAAGGCGCTCGTGCATGAAGTACGCCGCGCCGACCTGAACCAGTTAGCCATCGACCCGGCAAACGCCAGCCAGATCATCGTCGAGCAAGTCTTGCCCGAGGACGTGGGCGGCTGGTGGCTGCGCGAAATCGGCATCTACGACGAGGCGGGCGACCTGTGCGCCGTGGCCAACTGCCCGCCCAGCTACAAGCCCCTGATGGTCGAAGGCAGCGGCCGCACGCAAGTGGTGCGCGTGGTGCTGATCGTCGCCAGCACGGCCGCTATCGAGCTGAAAATTGATCCGTCCGTGGTGCTGGCCACGCGCAAGTATGCCGACGACAAAGCCGCCGAGGCTGTCATGGCGCATGAGGCGAAGGCCAACCCACACCCGCAGTACCTGAGCAAGATCGACGGCGACGCCAAGATCGCCGCAGCGATTGCCGCCCTGGTCGATAGCTCGCCCGAAACCTTGAATACCCTGGCCGAACTGGCCGATGCGCTGGGCCGCGATCCCCAGTTCGCTACCACAATCACCAAAGCGCTGGCATTGAAAGCCCCGCTCGACTCGCCGGCCTTCACCGGCACGCCGAACGCGCCGACGATTCCGCACGGCGACAATTCCGTACGCGTGGTGAACGCCCGCGCTCTGGTCGAGGCGACGCAGGGGCGCGCCGGCGTGCAGGGACTGGCCGGCGCGAACAGCATCGCTTCGCCTGCAAACAAATTCACCGTGTCCGCGCTGGCCGTCACGATGCGCAACCCGGCCACCGGGCAGACCATCACGAAACATGCCACCGGCGCCTTGACGGCGGACATGTCGGTGGTGGGAGCGAACGGCCGGGATCAAACGGCCGTCATTGCCAGCACCGCGTCGGTGCATCTGCACTTCATCTTCAATCCCGCGACGGGCGTGACCGCCCTGCTGTGGAGCGTGTCGGCAGACGCCCCAACGCTACCGGCCGGGTTCTCCTTCTTCGCCTATGCCACCACCATCCGCTACGAGGGGGCAAACGTCATCACGCCCATGCTCGTCCGTGGCGCCAAAGTGTTCTATGCCAACGACTCCAGCGCCACCCGGGTGCTGAGCGGCGGCGCCGTGACCTCGCCGACCTCGCCTGTTGACTGCTCCCAGTATGTGCCGGCGAACGCGGCACGGGCCATCCTGCACTGCGAGCTACAGCTATCTAGCTCATCGACAGCGATGTTTTTGCTATCCATCGTCGTCTTGGGTATGCAGTTCGCGCCGGTGAAATTTTCCATCGCCACTCCCGACACCTACATGCAAGGCGCAGGGACCGTCGAGATTCCCCTCGACAGCGCCAGGCGCTTCAACTACGCCATCACGGCCGGAGCTAAGGGTGGCGCCTATATCGCCGTCATGGGCTATATCGTTCCCAATGGAGATTGTTAAGTGAAAAATTCTTTTCGTGACCCCGTCACGCACGTCCTCAAGGCCTGGGGCTTTGTCGATGCCAACGAAGTGGGCGACCTATCGCGAACCGAACCCCTGAGCTTCAACCTGGTGCCCGGCGACTGGCGACTGGTCGATGACGTATGGATCGCCGTTCCGGCAGGCTTTCCCCCGGCACTTACCGCGCCTGACCCGCGCACCCCATCCACCGATCACCCAATTGAACAGGAGTAGCAAACATGGCCACCGACTACCACCATGGCGTGCGCGTCATTGAAATCAACGAGGGTTCGCGCCCCATCCGCACCGTGTCCACGGCCGTGCTGGGCCTGATCGCCACGGCCGACGATGCCGACCCGGCCGCCTTCCCGCTGGACACGCCCGTGCTCATCACCAACGTGCTGGCCGCTATGGGCAAGGCCGGCAAGACGGGCACCTTGTATCGTGCGCTGGAGGCGATTGCCGCGCAAACCAAGCCCCTGACCATCGTTGTGCGCGTGGCCGAGGGCGAGACGGAAGCGGAAACCAGCACGAATGTGGTGGGCGGCGTGTCGCCCGATGGGAAATACCTGGGCGTGAAAGCCTTGCTGGCCGCGCAAAGCAAGCTCGGCGTGAAACCGCGTATCCTGGGCGCGCCGGGCCTGGACACCAAGGCCGTCACCAATGCCCTGGCCAGCGTGGCGCAGCAACTGCGCAGCTTCGTGTACGCCTCCGCGTATGGCTGCAGCAACGTGGTGGCCGCCACCACCTATCGCGGCCAGTTCGGCCAGCGCGAGGTCATGATCATCTGGCCCGATTTTGTGAACTGGAATACCGCCATCGACGAAGAGGCCAGCATTTCCGCTGTGGCCTACGCCATGGGCCTGCGCGCCAAGATCGACGAGGAAACGGGCTGGCACAAGACGCTGTCGAACGTGGTCGTCAACGGCCCCACCGGCTTGACTCGCGATGTGTTCTTCGACCTGCAAGACCCGGCCACCGATGCCGGCGTGCTCAACGCCAAGGAAGTGACCACCCTGATTAACATGGGTGGCTATCGCTTTTGGGGTTCGCGCACCTGCGAGGCGCCGGGCGGCTTCTTCTATTTCGAGAGCTACACGCGCACGGCCCAGGTGCTGGCCGACACCATTGCCGAAGCGCATTTCACCTTTGTCGACCTACCCTTGCATCCATCCCTGGTGCGCGACCTGCTCGAGAGCATCAATGCCAAGTTCCGCGACCTGAAATTGCAGGGCTACATCATCGACGGCCAGGCCTGGTATGACGAGCAGTACAACGACAAGACAGGGCTGAAAGACGGCAAGCTGGCCATCGACTACGACTACACGCCAGTGCCGCCGCTGGAAAACCTGCGCTTCCAGCAGCGCATCACCGACCGCTACCTGGCCGACTTCGCCTCTCGCATCACTGGCTAAACAATTTGCTACCGCCCGCCTCGCACGGGCGCCCCTGACTACTGGAGAAAACTATGGGTATGCCCCACAAGCTTAAACAATTCAACGTGTTTCAAAACGGCGTGCTGTTCATGGGTATGGTGCCCGAAGTCACCTTGCCCAAGCTGAGCCGCAAGATGGAAGAGTACCGCGCCGGCGGCATGAGCGGTCCGGTTTCCGTCGACTTCGGCAACGAGGCGCTGTCACTGGAATGGAGCGCTGGCGGCCTGATCGCCGAAGCCTTGAAGCAATACGGCGCGCATGCGCACGGTGCGGTGATGCTGCGCTTTGCCGGCGCTTATCAAAGCGACGATGACGGCAACGTCGCCGCCATCGAAGTCGTCGTGCGCGGCCGTTACAAAGAAATCGACATGGGCGCGGCCAAGATGGGCGACGACACCACCCACAAGTACACCATGCCATGCAGCTATTACAAGCTGATGATCGACGGCGCCACCGTCATCGAACTGGACTTCATGAGCGGCATCGAGAACTTCGGCGGCGTCGACACCAATGCGGCCATCCGCAAGGCCAGCGGCCTGTAATCCCTTTTTTACTACCCACACACAAGGACAACATCATGAACACCGAAAACAACAATCAAGCCGTCATCGAGCTGGACGAACCGATCAAGCGCGGCGATACCTTCATCACCTCGCTCACTGTGCGCAAGCCCAGGGCGGGCGCCCTGCGCGGCATTTCCCTGATCGAGCTGGGCAACCTGAACGTGTCGGCCCTGCAGATCGTGCTGCCGCGCATCACCGAGCCAACCTTGACCGCGCACGACGTGGCCAACATGGACCCGGCCGACCTGCTGGCCGTAGGCGTCGAGGTTGCCAGTTTTTTGGCGAGCAAAGCCGATCGCCTTTCGGTATCCCCGGCGAAGTAGAAGACGCCATGGCCGACATTGCCGGCGTCTTCCACTGGACGCCGGCAGCGATGGACGGTTTTACGATTGATGAACTGATGGCCTGGCGCGAACGCGCCCGGCAGCGAAGCGGAGCGGAGTAAATGGCTGGTCGGGATTTGCGGTTACAGGTAGTGTTTGCAGCGCTGGACAAGATCACCGGCCCGCTGAAAAAAATCATGGGCGGTTCCAGCGACACGGCCAAGGCCTTGAAAGCGACCAGCGACCGTTTGCGCGACCTCAACGCCCAACAAAAAAACATCAGCAAATTCCGCGAGCTGCACGGTGGCCTGGACGCTACCCGCAGCAAGCTGGAAGCGGCACAGCAAAAGGTGGCCAGCCTGGCCGCCAAGATGAAACAGACGGAAGCGCCCACGCGCGCCATGACGCGCGAATTTAACGCCGCCGTTAAAGCGACCGGTGCCTTGAAGACGGCCGGCCAGCAGCAGGCCCAGCAACTGCAGGTCATGCGCGAGCGCCTGGGCGCCGCCGGCATCAGCACCAAAGACCTGGCCACCCACGAGCGCACCTTGCGCCGCGAGATCGAGGCCACCAACAAAACCATGACGCTGCAGCAGCAGAAGCTGGCCAACGCGGCCGCCAAGCAGCAGCGTGTCGCCAATGCCACCCAGCACGCCGACAAGCTGCGCAACAAGGCGGGCAACCTGGCCATGGCCGGCGCTGGCGCGACCGCCACGGGCGCCGTGCTGGGCGCACCCGTAGTCAAGGGGCTGGACGAAGCCAAGCACTATCAAACGGAAGTGGGCAGGGTCAACGCCCTGGGCCTGGGCGACAAGGTATCAGCCGAGGCCGTCGCCTTCGCGCGCAACATGAAGACCTACGGCACCAGCCAGCTCGACAACCTGCAGCTCATGCGCGATGGCATGAGCGCCTTTGCCGACGTGCACCACGCGGAAATGGTCGCCCCTACCCTGGCCAAGATGAAGTTTGCCAATCACGCCTTCTTTGGCGAGGCCGAGGGCGCGGACAACGAACGCAAGTTCATGGACATGCTCAAGGTGATCGAGCTGCGCGGCGGCCTGGAGAGCAAGGAAAAGTTTGAAGCCCAGGCCAATATCGTGCAGCAGGTCATCACCGCCACGGGCGGGCGCGTCGGCCCGAATGAATGGCTGAACATGATCAAAACGGGCGGCATCGCCGCCAAGGGCTTGAAGGATGACGCCTTTTACTACCAGATGGAACCGCTGGTGCAGGAAATGAGCGGCAACCGCGTCGGCACGTCCCTGATGAGTGCGTACCAGAACTTGTACCAGGGCCGCACGACGAAGCGCTCGGCCAGGAAGCTGGACGAGTTTGGCCTGATTGGCGACAAAAGCAAGGTCACGCCAGATAAAGCCGGGCAAATTGCATTCCTCGATCCCGGTGCGCTGCTAGGTTCCGAGCTGTTCCGGGAAAACCAGTTCGAATGGCTGGAAAAGGTACTGTTGCCGCAACTGGCAAAAAAAGGCATCACGGAAAAGAAACAGGTGCTCGATGCCATCGGCAGCATCTTTTCCAATCGCACGGCGTCGAACCTGTACTCGCAGATGTACTTGCAGCGCGTGCAGATCCACAAGAACGAAAATCTCAACCGTGGCGCCGCCAATATCGGCCAGCTGGACAAGCTGGGCCGAGACACGGCCGCCGGCAAGGAACTGGAAGCGCAATCAAAGCTGGCCAACCTCAAGCTCACCATGGGCGAGAAAATCCTGCCGCTGTACGCGCAGGGGCTGGAAATGGCGATTGCCGCCGTGCAGCGCCTGAATGGCTTCATGGAGCGCAACCCGACAGTGGCCAAGATCATGATTACCGCTTTTGCCGTGCTGGCCGGCCTGCTGCTGGTGCTCGGCCCGCTGATGCTGGGTATCGCCGCCATGATCGGCCCCTATGCCATGCTGCACGTCATGTTCGCCAAGATGGGCGTGACGGGCGGCGTGCTCACGCCGATTCTGCGCGGCCTGGGCGGCGCCTTCATGTGGGCGGGCCGCGCCGTGCTGTGGCTGGGCCGTGCCTTCATGCTCAATCCGATTGGCCTGGCCATCACGGTCATCGCCGGCGCCGCCTACCTGATCTATAAATACTGGGAGCCGATCAAGGCCTTCTTTACCGGCATCTGGTCGCACGTCAAAACGGCGCTTGCCGGCGGTATAGGCGGCGTCAGCGCCCTGATCGCCAACTGGTCGCCGCTGGGCCTGTTCTATCGTGCCTTCGCGGGCGTGCTGGGCTGGTTCGGCATCGCGCTGCCGGCCAAGTTCACCGACTTCGGCGCCAGCATCCTGCAGCGCATCACCGCGTCCTGGACACCTATCGCCGCCTTCTTTAGCGATATCTGGTCGCGCCTGCGCACGGTCTGCGCCAGCGGCATGGGCAACATCACGGCCATGATTATCAACTGGTCGCCGGTCGGCGTGTTTTACCAGGCGTTCGCGGGCGTCATGAGCTGGTTCGGCATCAAGCTGCCGGCCCAGTTCACGGAGTTCGGTGCCAACATCCTGCGCGGCCTGGTCAACGGCATCACGGGTTCCATGGGCGCCGTCAAGGATGCCATCAGCAATGCCGGTTCCAGCACCATTGCCTGGTTCAAGGAAAAGCTGGGCATCCACAGCCCGAGCCGCGTGTTTGCCCAGCTCGGCGACTACACCATGCAAGGCTTGGCCGTGGGCCTGGACCGCAGCGAAGGCGCGCCGATTGCCAAGGTGTCCGGCCTGGCGCAGCGCCTGACGCAATTGGGCGCAGGCATCGCCATCGGCACGGCCACCGCCCTGCCCGCCAGCGCCTTCGATACGCGCGCGCCGCTGGCCCAGGGCGGGTTCGGCGCCGGCATGACGATTCAGGGCGACAAGATCGAAATCACGATCCAGGCGCAAGCCGGTTCCGATCCCCAGGCCATCGCACGCGCCGTGTATGCAGCCATGGAACAACGCGACCGCGAAAAGGCGGCACGCATCCGCTCGTCCCTGCGCGACCACGATTAACAAGGAATAACCACCATGATGATGATTTTAGGAATGTTCGTTTTCAGCCTGCCGACCCTGGCCTATCACGAGCTGCAGCGGCAAACGGAATGGAAGCACGCCAGCACGGCGCGCGTGGGCCTGCGCGACGCGCACCAGTACGTGGGGCCAGGCGACGACACCATTACCCTGTCGGGCTGGGTGGCGCCGGAACTGACCGGTTCCCTGTACTCGCTCGATGCGCTGCGCATGATGGCCGACACCGGTAAATCGTGGATACTGATCCAGGGCACGGGCCGCATTCTTGGATCGTACCGCATCACCAGCATGACGGAGGGGCGCAGCATCCTGGACGGCAGCGGCGGCGCACGGCGCGTCGAGTTCTCGATTGCGCTCAAGCGCGACGACGACGGTGTGCTGGCCATGGTCGGCCTGGGCGATATCGGCGACCTGAAAAACATGCTCAGCATCGACGGCATGACCAGTAGCATCGCCGGCGCGACCAAGAATGCCGTGGGCAGCGTGGTGGGCAATGTGGTCGGCGGCATCACCTCGAAATATGGTGGGGTGGTCAGCGAAATGAAAGACAAGATCGGCGGCAGCATCAGCGGCGCCATCGGCAGCGCAGCGGACAAGTTCAAATGAGCGAGCACATCCCCGCCTTCAAGGTCAGCATCGAGGACAAGGATTTGACGGCCATCGTCTCGCCGCGGCTGATTAATCTCACCCTCACTCTGTGCCGTGGCGACGAGAGCGACCAGCTCGACATTTCCCTGGATGACAGCGACGGCAAGCTGGCCCTGCCGCCACGCGGTGCGCAGATCACCCTGGCGCTGGGCTGGCAAGCCACCGGCCTGGTGGACATGGGCAATTTCACAGTCGACGAGGTGGAGCACAGCGGCGCGCCCGACACCATCACCCTGCGCGCCAGGTCGGCCAACCTGATCGACACGTTTAAGCAGCAGCAGGAACACAGTTTCCACAAGACCACATTGGGCGCCATCATCGAGGCCATCGCCTTCCGCAACGAGCTGGCGTCGGGCGTGTCGGCGCGCCTGCGCGATACCGCCGTCGAGCACATCGACCAGACGCACGAAAGCGATGCGGCCTTCCTGCGTCGGCTGGGCAGGAAATACGACGCGGTGGCCACCGTCAAGAACGACACCTTGCTCTTCATCCCCATCAACCAGAGCCGCACCGCCAGCGGCAAGACGCTGCCCGTCATCCCCATCACGCGCGCCCTGGGCGACGGCCACCGCTACCACAGCGCCGAAAGCGACGCCTACACGGGCGTGCGCGCCTTCTGGCACGACGAACGCTACGCGCGCCGCCGCAGCGTGGTGGCCGGCGTGCCCGGCAACAGCAAGCGCCTGCGTACCACCTTTGCCAACGAAACGGACGCGCGCGCGGCGGCCGTCGCCGAATGGCAGCGTATCCTGCGCGGCCTGGCCACCTTTGAAATGAGCCTGGCCCTGGGCAACCCGGCCGTGTTCCCGCAATCACCCGTCACCGTGCGAGGGTTCAAGCCCGAGATCGACGCCACCGACTGGCTATCGGTCAAGGTCACGCACAGCCTGGGCGGCAGCGGCTTTACCACGCGCGTGGAATTTGAAACGAAAACGGAAGCGGTCGAGGCCGAACGCGAGGAAGAGAAAGACCCGGACGAAGGCATCACGGGCGTCGAGGCAAGGTGGAAGGACGTGGCGGCGAAAAAGAAAAAGGCGGGGCAGGAACAGGCAGGCGCCAAGGGCACGCTCAAGACGCTGGAGCATCTTTACAAGAGCCGGCAGGCTGCAAAGCGGGCGGCCCTGCAGGCTTGGAAGAATATTGAGGAGGTGCGGGACATCATCCGAGAGAACAGCGAGGAAACTTGAAACCTTCGCATGCGGTAGCTGGTGCAGACTCAGCATGAACGTATACCATCCCCCCTCATCGGCTACTTTTGCCAGCAGATTCAAGCGATGGCCGCAACGCTTTAATCTAAATGCCTAGATTAGGCTGAACGTCTTTTGCCGCACCTGAAAATATTACATAGGGTCATCAAACACGACCAACCTTTGGATCTGCGCAAAGGCGCTTGAACCGTCCGCAATTCTACGTGATGACCGATGGCAGTGATTCTTCCAAATGCACTTATCCCCTTCTCCGGTTCATATTTGTCATCGTTATTGTTGGAATTTTCAACCGCGAAACCCAAAGCACGTATGTTTTTTTGCAACCTAGCGATCAATCCGACATCAACGCATGACCTACCAGCGAATTGGGGGAGGTGACTGGTTCCGCAACACAAAATAACTTTTTCCCCGGATCTCATGCATGCTTCCACTATCTGTCGTTCCCACGACTCATTGGCATTCACGATGCGTTGCTCTAGCAAATTTTTGCAGTGCTCGTTCTCCTCAGCGGAAAGATGCTCCAATTTCGCCCCCAATTCAGCCCTCCTAACCTCAAGTGCATTTATTTCGCTCTCCGCGCTCAAGCTTTGATCGGTTTCACACCCTCTTATTTCCGCCCCATTTTCCTTGAGTACCATGAAATCATGGTGATCGTCTGCATGAATCTCGCCGCTCCTTGCTCCTTCAACAAGAATAAGCACTTTGTAAAAATGCAGATCCAGCGACAACTCGGGGACGGCGACTGCCAATGACTTTAGACTTTTCTTGCCATGCTTGCTATCTCCAAGCAAAAGGCATTGGTGGGTTTTGGAATCAAGGAAAAAGCGAACCGTATCAGAAAATCTACTCATTTTCGTGCTCCTAACAATAAGCAACAAGACTGGTGCGTCAGTACGGTAGGACGTTATTCGGTCATGGGCAATAACAGTGGCTGGGCGCATAAAAAGCGACACAAGCGTTTAGCCGCCTCGAGAGTTTCCGTTTTGCTCAAAGTGAGCATTTAAGCGACGCCAATCTACCCTATTCGCAGCGGAGTTTCAGCGCAAGTATCTTTACAGTAACAAGCTAGGCGAACATCGGGGGGCCTTTGACATGAGCCTTGCATCGTTCACCGCCGCAGTGTGGTGGCCGGCGTGCCCGGCAAAAGCAAGCGCCTGCGTACCACCTTTGCCAACGAAACCGACGCGCGCGCGGCGGCCGTGGCCGAATGGCAGCGCATCCTGCGCGGCCTGGCCACCTTTGAAATGAGCCTGGCCCTGGGCAACCCGGCCGTATTCCCGCAATCGCCTGTGACGGTGCAAGGCTTCAAGCCCGAGATCGACGCCACCGACTGGCTATCGGTCAAGGTCACGCACAGCCTGGGCGGCAGCGGCTTTACCACCCGCGTGGAGTTTGAAACGAAAACGGAAGCGGTCGAGGCTGAGCGCGAGGACGAGAAAGACCCGGACGAAGGCGTCACGGGCGTGGTGGCCAAGTGGAAGGACGTGGCGGCGAAGAAGAAAAAAGCGGGACAGGAACAGGCCGGGGCGACGGGCACGCTCAAGACGCTGGAGCACGTTTACAAAAGCAAGCAGGCCGCGAAGCGGGCTGTGCTGCACGCGTGGAAGCATATTGAGGAAGTGCGAGACATTATCAGCGAGAACAGCGACGAACGTTGAAACCCAGAATGTGAAGCGATAGATAAGTGCTATAAGAAAGCGCGAAATGATTTATTATGAAGATCAATCTGAACGACAGTCAGAAAGGTAAAGATTGATGAGCAACAGACTAAGAGAAACGTCAATCCCGCACCATATACATAACCAATTATGTGGCATTAGCGACCGAAGAAAGTCGATGGAAATCGGGTTGCGGATTCTTAGCTTGGCAAGCCAGGAAAGTATTGCCAACGCACTTAGTGAACAGAAAACCGTCTAATTATGGAGAATTTTAAAGGTAAAAGTACATACAGTTATTTCTAATAAGATAAGTGCAGCAGAAAAATTATGTATTTTTAATTTATTTAAAAATACATTTTTTCAAGTCACAGGTATGAAAAATTTCTAACGACAAATACGTGATGCTAATCATATCTAATTTTCATCAATTTCAATGAGGTATAAAAAATGCAACTCCACAAAGTATTCTTTTCAGTTTTTCTCTTCTTCTTTGCCAGCAATTTCTGCCACGCGACGGAATTTTCAGCGCCAATAGAAAAAATTCTAATTTATGGAGACGGCGCACTGGTTTATGTTTTTCCCGTTGGAGGCGTTCCCGGCGCCCCCGCTTGCCATGGCAAAAATGGCGATTATTTATCTTTTTCGCTGACACGTCCTCACGCCAAAGAATATTATGCCGGACTCTTGGTTGCTTTCGCCTCAGGAAAAAGCGTTTTATTTAGAGGGCGTAATACCTGTACAGATCAATCTTATTCAGAAACCCTTGACTATTTTATGATTTTGAAAAACTGACAGGATTTTATAAAAAACTCTCATGCCGCCAAATGCCCCAGGCATATCTACCTTACATTTTTCTGGCCGCACGCCAATCGTCAAACAACCAAGCATTAGACACAGTTAACGGCGTCGCAGGCGGCGAAAACGAGCGGGCACTGCATGCGTGGAAGCAAATTGAGGAGGTACGGGACATCATCCGCGAAAACAGTGAGGAACCTTGGCGACCTACGCAAGCAGTAGCTGGTGTGGAAGCGGCATGAGCGTGCACAATTTACGTCCGCTCAGCGGCTGCTTTCGCCCCGAAGCGGCCGTTCGATCTTGCGACAAAGCTTGGTAGCTGCAAAGTTCTAAACTGCATCGGAAGCATCGTCAATCACCTTGATCATGTGTCTGCCATACGATGTATCGGGACAGCAAGCACGAAGCTCCTCAAGGAGTTTGTGCTTGGTGTCCGGCATTGCAGTAGTAATGATCAGCTTGACGAAGGAGTGAAGGGTGTTCGACTCGGCACGGCCGATGAATGTACTGATCAAGGGTGTGATGAGATCAACGAAATCGAATGCAGCAATAATTTTCGCTGCGACGACCCGCTCCCTCCATCCTTCACTGGAAGTGAGAAGCTCGCAGATTTTCCAAGCGTCGGAAATTGCCACCAGTTGTTCAATCTTGCTGGCCGAACTCGTCCATCTTTCCGTGTACAGAGCGGATACAAGCTCATGAATTTTTGGATCAGATGCCGGGCGGTACGTCATTTGTCATTCTCAACATTTGTGAAGGGGTAGGTCTGCTCCTGGCCGGTTGCCGTCGTTGGCAGGTTACACCCCGAAGCAGACGTAACCGACATGTCCAAGATTAACTTAAGTCAGTCGTATTTGACGCGTTTTTAACTGATCGATTTGGCGAGCTTTCGACTCTTCGGAGTAAGGCTCTGAGGATGAATCGAAGGGCTTGTAAACTCCCAAATCGTACATTTCATAATACTTTGTCATTGCTTCTGTCCAGGAAGATGCTTCAAACGTTGCAATAAATCGAGCATCAGCCGTCATAAATTCCGGCCGACTCCCGTTAGCAATACAAACCGTTATTCCATCTTCCTCCTCCCAAACCTCATGTAGTAAAGATGCCATTTCTACCTCTAGATGATTGAGTAGCCAGGTCAAAAAATGAATGTTGCTATACGACCGCTTCTGGCCGTATACAGGCAATCAAGGAATTATCAACTGCATCCTAGCGCTAGAAAAATACTGCACCTTTGCTTGAGTTAACTCCTCAGCTAGTTTTTGACACAGGACTAATCCATCCGTGTCTAATTTATCAACTTCGTTCAAGTCTGTAAATGTCCGAAAGTGAGCCAACTCATATCGTTTCTGCCACTCGGAAATTTCATCGACTAGACGTTCTGAAATGCCTAGTGCAGGTGCCGTCAGCCAGCCACCCTCGACGGCGTTACGGACACCGGTTCCTGAGAGATTTCCGTCAACAATTAAATAGCGCACACGGTTGTTCATATTGAGGAGAGATTCGTGAGCGTCTGCAATTGGCCGATAACGGACACTGCTATCAGCCATGAAGCCACTCTTCAAGCCAGCGTCTAGCTGTACAGTAACTAGCTCCAGCTACCGCTCACCCATGCTGGAAAACCATCAGTGGCAGCAGGAGCACATTCACATCTGATACCCTGCGCCGTCTCGATGACAATACCAACCGTGTAAGCCTTCCCGTCAAAAAAACATGAATTCTTAACACTCTCGCCAGTTGTCGTAGCCATCAATTCACATTTAAATATCGGCCAGCAGCATGCTAAAGTCAGTGCAAAAAATGCCACGACTGGCCATCGAGGCGCCCACTTTGGCGGCGCGCCCCTAGTCCGCCGCGATTTCCGCTGGTCATTTTTTTTTACGGCCCATGTTGATCGTTTGTGGGGCCGTAATATCCCCGTGAATCTGCTGACCAACTTTGCCGTGGACAATTAGTTGCGTCTGCCTTTCGGCAGTCTTCGGCATAGCGACTGATGGGGCATCAGACATTCCCTCAACCATGCCAAGCAATCGCAGCTTACCGCGCAGATCCAGGCTGCGGAAACCACGCAATAGCTCGCCCTCTTCCTCGGATAAATCCGCGCCGGATGGTGTGCCATGCAATAAATAATGTGAATCGACGCCAGCACTGCAAACAGCGATTAAGTAATCGGAGTCTGGCTTACGCGCACCACTCTCGTAATTTAATTGAGTGTCCTTGGTCACCCCTGCTATCGCAGCAAATTTTTCCTGACTAAGCCCTAGTCGTTTACGCTCAGCGCGCAAACGATCCTTAAAATAAGACATATGACCACTCTTTTACGTTGACATGTGGACGTTTGTCCACTATATTTACGTCATTACCATGTGACGTATACAAATCATATCCTATGACATCTACCGCCCCAGTCACGCGGCAGCCAAAGAACCCACTTTCGCAGCCAATCCCGATTCGCTTGCTCCCTCCTGAGATCGAACGCGTGGAAAAATTCGCACAGCAAGACTCCCGTTCACGCGCATCTTTTATGCGCCTGATGCTGCTACGTGGCCTGCAGTCTTACGAGGCCGAACTCGAACAATTCTCCCTTGTCCATCACGCTTAACAGCACAGGAGCAGGCCCATGTATCCCGATCCAAAACGCGTCCGTAACAACCGTGTCATGGTACGACTTGACGAATATGAGTATGACGTCCTGGCCGCCATCGCCAATTATCAGGGCGATGAATTGGCGCCGTTTCTGCGGCAGCTCGCGCTTCGCCAGGCGGCAATAGTGCTTGGCGACGACAACAGTGTCACCTTACCCAGCATTGCTGCCTAAATGAAGTCACCAATCAGCAACTTTTGAGCAGCCGAAAATATGCCCGACCGTTCCGTACCTGTAGAAACATGCGATGAAGACCAAGACACGTTTGAACGTGTCCGAATACAGCAGGGCTTGGACACCATCGACCAGACTATCGAGTGGTTGATTAAGGATAACGTACGAATCGGGATTCGCAAGATGAGCGGCCGAGGCCGTGCCCTGTATCAAGTGAAAAGAAAGAACAAATGAGAGTCATCGGCCTGCCCTGCCCGCATTGCGAATACACCGTCCGCGCCGTCAAAAGCCGCACGATGTCCGCCATGTTCAAGGAAATCACCTACATGTGCCAGAACCCCGATTGCGGGCACTCCTTCGTGGCAGGCCTGGAAGTATTGCGCACCCTCTCGCTGTCCGCCATGCCCAAGCCGGATATCCGCATCCCGATGTCCCAGCATGCACGTACTGCGGCCACCAGCCAGCTGGCCCTGGACCTAACGGCGGGCTGCTGATGAATATCCCGATCCTCGCGCCGCCGTAGCCCGGCCGCCGTAACTCCCCCTATTTTGCTGTGCCCTGCAGCGCTCCCTTTTGAGCGTGCGGGATTCGTTCAACCTGAAATAAGGAAAACCGATGGAAAACACGCCGTATGCCATCAGTCATGCCGACTATTCCACGGCGCCGGGCGCGCCCCGCCCAGCCATGCAAAAGTGCCTAGTGCCGGTGGCGCCGACCTGCTTCCTGCTGCAACCCTGCACTGGCGCCGACATCGAGGCGCTGTCCGCTTATATCCGCGAGATTGCCAAGACCTATCACGCCTACGGCGCTGCCAATCTGACCTTCATCGTCAGCGATGCGCAGGCACTGGAGCGTGACGGTTTTTTCGCGCCAGCCAAGCAGCGCGCCCTGGTCGGCAAGCTGCCCATCGAGTTGAACTACCTTTTCGCCACTGAAGCGAGTTCCCGGCACTGCTGCGGCGCATCGCACACGCTCCCGTACTGGGCAGAGCATTTTCTCAAGGCAGGAGCACGCTGATGCTGCGCCTGGCCAAAATCTGCGGCATCTGGCTGCTGTCGGTCCTGATCGTCATTACCCCTGACGTTTTGCGGGCCATCGGCGCCATCAAGGACTGAACCATGCCGGCGTCCCTTATCGACAATCACCTGTCCTTCCAGCCTGCCGCCGAGATCCTGGCTGCACGCGACAAGGACATGCCGACGCCGCCAGGTGCCGGGCATGCGCTGGCCGCCATCGCCGAAGCCAAGGCTCAGCTGCGCAGCATCAAGCCGCGCAACCTGGCGCCCTTCATCGCCCAGGCGTGGGGATTGTCGCCGCGCGGCGCGCGCCGTTCCGTGCTGATCGCCGCCGGCATGGACGCCGACCGCTGGGAATCGCCCATCCATTCATTTACCGAGGAAGAGCGCATCGAGCTGCGCGCCGCCACCTCTGCCGCTATCCGTGTGTACGAAAGACTGTTGAATGCAATCTAAACAAATCCTGCTGTCTGCCCCGCAGCGTCACGAAGCCTTCTTGCGATCCGCCCAGTTCGCGCCCGAGCTAGCCCGCATCCCGTTCAAGTGGCGCAACCGCATCATCACGGCCGCCATGGCCAAGATGGCCTGGTCGTCCTGGTACAAGGTCTATGAATCCATCGCCACCAGCTTTGTGCGCGAGTTCGCCGAACAGTACGTGCCGGCCGGCGTAGACCTGTCGCAAAGCGACGCCGACATCGTGGCCACCGCCGAGCGCGCGGCGGCCGGCGTCACCAAAATGCTGTGGATGGCCGTGTCTGACACGCACGCCCTGCAGATCATGGAAGACGAATGCGCCTCGTATGGCATCGAGCTGCCCGAGTTCGACGCACTGACCGACACCATCGCCCGCCTGGTGGACGCCCGCTGGTGGCGCCGCCAACTGCGCAAGCGCGTCAAGCGCGCCTTTGAGGCGGGCAATATCCGCCTGGGCTATGTGAAGTACAGCGGCGAGCCCTACGCCAGCAATGACACCGTGCTGTCGCGCCTTGCGCAGAACCGCCGCAATGCGGCAGCGCTGGCGGCCACTCTGGTGCAGAACGAGAATGGCCAGCAATTCAGCATCGCCGAGCTGGCCGAGAAAACGACGTCGAATAAAGCCATCCGACGCGGCGAACTAATGTTGCGCATCAACGGCTTTGAACAGATCGCCCGCGAATGCGGCGACCAGGGCATTTTCATCACCTGGACGTGCCCATCGCGCTTCCACGCCATGCAGCACAGCGGCAAGGCAAACGACAAGTTCGACGGCTCCACGCCGCGCGAGGCGAATGCCTACCTGGGCAAGATGACATCGCTGTGCCGCTCCGCGCTGGCGCGCCGTGGCATTGGCCTGTACGGCTTTCGCATCGCCGAGCCGCATCACGACGGCTGCCCGCACTGGCATCTGCTGCTGTTCGTGCGCCCCACCGCGAAATACAAGACGGCTCACCTGCGGGACGTGGCCGGCCGTGCCATCCGCATCATGAAGCGCTACGCCTGGCGCGTGGACCGTGGCGAACCGGGCGCCTTCGCGCGCCGCCTGGACGTGAAACGCATCGACTGGGCCAAGGGCAGCGCCGCCGGCTACATCGCCAAGTACGTGGCCAAGAACATCGACGGCGTAGCCGACCACAAAACCAAGGAAGGCTATGTCGTCACGGCCGACACCGAAGGCGATGTCGAGCTGACGCCATCGGCGCGCGTCGAGTCCTGGGCCGCGTGCTGGGGCATCCGCCAATTCCAGCAATGGGGCGGCGCGCCCGTCACCGTGTGGCGCGAACTGCGCCGCATCGAGGAAAGCATGCTCACTGAAGCGCCGGCCGCCATGCGGCGCGCCTGGGATGCCGTGCAAAAGATCGACGGCGAAAAGCGCGCCTGCTGGGCCGAATACCTGCGCGCCCAAGGCGGCGCCCTGGTGCCGCGCAAGGAACTGGTCGTCACCCTGGCCAAGGACGAAAAAAACGTCATCGGTCGCTATGGTGAAACCCAACGCATCACGCCCTACGGCGTGCGCTGCAGCGATCTGATTGGCGTGGTCTTCAAGTCCGTGCGCCATACGTGGACGCCGGTACAGGCCACAGGCGGGCGCGCGGTGGCTGTCGGGGTTGCCGTTCCTCGGACTCGTGTAAATAACTGTACGCACCCCGTTGGCGCTGCCCCGGCCACGCCGCCGGCGGCACCCGCGCCGAACCTTTCCGATGAGGCAAAAACAGCAGTCATTGCCGCCTGGGCGGCCGTCAACGCCTGCCCCTATCCTCGGCTGATCGTCCCCGACAACCCACCCTATGAAGGAAATGGCACATGAGCACCTATGCCGTGATCGTTCGCACGCTAACCGAACGCTTTGACTATGCCGCGATTGCCGCTTGCTGCGGCGACGTGATTCTGAACGCCATCGACCGCTACGGCGTATGCGGCGTTTCTGCCAAATTGAAAGGAGTACCGCAATGCTGACCAACCTGACCAATTCGCTGCGGCAAATCGCCCTGGGCGACCGTGTGACTATCAATACCGACGAGGGCTACCAGGCGCGGATCGCCAACGAACTGCGGATATTGCACAAGAAGCGGCATATAGCTCTCGAACGCAAGGAGGGACTCATAGAGCAAATGCTTACTCACATGTGTGGGATCCGGAAAACAGGCGTGTGCCAGGCAGATGTTTCTGCCGCGCATGCAGACATCCGTCAAATCGACGTCACCTTGAATATTCTGTACGCCCAAAAATTGAAAGGAAGCCTGCAATGCTGAACAACCTGACCATCTCGTCGCCGCAAGTGACTCGCGGCGCCCGCGTAACGTTCGACAGCGATGAGGGCCAGCTGGCAGGCACCGTCAGCGATCTGCGCCGAGACGTGGGCAATGGTGAGCTACACGCCTGGGTACAACTGGATCACCAGTGGGCCGGCATGTTCCGTGCCGTGCCATTGGCGGCGATTGCTCCCGCATTGATTTAGGGATGCGGTATGACAAACCACATCACCGCAAATTCTGCCTTCCTCTCGATGGACGATATTTGCGCCCTGACCGGCCGGAAGATGAAAACGAAGCAAATTGAGGCACTGCGGAAGATGGGCCTCCCCTTCTGGGTAAATGCCATCGGGCGGCCAGTTGTTACGGTTGCTGCAGTAGAGGGGCGCAAGGAAGCGCCAAGGGAAAAAACATGGGTAATGCCAAGGATTAATAAAAATGGGTCGACGAAACACGCGTAACTTGAACATGCCACCAAACATGCACCCGCGCACCCAGCGCAGCGGCAGGGTGTATTACTACATGTACACGAAAGATAAGCCGCGCAAGGAAATCCCCCTTGGGCCCGACTTCATCCTGGCCTTGAAAAAATATGCTGAGCTGAACATCGTAGTGGAGCTTACTGCCAACGCGACATTCTCCGATGTCGAAATGCGCTACCTGGTTGAAGCGGTTCCAAAACTCGCCACCAGTTCAGCGCGCATGTATCGGTCTGACATCAAACACCTGCTGGCTGCCTTTTCCGGGGCGCCGCTGGACCAGATCAAGCCAATGCATATTCGACAGTTCTTAGACGACCACGCCGACAAGCCAACCACCGCCAACCGTTGCAAACGGGTATTTTCAACAATGTGGAACCATGCGCGCGGCTGGGGCTATACGAGTCTGCCGAACCCTTGCGAGGGCATCCAGGGACATTCACTGGCGAAGCGAACCGTCTACATTACGGATGCCGTGTTCTCCGCTGTACGCATGCAAGGCAGCGCGCCGCTACGGGATGCGATGGACTTGGCATACCTGACTGGCCAGCGTCCGGCTGATGCGCTGCGCATGACTGAACAAGACATAATCGACGGGCACCTGATCATTACACAAGAAAAAACCAAGCAGCCGCTGCGCATCACTATCACTGGAGAGCTGGCCAAGCTGATGGACCGCATCCGGGCGCGCAAAGCAACGCACAAGGTCGTGACGGGCGCGCTACTGACCAATATTCACGGCAAACGCCTGACTGCGCCAGCGCTTCGCACACACTTTGACACAGCAAAAAAGCGAGCGGCCAAGCATATGCCCGAGCTGGCTCAGGACATCATGGCATTTTGGTTTTACGACCTGCGCGCGAAGGCGGCCGACGATACTTCGGATGATCGTGGCGACCAAGCAGCCAGCGATCTTTTGGGACATGATAGCGTGAAGACGACACAACGCCATTACCTTCGAAGGGGAAAAATTGTGGCACCAACGAGATAGGATTAATGCAGTAAACGAGTGTCCTTGGGAAAGGACACTCGATGATCGAACTAGAGCTTAAAACAGGGATGTGTTGGTTGGCTGTTGCGATGGGGCTAGTATATGGTGGCTCGCAGGGAAAGCGATCGAACGGAAATAGTCCTCAATCTCCCCGCTAATTTGCTCCGGAGTCTCCTTCCGAGACTGCAATAATGGAGCCCAGGCACGACCAGGATGTAACACATCCCATTTGGGACATAGCCCTTTGAGCCTACCACTACCAGGATTATGGTTGCCAAAACCGTCTACGAGTACATTCCACACGGGAGTAAACTTCGCAATCAAAAGAGACTCACCCAGTGGAATCCAAATGTCATCAACAACTAAGAAGCGACAAAAAAAGTCCTCTATACGAAGATTGCTCGCAGCACCGATACTCTCGGCATGTTCACGTAAGCGTTTATAAAGCGCGGTGCTTCCGATCTCACCGACTCCTCCACCCTTCCTCGCCCCTGCCGGTACAGCCTTACCAACATAAATAGGTGCTGTATACACTCCGTCACAGTTGCGTGCAGATAAAGCCGCATACGCGGGAAAGTCCCCCATGTAATAAATTGCGTAGATACCCACGCCAACAAAAGATGTCAGTTTTGCTAAAGGAAGAGCGTTCTGTTCTAGCATTGCCTCAGCGACACTAGCGCCGAGATTTTTTTTGTCGAGGGGATTAAAAGGAATGATGTTGCCCTTACTCATGCCACGCCCTTCATCTGTACCATTTGCTCTGCCAAGTGCTTCATTTCATTACGAATCAATTTTTCTGCAACACTACGGGCAACAACGTGACCAAGAGCCACTGGCACAGCATTGCCCAATTGGCGCATCGTCTCGGACCACGAACCGTGAAAATGAAAGCCATCGGGAAACGTTTGGATTCGAGCCGATTCACGGATAGTGAAATATCGTACGCTTCCATCAAGATTGACTAACATATTTTCACCACCAGGAACGCCATGGTCTCCTGCCTTGAGGGTCTTCGCAGGCAAATCCAACGGGCTACCAGTATGGCCAGGGTAAACTTTTGCACCTGGCTGAAATTTGTGATTCGCAATCTTCTTACCTGCTGCCGTCTGTGGGTCAGGCAAACCAACAATGGCATCTCTCACTGTTCGCCAAGGGAGCGAGGCTGGCAGATCATTTTTGGCCGCAAGTTTCTTCACCCGTGCAGCTAACGCTGCCGGCATCGTAGGACGCTTAGCGGCAGGAACATCATGCCGCTTCCAGTAGTCCCCAGTAACCCATTGATCATGCAACAGCCGGTCATAGCTATGAGTCGGCCGTGGGAAGCTCCATTCAATGTTCAGGTCAGACCGAAAGCCTATGATAAAGACCCGTTCACGCTTCTGTGGGATACCGTAGTTCGCAGCGTTCACCAACGTTGCAGTGACGTTGTAAGTCAGCTTTTTCCCGCGTTGACCGCCACTTGAACGCTGCGCTTGCAGTCTAAGAAAATGATCGAACCATTCTTCGTTCTTCCGCGAAGGAAGCTCGGGAAATTCTAGCTGAAGAAGAATATATTGATAGTAATTTGCAAACGTCGAGCGCGTCAGTCCCTTGACATTCTCAACAATGAATGCCTTCGGACGAAGGCGACGAATAATATCGACCGTTGCCGGGAACATGTCGCGACTATCATCATTGGCTTTGTGCTTGCCCCCCATAGAAAATGGCTGGCAAGGAGGGCCGCCTGCGACCAGATCAACCGACTCGCTAATGCCAGACCAGTCGAAGTGACGCACATCTCCTTCGTGCAAGGGCCAATCTGCGATAAGCGGATACCCGCTAGCTTGATTGTCACGCACCGTATCACAAGCCCACTTATCCCATTCGACCACTGCCAGTGGCTTAAAGCCCGCTAGACTGACGCCCATGGCAAGTCCGCCAGCGCCTGCAAAAAGCTCAACAGCCTTCATTTACAGCTCTCCGATTCCAAAAAATTCTCATACATCAAGCTAGGGTATCCTTTTTTCTTGTGTCATGCTTCCAGCCCTCCAGCCCTCAGAAGAACTCTACTTTATCAGACAGTCAGTGCCAGATTAGGCGTGTGCTAGTACATTTAACACGATTTTGTGGAGCGACGGCGGCTTTGTGGAGCAGCAAAAACAGGTTTTTCGCCGTTTTTGACTGGAGCGGGTGAAGGGAATCGAACCCTCGTCGTAAGCTTGGGAAGCTTCTGCTCTACCATTGAGCTACACCCGCGAAGCCTGCATTTTACGCCGAATGGAATGCGGCGAGCAAATCTTCGCGGTGGTGGTTCTTATTTCAGGCTGCCGAAGACCTTGCCGATGATCTTGCTGCCATACTCGAGCGGATTGCTGCGGATGGCTTTTTCTTCTTCGCCGATCATCAGATACAGGCCGTCGAGGGCGCGGTCGGTGACGTAGCCTTCCACGGTCGATTGCTGCTGCGGTACCAGGCCCGTCTTGCCGATCTGGCTCATGGTGCTGTTGTACTTGCTGGCCAGGCCGGAGCGGTCCGTGACGGATTTGACGATCGGCAGGAATTTGACGGCCAGCGGCGCAGAAGTCTTCTGGCGGAAGAAGTCCGTGACCGAGGTGTCGCCGCCGGACAGGATATTCTTCGCATCGGTGACGCTCATCGACTTCACCGCATCGAGCAGCAAGGGCTTGGCCATGGGTACGGCCGACTCGGCGGCCCGGTTCATCGACACCACCAGGTCGTCCAGCTGCTGGCCGCGGCCCGTCATTTTCAGCAAGGGCTTGGCCTGCTCCAGGATGCCCGGAAGCTTGATCTTCACCTTGTCATTGTTGAGGAAGCCATTTTCGATGCCCAGCTTGGCGACGGCGGCGGCCGATCCGGCTTCCAGCGCCGCCTTCAAGCCATTGCTGGCGTCCTGGTTGCTGAGGGCGGCGAGCGGGCTGGCGGCGCCTGCCATGGACGAGCACAGCGCCAGCGCGCACACCATGGCGGCGGGGCGGACGGGAAAAGAGGTCGGGCGCATATTCATCCTTTGTTTGAAAGCCAATGGTTCTTGAACCCTTAGCATAGCAAAATCGCAGCGATGCCAGCATTTTTTGTCGCAACAGGAACAGCCAGGCATGCCGGCGCGGCTGGCACGGCACAGCCCCCCTGTGGCCTCCGCGCGCATTCGAGCGGTGCAGTCCAGGGAGAGACTGAATCAGTCGGCCAGCACCGCCATACGCTGGCGTACCTGGAGCAAGTCCGTCTCGCGCATGCGCGACGCCGTCTGGCGCAGGGACTTTTCCGCGCCGGCCACGCCGGCGGCGGCAGCCATCGACAGCCAGATATACGCCTGCTGCAAATCGACCGGACCACCCTGGCCGCTGGCCGCCATCAGGCCCAGATTCATCTGCGCCCGCGCGTGACCCTGGTGCGCAGCCAGTGCATACCATTCCCACGCGGCGGCGTAATCCTGCGGCACGTCCTGGCCATTGTCATGGCGCAGGCCCAGCGCGAACTGCGCCAGGCTGTGGCCCTGCGCGGCGGCGCGGCAATAACAGGCACAGGCCCGCTGGCTGTCGGGCGCCGGGCCGTCGTCGCGGTCGTGCAGCACGCCCTGCAGGTATTGCGCCGGCGCGTAATCCTGCTCGGCGGCGCGAGCGTACCATTCCAGCGCCAGAGATAAATCCTGCGGCACGCCCTGGCCATGCTCATAGCGCAAGCCCAGGCCGAACTGGGCCCGCACATGTCCCTGGTCGGCCGCCTTGCGGTACCAGAATACGGCCTCCTGCGCATCGGCCGGCATGCCCTGCCCATGCTCGTACAGCAGCGCCAGCTGATACTGGGCGGCGGGAAAACCCTGTTCGGCGGCCTGGCGGTAAAACCGCTGCGCCTGGGTGTAGTCGTGCGCGCCATGTTCGTGGTGCAGGCCCAGGTTATGCTGGGCCGCCGCGTGGCCCAGGTCCGCCGCCTTGATGTACCAGCCGAGCGCCGCCTGTTTATCGCACGGCACGCCCTGGCCATTGTCGTAGATCAGGCCCAGGTTGAACTGCGAACTGGCGTGCCCCTGCTGCGCCGCGCGCCGGTACCAGGTGATCGCCTGCCCGCTGTCCTGCGGCAGCACGTCGCCATTTTCATAGCGCAGCGCCAGGTTGAACTGGGCCGGCGCATAGCCCTGCTCGGCCGCCTTGCGCAGCCAGGCCGTCGCTTGCTGACGGTCCTGCCGCACGCCCTGCCCATTGTCATAGCGCAGGCCGAGGTTGAACTGCGCGCGCGCATATCCCTGCTCGGCCGCCTTGCGGTACCAGGCGATCGCCTGCGCGAAGTCCTGCGGCACGCCCTTGCCGTTGTCGTACATCATGCCCAGATTGTTTTGCGCGCCCGCGTCGCCCTGTTCGGCCGCGCGGCTGAACCACAGCATGGCCTGGCCGCTGTCCTGCGCGATGCCCTGGCCCTTGGCATACAGCCAGCCCAGGTTGTACTGCGCCGCCGCGTAGCCCTGTTCGGCCGCCTTCAGGTACCACTGCGCGGCCTGCGCAAAATCCTGCGCCACGCCCTGGCCTTTCTGGCACATCACGCCCAGGTTGTATTGCGCGTGTTCGAGTCCCTGCGCGGCGGCCAGGCCATACCAGTGCAGCGCCAGCGCATAGCTTTGCTCGATGCCCTGGCCATTGAAATGCATGAAGCCCAGGCTGTGCTGGGCATTCGCATTGCCCTTCTCGGCCAGTCCTTTCAAACGCAGGTAATCGGCCGTGTAACGGGCGTCGGCGACCGGCATGGATCAGGCCTCGACGGCAAGCGTCTGCGGCACCGCCGGCACGCCATCGGCGATCAGGCGGTTCTGCTCCTGCAGCACGGCGATGAAGCTGCCCAGCGAAATGGGCCGGTGATACAGATAGCCCTGCATCGTGGTGCAGCCCTTGTCTTGCAGGTAGCGCGCCTGCCCTTCCGTTTCCACGCCCTCGGCGATCAGGTGCAGGCCCAGGCCGCGCGCGATCGAGATGATGGCCAGGATGACGGGATAATGCCCGTGCTCGTCGTGGATTTCCTTCACAAACGACTGGTCGATCTTGATCGTGTGGATAGGAAAGCGGTGCAGGTACGACAGCGACGAATAGCCGGTGCCGAAATCGTCGATGGCCACCGACACGCCCAGCTGGCACAGCTTGTTCAACTGCTCGATCGCATACTGCGGATTGCGGATGCAGATGTTTTCCGTGATTTCCACTTCGATCTTTTCCGGCGCGATGCCGTAGCGCGTCAGCGCGCCGCGCATCTTCTCGAAAAAGTCGCCCCGGTCCAGGTATTGCGGCGACAGGTTCAGCGACAGGCGCACGGCTTCGCCGCCGGCCGCATTCCATTGCAGCAGGTCGCGGCACAGCGCGCCCAGCATCCAGTCCGAGATCGGCAGCATCAGGCCGTTTTCTTCCGCGAACGGCAGGAATTCGCCAGCCGTCAGCAGCCCGCGCTGCGGGTGGTTCCAGCGCATCAACCCCTCCGCGCCGACGATGCGGCCCGTCGTCACGTCCACCTGCGGCTGGTAATACATTTCCAGCTGGTTCAGCTCCAGCGCCTTGCGCAGGCTTTGCTCAAGCGCGATCTTCTGGTGCGACACGTCGAGCATCGACTCGTGATAAAAACTGTGGCCGTTCTTGCCCAGCGCCTTGACCTGGTACATGGCGATGTCGGCATGGCGCAGCAGTTCGTCGATGGTCTCGCCGTCGCCCGGGTAGATGGCGATGCCGATCGAGGCCGAGATATGCACCTGGTTGCCGTCAAGGTCGAACGGCTGGTGCAGGCATTCGAGGAATTTGTCGGCGATCAGGCGCGCATCCTGGCGGTCGCGCAATTCCGGCAGCACGATCGTGAATTCATCGCCGCCCTGGCGCGCCAGCGTATCGCCGCGGCGCAGGCAATCCTTCAGGCGCAGCGCCACTTGCTGCAGCAATTCGTCGCCCTTCACGTGGCCCAGGGTATCGTTGACCAGCTTGAAGCGATCCAGGTCGATGAACATCACGGCCAGCTCCGTCAGCTTGCGGCGCGCCTGGATCACGGCCAGTCCCAGGCGATCCTTGAACAGCATGCGGTTCGGCAGATCCGTCAGGATATCGTGGTAAGCCTGGTAGGAGATCACCTCCTCGGCGCGCTTGCGGTCGGTGATGTCGCGCGCCACGCCGTAGGTGCCGAAGTATTCCTGCTTTTTCGCTTCGTGATCGAGGCTGTGCACGCCGATCGAATTGAGCGGGATCGTCATCAGGGTATTGTTGAAGGTGCGGTCGTTGCCGCTGCCGCTGTGGCACTTCAGGCGCAGTTCCACATTGCGCGAGGCGCGCTCGTCGAGGCGACGTTCGTTGAAGGCATAGCGCGCCCGCTCCTGGTCTTCGTCGTGCACGAGGATGGAATAATGGCTGCCGATCAGCTCTTCGCGGCTAAAGCCCAGCAACTGGTGCACGCGGTCGTTGATGAAGGTGATGCGGCCTTCGTGGTTCAGCGTATAGATGATGTCGGGCGAGCTGTCGACCAGGTAGCGGTACATCTTTTCCGAGTTTTCCAGCTGCAGCGCGATGCGTTCGTTCTCCAGCGCCAGCCGGCGCTTTTGCAGCGCGTTTTCCACCGTCTTGAGCAGTTCCTCGCGGCTGTACGGCTTGCGCAGGTAATCGTAGGCGCCACGCTTCAGGGCGCCGATGGCCGCCTCGATGCCGACATCGCCGCTCATGACGATGACGTCGCCCTCGATGCCGCGCCGGTTGATGTGGTCCATGATTTCATGGCCGCTCATGTCGGGCAGGCGCAGGTCCAGCAGGATCAGGTCGAAGCGCAGTTTCGCCAATTGCGCCAGCGCTTCGCTGCCGCAGGTGGCCGTGTACAGCTGATAGCCACGGTCCTTCAGCAATTCATGCAGGGAGGCGAGCAGCCGGGGCTCGTCGTCGACCAGCAGGATGCGCGGGCTATTTTCCAGGTCAAGCGGAGTGGCGGAGGAATTCATGGGCGTTACGAAGATAGAGCGGTATTGCCGAGCGCGGGCACGGCATCGGAAACGGTGGCAGCGGCGGCGGCCTGCGGCAGGGGCAGCAGGATTTCAAACGAGGTGCCGCCCTTGCCGCTGCGGCAGCCGATCACGCCATGCAGGCGCGTGACCAGGTCGTGCACGATGGACAAGCCCAGGCCATGATGCGCGCCCGGCTTGCTGCTGCGCACGGGCGAGAACAGGTTGGCCAGCACCTCAGGCGCCAGGCCGGCGCCATTGTCGCTGACGCACAGTTCCAGGTACAGGCGTCGGTCGCGGTTGACATGGCCCCGGTTCGCCACTTCGATGCGGCCGCCGTCCGGCAAGGCCTCGACGGCATTTTTCAGCAGGTTGAGCAGGATCTGCTTGAGCATGTCGGCATCGGCCTCCACCTCGCATGGCGCATCCTGCATGCGCGTGACCACCTCGATTTTCGACGGCAGGAAATCGGTGGCGCGGAACAGGCGCAGCACATCGTCGACGACGCGCGCGCAATCGGTGACGCCGCTGGCTACCGCCGGCTGCAGGTCAGCCAGGCCATTGATCAACTGCCCGACGCGGTCGATCTCTTCGTTCAGGATCGACATCTCGCCCGTCACCGGCTCCTGCTTCTCGAGCTTGTGATCGAGCACGCTCAGGTAGTTCTTGATGATCGACAGCGGGTTGTTCACCTCATGCACCACGCGGCGCGACGCTTCGCGGTATTCCTCGGCCACGTGATCGAGCTGGCGCCGCGCCAAACCGCGCGCGCTGATCGCCGTTTCCAGCGCGCTCGCGGCCTGGTTGCCGAAAGCGCGCAGGAAGCCCTCGCGCTTCTGACAGGCGGGAATCTGCCACGCCGCCACGCCGCCAATCAGCACGCCCAGGCTGCGCTGGCCCGCCACCAGCGGCAGGCAGACCAGGCTGTCGGTGCCAAGGATGCGGAACAGCTGCTCCTCGACGATGCCCAGGCCCGGCATGTCGCCTTTCAGAAAGGCCAGGCTGCATTCGAGCGCCGAGGCGGCCAACGGCCCGCCCTTTGCCAGCGGCACGGAAAAACCGGCCAGGCGGTGCTGCTGTTCTCCCGCCGCCACGCCCACCAGCGCATGGCCGGTGGGGTTTTGCAGCAGGATGACGGTAGTCTCGAAGTCGAACAGGATGCGCGCCGAACGCGTGATGGCTTCCAGCAGGCTGGTCTCGCCCTGCTGGCGCGCGAAAGTCTGGCCCACTTCGGACACCAGCACCATATTGCGCACTTCGTCGGACAGGCGCTGCTGCACCGGATCGACGGCAGGCGGCGCGAATGCCGGCGGCGTGGCGATATCGTCGGCGCCGGCCAGGTCGATGCCCAGGTGCTGCGCGGCCTGTTCCACCTGGCGCGCGACGCTGCCGGCCAGGGTCTCCAGCACCTCGACGTCCAGCGCGCACAGGCGCGCCGCCTGCGCGATCGACTCCGCATCGCCGGCGTGGCAGCACAGCAGGTGCGCCAGGCGCACGATGCGGATCAGGGGATGGCTCGCCTCCAGGCGCGCCAGCGGTTCATGGTGATACAGCACGCTGTCGGCCAGGAAGGAATCGAGGTGCCAGCGTTCGATCAGCCAGGCCCCCGCTTCGGCATGCGTGATCTGCAGGGTGCGCTGCTCCACCGCGCACAGGGCGGCATCGTCGCGGGCCGTGAAATTGAACGCGTATTCCTTCGGCGCCGTGGCCAGCAGGGCCAGGCGGCCCACATTGTGCAGCAGGCCCGCCAGGTACGCTTCCTCGACATGCGGATAGGCCATGGCCTTGGCCAGCGCACGCGCCATGACGGCGGCCGACAGCGAACTTTTCCAGAACGCGCGCAAATCGGTGCTGCCGGAATGGGGGAAGCTGCTGAAGGTCTGGAACACGGATTCGCTGATGACCAGGGTCTTGATCATGTCCGTGCCCAGCGAGACGAGCGACTGTTCCAGGCTGACGACCCGGCCCTGGCGGTGATACGCCGAGCTGTTGGCCACGCCGAGGATCTTGCTGGTCATGCCCGCATCCTTGGCGATCAGGGCGGCCAGTTCCGGCATGCCGGCGTCGTCGGCCTGCAGGTGGGCGATCAGCTTGATGAGAATCTGCGGCATGGCCGGCAGACGGGCAATCAGCAGGCGATTGCGTATATCTTGATCAGATTGATGCATCGTATCAGGCATTGCCGGTTCGAAAAGGAAGCGCGCTCAGCAGCAAAGCGCGGCCACGTCAGAGGAATCCTCCACTCCTGTAACCCAAAAAATGTCGCCTGAGAGGATGCCGGGAAAAAAAGTCATCTTATCATAAGCGCCGGATATTACTTGCAATATAGAAAATTAAGTTGAAATAAATCCAGCGTTCTGCAGTGGAAACTTATGCCTTGAAGGAACCTAGCAAACGGTGGCGGAAGCGCCGCGAAATCAGCCACAGGGCCAGCGCCAGCGCCGTAAACGCCAGCTGCCCGGAGGCCAGCCACAACACGGAGCCGGACAACAAGGGCGAGATCACGCCGGCCACCACCGCGCCGAGCATGGTGCTGGCGAACGACTGGCACGAGGCGACCGTGCCGCGGATATGCGGGAACAGGTCCAGCGCCAGCAGGGTCGCGCCCGGCCCCACCAGCGACATGCCGAAGGTGTAGAAAAACAGCGGCAGCACCGACCATGGCAGCGAGGGCGGCAGGAACAGGTGGTACACGACATTGACGCTGGCCGCGCACAGCAGGAAGGCAAAGCCGATGCCGATCTGGCGCGCGAACGTCACCTTGCCGGCGATGCGGTTGGCCGCCGCGGCGCCCATGAAAATGCCGCTCACGCAGGGAATGAACAGCCAGCCGAATTGCGACGGCCCCAGGCCCAGTTGCTTGGGCAGCATTTCCGGCGCGGCCGTGATGAACAGGAACAGGCCTGCGAAATTGAGGGCGACGATGCCGGCCTTGATGTGGAACAGGGGCGAGCGCAGGATCTGGCCGTAGCTCGACGCCAGGAAGCGGGGATTGAACGGCTGGCGCTTTTCCACCGGCAGGGTTTCGGGCAGGCGCCAGTAGCAGAACGCCAGCAGGATCACCGTGTAGAAAGCGAGGAACAGGAAGATCGAGCGCCAGTCGAACCAGATGACGATCCAGCCGCCCAAAATGGGCGCCACGGCCGGGGCGATGGAAAAGATCATCGTCACCAGCGACAGCAGGCGCGCGGCCGCCGCATCGGCGTACAGGTCGCGGATGATGGCGCGGCTGATCACCACGCCGGCGCCGGCCGACACGCCCTGCATGATGCGGAAGAACCACAGATAGTGAACCGTGTGCGCCGAGGCGCAGCCGAGCGAGCCGATGGCAAACATCAGCAGCGACACGAGGATGACGTTGCGCCGGCCGAAGGTATCCGATATCGCGCCATGCCACAGCACCATGCCGGCAAAGGCCAGCATGTAGAACGTCAGCGACTGCTGCACTTCCAGCGGCGAAGCTTGCAGCGAGCCCTGGATCGCGCCGAACGCGGGCAGATAGGTGTCGATCGATAGTGGTCCCAGCATCGACAGGCCGGCCAGCATCATGGCCAGCGCGCCGCGGCTCAAAGGCGCCATGTGGCTCGGTGTGGGAGGCGGCACGGGCGTGACCGGATCGGGCGGCACATTGGCCGGAGGGGTGGGAAACATGGCGGATCCAAAGTGGCGCGCGGACCGGCGTCGGACAGCGCGAGGTACTGCGTTACTACAAACGTCTACAGACTGCAAAATAGCTGATCAAACCGTCGCGAGCGGAAGGGAGAGGTGGCCGGGAAGCGCAGCCGTACACCAGTACGGCGAGCATCACAGGCTGCCTATCCCGACGCGCAGCAGGTTTGATCAGTTATTTTTTGGCTTGGCTTCTTCGCGGCGGTTGTAGCCCGCGACCATATCGAAGCGGAACAAACGGCATTCCAGCGCGCCGTTGAAGAATGGCGTCTTGCGCGCTTCCTTCAGGCGCAGCAGCTTGGGCAGGCCCAGGTCGGCCGTGAAGAGGAACACGGTCCAGCCGGCAAAACGCTGCTTCAGGGTGGTGCCCATGGCCGAATAGAAGGAGGTCGACAGTTCGTCTTCCGGAATGGTGCTGTCGCCGCGCACGCCGATACGTTCGCCGTATGGCGGATTGGTCAGCATGATGCCCGGCACGTCGCTTGGCGGCTTGACTTCCTGCGCCTCGATCTGTTTCAGCGGCACCTCGAAGCGCACGCCGGCGCAACGCAGGTTGTGGCGCGTCATGGCCACCATGTCGCCCGAAATATCGCTGCCGAAAATCGTCGGCTCCGCCGGCAGCGGATTGACCTTGATGGCGTTCTTCATGGCATTCCACGGCGCCGGATCGAAGTCGTGGAAATTTTCAAATGCGAACTGGCGCGAGGCGCCCGGCGGAATCCCTTGCAGCATCTGCGCCGCTTCGGCCAGGATGGTGCCGGAACCGCACATCGGATCGAACAGCACCATGCCCGGCTTCCAGCCCGACACGCGCAGCAGGCCGGCGGCCAGGTTTTCGCGCAGCGGCGCGTCGCCCGTCTCCTCGCGCCAGCCGCGCTTGAACAGCGCTTCGCCCGACGTGTCGAGGTAGACGGTGAAAGTATGCGCGTCGAGGAAGCCGACGATGCGCATGTCCGGCGTCTTGGTATTGACCGATGGACGCTCGTTGAACTGGTCGCGGAAACGGTCGCAGATCGCATCCTTGATCTTCAGCGTGGTGAATTCCAGGCTGCGCAGCGGCGATTTGACGGCCGTGACGTCGACGCGGATCGTGTGGTGCACGCCGAACCAGTCTTCCCAGGCTTGCGCCAGGGTCAGGTCATAGATGTCGTTTTCCGTCTTGTAGCCGGAATGGGCCATGCGCATCAGCACGCGTGAAGCGATGCGCGAATGCAGGTTGATGCGGTAGGCATCGAGCAGGTCGCCCGAGCAGTGTACGCCGCCCGGCACCTGGTTGTGGACCTTCATGGTCGAACTATCCTGGGCGATCTCGCCCAGTTCCTCGGCCAGCGCCGCTTCCATGCCGCGCGGGCATGGGCAAAAATATGAAGCCATGGTTGGTGTACCCTTATTCCATTGTGTTGAACGCCCGCTAGATTACAGACGCTGTTTACTACGTTAATACCATGTAAAAAAACTACTGCTACTTTGCTGTCCTTCCAGCTTACTGTCCTTCCAGCGCCCGCTCGACAAAATCGAGGCGGTCCTGCCCCCAATAGCCTTCGCCATCGACGATGTACCACGGCGAGCCGAAGACGCTGGCGGCGGTGGCCGCTTCCGTGTTGGCGTCATATTCCGCCTGCACGCTGGCCGTTTCCGCCGTTTTCAGCAGCTGGCGGCCGTCGAATCCCTCATCCAGGGCGATCTGCGCCAGGGTATCTTCATCGCCGATATTGCGCTCCTCCGCCCACAGGCCGCGCATGATGGCATGCGCCAGCTTCAGCGACGCTTCCACGCCATGCGCCAGGCGCGTGGCGATGATCAGCTTGGCCGCCGCTTCCGGCGAGACGGGGAAAAACTTCGGCTGCAAGGTCAGCGGCACTTGCAGGAAAGCCGACCAGCGCGCCAGTTCGCTCAGGCGATACGCCTGGCGCTGGGGCGCGCGCTTGGCCAGCGGCAAGCCACCCGAAACGCTGAAGACCTTGCCCAGGTCGAAGGGGCGCACGTCGATCTGCGCGCCGGTCTTCGCGGCGATGGCCATCAGGCGCGCATGGCCCAGGTAGGTCCATGGCGAATGGGGAGCAAAGAAATACTGGACAACCTTGTTCTGGCTTGCACTCATCTCGACTCCCTTAGAAAGGCTTGACCACGACCAGCACGACGACGGCCAGCAGCATCACCACCGGCACTTCATTAAACCAGCGGAACCAGGTGTGGCTGCGCTTGTTGAGGCCTTTTTCGAACTTGCGCAGAATGGAGCCGCAGGCGTGGTGATAGCCGAGCAGCAGCACCACGAACGTCAGCTTGGCATGCATCCAGCCCGGCATCTTCATGCGGCCTTCGCCCCCGCCGTACAGCATCCACATCAACGCCAGGCCCAGCACCATGGCCGGCAGCGCCAGCAGGGACATGAAGCGGTACAGCTTGCGCGCCATCAGCAGCAGGCGCTCGGTGGCGACCGTTTCCGTCTCCATCGCCAGGTTGACGAAAATGCGCGGCAGGTAAAACAGGCCGGCAAACCAGGACATGACGAAGATGATGTGGAATGCTTTGGTCCAGAGAAAGAGCATGGGGTTCCCAGTGTCAGAGATATCGAAGGGTGAGAGAACGGACCGCCTCGTGGGCGGCCCGCGAAGAAGCATTATTGACGTACTTCGCCGTGGCCGAAGACCACGTATTTGAGCGAGGTCAGACCTTCCAGTCCCACCGGGCCGCGCGCATGCAGCTTGTCATTCGAGATGCCGATCTCGGCGCCCAGGCCATATTCGAAACCGTCGGCGAAACGCGTGGAGGCGTTCACCATCACGGAGGCGGAATCGACCTCGCGCAGGAAGCGCAGCGCATCGCTGTAGTCTTCCGTGATGATGGCTTCCGTGTGCTTCGACGAATACTGGCTGATGTGATCCATCGCCTCGTCGATGCCGTCGACCACCTTCACCGCCAGGATCGCCGCCAGGTACTCGGTGCGCCAGTCTTCCTCGGTGGCGGCGACCAGATGCGGGTAGCCGGCCAGGATGGCATGCGCCTCGGGATCGGCGCGCAATTCGACCTGCTTGGTCAGATACAGTTCGGCCAGCTGCGGCAGTACGACAGGTGCGATGGCGCGTGCCACCAGCAGGGTTTCCATGGTGTTGCAGGTGCCGTAGCGGTGGCATTTCGCGTTGAAACCGATGTCGAGCGCCTTCTGCATATCGGCCTTGGCGTCGATGTAGACGTGGCAGATGCCATCGAGGTGCTTGATCATCGGCACCGTGGCTTCTTCCATCAGGCGCGCGATCAGGCCCTTGCCGCCGCGCGGCACGATGACGTCCACGTATTGCGGCATGGTGATGAGGGCGCCGACGGCGGCGCGGTCGGTGGTGTCGACCACCTGTACCGCATCGGCAGGCAGGCCGGCGCCCGCCAGGCCCTCCTGTACCAGCTTGGCCAGGGCGCGGTTGCAATGGATGGCTTCCGAGCCGCCGCGCAAAATCGTCGCGTTGCCGCTCTTGATGCACAGGCCGGCCGCATCCACCGTCACGTTCGGACGCGCTTCATAGATGATGCCGATGACGCCCAGCGGCACGCGCATCTGCCCCACCTGGATGCCCGTCGGACGGAATTTCATGTTCGAGATTTCACCGATAGGATCGGCCAGCGACACGATCTGCGTCAGGCCTTCGACCATGGTGGCAATGGCCGCGTCGGACAGGGTCAGGCGATCGAGCATGGCCGGCGCCAGGCCGGCGGCGGCCGCCGCATCGAGGTCGCGCTGGTTGGCAGCACGCAGCAGATCGGCATCGCGCACGATGGCCTTTGCGATCAACGTCAGGGCGCGGTTGCGCGTGGCGCTGTCGGCACGCGCCATGGCGCGCGAAGCGATGCGCGCGCGCGTGCCCACGTCCTGCATATATTCAGTGATATCCATGCTCGTATCCATATAGTAAAAACCTAGCCTCGGGCGATTTTCAGGCCCAGTTGCAGCATGGCGTCCCAGGCGTCTCCCGCGTAGCCCTTGGCGCGCAGGCCCTTGATCATCTTGTCCACCTGCGCCGCCTGCTGCAGCGCCGCTTCCAGCACGGGCAGCGAAATGCGCCGCAGGGCCGGCTCCATCATCCGCTCGCGCGGGCCCCAGATGCGGTATTCCTTCAGCAGCGCGCCCAGCGGACGTCCCTGCGCCATCCCGGCCTTCAATTTTAACAGCGTGCGGATTTCCTCGGAGACGGCCCACAAGACCAGCGGCAGCGCCTCGCCCTCGCCCTTCAAGCCTTCGAGCATGCGCACCAGGCGCGCCGGGTCGCCGGCCAGCATGGCCTCGGACAGCTTGAAGACATCGTAGCGGGCCACGTTCAGCACCGCGTCCTGCACCTGTTCATACGTCAGCTTGCCCGCTTCGTGCAGCAAACCCAGTTTCTGGATTTCCTGGTGCGCCGCCAGCAGATTGCCTTCCACCCGTTCGGCGATGAAGTCGATGCTGGCGCGCTCGGCGCTCTGCCCCTGCGCGGCCAGGCGCTGGCCTATCCACGCCGGCAACTGCGCCCGTTCCACATTCGGAATCTCGATGTAGACGGCCGCCTGCTGCAGGCTGGCGACCCAGGCCGCCTTTTGCGTGGCCCAGTCCAGCTTGGGCAGGGTGATCAGGGTCAGGTTGTCGGGACTGAGATTCTTGGCGTAGCTTTGCAGCGCCGCGCCGCCATCCTTGCCCGGCTTGCCGGTAGGGATGCGCAGCTCGATCAGCTTCTTGTCGCCGAACAGCGACAGCTCCTGGTTGGCCGCCAGCAGCTCGCCCCATTTGAAGCTGCGCTCCACCGTCAGCACGTCGCGTTCGGAATAACCCTGCGCGCGCGCCGCCCGGCGTATTTTGTCGGCCGCCTCCAGCGCCAGCAGGTGCTCGTCGCTGGTGATCACATACAGTTGCGCCAGCGGCTTGGCCACATGCCCGTCGAGCGCGTCTATCCGCAATTGCATGGCGTCCCCGTTACTGCTGCGGAGCTGGCGCGACTGGCGTCACGGGCACCGCTGGCGCCACCGACATGGCCGGCAGCACCGGCTTGATGGCGGCCAGGCGGCGCATGATCTGCTGCACCATGTCGTTGCGCATGTCGCGGTACAGCTGCGCTTCTTCCGTTTCCTTGGCCAGCACCTGCGATTCGTTGAAGGTGATGGGACGCACCAGGCTGATGGACGTTGGTCCCAGCAACTGGTTGCCCGCCTTGTCCAGCACGCGGAAATTGATGGCGTACCCAAGCTGGTACTCGCGCACGCGGCCGTTGCTGTTCAGGGACAGGATGGTCTTGGTACGGTTCCTCTCCGGATCGCTGAGAACTTCCAGGAAAGCGTCGGCACCGTCCCGGGTGTCGACCACTTCCGTGCTGCCGATGGCGCGGATGTAGCGCTTCAGGTCAATCGCCAGCGGCGACGTCTCGGGCAGGCCGATATTCATCGTCGCGAACGGCAGCATGAAACTGCCGTTCGAGCCACGCAAGTGAAAGCCGCAGGCCGACAACAGCATGGTCAGGGCGATGGCCAGCATGGCGCGCCAGGCGCGCCCGCCGAACGGCGATACGGAAGAGGAGGTTGTCATAGTTACACCACGATGCTGATTAACTTGCCTGGCACGACGATGATCTTCTTCGGCGTGGTCTCGACGTACTTCTGCACACTCTCGCACGCCAGCGCGGCCGCTTCGATGCTGGCCTTGTCCGCATCCTTGGCCACCGTGATCGAGCCGCGCAGCTTGCCGTTCACCTGGATCATCATCTCGATCTCGGACTGTTCCAGCGCGGCCGGATCGACTTGCGGCCAGGCCGCGTTGAGCAGGTCGCCATGCGCGCCGGCGTAACCCAGTTCCTGCCACAGCACGTGGGTGATGTGCGGCGCGACAGGATTGAGCAGGCGCAGGAAGATGGAAAAACCTTCGGCGATCAGGGCCTTCGACTGCGCGCTGTCATCAAGCTTGGCCGATTCCAGCGTGTTGAGCATCTTCATGCAGGCCGACACCACGGTGTTGTACTGGATGCGCTTCAAGTCGTAATCGGCTTGCTGCAGCAGCTTGTGCAGTTCGCGGCGCAGGTTTTTCTGCGCGTCGCCCGTCGCTGGCGCAGGCGCCGCGGCCAGCGCGGCCTGAATGCCTGCCGACTGGGCGTAGCCGAAGTTCCACACGCGACGCAGGAAGCGGTTCGCGCCTTCGACGCCGCTGCCCGACCATTCCAGCGTCTGTTCCGGCGGCGAAGCGAACATGGTAAACAGACGGGCCGTGTCGGCGCCATACTGCTCGATCTGCGCTTGCGGGTCGATGCCGTTGTTCTTCGACTTCGACATTTTTTCCGTGCCGCCGATTTCCACCGGCGCGCCATCGGCCACCAGGATGGCGCTTTGCGGACGGCCCTTGTCATCGAGCGACAGGCGCACGTCGTCCGGGTTGAACCAGGTGGTCTTGCCCGCCGCATCCTTGCGGAAGTAGGTTTCGTTCAGCACCATGCCTTGCGTCAGCAGGTTGACGAACGGCTCGTCGAACTTGACCAGGCCGAAGTCGCGCATGATCTTGGTCCAGAAGCGCGCGTACAGCAAGTGCATGACGGCGTGTTCGATGCCGCCGATGTACTGGTCCATCGGCATCCAGTAATCGTTGCGCGCGTCGACCATGGCGTCGTTCGAGCCAGGCGAGGTATAGCGCATGTAGTACCACGACGAATCGACGAAGGTATCCATGGTGTCCGTCTCGCGGCGCGCCGGCTTGCCGCACTGCGGGCAGTCGCACTTGAGGAAGGCTTCGTACTTGTTCAGCGGATTGCCCGTGCCGTCCGGCACGCAGTCTTCCGGCAGCACCACCGGCAAGTCTTTTTCCGGCACCGGCACCACGCCGCAGTCGGCGCAATGGATCATCGGGATCGGCGTGCCCCAGTAGCGCTGGCGCGAAATGCCCCAGTCGCGCAGGCGGAACGTGGTTTTCTTCTCGCCCAGGCCCAGTTCGGCCAGGTCGGCGGCCACCGCGTCGACGGCGGAGGCGAAATGCAGGCCGTCGTATTTGCCGGAGGCGATGCAGACGCCCTCCTTGCTGCCATACGATTCCTGCCATGCGTCGGTCGAGAATTCCTGGCCCTTGACTTCGATCACTTGCTTGATCGGCAGGTCGTATTTCTTGGCAAAGCCGAAATCGCGTTCATCGTGCGCCGGCACGCCCATCACGGCGCCGTCGCCGTAGGTGATCAGCACGTAGTTGCCGACCCACACTTCCACTTGCGCGCCCGTCAGCGGATGGGTGACGAACAGGCCGGTCGGCATGCCCTTCTTCTCCATCGTCGCCATGTCCGCCTCGATGACGGAACCGAGCTTGCACTCGGCGTTGAAGGCGGCCAGCGCAGGATTGCTTTGCGCGGCGTGGATGGCCAGCGGATGTTCGGCGGCCACGGCGCAGAAAGTCACGCCCATGACGGTGTCCGGACGCGTGGTAAATACATACAGCTTGCCGTCGCCGATCAGGGCGCCTTCGGCATCCTTGATTGCATGCGGGAAGGCGAAGCGCACGCCCGTCGACTTGCCGATCCAGTTGGTCTGCATGGTGCGCACGCGCTCGGGCCAGCCCGGCAGCTTGTCATCCACATAGGCCAGCAGTTCTTCCGCGTAATCGGTGATGCGCGCGTAGTACATCGGAATTTCGCGCTTTTCGATCAGCGCGCCCGAACGCCAGCCCTTGCCGTCGACCACTTGCTCATTGGCCAGCACGGTCTGGTCGATCGGGTCCCAGTTCACGGTACCGGTCTTCTTGTAGATGATGCCTTTTTCCAGCATTTTCAGGAACATCCACTGGTTCCACTTGTAGTATTCGGGCTTGCAGGCGGTCATCTCGCGCGACCAGTCGATGGCCAGGCCCATCGATTCCATCTGCTGCTTCATGTGGGCGATGTTCGAATACGTCCATTGCGCGGGCGGCACGTTGTTGGCCATGGCCGCGTTTTCCGCCGGCATGCCGAACGCATCCCAGCCCATCGGCATGAGCACGTTATAGCCGTTCATGCGCAGGTAGCGGTACATCACATCATTGATCGTATAGTTGCGCACGTGACCCATGTGCAGCTTGCCCGAAGGGTAAGGTAGCATCGAGCAAGCGAAATACTTGCCTTTTGGGAAACGCGGGTCGTGTTCGACGGCTTTATAGGCGTCGATCGCCTTCCAGTGCGATTGGGCGGCTTGTTCGACGTCGGCGGGACTATATTTATCTTGCATGATGTGCGGCCAATAGTGGATATGAACCGAGCATTATACTGGTTGTCGCCGCCCGATAGCGCGGCACGGCGCCCGCCCGCTTCCGCATATTTTTGCCAGCGCATAAATATGCGGCGGACCGCCGCGTAATTGCTGTGTAATATATGTGCAATCTTGTTCTTTGCATCAAAGCCGGCCATGATCGTCTATCAGGAAGTTGCCCCCGTCCCCGCCCTGCGGCCCTGGCTGGACTGCGTCTGGACCTGCCGCGCGCAGGCGGGCGCCACGCCCCTGACGCACCAGGTCTTGCCGGACAATTGCATCGATATTCTGTGCCAGGACCAGCAGGACGCCAGCTTTGCCGTCGGCATGATGACGGCGCCGATACACGTCGTCAGCCATGGCCTGGTGCAGACGGTGGCGGCCCGTTTCAAGCCGGGCGCGGCGGCGCGCTTCTTCCAGCTGCCCTTGTGCGAACTCAACGATGGCCGCACGGATCTGCAGCAGCTGTGGGGCCACGACCTGGCGGCGCGCCTGGGCGATGCGCTGTGGAGCGAGCCATTGTCCGATGCGCAGCGAGTCGCTATTTTGCAAGATTTTCTGCTGCTGCGCCTGCGCCAGGGAGCGCGCCTGCGCCCGGCCGGCGTGACGGAGCATGCGCTGGCCGCCATCCAGGGCGCGCAAGGCAGGGTGCGCGTGGATGGCCTGGCCGCGCAGCTGGGCGTGTCGCGCCAGCACCTGGCGCTGCAATTTCGCCAGCAGGTCGGCATCAGCCCGAAATTGTTTGCCCGCATCTGCCGTTTCCGTGCCGCCAGCCATGGCTTGAAACATCTGCACGGGCAGCCGGATTGGGCGCAAATTGCCCTGGAATATGGCTATTTCGACCAATCGCACCTGATCCACGACTTCCAGGATTTCGCCCACAGCTCGCCCGAGGCATGGTTCATGCACCGCCGGCATTGAGACCTTCCATTTTTACAATCGCCGCGCGCACGCCGGTGGCATGATGACGTCATTCTTTATTCACCAGGAGCAGAACATGATCAAGGGCTTACGCACCGTCACCTATCCCGTCCCGGACCTGGACAAGGCCAAGGCCTGGTACAGCCAGGTTTTCGGCACCGCACCGTATTTCGACCAGCCGTTTTATGTGGGTTTTGCCATCGGCGGCTTCGAGCTGGGCTTGCTGCCGGGCGGCGAACCGGGCACGCAGGGCAGCGTGACGTACTGGGGCGTGGAAGGCATCGAGCAGGAAGTCGACCGCGTCATCGCACTGGGCGCCACCTTGCACCATCCGATCACGGACGTGGGCGACGGCATCCGCACGGTGGAATTGCTCGACCCGTTCGGCAACCAGATCGGTTTCATCGACAATCCCCATTTCGAGACCGCCAAAGTCGTCTAGGCCGCCTCGTCCTGCAGCCACAGCCGCAATTGCTGCATTGCCGTTTTTTCATGTGCAGCCTCGGGCGTGATCAGGTAATACGCGCGCTGGCCGCGCAGTGGGCGCTCGCACACGATGCGCAGCTCGCCGCGCGCCAGCTCCGCCTCGACCAGCATGCGCGGCAGCAAGACCACGCCCTGCCCTTGCACGGCCGCCATCGCCAGCATGGAAAACAGTTCATAGCGCGCCCCGTAGCGCGCCAGTTCCCCATCGACCTGCATGGCGTCAAACCACTGGCGCCAGGCGCCAGGCCGCGTGCTTTGCTGCAATAGCGTCAAAGCCAGGATATCCTGCGGCTGCCAATGGGTGCGCGCCGACAGCAGGCGTGGACTGGCGACGGGCACGATCTCCTCATGCATCAGCAAGGTGGCGCGCGTGCCGGGCCAGCGCGCCAGCTGCTCGGGCGTGCCCGCATACAGGGCGGCGTCGTATTCCGTATCGGCAAACATGAACGGTTTCGTATAGGCATCGATATGCACGACGATATCGGGATGCCGGGTGGCCAGACTGCCCAGGCGCGGCATCAGCCAGCGCGTGGCAAACGTGGGCACCGAGGCCAGCTGCAAGGTACTGCCGCCGCCCTGGCGCGCCATGGTATCGAGCGTATCGCGCTCGAGGCCGTCCAGGCGGGCGGCGATCTGCCGCGCATACGAGGCGCCGGCCGTAGTCAGCAATACGCCGTGGCGCGTGCGCTGGAACAGTTGCACGCCGAGAAAACTCTCCAGGGATGCAATCTGGCGCGAGACGGCGCTTTGCGTCAGCGACAGTTCGCGCGCCGCATGCGTGTAGCTCTGGTGGCGCGCGGCGGCCTCGAAGCAGTTTAAAGCTTGCAGCATGGGAATTTTTCTGGACATGAGGGGAGGCGGGCTGGAAAGAAGCCTCAAGTATGCCGCAAGATATGCGCAGCACGCATGTCTGGGTGCGAAAAAATCGTTTGCGCAAGGCTGGCTGAAAATCTACCATGAGCCATATTCAATCTTGCGCCGATCACCGGCGCTCACCTGCGAGGCCTGTGATGAGCAAAACCGTATTCGACTGGAATTCCCCCCTGCTGCTGGAAGAACAACTGACGGGCGACGAACGCGCCGTGCTGGAAGCGGCCCGCGACTATTGCCAGGGCAGCCTGGTGCCGCGCGTGCTCGAATCGTTCCGCCATGGCCGCACGGACGCCGCCATCTTCCGCGAAATGGGCGAACTGGGCTTGCTGGGCACCACCATTCCCGAGGAATACGGCGGCGCCGGCCTGAACTACGTATGCTACGGCCTGGCCGCGCGTGAAGTCGAACGCGTCGATTCAGGCTACCGCTCGATGATGAGCGTGCAATCGTCGCTGGTGATGGTGCCGATCAATGCCTTCGGCAACGAGGAAACGAAACAGAAATACCTGCCGAAGCTGGCGACGGGCGAATACATCGGCTGCTTCGGCCTGACGGAGCCGAACCACGGCTCCGATCCGGGCAGCATGGTCACCCGCGCGCGCAAGGTAGCGGGCGGCTACAGCCTGTCCGGCGCCAAGATGTGGATCACCAACAGTCCCATCGCCGACGTCTTCGTCGTCTGGGCCAAGGACGATGAAGGCGCGATCCGCGGCTTCGTGCTGGAAAAGGGCTGGAAAGGCCTGTCGGCGCCCGAGATCCACGGCAAGGTGGGCTTGCGCACCAGCATCACCGGCGAAATCGTCATGGATGAAGTATTTTGCCCTGAAGAAAACGCCTTCCCCGACGTGCGCGGCTTGAAAGGCCCGTTTACATGCCTGAACAGCGCCCGCTACGGCATCGCCTGGGGCGCGCTGGGCGCGGCCGAAGACTGCTACCTGAAGGCACGCCAGTACACGATGGACCGCCAGCAATTCGGCCGTCCGCTGGCCGCGAATCAGCTGGTGCAAAAGAAACTGGCCGACATGTTGACGGAGATCACCATGGGCTTGCAAGGCTGCCTGCGCCTGGGCCGCATGAAGGATGAAGGTTCGCCTGCCGTGGAAATCACCTCGATCATGAAACGCAACAGCTGCGGCAAGGCGCTCGACATCGCCCGCGTGGCGCGCGACATGATGGGTGGCAACGGCATTTCCGACGAGTTCGGCGTCATCCGCCACCTGGTCAACCTGGAAGTGGTCAACACCTACGAAGGCACGCACGACGTGCACGCGCTGATCATCGGCCGCGCCATCACCGGCATCGCCGCCTTCAATTAATGGAAGGCCTCGCTTCCACCCTGCGGCCCGCCCCGCTGACCGGTTTGCGCGTGCTGGATCTGTCGCGCGTGCTGGCCGGTCCGTGGGCCGGGCAACTGCTGGCCGACCTCGGTGCCGACGTCGTCAAGGTCGAACAGCCGGGCCGCGGCGACGACACGCGCTCGTGGGGTCCGCCGTATGTAAAGGACGCGGACGGCCGCGACACCGCCGAGGCCGCCTATTTCCAGTGCGCCAACCGCAACAAGCGCTCCTTGTGCATCGACCTGGCGGCCCCTGAAGGGCAAGCCCTGGTGCGCCGACTGGCGCAAGAAGCCGACGTGCTGCTGGAAAATTTCAAATTGGACGGCTTGAAGCAATACGGCCTGGACGCGGCCAGCCTCCTGGCCCTCAACCCGCGCCTCGTCTACTGCTCGATCACGGGCTTTGGCCAGGATGGACCGTACGCGGCGCGCGCCGGCTACGACTTCCTGATCCAGGGCATGGGCGGCTTGATGAGCATCACCGGCGTGCCCGATGGCGAACCGGGCGCCGGGCCGCAAAAAGTGGGCGTGGCGCAGACCGACATCATGACGGGCCTGTATGCCACCATCGCCGTGCAGGCCGCGCTGGCCGAGCGCGAGCGTTCCGGCCTGGGCCAGCATATCGACCTGGCCCTGCTCGACGTGCAGGTGGCGGCGCTGGGCAACCAGGCGGCCAACTACCTGTGCGGGGGAAAAGTGCCCCAGCGCATGGGCAACTCGCACCCGAACATCGTGCCCTACCAGGACTTTCCCACGGCCGATGGCGACATGATCCTGGCGATCGGCAACGACGGGCAGTTTTCCCGCTTCTGCGCCATCGTCGGCCATCCGGAATGGGCGCAGGATGCGCGTTTCGCCACCAACCCGCAGCGCGTGGCGCACCGCGCCATCCTGATTCCCCTGCTGCGCCAGGCTACCGTCATGCGCACCACGGCAGAGTGGATCAGCGCCTTCGAGGCGCAGGCCGTGCCGTGCGGCCCCGTCAACCGCATCGACCAGGTGTTTGCCGACCCGCAAGTGATCGCGCGTGGCTTGAAAGTGGAGATGCCGCATCCGACGGCGGGCACGGTGGCGCTGGTGGCCAATCCCGTGCGCCTGTCGGGTTCGCCGGTACAGTACCGCCTGCCGCCGCCGCTGCTGGGGCAGCATACGCAGGAAGTGCTGCAGCAGTGGCTGGGCCTCGACAGCGGCCAGATCGACGGCTTGCGCGAACGCAAGGTCGTGTAAATGCTGGGTAGGTCAGATTAGGCCCTGCGGGCCGTAATCCGACACATTGTTGGCGCTGGTAACGTCGGATTACGCGCCTGCGCGCTAATCCGACCTACTTCAAGACCAGCTTCAGCGCCGGCTTTTCGCCATAATCGTCATAGCGCTCATTGATGCCGGCGATACAGAACGTAATTTCTTCCAGTAAATCAGGCACTTGCGCCTTCATTGCCGCCGCGTCTTGCACGACGATCTCGAGCACTTCATTCGGCTTCAGGCGGAATTGCGTCATGTTCTCGTCGTCGCGCAGATAGCTGAGACAATCGACCCAGGCATCCATGTTGTGGCCGTAGAACTCGGGGAAACCGAAGGCTTGCGCGCATTGCGCGTGGAAGCTCGCTTCGTCGGTGATGTCTTTTCCATTCAGGATGGCAGTGGCCATGGTCTTCCTCAGTTCTTCAGCGACAGCACATCCTGCATGTCGAACAGGCCGGTCGGCTTGTCGGCCAGGAAACGCGCGGCGCGCAGGGCACCGTGGGCGTAGGTGACGCGGCTGCTCGACTTGTGGCTGATCTCGATGCGCTCGCCGATGCCGGCAAACAGCACCGTATGGTCACCGACGATATCGCCGCCGCGGATGGTGGCAAAGCCGATGGTCGACGGGTCGCGTTCGCCCGTCACGCCTTCGCGGCCGTACACGGCGCACTCCTTCAGATCGCGACCCAGCGCGCCCGCCACCACTTCGCCCATTTGCAGGGCCGTGCCCGACGGCGCATCGACCTTGAAGCGGTGATGCGCCTCGATGATTTCAATGTCGTAGCCTTCGGACAGGCTTTTCGCGGCCAGTTCCAGCAGTTTCATGGTGACATTCACGCCCACGCTCATGTTCGGCGCGAACATGATGGCCGTCTTTTCGGCGGCGGCGGCAATCGCCGCCTTGCCCGCGTCATCGAAACCGGTGGTGCCGATGATCATCTTGATGCCGTGCTCGGCGCAATACGCCAGATGCTGCAAGGTGCCTTCGGGGCGCGTGAAGTCGATCAGGTAGTCGGCGCCGGCCAGGCCTGCGGCCAGGTCGGACTCGATCGGCACGCCGGCAGGCTTGCCGAGGAAGGCGGCCGCATCCTGGCCGAGCGAGGGCGATCCGGCGCGGTCGAGCGCACCGGCGAGCACGGCGTCGGGCGCGTTGCTGACCGCTTCGATCAGGATATGGCCCATGCGGCCACTGGCGCCGGCGATGGCAATTTTCAGTTCAGTCATTTTATTCTCTTACAGCAACTTATTTGGTGGGCTCGGCAGTAGGTGCAGGCTCGGCGGCAGGCGCCGGTGCCACGTCAGGCTTGCTCACAGGAATGGCGGGCGTGGCATCGGCCGGCACCGGCACGGCGCTCGGCGCCACGGGCGACGGCACGACAGCGGCTGGCACATCGGCCTTGGCCACCTTGGCGAATGGCGATGGTCCGGCGATGCGGTCGATGTATTCTTTCTCGGTCGGCAGGTTGCCGCCTTCGAAGCGCGCCACTTTGCCTTCCTTGTCGAAGAACACGACTACGCGGCTGCTGGTGGTTTCGCCATTGCCACGGGCCAGGCGGAATGGGTAATCCCAGCGGTCCGCATGGAAGATATCGGTCAGCAGGGAGGTGCCGAGGACGAAACGCACCTGGTCGCGCGTCATGCCCACTTTCAACTGGGCCAGCATCTCTTCGGAGATAAAGTTGCCTTGTTGAATGTCAGGACGATAGGGCGAGAAAAACCACATGAATTTCTGCAGCGGCGTGACGGTCGTCGTCTGCGCGCCTTGCTCGGGTACGACTTCCTTGCCCTCTTTCAGCGTGACGGCGGGCTTTTCGCCAAGGATGCCGCGGCTGGCACAGCCAGACAGCGTCAGCGCGACACAGACCATGCCCGCCACGACTGGAGCTCGAAATGAAATACGGTGCCAGAGAGATGGCAATACAGCCGGTGTTACGCGCATAAATGACCTCAATTTGATGAACAAAACGCCAGGAGTGACCGGCCAGCCAAAAAATGCATATTTTGGCACTCCCCGCTAAAACGCTATATGATAAAGCACCTGACCCACATACGAGCAACAAACATGAGTAACAATCCTAGTGATCTCAAGGCAAGCGGCCTGAAAGCGACCCTGCCACGGCTGAAGATACTCGATATCTTCCAGAGTAGCCCGGTACGCCACCTGACAGCGGAAGACGTCTACAAGATTCTGCTGGCCGACAATATGGATGTCGGTTTGGCAACTGTCTACCGTGTCCTGACGCAATTCGAACAAGCCGGCTTGCTTAACCGCAACCATTTTGAAACCGGCAAGGCGATTTTCGAGCTCAACGAAGGCTCCCACCACGACCACCTGGTGTGCCTCGACTGTGGCCGGGTCGAGGAATTCTTCGACGAAGACATTGAAGTCCGCCAGCAAAAAGTGGCCGAAGAACGCGGCTTCAAGATCGCCGAACACGCTTTGGCCATCTACGGCAACTGCATCAAGGTCGCCTGCCCGCACAAATCAGCCTGACGCAAGCTTGCCGCTCCCACGGGAGCGGCTCGCGTAATACCCTGCAATACAACGCCTGGCAAAACCGACGCGCAGCAGGTGTGGTCAGCTGTCCCTAGTGATGGCTCAGTGCGCTTGACAGCAGCTTGGCCGTGATATCGACAATCGGGATGACGCGCTCGTACGCCATGCGGGTCGGCCCGATCACTCCCAGCGTTCCCACGATCTTGCCGTTGACTTCATACGGCGCCGTCACCACGCTCATTTCATCCATCGGCACCAGGTTCGATTCGCCGCCGATGAAAATCTGCACGCCCGTCGCCTTGCTCGATACGTCGAGCAGCTGCATCAAGCCCGTCTTTTGCTCGAACATGTCGAACATCTGGCGCAGCGAACTCATATTCGATGACAGATCGCTCACGCTGAGCAAGTTGCGTTCGCCTGAAATCACCATATCGTCGCTATGGTCGGCCATCGCTTCGCTGCCCGCTTCCACGGCCGCCTGCATCAGGCTGCCCATGTCGTCGCGCAACTGGCGCAGCTCGCCCTGCAGGCGCACGCGCACGGCGTCGAACGACAGGCCGCCGTAATTCTGGTTGATGTAGTTGGCCGACTGCACCAGTTGCGCCGGCGTGTAGTCGGCCTCCGTCAACAGCAGGCGGTTCTGCACGTCGCCGCCGGGAGCGACGATGACGAGCAGGATGCGTTTTTCCGACAGGCGCAGGAATTCGATTTGCTGGAACACGGATTCGCGGCGCGGGCTGAGCACCACGCCGGCGAATTGCGACAGCGACGACAGCATCTGCGCCGCGTTGGCGATGGTGCGCTGCGGCTGCGGCGTCTGCAGGCGCATGCGCGACTCCACCAGATGCTCGTCCAGATGCTTGACGGTCAGCAAGGTGTCGACAAAGATACGGTAACCGCGCGGCGTGGGTATGCGTCCGGCCGAGGTATGCGGGCTGGACACATAACCGAGTTCTTCCAGGTCGGCCATGATGTTGCGGATCGTGGCCGGCGACAGGTCGAGGCCGGAAATCTTCGACAAGGCGCGCGAACCGACCGGCAGGCCGTCGGCGATATAGCGCTCGACCAGGGCTTTCAGCAGGGTTTGGGCACGTGTATCGAGTTGCATGATGTTGTAGTTAAGCAAGTATTCTGCGACGCAAACGGCAGCGAAGGCGGCCAAACGTGCGTCAATAGCAGCTATTATGCACGTTCGCCCGGCCAGCGGCGATCAATCTTCCAGTTGCCCCTGCAGCCACAGCAGCAATTCATCAAAGTTGGCGCAGATGGCGTCGGGCTGCACGCCGGCCGCCAGGTGCGCATCGCTGCCCTTGCGGTTCATCCACACGGCACGCATGCCCGCCCCTTGCGCCCCCGTCACATCGAAATATAAATCATCGCCGACATACACGGCGTCGCGCGGCGCCACGCCCAGCGCGGCGCAGCCGGCCAGGAAAATGCTGGCATCGGGCTTGGCCACGCCAAAGTCGCTGGCGGCGATCGATACCTTGAAATGCTGCGCCAGGCCGATAATTTCAAGGTCCGCATTGCCATTCGAAATGGAACCGACCAGCATGCGCTGCCCCAGCCAGGCCAGGCCGGGCAGGACGTCGTCATACGGCTGGACGCGGTGGCGCGCGGCCAGGAACTGGGCGATGGCGCCGTCGACGAGGGCGGGATCCTCGCCGGCGGCCTCGAAGGCGGTCAGCAGGCCGGCGCGGCGCAGTTCGATCAGGTTGCCATGAAAATGCGGTTGTTCATTGAGCATGGCCAGGCGGTGCTGGCGCAACAGCTCGATGGAAAACTGCTGCGCCACCTTCGGCGCATGCGTGGCCAGCCAGTCGTGCAACAGGGTTTCCGCCGCGGCAATCACGGGGGCGATGGGCCACAAGGTATCGTCGAGGTCGAACAGGATGGCCTTGGGCGGCACGGCCGTTTTTACAGAGGTAGGTGACATGGGACTCGCAAATGGATGCCGCGCCACGATGCGCGGCCTGCCTGTATTGTCGCACCGATCGCCGCTGGCGGCATGGGCGCCCGGTCGACAAATGGGGCCTGGCGGGCGCTTCGCGCAGAAAAATTGTTACACGGAGATACAAGGCAAGATCAATCGGCTTGCCAGATAGACTAAAATAGGCGCCATTCCAATGCGGCGCCAGCGTCCGCGTTGCGCTACCCTACCTAATTCGTTTTGGAGAATGTATGAAAAATTTGTACCTGCGCTCGATGCTGGCGGCGGCTTGCGCCGCCACACTGGCAGCCTGCGGCGGCAGCGGCGGCAATCTGTATCTGCAAGGCCAAGTCCAGAACCTGGCAAAAGATGGCTTGATCCTCCAGAACGGCGACGAAAGCTTGCCCATCACGGCGGGTGCTTCCGGCTTTACTTTCACCAAGCTGCTCAACAATGATGATCGCTATGACATCACCATCAAGCAGCAGCCGAAAGGCGCCGTCTGCAAAATGGTCAATGGCAGCGGCAAGGCATCGAGCTACTCCATATCGCCGGCCGTGGTTGTTTGCCAGACCAACACCTATCCGCTGAGCGGCACGATCACGGGCCTGACCGCGAACGGCCTGACCCTGGCAATGGGCGTCAACAGCATCAGCCCGCTTGCAGGCAGCACCGCCTACACGTTCCCGACCATCGCTGATGGCATCCCCTACAATATTTCCATAACGACCTATCCGACGGGCCAGACGTGCCGTTTCCAGGGCTCCGCCAGCGCCGATGGCCGCGATACTGTCGGCACCATGGGTTCCGCCGCCACGACCAGCGCCACACTGACCTGCACACCGCGGTAAGCCACGCGATTCGTCACCACACTATTGGAGAAATACATGAAGTTATCCTGCCTGCGCCCACTCGCCGCGCTGCTGCTGACCCTGGGACTGGCTGCTTGCGGTGGCAAGGCCTCGTATGAAGTCACCGGCACCATCAGCAATTTGAACACCAATGGCCTGATCCTGGTCAACGGCGGCGACAGCGTCACGCCTGCCGCCGGCGCCACCAAGTTCAAATTTGGCAAGAGCATCGATTACGGCACCAGCTACGACATCACGGTCAAGCAAAACCCTGCCCACATGAATTGCAGCGTCAGTGGCGGCACCGGTTCGGCCGGTCACTACGTCAGCATCGAAGCATCGGTCCTGTGTTCGCAAAACACCTACACGGTGGGCGGCACGATTACGGGCCTGACGGCGGATGGGCTGGTCTTGATCAACGGTAATGCGCAAACCACGGTGGCGAAGGACAGCACGACCTTTACGCTGGGGCTGCCTGTCGCCGATGGCGACAACTATGGCATCAGCGTGTTTACCCAGCCAACTGGCCTGAAGTGCGCCGTGGCGCCTGGCACCGGCGTGGGCACCATGGGCGAAGCCAAAGTCACCACCGTGCAAATTGCCTGCAATCCGGGCTAAGTAGCGTGGCTGGCAGCCGCTTGGCGGCTGCCAGGAAGAGATATCACCAAAATGAATATTTGATATTCCAAAGATAAATTGGAGTTATATGTGGCGATGCAGCATAATGCATCTGTCTCCTCCAACTCTTCCAAGAATTGGATTTAGCCCGCTTTCACCAGCGGGCTTTTTTTTGTCCAAAAATTTTCACTCAGCAGCTTGTGGCAAGCCAGGCCGCAGCAACTGCACGATGCTGGAAAAATCCTGCTGCGCATAACCGGCTTGGGCATGCACCTGGTACAGCTGGCGCACCAGGCCGCCCAATGGCGTGGCGGCATTCGACGACAGGCTGGCCTGCTGCGCCAGGCCCAGGTCCTTCAGCATCAGCGCCGTGCCGAAGCCGCCGCTGTAATTGCGCGAAGCGGGCGTGCCTTCCATGACGCCTGGCCACGGGTTGTACACTTCCAGGGTCCAGTTGCGGCCCGAGCTCTTGGCCATGATGTCGGACAAGACTTTCGGGTCCAGCCCATGCGCCACGCCCAGGTTCAATGCCTCGGCCGTACCGGCCATCAAGATACCCAGCAGCATGTTATTGCAAATCTTCGCCACCTGGCCCGCCCCGGCCTCGCCTGCATGGAAAATGTTCTTGCCCATCTTTTCCAGCAAAGGCCGCGCCTGCTGCAAGGCCGCGTCCGGTCCACCCACGATGAAGGTCAAGGTGCCGGCCACCGCGCCGGCCGTGCCGCCCGAGACGGGCGCATCGATCATGGCAAAGCCGCGTGCCGTGGCCGCCTGCGCCACTTGCCGCGCCACATCGGCGGCGATGGTGCTGCAATCGATGAACAGAGCGCCGGCCTTGGCCGAATCGAGCACGCCGCCTTCGGCCAGGTACAGCTCCTGCACATGCTTGTTGGCCGGCAACATGGTGATGACGGCGTCGGCCGTCTGCACGGCCGCGCTGGCGGACACGGCAGCCGTAGCGCCCGCCTCGACCAGCGAGGCCACGGCGGCCGGCGCCAGGTCGAAGACGGATACATGGAAGCCGGCGGCGACCAGGTTGCGGGCCATCGGCGCGCCCATGTTGCCCAGGCCGATGAAAGCGATATGTTGCATGTGTATGTCTCCTGTCGCGCCTAAAAAGCCCTTGGCGTTGTTGCCTTGCCGAATCGTACTCGTCGTACTGGCTTCGGCAAGGCGCCGCGCCCTGAGCATTTTTATGCACTACTTAAATGTTTAAATGGATAAGTCAGCCAAGGGATGCTGCGTCCACGGCGCCGCAAAATACTCGTCCAGATACGCTGCGCTGACGTCAGCCAGGCTGGCCGGCTGCCACTGCGGCGCGTTATCTTTGTCGATCAGCAAGGCGCGTACGCCTTCGCTGAAGTCGCCATGGGCGCAACATTGCACAGCGACAATCAATTCCAGCTGAAACACTTGCGCCAGGCTCAGATGCCGCGTGCGCTCGCGCATGGCCCACACCAGGGCGGCCGAGCTGGGTGCGCCCTTGTCCAGCGCATGCGCGGCCTTTTGCAGCCAGGCAGAATCGCCGTCATACGCGGCAATGGCGGCCACCACTTCGGGCAGAGTAGGCGCTTGCGTCAGCGCGGCGATGGCGTCGAAATTGGCCCGCACTTCGGACACGGGCAACAGCGACGCCGGCGCCGAAAAACCGCGCAGCAAACGGCTCAGCTGCTGGTGATTGGCCTGCGGGCTCGCTTGCCATTGCGCCAGCGCCAGCGCGTCGAGCACCATGGCGCGCTCTTCCTGGCGCAGGAAATGGTCGCCCAGGCCCGCAAACAGCGCGTCGGCCGCGTTCAGCGGCGCGCCCGTCAAGCCCAGGAACAGGCCGCTGCGTCCCGGCATGCGGCCCAGGAACCAGCTGCCGCCCACGTCGGGGAACAGGCCGATGGTGATTTCCGGCATGGCGATGCGCGTGCTTTCCGTCACCACGCGGTGGCTGGCGCCCGCCATCAGGCCCAGGCCGCCGCCCATGACGATGCCGCCGCCCCACACCAGCAGCGGTTTCGCATAGGTATGGATGCGGTGGTCGAGCCGGTACTCCTCGGCAAAGAAGGCCAGCGCCTGCGGGTTCGGTACCACGCCACGCTGTTCCATCACGGCCGAGCGCAGGCTGCGCACGTCGCCGCCGGCGCAAAAGGCCTTGTCCGTCGACGATTGCAGCACCACGCAGGCGATGGCATCATCGTCGGCCCAGCGCACGAGGGCAGCATCGAGCACGCGGATCATGTCCAGGGTCAGCGCATGCAGCGATTTCGGCGCATCGAGGGTGATGACGCCCAGCTTCATGCCGCCGGGACAGTCGCGCTCCTCGAGCTTCACCGTATCAATCAGGGTGCTTTCAGCCATTCTTCCACTCCGCCGCGCGTTTTTCGAGGAACGCTTGCACGCCCTCTTTCTGGTCTTGCGTATCGAACAGGCCGAGGAACAAGGTGCGTTCGTCGGGCAGGGACTCGACCAGCGGACGGCTGCGCGCGCCCTGGATCAGGGTCTTGCATGCCGTCACGCTACTGGGGCTCTGGCGCGCCACCTTGGCCGCCAGGGCCAGCGCCGTGGCGGCAGCCTTGCCGGTCGGCACGACTTCCTCGACGAGACCGATGGCCAGGGCCTTGGCAGCATCGACGCGCTCGCCACATAAGATCATGCGCTTGGCCCAGCCTTCGCCCACCAGCCACGGCAAGTGCTGCGTGCCGCCCGCGCACGGCAGCAAGCCGACGGATGCTTCCGGCAAGGCCATTTGCGCATGCTCCTCGGCAATGCGGATATCGCAGGCCAGCGCACATTCCAGCCCGCCGCCCATGGCATAGCCATTGATGGCGGCGATGCTGACGCCGCGAAACGCGGACAGCGCCTCGAACGCCTCGCCAAACGCGGCCGCCATGGCGAAGGCCGTGTCCTTGTTGCCATCGGCAAACACGTTCAAGTCGGCGCCGGCCGAGAAGAACTTGGCGCCGCCGCCCGTGATCACGAGCGCGTAGATGTCCGGATCGGCATTCAGGTCGGCCACCAGTTGCGTCAGCGCGTTCAGGCTGGCCTGGGTCCACGTATGGGCAGGCGGGTTGTCGAGGGTCACCAGGGCCGTATGGCCACGGCGTTCGAGCAGCAGGTTGGTATACACTTTGGTCATCGTAGGGTCTCCGTGGCGCCGTCTTTCAAAATCGCTCGCGCGACGATCAGGCGCATGATTTCATTCGTCCCTTCCAGGATCTGGTGCACCCGCGTGTCGCGCACATGGCGCTCGAGCGGATACTCGCGGATGTAGCCGTAGCCGCCGTGCAATTGCAGCGCATCGTTGGCCACATTGAAGCCCACATCCGTGGCGAAACGTTTTGCCATGGCGCAATACGCCGTGGCGTCCGGGCTTTCCTGGTCGAGTTTCCAGGCCGCCAGGCGCACCATCTGGCGCGCCGCCACCAGTTCCGTCAGCATGTCGGCCAGCTTGAATTGCAGGGCCTGGAACTGGGCCAGCTCGCGGCCAAACTGCGTGCGCTCCTTCATATAGGTCTGCGCCCGCGTGAGCGCCGCCTGCGCCGTGCCCACCGAGCACACGGCGATGTTGATGCGCCCGCCATCGATGCCCTTCATGGCGATCGTGAAGCCTTCGCCTTCCGCGCCCAGCAAATTACCAACAGGCACTTTCACCTGGTCGAAACTGATGATGCGCGTGGGCTGGCTGTTCCAGCCCATCTTTTCTTCTTTCTTGCCATACGCGATGCCGGGCAGGTTGGCCGGCACGGCAAACGCGGAAATCCCCGCCGCGCCCTCGCCGCCCGTGCGCGCCATGACGATCAGCATGTCCGTCTGGCCCGCGCCGGAAATGAACGCTTTCGTACCGTCGAGAACATAGAAGTCGCCATCCCTGACGGCCTTGGTGCGCAGCGAGGCCGCGTCCGAGCCCGATTGTGGTTCCGTCAGACAATAACTGGCCAGCTTCTGGCCGGCCGCCATGGCCGGCACCCACTCGTCGCACAGGGCTTCCTGTCCCCAGCGCGACAGCATCCACGTAGCCATGTTGTGGATGGTGATGTAGGCCGTCGTCGAGGTACAGCCGCCCGCCAGCTCTTCAAACACGATGGCCGCGTCCTGGCGCGTCAAGCCCAGGCCGCCCCAGCGCTGCGGCGTGTACAGGCCGCAAAAGCCCATCTCGCCCGCCTTGGCGATGGTGTCCACGGGGAAGATCGATTCCGCATCCCAATGCGCCGCATGCGGCGCCAGTTCGCCTTCCGCAAACGCGCGCGCGGCCTGCTGGAACTCGCGCTGCTCGTCGCTCAATTCAAAGTCCATGGCCGCTCCTTATTTCAGGCTGATGGTGGTATTGACCTTGCCCACCGATGCCGCGTCCGTGAACCAGCGCTGGGTGATGGTCTGCGTCTGCGTGTAGAACAGCACGACCTGCTTGCCGAACGGCCCCAGGTCGCCCAGCTTGGAGCCGCGCGAACCCGTAAAGCTGAACAGGGGAACGGGCACGGGAATGGGCACGTTGATGCCGACCTGGCCCACGTCGATTTCTTCCTGGAAGTAACGCGCGGCCGCGCCGCTTTGCGTAAACAGCGCCGTGCCATTGCCGTTCGGATTCGCGTTGACGAGGGCGATGGCTTCGTCCAGCGTGTCGACTTCGACGACGATCAAGACGGGGCCAAAGATTTCCTGGTCATACACGACCATGCCAGGCTTCACGCCGGACAAAATCGTCGGCCCGACGAAGTTGCCGTTCGGATAGCCATCGACCTTGACGTCGCGGCCATCGAGGGTCAGCACGGCGCCCTGCTCGATGCCCTTGGCGACCAGGCTGAAGACGCGCTCCTTGGCTGCGCACGAGATCACGGGGCCCAGGTCCGGATTGTCCTTGCCCGCGCCGACCGTCAGGGTCTGCGCCTTGGCCGACAGTTCCGGCAGCCATTCGCGCGCTTCGCCCACCAGCACGGCAACGGAAGCGGCCATGCAGCGCTGGCCGGCCGCGCCGAAGCCCGCGCCCAGCAACTGGTTCAGGGTCTGCTCTTTATTCGCATCGGGCAGCACGACGGCGTGGTTCTTGGCGCCCATCATGCATTGCGCGCGCTTGCCGTTCAGGCTGGCGCGCTGGTACACATGCGTGCCCACCTTGCTCGATCCCACGAACGAGATGGCCTTGATGTCCGGATGGTCGCACAGGGCGTTGACCACGTCTTCGCCGCCGTGAATGACGTTCAGCACGCCGGCGGGGATGCCTGCCTGCAGGGCCAGGCGCACGAGTTTTTCCGTCACCAGCGGATCCTGCTCCGACGGCTTCAAGACAAACGTATTGCCGCAGGCAATCGCCATCGGGAACATCCACAGCGGGATCATGGCGGGGAAGTTGAACGGGGTGATGCCCGCGCACACGCCCAGCGGCTGCATCACGCTGTAGGTATCGACGCCGCCGGCCACGTTTTGCGCATATTCGCCCATTTGCAGGGTACCGATATTGGCCGCATGCTCGACCACTTCCAGGCCGCGGAACACGTCGCCTTCCGCGTCGAGCAGGGTCTTGCCCTGTTCCATCGTGAGTGTCGCGGCCAGGTCGGCCATGTTTTCGCGGATCAACTGCTGGAGTTTCAGGAAGATGCGGGCGCGGGCGCCGATCGGCGTCTTGCGCCAGGTCTTGAAAGCGCGCTGGGCCGCGGCGATGGCGGCGTTGACTTCGTCCGGCGTGGCGAACGGCACCTTGGCCAGCACTTCCTGCGTGGCGGGGTTGACGACGTCGCGCCACACGGTGGTGGTCGATTCAACCCACTCGCCGTTGATCAGCAGTGGAACGGTAGGGATGGCAGTTTGCGTGGTCACTCGGTGTCTCCTCGTTGGGGGTATAGGTCTGTTTGCATTATTCGCACAATACCGGGCGCAAACAAGGCGTGAAAATGCGAGATAATGCAAAGACGAATCTGTTAATCTGCAAAGTTTGTAAATTTGCAGATTCCACAAACCGGGGAAGGGAAAGCGCGATGGCGAAGGTTTTCATGGGCGTGCGCCTGCAGCGGCTGCGCGAGGAACGGCGCATGACGCAGGTGGCGCTGGCCAAGGCCCTGGGCATTTCTCCCAGCTACCTGAACCAGATGGAACGCAACCAGCGCCCGCTGACGGTGCCGATCTTATTGCGCATCGGCAGCGTGCTGGGGGTCGACCCGCAAATCTTTTCCGAACACGACAGCGCCAGCCTGGTGGCCGACGTGCGCGACGTCTTTGGCGAATTGCCGGACGCGCCGCCCACCTCGATGGCCGAGCTCAAAATGCTGGTGGAGAATATGCCGGAACTGGCGCGCTCGATCCTGCTCTTGCAGCGGCGCTACCGGGTGATGGCGGAACGGGCCGATACCCTGGCCGCGCGCCTCGATGACGGCAGCCGCGGCGCCAGCTCGGCGGCGCCGTCCACGGACGAGGAAGTGCGCGAATACCTGAACCGGCGGCAAAACTATATCGACGAGCTGGACCGGGCGGCGGAAAGCGTGGCCGGCGAACTCGATCCCGCCCTGCGCACGCTCGATGCGCTGCAGGCGCGCCTGCTGGAGCGCCACGGCGTCAGGATGCAATTGTCCGATGGCGACGCGGGCATGGTGCGCAAGCACCGCTACGATGCCCAGCAGCGCATCCTGTGGCTGCCCGATACCTTGACGGGCGGCCAGCGCGCGTTCCAGATGGCGGCGCAAATCAGCCTGCTCGAACACAGCGAGCTGATCGACGCCCTCGTGCTGGCGGCGGGCTTGTCCGGCGCGGCCGCGCAAACGGGCGCGCGCCTGGCGTTTTCGAATTACTTCGCCGGCGCCCTGTTGATGCCCTACCAGCGCTTTTTGCAGGCGGCGGAAACCCGGGCCTACGATATCGAGCGCCTGGCGCACCAGTTCGGCGTGGGCTTCGAGGCCGTGTGCCACCGCCTGAGCACCATGCAGCGCCCCGATGCGGCGGGGCTGCCGTTCTTCTTCGTGCGCGTGGACCGCGCGGGCAATGTCTCGAAGCGCCAGTCGGCCACGGACTTCCACTTTTCGCGGGTGGGCGGCACCTGCCCCCTGTGGATCGTCTACGACGCCTTCAGCCATCCGGGCCAGGTGCTCACGCAGGTGGCCAGCATGCCGGACGGCTGCACCTATCTGTGGATCGCGCGCCAGGTCAGCACGGCGTCACCGGGTTTCCGCGCGCCCGGCAAGACCTTTGCCGTGGCGCTGGGCTGCGACATCTCGCAGGCGCACCGCTTGATTTACTCGAAGGGACTCGATTTGCACGACCCCACGAGCGCCACGCCGATCGGCACGGGCTGCAAGGTGTGCGAGCGGCAAGCGTGCCCGCAGCGGGCGTTTCCCTCGCTGCTGGCGCCGCCACCGGCGTCCGCCTGATTTACTCGGCGACTCTTGCGCGCAACGCGTCGAATGCGGCGCAGAACTCGGCGCGCCAGTCGCGCCGCGTGGACTCGTCGATCCAGGCCGCGTCCAGGCCATTCAGCATGAAGCCACGCATGTCATCGAGGCCGAAGCCGAATTCGCGCATCATCATCCAGGCGCCCGTCGGCGTCACATGGTGCAGGGTGGGGTCATCCGTATTCGGATGCAGTTTCAGGCCCAGCTTGGCCATGGCGCGGATCGGGTGGTCGAGGGCCCAGCGCTCGGGCGCCAGGGTGCGCAGATAATATGAATTGGTCGGCACCACGGTAAACACGAGGCCGCGCTCCACGCAGCGCTGCGCCAGTTCAGGATTATCGACGATGGTGTAGCCGTGATCGACCCGGTCCACCTGCAACTCGTCGACGGCAGTTGCCACGTTCATCCACGGCATGCCGAATTCGCCGGCGTGGGCCGTGCACTTGAAGCCCGCCGCGCGCGCGGCGCGGTAAGCGTCGATGAACAGTTCCGGCGGACGGTCGTTTTCGCGGTAGTCGATGCCGATGCCGATGACTTCCGGCGCGCGGTGCGCCTTCATCCATTCCACCATCTGCACGGCTTCGGCCGGCGCCGCTTCGCGGTCGATGCTGGGGATCAGGCGGCCGATCACGCCGAAATCGCGCTGCGCGTCGCGGATGGCCGCCACGATGGCGTCTTGCGCCGCGTCATAGCGGATGCCCGATACGCGCACGGTGCCGGTCGGGTTCCAGAAGAACTCCGCATAGCGCACGCCGTGGCCATGCACGTCTTCCAGGTATTCATACGTCAGGCAATACAGGTCCGTCGGCGAGACGATCAGGTGCGCGTCGAGCGCGCGCAGCACGCGCAGCACGCCGACGGGCTTGTCGCCGCGCGTATAAAAGGCGTCGATTTCTTCAGGCGTGACGACATTGCCCGTCTTCGCGGCCAGCGCACGGAAAGTGGCCTGGCGTACCGTACCGAACAGGTGGCAATGCAGCTCCACCTTGGGCATGGCGCGTAAAAACTGTTCGATGGTCAAGGCTGGCAGGGTGTCGGCAGGGTTACTCATGAAGCTCGCTTCGCTAGTGGATAAAGACTACAAGATCACATCAGGATGGCCGTCAGGCGGCGCATCAGCAGTTCGATGGCGGCCGGGCCGTCGGCCAGCATCGCCACCTGCGTGTTGATGGCGGCGCGGCGCGGCACGCGGAATTCGCACACCGTCATGCCGCGCGTCAGTTCGCCCGTCAATTCGATGGCCACGTGGGCCGGCTGGAAATGGAACAGCTGCGGCGCTTCCAGGTACAGCGCCACCACGGGGTCGTACATCGGCATGGGCACGGAGCCGTCGCTACTGCGGATGCGCACATACGCTTCCAGGTAGCCGGCCAGACGCTGCGCGCGCGGCGTGCCGATGGCGCGCAGCTGCTCCACTTCCGCATTCGTCACCAGCAGCTGGCGGCACAGGTTCAGGCCGAACATGCGCAGCGGGATACCGGCCTTGAACACCTGGTCGGCCGCTTCCGGATCGGCGTAGATATTGAATTCGGCCGCCGCCGTATGGTTGCCCTGGTCGGTCGAGCCGCCCATCAGGATGATTTCGACGATCTTTCCGGCGATGTCGGGCGCGCGGGCCAAGGCCGTGGCCAGGTTCGTCATCGGCGCAATCGCCATGATGGTGATCTGGCCCGGATGCGTGCGCACGGCGGCGATCAGCGCATCGACGGCGTGGCCGGCGGCGTCGCTGGCCGCGCCCGGCGGCAGGATCTCGCCCGTCGTCGGCATGCCGCTGTCGCCGAGGATGCGCTGCGCCGTCTCGATGACGCCGGCCAGCGGTTCTTCGCAGCCGCGGTAGATCGGCACCGTCAAACCGTCATGGGCCTTGATGCGCAAGGCGTTGTCGTAGGTGATGTCGACGGGCGCATTGCCCGCCACCACGCTCACGCCCAGCCACTCGATGCCGGGATTGCTGCCCAGCAGCAGCATCGTCAGCCAGTCGTCGAAACCGGGATCGGTATCGAGCCAGATCTTTTTCAAGGCTTTGGTCATGATGGTTCCATTAGAAGTTACGCAGCCAGACACAGGGCGCTGTCGGCCGGCAGCACGAACGAGACGGCCGTGCCTTCGCGCCACGTGGCGCCGCCGGCCGCGCAGATGCCCTTGACCTGGCCCAGCGGGGTTTGCAGCAGGTATTCGACGGTGTCGCCGAGGAAGCCGCGCGCCAGCACGGTGCCCGGATACTGGGCGCTTGCAGCGTCGGGCGCGCAGACGCGCACCTTGTCCGGACGCCAGCCCAGCACCGTCGTGCCCGATGCCACCGGCGCCGCGTACGGCAGGCTGTCGCCCGCGTGGTGCAGCGCGCCGTCGCGGTAGTCGAACAGGTTTTCAAAGCCCATGAAGTTGGCGACGAAGCGCGTCGACGGCGTATTGAAGACGGCTTCCGGCGCGGCCAGCTGCTCGATGCGGCCGCTGTTCATGACGACGATGCGGTCGGACAGGGCCAGCGCTTCTTCCTGGTCATGCGTCACGTACAGCATGGTGATGCCCAGTTCGCGCTGGATGCGGCGCAGCTCGGCGCGCATCTGCACGCGCAGCTTGGCGTCCAGGTTCGACAGCGGCTCGTCGAGCAGCAGCAGGGCCGGCTCGACGACGATGGCGCGCGCCAGCGCCACGCGCTGCTGCTGGCCGCCGGACATCTGCGCCGGCAGGCGCGTCTCGAAACCCGTCAGGCCGACGGCGGCGATCACGGCTTCCACTTTCGTTTTCAGCAAAGCCGGCGCGACCTTGCGCAGGCGCAGGCCGAAGGCGATGTTGTCGTAGACATTCAGGTGCGGGAACAGCGCGTACGACTGGAAGACCATGCCGATATTGCGCTTGTTCGGCGCCAGCTTGCCGATCTCGCGGCCATCGAGCACGATGCGGCCCGACTGCAGCGGCATCAGGCCGGCGATCGCGCGCATGGTGGTGGTCTTGCCGCAGCCGCTGGGGCCCAGCAGGGAAATCAGCTCGCCCTGCTCGACGTGCAGATCCAGGTCTTTCACGGACGTCGTGTTCTTGGCGTAGCCGAGGTTCAGCTTGTGCAGTTCCAGATAACTCATCGTGTGTTGCCTCTTACATGTATTTAGAAATGCCCAGCACCTTCTCGGTCACCATCACGAACGCCATGGTGAACAAGACCAGCAAGGTCGACAGGGCAGCGATCGACGGGTCGAAGCTGTTTTCCATATGCCCCAGCATCTCGATCGGCAAGGTGCTGATGCCCGGCCCCGTCAGGAACAGCGAGACGGGCACCTGGTTGAACGAGGTGACGAAGGCGAGGAAGAAGGCGGCGATCACGGCGTTGCGGATATTCGGCAGCACGATCATGAAGAAGGCGCGCAGACGCGACGCACCCAGGGTGATGGCGGCATCCTCGATATCGACGCGCAGGTTCACCAGGCTGGCGTACACGACGCGCACCGAATACGGAATCAGCAGCGCGATATGGCCGATCAGCAGGCCCACATACACGGGCGCATTGATGGTCAGCACCAGGTGGTGCAGCAAGCCCAGGCCCACCAGGATGGCGGGAATGATCAGCGGCGACGTCAGGATTTGCCGGATGGCGCCGATGCCGGGCGGCGGCATGCGCGAAAACGCATACGCGACGGGTATGCCCAGCAGCAGCGCGATGACGGTGGCGATCAGGCCGATCTCCAGGCTGGTCTGGAAGGCGCGGCGGAACTCGGGCGCAGCCCACACTTCGAGGATCCAGCGCAGCGAGTACGACTCGGGCGGGAAGGCCAGCGTTTCGCCGCCGGAAAAGCCGGCCAGCACGACGATGGCGAATGGCCCCAGCAGGAACAGGAACACCAGCCACAGGACGGCGCGCGAGAATAAGCTTTCTTTCATACGGAACTCCGGCTCGAGGAAATACGTTTAAGGCCGGCATTCACCAGCAGGGTCATGCAGACGAGGATGACGGCAATGACATTGGCCGCGCCGAAATCGCTCTCCACGCTGACCTTCTGGTACAGCAGGGTTTCCAGCATCAGCACCTTGGTGCCGCCCAGCAGGGCCGGCGTCACATAGGCCGTCACGCAGCCCGTAAACACCAGCGTGCCGCCGACCACCAGGCCTTCCTGCGTCAGCGGCAGGGTGACCTTGCAAAACACTTGCCATGGATTGGCGCCCAGGGTCGCGGCGGCCGGTTCCACGTCGCGCGGCAGGTTTTCCAGCGCGCCCGCCAGCGACATCAGCATCAGCGGCAGCAGCAGTTGCAGCAGGCCGACAAAGACGGCGAATTCGCTGAACAACAGGCGCAGCGGCTCTTCCGTGAAGCCCATGTTGACGAGCGCCGCATTGACGGCGCCGTTACGGCCCAGCAGCACAATCCAGGCGTAGGTACGCGCGATCGGCGACACCATCAGCGGCAGGATCATCATGCCCACCACCAGGCCGCGCCACTTCGGCGACACGCGCGCCACGGCTTGCGCGGCCGGATAGCCGAGGATGACGGAGGCCAGGGTCACCAGCGCGGCGATGCGCAGGGTACGCCAGAAGATGGTGCGGTTGAATTCCTGTGAAAAGAATTCGACGAAGCGGTCCACGCCCCATTGCATGCCGTCGCCGACGCGGAAGGCGTCGACCAGCAGGGCCAGCACGGGCAGCAGGAAGCAGACGACGATAAAGATCAGCGCAGGCAGGACCAGCAGCAGGCCCAGGCGCTTTTTTGGATCAGCAAACATGGTGTTCTCTCCTCGTCACCACTATTTGCTCATGGCCTTGTTCCACTGCGTCATCCAGTTGGTACGCTGCTTGAGGATGGTTTCCGGCTTGACGAATTTCAGCGAATTGATCTGGTCGGCGCCATAGGTATTGAATTGCGCGGCCGCCACCGACAGGCGCACGTCCTTGTTGACGGGCGAGTCGACCAGGTTGGTCGCCAGCTGCGTCTGCACTTCCTTGGACAGCCAGAAATCCATCAGCTGGTAAGCCAGGTCCGCGTTCTTCGAACCGGCGACGATGCCCATCACGTTCATGCCGGCCGCCTGGCCTTCGGCCGGGATGCTCCACTTCAGGGGCAAGCCCGTCTTGAGCATCTGCGACCAGGTAAAGCGCGCCACGGGGGCGGCCCAGATTTCATCCTGGGCGAACAGGGCTGCCAGCTGCGCGCTGTTTTTCGAGAACGTGACGACGTTGCCCTTCATGCCGACGATCTTGGCAAAACCGGTGGCGTAGTCGTCCGTCTTGCCGCCCCAGGCCGCATCGGCCATGCGCAGCATCAGCGGGCCCTGCGTGGTGCTCACGTCAGGGAAGGCCACGCGGCCCTTCAGTTCGGGGCGCCACAGGTCCTTCCAGGACGTCAGCGGGGCAATCTTGTCGCTGCGGTACACCAGGCCCACCGAATACAGGGTGTAGCCGACGGCAAAATTGCCGCCGACAGGGTTTTTCGCCACGTCGTACAAGGCTTTGTAATTGCTCAGCTTGGAATAATCCATGGGCTGGATGACGCCCTTCTGCGCCGCTTCCAGCATGCCGGAATCGGACAGCAGCACCAGGTCGATCACCGGATTCTTGCTGTGCACCACCAGCTTGGCGATGCGGTCCGCGTTGTTTCCCGTTTCCACCTTGATATCGCAACCGCATTTGGCCTTGAACGGCTCGTACACATATTTCATGAACAAGGGTTGGGCAATCGGATAAGCCGAAATGACCAGCTCGCGTTTTTCCGCGTGGGCGGCGTTTGCCAGCAAGCCTAGGCTCAAAGCCAGCATGAGGTGCTTTTTCAAGATGCTTCCTTTCAGGGGGCGGCGCTGCGGGACAGCGCCTGTAAAGATGAATCAGTCGTCAGAAATAATGTCGCATGCCAACAATCAAGACGCTTTGCGTCTTGCCGGCCGAGGCGCCGAAACCGAACACGCGGGCGAACGTCGCATCGCCGGCCGCTTTCTGGTAGCTCCAGGTGATGGCGACATCGGTGCGCTTGGACAGGAAGTAATCGGCCTGGAAGTTGACCTGATGCCATTTCGGCGTCTTGTTGATCACATCATATTTACCAGTGGTAAAGAAATACGATGCGCCCAGGTTCAGCGCTTCCGTCAGCTTGTGGTTCATGTTCAGATCCACGTTTTGCAAGGTCAGATTGCTCTGGTCCAGGTAGTGGTAACGCACGTTGGTGTACAGCGCGCCAAACTTGGTCTTGCCGACATTATAAAAGCCTCCCGTGCCGGCGATGGCCTGGCTGTTCACGCCGGCGCCGCTGACGGCGCTTTTGTTGAAGATCAACAAGGAGCTGCCATAGTCGTTGCCGATGGCGCCATTCGGCGCATCGGGGCTGTTCGGGTGATCCATCTTGGTGTAGGCCACGGCCCAGCTGAAGGCATCGACTTTGTAGCCGGCACCCATGCTGTAGACGCGGTTGCGGTTGGCATCTTCCGGATTCTCGCTGAAACCGTACAAGCCCGTGAACGACAGGTTGCTGAGGTTCGGGCTGACATACTTGACGGCGTTTTGCACGCGCAAGTTGTTGTAGCCGTTGTCGTTGTCGCCGATGTGCACGCCGTTACTGGCGATCACCACCGGACCCAGCAAGTCCTTCACGGCTTCATACTGGCGCCCCAGAGTCAGGGTGCCCTTGTCGTTGCTCGACAGGCCCACGTAGGACTGGCGGCCGAACAGGCGGCCGCTTTGCGCCGCCGTGCCCGTCATGACGTTAAAGCCGTTTTCCAGCACGAAGATGGCCTTGGTGCCATCGCCCAGGTCTTCCTGGCCGCGAAAGCCGATACGGGGATTCTGGTTGGTGCCGCTCAGCGCATGCGTGCGGCTGCCCTTGCCTTCATCCGATACATAGCCGATGCCGGCCGACAGCAAACCATACACTTGCACGCTGCTTTGCGCCTGCGCCGCCCCCTGCGCCGCCAGCAAGCCACCCACTACCATCGTTCCCGTCATCCATTTATTCATCGCCGCCGCCCTAAAAAAGAGTAAACCCTGAGTATTTTTTGGAATTATTTTGATTGATGCGTCCCTTGCATGGTGGCTGCCGCGAGTGTCGGCGCCGCATGGCAAGCGCTTCTCTGAAAATTGTTGCTTTCAAGACAAGTAAAGACCAGTCCAGAATATGGTAAATTGCGGGATAAGAAAATTTGTTTATTTTTATAAATCCATTACTTTTTCTAATAAGCAACGCGCATGCATGAACTGAGCAAGAAAATTTCCTTACGACATTTACAAGCGTTTTCCACCTTAGCCCGGGTAAACAGCTTCAGCAAGGCTGCACAGGAATTGTGCGTGACCCAGCCGGCCCTCAGCGCGTCGATCAAGCTGCTGGAAAATCAGCTGGGAAAAAAGTTGTTTAACCGCACAACCCACCAGCTGGAACTGACGCGCGAAGGCAGACTGGCGCTCGACTACGCCACGCATTTATTGAATACGGCGAGCAATACCTTCGCCGATATCCAGCGCGCCATCGGCAGCGGGCGGCACCGCATCCGCATCGGCGCGATCCCATCGGCGATGGCGATGACGGCGGCCGTGGTGGCGCGCTACAGCGAGCAGCATGGCGATGAAGTGGAAATCGTCCTGTCGGACATGCCCAACGATGGCTTGCTGCATGCGCTGCACTCGGGCCAGCTGGACTTTTGCGTGGGCATCGAGGTGCCCGGCTCCGTCTCGCTCGAGAGCGTGGGACTGTTCGAAGACGAACTGGTGCTGGTGACGGCGCGGCGCCATGCGCTGGCGCCGCTCAAGGAAGTGCGCTGGGAACAGCTGGCGGGCCAGGAAATCGTCGTGTTTACCAAGGGCAGCATCTGGGAATTCGCCTCGAGCGCGCTGCGCCAGCATGGCTTGAGCCCGTCGAGCCTGTACCAGATGATCCACAGCGAATCGCTGTATGGCGTGGTGCGCGCCGGCATCGCCGTGGGCATCATGCCCAGCCTGTACACGACTTTCCTCAACGACGAGGAGCTGCATGTGGCGCCGCTGCGCCAGCCCACCTGCAAGCGCAAGATCGCCCTGATGCGGCGCAATGAAATCAGCCGCAACCACCACGTCGACGACTGCTTTTCAGCGTTGCGACAAGACTTGCAACAGGTCGACCAGTGGTTTTAAGTTAAGCCACGGGCTTAAACAGGCGCTTTCAATAGATTGGCCAGGGCAACATACTGTTCCAGGCCCACGGTTTCCGGACGCAGGGTCGGGTCGATGCCGGCCGCCTTGATCTGCTCTTCCGTAAACATGCCGGCCAGACAGTTGCGGATCACCTTGCGGCGCTGCGAGAAGGCCTTCATGACGACCGCTTCCAGGGTTTCCTGGTCGCATGGCAGGCGTTCGGCCACGGGAATCATGCGCACGATGGCCGATTCCACCTTCGGCGGCGGGTCGAAGGCCGTCGGCGGCACGATGAACAGCAGCGACATGTCATAGCGCCATTGCAGCATCACGGACAGACGGCCATACGCCTTGCTGCCCGGTTCGGCAACCATGCGCTCGACCACTTCCTTTTGCAGCATGAAATGCTGGTCCAGCACCAGCGGCGCGAAATCCGCCAGGTGGAACAGCAGCGGGCTGGAGATGTTGTATGGCAAGTTGCCCACGATGCGCAATTTCTGGCCGGCCGGCACGGGGATTTGCGCAAAGTCAAACTTCAGCGCATCGCCCGAATGGATCGTCAGCTTGGCCGGATTGAACGTCTTTTCCAGGCGCACGATCAGGTCGCGGTCCAGTTCCACCACGTGCATCTGCTTCAAGTGGCGCAGCAACTGCTCCGTCATGGCGCCCAGGCCGGGGCCGATCTCGACCATGGCATCGTCCGGCTGCGGCGCGATGGCGGCCGTGATGTCGTCGAGGACGAAGCGGTCATGCAGGAAGTTCTGGCCAAAGCGTTTGCGGGCAACGTGTTTCATATTCTGTTCTTCTATAAATGCGGGTAAGGCGCGGTAATGCGGATGAAATGTTCAGGCCGCGCGGCTGGCGCGCAGCATGTCGAGCGCCGTTTGCAGCGCGTGCTGCATGCTGTGGCAATCGGCCAGTCCCAGCCCTTGCGCGGCCAGGTCCAGCGCCGTGCCATGGTCGACCGAGGTGCGGATCAGCGGCAAGCCCAGCGTGACATTGATGCCGCGCCCGAAGGTCGCGTATTTCAGCACGGGCAAGCCCTGGTCGTGGTACATGGCCAGCACGCAGTCGGCGTCGGCCAGGTATTTGTGCTGGAACAGGGTGTCGGCCGGATACGGCCCGCGCGCATCGATGCCGCGCGCCTGCGCCGCGGCGATCGCCGGCGCGATGACGTCGATTTCCTCGCGTCCCAGGTAGCCGCCCTCGCCCGCATGCGGGTTCAGGCCGGTAACGAGGATGCGCGGCGCGGCGATGCCGAATTTCTGTTGCAGGTCTGCCTGCATGATATCGAGGGTGACGGCCAGGCTGTCCAGCGTGATGGCGGCCGACACGTCTTTCAGGGGCAGGTGCGTGGTGGCCAGGGCCACGCGCAGGGTCGGTTCGCCATGTCCCGGTTCGCCGGCCAGCATCATGACCACGTGCGGCGTGCCGGTTTTTTCCGCCAGGTATTCCGTATGGCCGGAAAACGCCACGCCAGCATCGTTGATGGTGCTCTTTTGCAAGGGCGCCGTGACCATGGCGCCAAACCAGCCGGCCGCGACGCCTTCCACGGCCGCATCGAGGGTATCGAGCACGGCGCGCCCGTTATCCTTGTCGAGCACGCCAGGGATGACATTGTTGACGGTGGGAATATCGATCACGGCCAGGCGGCCGGGACCGAACTGCGGCAGGCCGCTGTTGCGCACGGCTTGCAGCGACAGGGCCGCCAGGCGGATGTCGGGATCGATCAGGCTGGCCGTCAGCGCCAGGAAGGCGGCGTCGCCCAGCAGGATGCAGTTGACTTCATGGCGCATGGCCCAGGCCGCGCGGATGGAAATTTCCGGGCCGACACCAGCCGGTTCGCCACAGGTAATGGCGATGGCTGGACGACGCGTGGCTGGCTGGGTACTCATGCGCAAACAGTCACGATCACTGGTCGTCCGAGCGGAATTCGACATAGGCGCGGTCGCGCACTTCGCGCGCCCAGCTTTCCGTCGCTTCTTCCAGCTTGCGTTCGCGCAAGGCATTGCGTGCGGCGCTGCGCTGCTTCTCTTTCGAGACGTCGTCGCTCTTGCGTTCCAGCACTTCGATCAGGTGGAAACCAAAACTCGATTCGATCGGCTCGCTCACTTCACCCGGTTTCAGCGCATTCATCGCCGTTTCAAATTCCGGCACGGTGTCGCCCGGATACAGCCAGCCCAGGTCGCCGCCCTTGGCAGCCGATCCATCATTCGAGAACAAACGGGCCAGGTCTTCGAACTTGGCCGCCTTGTTGTCGAGGCGTTCCTTCAATTCGGCCAGCTTGCGCTTGGCTTCCGCGGCCGACATGGTCGGCGTCACTTTCAGCAGGATGTGGCGGGCATGCGTCTGCTGCACGGCGGCCACGGCTTGCGCCTCGGCCGCGCTGCGGCGGTCCACCAGCTTCAGGATATGGAAGCCCGTGTTGCTCTTGATGATAGGCGTGATCTGGCCCGGTTTCAATTTCAGCAATTGCTCCGTGAACAGGGGCGGCAGGCGGTCGCTATTGCGCCAGCCGATATCGCCGCCGCTCAGTGCATCGCTGGCATCGGAATAGCTGGCGGCCGTCTTGGCGAAATCGGCGCCCGTGCGCAGCTGGCGGCTGACTTCTTCGGCGCGCGCGCGGCGCGCGGCGATCTGTTCCGGGCTGGAGTTTTCTGGGATGCGCACGAGAATCTGCGCCAGGTTCATTTCGACCTGTTCGCTGGCCGCCGCTTTTTCCGCGTCCAGGAAATTGTCCACTTCCGAATCCGAGATCTGGATCTTGGCGTCGACTTCATGTTCGCGCAGGCGCTGCATGATGATTTCGTCGCGGATTTCCTCGCGGAAGGTCGCAAACGGCGTACCTTCCTTTTCCATCTGGTTGCGCAACTCTTGCACCGTCATCTTTTGCTGTTCCGCAATACGACCAATCGCGCGGTCCAGGGTCAGGTCATCCACGCGGACACCCATTTCCTTGGCCAGCTGCATTTGTGCGCGTTCGACAATCATGCGCTCGAGCAATTGACGACGCAGGTCGGCCGGATCGGGCAGCGGAATATTCTGCGCCTTCATGCGCTGCTCCACGCTCTTGATGCGGGTCGCCACTTCATTGCGCGTAATCACATCATCATTGACGACGACGGCGATGGAATCGATGGTCTGGCCGCTGCTCGAGGCGGGCGGCGTGAAACCCTTGACCGCTGCGGCGGCAGGCACGGCGGCGGCAGGAGCAGGAGCGGCCTGTTGCGCCCAGACACTACTGGTCGCGGCGCCGGAAATGGCGCACAACAAAACCGTTGCAATTTTGAGTTGGTGCATACTGGCATTACGCATAATGTGTAGAGCGCTCATGAGTTCAGGTGAATAAAAAAACCGGTTTGTGCCAGCGCCGGGGACACCGGCGGCGGCAACGGTGACCATCTTAACGGAGTGGCTGGCTCAGTGCCTGGTAGCCAGGGATCGTTTTGGTAAATGTCTCGAGGCCATTCGCCCCCAGACCCAGGCCGTTTGACAGGCCCGTCAATTCCAGCTGGAAGAAGATCGGCGTCGAGGCATTCTTGGCCGACGTTACGAAACGCTGCGCGCCCATGCGGAAAACCCAGCAGTCGCCCTTGTATTCCAGGCCGACGAGGCTTTCCAGCATGCGGCGGTCCAGCAAGGAATAACTGATGCGGCCCACGCCATACAGGCGGTCCGTCAGCGGCCATTGCGTGGAAATTTCCGCGTTACGGAAGCTGTTGCGCTGGAAACGGTTACTAAAATTCAATACTTTCTTCGCGCCGGGCTGATATTGCAAGGTGTAGTTGTAGCTCATCAGCTGACGGTCGCTGGGATTGTACTGCACCAGGCTATCGACGGTCCAAGTCTCCGACACGCGACCGGTCGCCGCCAGCAGGATGTCCGAACGCGACTGGTTGACCGGCGTGGACGAATTGAGCTGCACGCGCTGGTCGGCAAAATAGAAGCGCTGGCCGAAGGTCAGCCGCATGCGCTCGGCGCCGTCCGGTTGCAGGAAGCGCGAAACGACGGCTGCCGTGACCTGGTTGGCGTCGCTGATGCGGTCGCTGCCGACGAAACGGTTTTCCGTAAAGATCTGCGTCAGGCTGAAGGTGCCGTCGGCCGTATCGAAATTCGGGAATTGCGACTGGTCGCGGTACGGCGTGTAGACGTAGAACAGGCGCGGCTCCAGCGTTTGCGTGCCGCCCTTGGCGCCAAACAGGTTCGTGTCGCGCTCGAACACGAGGCCGCTGTCGACCGAAAACGTCGGCACGGCGCGCGTAAACGAGGTATTCGGGAACTGCGCCTTGGTCCGGCTATCGTTATCAAGCTGATATGCGCTGGCATTGAGCATCAGCTTGGGCGTGATGAAGTAGCCGGGGCGGACGATGGGAAAACTCACCTGCGGCACCGCCACCAGGCGCGAACCTTGCACCTGGGTCGGATGCACGAAGCGCGTCGCCTCCGCGTCGAAGGTCCAGTCGAAACCACCCCATACGTCGTATTTGCCGGCATGGAAGTTAACCGACGGCAAACGGTCATACGGGCGCGTGACGAACAGGCTGGGATCGGTCACCGCATCGGGATCCTGCAGCACCTGGTAATTCTGCACGCGCGCCGTCAGGCTCCAGTCCTCGGTGCGGTACTCGGTGCGCAATTCGCGCAGCAACTGGCGCTCGGTGGCCGTGGCCACCGTCTTCGAGAAGTCGCTCGGATAATTATTGTCGGACGCGTCGCGCACATCCCAGCCATAGGTCCAGCCCGGGGCCAGCGCCTGATCGTGCTTGGACTTGATCATGTAGCGGTCGGTCTTGGTCTGCTTGTCATTCGGCAGATACTCGATCGAGGTTTCGCCGCTGTACAAACCGGCATCCGTCTCGCCGATGTAGCGCCCCACGGCGCCCAGCTGGATGCCGCGCCGCTGTATGTATTTCGGGAACAGGGTCAGGTCGCGGTTCGGCGCGATATTCACGTAGTACGGTACCGTCAGCTCAAAACCATTCTTCGAGGCAAAACCCGGCGTCGGCGCCAGCCAGCCTGAACGGCGCGCACCGGACAGGGAAAACGAGATGCCGGGCGTGCCGAGAATGGGCACGTCCTTGAAATAGATGATGGTCTTGCTGCCCGTGCCCACGTCGCGCCCCGTGTCCAGGTTCAGGGTGCTCGATTTCAGGTACCAGTCCGGATTCGGGCCTTCGCAGGTACTGTAGGTACCGTCGATGACATTGGCTTCGTCGGGATTGATGAAGTCGACGCGCTCGGCCTTGCCCTGCCCGCCGCCCACTTCAAAGCGGTAGGTGGGATTGAGCAGGAAGCCCTTGCCCGTCTCCATGTTCAGTTTCAGCACGTCGCCCGTGTAGTAATCGCCGAAACGCCACATCTTGATATGGCCCTCGGCATCGAACTCATCGTCAACTTGTTTGTAACAAGCTGTATCGGACGTCATTTTTGTGGTTTTTCCACGCTCAATGACGACATTTTTGTCCAGATTGAGCTCCCGTTCCGGTCGGCCGCGCATACTTTCCGCCGTCATGACGGTGGGCGCATCCGGATCTTCCACATGAACCGGACGTGGTGCTTTCTGGGCGTGAACAGGCACCGTCGTGGCGGCGACGAGCGCGCTGATGGCGAAAGCCCAGCGCTGCGAAGGGGGGGAGGCCGAAAACCAGCTCATGAATTGGAAGGGGCAAGCACCATTGACAGGCGATTTTTTGATTTGAATCCCTTATTATATGGGAATCTGCACCATCAACCCGATTCCACAGGCCGCTTAATGTCATTCTCCCCCAATTCCCCTGCCGCGCCGGCCTCCGCCGACGCTCGCCTGACCCTGTTGAAAGCCTGGTTGGCCCCGTTGAACCTCGTTTCGCCCGATTCCGCGCGCCCCGCATCCAGCGATGCCAGCTTCCGCCGCTACTACCGCCTCGATGTCTTGCCCGGCAATGCAACATTGCCAGGAAGCACACTGATCGCCATGGATGCGCCCCCCGAGCGCGAAAACGTGCCCGCCTTTATCAAGGTGGCCGGCTTGCTGAAAGCGGCCGGCGTGTCCGTGCCGGACATCATCGCGCAAGACCTCGAGCACGGCTTCCTGCTGCTCTCCGACCTGGGCACGACCACCTACCTGGACGCCCTGAACCACGACAATGCCAGCGTGCTGTACGCCGAAGCGCTCGAATCGCTGATGAAAATCCAGCTGGCCAGCCGACCCGACGTGCTGCCCGAGTTCGACCGCGCCTTCATCCTGCGCGAAATGAATCTGTTCCCGGAATGGTTCATCGGCAAGCATCTGGGCGCCACCTTGACGGATGTGCAACAAACCCAGCTGGACAAGGTGTTCGAAGCCATCACGGCGAATATCTTGTCGCAGCAACAAGTTTTCATGCACCGCGACTACCATTCGCGCAATTTGATGCACATCAATGATGGCTCGATGCCCAATCCGGGCATCCTCGACTTCCAGGACGCCGTGTTTGGCCCCGTCACCTACGACATCGCTTCGCTGCTGCGCGACGCCTACCTGCAGTGGGATGAAGAACTGGTGCTCGACTGGGTGATCCGCTACTGGCAGCGCGCCAAGCAGCTGGGCTTGCCAGTGAATCCCGACATCGACGCCTTCTACCGCGATTTCGAATTCACGGCCCTGCAGCGCCACCTGAAAATCCTTGGCCTGTTCGCGCGCCTGAATTACCGCGATGGCAAGGACCTGTACATGGGCGACCTGCCGACCGTACTCGACTATGTGCGCAAGACAGCCAACCGCTATACGGAACTCAAGCCGCTGGTGCGCTTGCTCGACGCGCTGGAAAATAAGACGCCGCAAGTCGGCTACACCTTCTGACGACACGCGCCAAAACCTGATGCGCGTCGCGCTTTGCGGCCGGCGATGCTCACCGTACCCGAGTACGGTTGCGCTTCCTGGCCACAAGGAGGCGCCGGGCCTCACTGCCGCTCGCTACGGTTTTGTCAGGTGTCGCGACTGCAGAATTAAGCTATTGTGCGGCTCACGCCGCGCAACATTTACCGAACAAAACAGAAAACGAGTCCCACCATGAAAGCCATGATCTTCGCCGCAGGCCGCGGTGAACGGATGCGTCCGCTCACCGACACCTGTCCCAAACCGCTGCTGAAAGTGCGCGGCCGTCCGCTGATCGTCTGGCATGTGCTGAATCTGGTGCGCGCCGGCATCACGGACATCGTCATCAACCATGCGCACCTGGGCCATCTGATCGAGGCAACCCTGGGCGATGGCAGCGCGTACGGCGCGCGCATCGCGTATTCGCCGGAGAGCACGCCGCTGGAAACGGCGGGCGGCATCGCCCAGGCGCGCCACCTGCTGGGCGAGGAACCGTTCCTGGCCATCTCCGGCGACATTTATTGCCCGTACTTTGATTTCAAGCAAGTGCTCGACGTGCTGGCCGACAAGGATGTGCTGGGCACGCCGTATCCGGCCGACCAGCGCGACATCGCCTGGACCTACCTGGTGCCCAATCCCGACTTCCACCCGCACGGCGACTTCGGCCTGACCTTGTTCTCGATCAACAATACGGACGACACCAAATGGACCTTCGCCAACATCGGCGTGTACCGTCCTGAAATGTTCGACGGCATTACGCCAGGCAGCCACGCCAAACTGGGCGACCTGCTGCGCCAGTATGCGGACCAGGGCCGCGTGGGCGGCGAAATCTATCCGGGCGAGTGGACGAATGTGGGCACGCCGGCGCAGCTCGACGTGCTCAACGGCGTCGCCAGCACAGGCCCGAAGGCGCCTGCGGCATGATGGCCAATTACGCGGCACGGCGCGCGGCGCTGCTGGCGCAGATGCTGCCAGGCAGCGTGGCCTTCCTCGCCACGGCGCCCGAAGTGGCGCGCAACAGCGATTGCGACTATCCGTATCGCCACGACAGCTATTTCTACTACCTGAGCGGCTTTGCGGAGCCCGACAGCGCCATGGCCCTGGTGGCCGCCAGCGCCACTGCGCCCGCGCGCGCCATCCTGTTTTGCCGCGCCAAGAATACCGAGCGCGAAATCTGGGATGGCTTCCGTCACGGCCCCGAGGCGGCGCGCGCCACCTTCGGCTTCGACGCCGCCTTCCCCATCGAGGAACGCGACGTGGAAATGGCGCGCCTGCTGGCCGATGCGCCGGCCCTGTATTACGCGCTGGGCGGCAACCTCGATGCCCAGGTCAAGGTCTGGCTGCACAGCGTGCGGCAAAAGGCCCGCAGCGGCATCACCGCCCCCGCCATGGCCATTGAGATCAACGGCATGCTCGACGCCATGCGCCTGCTGAAGGACAGCGAGGAACAGACGCTGATGCGCCGCGCGGCCGCCATTTCCAGCGCCGCCCACGTGCGCGCCATGCGCGCCACGCGGCCCGGCATGCCGGAATATGCGCTCGAAGCGGAGCTGCTGTACGAATTTCGCCGCAGCGGCGCGCAGTTTCCCGCCTACTCGTCCATCGTGGCCGGCGGCGCCAACGCCTGCATCCTGCACTACAACGCCAACGACGCGCAGCTGCAGGACGGCGATCTGGTGCTGATCGACGCCGGCTGCGAACTCGATGGCTACGCCTCCGACATCACCCGCACCTGGCCCGTCAACGGCCGCTTCAGCGGCCCGCAGCGGGCGCTGTATGAACTGGTGCTGGCGGCCCAGCAGGCGTCGCTGGACATGGTGCGCCCCGGCTTGCCGCACAGCGCCATCCACGAGGCGGCCGTGCAGGTGCTGGCGCAGGGCATGCTGGATTTGAAATTGCTGGACCGGCAAAAAAACGGCAGCGTGCAGGATGTCATCGCCGACAAGAGCTATACCCCGTTCTACATGCACGGCACCAGCCACTGGCTGGGCATGGACGTGCACGACGTCGGCGCCTACCGCGACACGGCCGCACCCGGCAAGCCATGGCGCGCGCTGGCGCCTGGCATGGTGCTGACGGTGGAACCGGGCATCTACGTGCGCCCCGGCGCCGGTGTGCCCGAGCAGTTCTGGCACACCGGCATCCGCATCGAGGACGATGTGCTGGTCACGCCGCAAGGCCATGAAGTGTTCAGCACGGCGCCCAGAAGCGTGGCTGAAATCGAACAACTGATGTCACAGGATTAACGCAGCAGCATGCATACACCGCCCCCCTTCGATCTCGCCATCTGCGGCGCCGGCCCCGTCGGCATGGCGCTGGCCGCCCTGCTGGTGCAACGGGGCGCACGCGCCGCCGGCATCGCCCTGCTCGACGCCAAATCCATCGAGCAGGCCAGGCGCGATCCGCGCACCATCGCCCTGTCGCACGGCAGCCGCCAGATCCTCGAGGAAGCGGGCGCCTGGCCCGTCGCAGCGACGACGATCCACGAAATTCACGTCTCGCGCCGCGGCCATTTCGGGCGCAGCCTGATGGACCGCGCTGAACATGGCGTCGATGCCCTCGGCTATGTGGCACGCTACGGCGCCGTGGTCAGCGCGCTGGCCGACGTGTGCGAGCGCCTCGGCGTGGCCAGCCTGCGCCCGGCGCTGGTGACGGCCAGCGCCGAAGACGCCGATGGCGTCACCGTGCAGATCGAACAGGACGGCGCCGCCGCCAGCCTGCGCGCCAGCCTGCTGGTGCAGGCCGAGGGCGGCCTGTTCGGCCAGCAGCAGGAACGCGCCGTCAGCCGCGACTATGGCCAAAGCGCCATCATTGCCCACGTGCGCACCAGTGCTCCCATCGCCCACCGCGCGTATGAACGCTTCACCGACGAAGGTCCGCTGGCCCTGCTGCCGCAGGACGACGGCTACGCGCTGGTCTGGTGCGTGCCGCCCACGCGCGCCGAACAATTGCTGGCCCTCGACGATGCGGCCTTTCTGGCGCGCCTGGGCGCGGCCTTCGGCAGCCGCCTGGGACGTTTCAACCACACGACGCCGCGCCTGGCCTATCCGCTGGGCCTGAACGCGCAGGCGGGCGGCACGGCGCGCACGGTCGCCATCGGCAATGCGGCGCAAACCCTGCATCCGGTGGCGGGGCAAGGCCTGAACCTGGGCTTGCGCGACGCCGCCGTGCTGGCCCGCGTGCTGGCGCAGGACGGCAGCCCGGCAAGCCTGGAACGCTATGCCAGCCTGCGCCAGGCCGACCGCGGCCTGACGGTGCGCGTCACCGACACCATGGCGCGCATCTTCACGGGCACGGCGCCCACGCAAGGCGTCCTGGGCCTGTCGCTGGGCTTGCTCGACGTCTTCAGCCCGGCGCGCAAGAGCCTGGCTGAACTGATGATGTACGGCCGGCGCTGAGCCTTAGCAATAAAGAAAGAGCGCGGGCGAAAAAGAAACAGGCGGGCTATCCGGCATGGAATAAACGGCCCGCGGATGCGACAATGGGTATCACCTGGATTTTGGCGACAGTCCCATGACAGACGCATTGCCCGCAGCACCGCCTGCCGCACTTCCCGAAGTACTCTTTTCCCGCCTGCTGGAAGACGCCCTCGACGCCGTCATCATCATCGACGAACAGTGCCGCATCCGCTACATCAACGGCGCCATGCAGGCGCTGTCCGGTTATGCCAGTGGAGAACTGCTGGGCCAGACCCTGAACGGCCTGCTGCCCGACGCCGTCGCCACCCAGCACGACAACCACGTCATCAACTACATCCGCAGCTCGCGCCCGTCCAGCGTGCTGGGAAAGATCCGCGAATTCGCCATCCGCCACCGCGATGCGCAAATGATCCCCATCGAGATGAAGGCGCTCGACCTGGGCGTCGTCGATGGCATGCGCTATTTCGGCGCCTTCCTGCTCGACGTGCGCGAGCGGCGCGAACTGGCGGCCAAGAATGCCAGCCTGCTGGCGCAGCTGGAGCAGCAGGCGCTGCACGATGCGCTGACGTCGCTGCCGAACCGGCGCGCCTATGAAGCCCAGGCCGAGCAAGCGATGGCGCGCACGGCGCGCAGCGGCGCCGCGCTGACGGTGGGCGTGGCCGACCTCGATCATTTCAAGAAAATCAACGACCGCTATGGCCATGCCGTGGGCGACGCCGTGCTGCGCACGGTGGCGCAGGTGCTGCGCGACACGGGCCGCGTCACCGACGTGGCGGCGCGCATGGGCGGCGAGGAATTCGGCCTGCTGTTTCCCGACGCGACCTTGACGCAAGCTTGCCAGGTGGCCGAACGCATCCGCGCGGCCGTGGCGGCCGCCGTCACCGTGCTGCCCGACGGCGGCGCGCTGCACGTCACCATCAGCATCGGCCTGGCGCCGTTGACGCAGGGCGCCAGCATGGACGCGGCCATGTCGGAAGCGGACAAGGCGCTGTACGCGGCCAAGCACCAGGGCCGCAACAAGGTGGTGGCGGCAGAATGAAAACGGCCCGCGCAAGGCGGGCCGTTTTCAGTGGCGCAAGGCGTTCTTACTCGACTGCCTTGAGCATGTCCTCGATGACCTTCTTGGCGTCGCCAAACACCATCATCGTGTTCGGCTGGTAGAACAGTTCATTGTCCAGGCCCGCATAGCCGGAAGCCATCGAGCGCTTGTTGACGATGATGCTCTTGGCTTTGTACGCTTCCAGGATAGGCATGCCGGCGATCGGCGATGCCGGGTCCTTCGCCGCCGGGTTCACCACGTCGTTGGCGCCCAGCACCAGCACCACGTCGGTCTGGCCGAATTCGCCGTTGATGTCCTCCATCTCGAAGACCTGGTCGTACGGCACCTCGGCTTCGGCCAGCAGCACGTTCATGTGGCCCGGCATGCGCCCCGCCACCGGGTGGATCGCATACTTGACGGTGACGCCCTTGTGCGTGAGCTTTTCCACCAGTTCCTTCAGCGAGTGCTGCGCGCGCGCCACGGCCAGGCCGTAGCCGGGCACGATGATGACGGTTTCCGCATTGCTCATGATGAAGGCGGCATCGTCGGCCGAACCCGATTTCACGGGACGCTGTTCCTGCGCGCCGGCCACGCCGGCGGCTGGTGCGGCGCCGCCGAAGCCGCCGAGGATGACGTTGAAGAACGAGCGGTTCATGGCCTTGCACATGATGTACGACAGGATCGCGCCGGAAGACCCCACGAGCGAGCCGGCGATGATCAGCATCGAGTTATTCAGCGAAAAACCGATGCCGGCCGCGGCCCAGCCCGAGTAGCTGTTCAGCATCGAGACCACCACCGGCATGTCGGCGCCGCCGATGGGAATGATGATCAGCACGCCCAGGGCAAAGGCGATCACGGCCATGATGACGAACGGCGTCCACGCCGGTTCCACGCCGTCGGCGAAGCAGAAGGCCAGGCCCAGGCCGACCATCACCAGCGCCAGCACCAGGTTGAGCATGTGCTGGCCCTTGAAGCTGACGGGTGCGCCCTGGAACAGGCGGAACTTGTATTTGCCCGACAGCTTGCCGAAGGCGATCACCGAACCGGAGAACGTGATGGCGCCGACAAAGGTGCCGATGAACAGCTCGAAGCGATTACCGATGGGCAGCGCCTCGCCATGCTTGGCGATATTGAAGGCCCATGGCTCCGATACGGCCGCCACGGCGATGCAGACGGCCGCCAGGCCGATCAGCGAGTGCATGGCCGCCACCAGTTCCGGCATCTTCGTCATTTCCACGGTTTTCGCCAGGTAGGCGCCGATGACGCCGCCCGTGACGATGCCGATGATGACCAGGGTCAGGCCCATGCCGCCCGTTTGCTGTTCCTTCAGTTTCAGGATCAGCGCCACGGTGGTGACGGCGGCAATGGCCATGCCGCTCATGCCGAAGGCGTTGCCGCGGCGCGCCGTCGATGGCGACGACAGGCCCTTCAGGGCCTGGATGAAGCACACCGAGGCGATCAGGTACATCATCGTCACCAGGTTCATGGTGACGAAGCTCATGGCGTGACTCATTCTTTCGCTCCTTGCTTGGCCTTCGGTTCTTTTTTACGGAACATCTCGAGCATGCGCTGCGTGACGAGGAAGCCGCCAAACACGTTGACGGCGGCCAGCGCCACGGCCAGGGTACCGGCGGCCTGCGCCAGCGGTCCGTCCGTCAGGCCGGCGGCCAGCATGGCGCCGACGATGATGATGGCGGAAATGGCGTTGGTGACGGCCATCAGCGGCGTGTGCAGCGCCGGCGTGACGGTCCAGACCACGTGGTAGCCGACATAAATGGCCAGCACGAAGATGATCAGGTTGGTGATGGTGTGACTGATTTCCATGATGTTGTTCTCTCCGGCGCCGTATTATTTACGTAAGATGTCGCTGCCCGCACAGACCAGGCTGGCCTTGATGATTTCATCCTCGCGGTCGATCAGCAGCTGGTCGTCCTTGTCGATGATGAGCTTGAGGAAGTCCAGCACGTTGCGCGCATACAGGGCCGACGCGTCGGCCGCCACCAGGGTCGCCAGGTTCGGCTCGCCCACGATGTAGACGCCGTGCTTGAGCACCGTCTTGCCCAGCTCCGACAGCGGGCAGTTGCCGCCCTGCTCGACGGCCAGGTCGACGATGACGGAACCCGGCTTCATGGCCTTCACCGTCTCCTCGGAAATCAGCACGGGCGCGGCGCGGCCGGGAATCAGGGCCGTGGTGATGATGATGTCGGCCTGTTTTGCCCGTTCATGCACCAGTTCGGCCTGGCGCCGCATCCAGTCGGCCGGCATGGCGCGCGCGTAACCGCCCGAACCCTTGGCGATTTCCCGCTCTTCATCGGTAAGGAAAGGCACGTCGAGGAATTTGGCGCCCAGCGACTCGACCTGCTCCTTGACGGGCGGGCGCACGTCGGACGCCTCGATGACGGCGCCCAGGCGCTTGGCCGTGGCGATCGCCTGCAAACCCGCCACGCCCACGCCCATGATCAGCACGCGGGCCGCCTTCACGGTGCCGGCCGCCGTCATCAGCATCGGCATGAAGCGCTGATAGGTATTGGCCGCCACCAGCACCGCCTTGTAGCCGGCGATGTTCGCCTGCGAGGACAGCACGTCCATCGACTGCGCGCGCGTGATGCGCGGCACGGCTTCCAGGGCGAAAGCGGACAGCCCGGCCGCGGCCATGGCGGCGATATTGTCGGCGTCAAAGGGATTCAACATGCCGATCAGCACGGTGCCGCTGGCCATCAGGGCCCGTTCATCGGCATCGGGGGCGCGCACCTTGAGCACGATGGCGCAGCCATACGCTTCCTGGGCGCTGCCGATCTGGGCGCCGGCGGCGGCATACGCGTCGTCGGGAATCGAGGCGTGCAAGCCCGCTCCCGCCTGCACGACGACCTGATGCTTGGCTGCCAGCTTCTTGACTGTCTCGGGCGTCGCTGCCACCCGGGTCTCACCGGGCCGTGATTCGGCCGGTATGCCTATCCTCATGAATGCCTCCGCAAATTAATAAACTGACTAGAATCTAACACGGAAACCTTCGCGTTAAACGTTTGTGAACCAGCAACTTTTAGGCGCTGGACACTAATTGCCCCGTAATCGCATCCACCGTTCCGCCATGCGGTACGGCACCCGTATTGTGGGAAAGGTGTGTCAATCTCACCACAGTCCAATCGGCGTGCGCGCTTGTTTTGACCACAGGGAAAGCCTATATTGACGGGCGCTTCCTGCCACCTTGCCGCCAAAGCCCCCATGCTAGTGCGCTCGCGGGGAAAGACGTAAGTACCTCCCACCGCTATTTGCTAAAACGTTGTCATTTATCAATATGTCCTCGCAACAAAAGGCCGGCTTCAAACCGCGCGCGCAGAACAAGATAAAATGTCGGCTCTTTCAAGGATGGAATCATGCCGAGAATCTGGAAACCCTCTGTCACCGTTGCCGCCATCGTCGAGCGCGACGGCCTGTTTTTACTGATTGAAGAAGAGACCAGCGAAGGCATCAAGCTGAATCAACCGGCCGGCCACCTCGACCCGTTCGAGTCGCTGGAGCAGGCCGTGATCCGCGAAACGCTGGAAGAAGCTGCCTATGATTTCATCCCCACGGCGCTGGTCGGCATGTACATGTCGCGCTACCAGTCGCAGCGCACGGGCGAGGACGTGACTTATTTGCGCTTCACCTTTTGCGGCACGGCCGGCGCCGAGCATGACCGCCCGCTCGATGAAGGCATCCTGCGCACGCTGTGGATGACGCGCGACGAACTGGCGGCCTGCCAGGAGCGCCACCGCAGCCCGCTGGTGCTGCAATGCGTCGATGAATACCTGGCCGGCCGGCGCGCGCCGCTGGCCCTGCTGCACACGCATGCGTCCGTTTTCAATAGCGCATAGCAATATTATCTAAAAGTAACTGGAAAGCAAGATGAGCAAGAAGAAAGTCGTTATCGGCATGTCGGGCGGGGTCGATTCCTCGGTCGCGGCATGGATGCTGAAGGAACAAGGCTATGAAGTCATCGGCCTGTTCATGAAAAACTGGGAAGACGACGACGATTCGGAATACTGCTCGACGCGCCAGGACTGGATCGACGCGGCCAGCGTGGCCGACGTCATCGGCGTCGATATCGAGGCCGTCAATTTCGCCTCCGAATACAAGGACCGCGTGTTCGCCGACTTCCTGCGCGAATACCAGGCCGGCCGCACGCCGAACCCGGACGTGCTGTGCAACGCTGAAATCAAGTTCAAGGCCTTCCTCGACCACGCCATGACCCTGGGCGCCGACCTGATCGCCACCGGCCATTACGCCCGCGTGCGCCAGGCGCCGACGGAGGCGGGCCGCTTCGAGCTGCTCAAAGCCGTCGACGCCAGCAAGGACCAGAGCTACTTCCTGCACCGCCTGAACCAGGCGCAATTGTCCAAGACCCTGTTCCCGCTCGGCGAAATCCCGAAGACGCAAGTGCGCCAGATCGCCGAAAAGCTGGCCCTGCCGAATGCGCAAAAGAAGGATTCGACGGGCATCTGCTTCATCGGCGAGCGCCCGTTCCGCGAATTTTTGAACCGCTACCTGTCGTACAAGCCGGGTCCGATGAAAACGCCGGACGGCAAGACCGTGGGCGAGCACGTGGGACTGAGTTTTTACACGCTGGGCCAGCGCAAGGGTATCGGCATCGGCGGCGTGAAGTCGTACCAGAATGCGGACGGCAGCAGCGACGCCTGGTATGTGGCGCGCAAGGATATCGCCAACAACACCCTGTGGGTGGTGCAGGGCCACGACCATCCGTGGCTGCTGTCGCCAGCCTTGACGGCCGACCAGGCCAGCTGGATCGCCGGCACGGCGCCGCAGGCGGGCGCCTTGAGCGCCAAGACGCGCTACCGCCAGGCCGACGTCGCCTGCCAGCTGCTGCCGGACGGGAATGAACACTTCAGCCTGGCCTTCGATCAGGCGCAATGGGCCGTCACGCCGGGCCAGTCGGCCGTGCTGTACGACGGCGACGTGTGCCTCGGCGGCGGCATCATCGCCGGTTCGACGGGACTGGCGTAATTTCCTAGGCGTTGCCCTGCGCGGCGGCGGCCAGGGCTTGCTGCTTGCGCACCATGGCGATGACGGTATTGCGCACGGTCTTCAGCACCGTGTCGGCCATGAAGGGTTTCACGATGAAGCCCGACACGCCCATCGCGTGCGCCGCCTGCAGCGACGCGGCGTCGATGCCGCCCGAAATCATGAAAATGAGCGTCTTCGGATACTGCTCGCGGATGGTCTGCACCACGTTGCTGCCATCTTCCACCTGCTCGCGCGCGATGCACACGAAATGCGGCCGATGCTTGACCAGCAGCGCCAGTCCCAGCGCGCTGGTATGCGTCTGGCCGCAGACATCGTAGCCGCCATCGATCAGGACCGTGTTCAGCAGGCCGCGCGCCACCGCGCTGCTATCGATCAGGACTGCCTTTAACATCATGATTTACTTCCTTGCTTGATTGATTCCGTGTTCTGGCCAACAGAGCGTCCAGGAAAACGTCCAGGGCCAGGCGCGTTGCCGAAGGCAGTACGGATGTACGACGAGGCAAGGCAACGACGCCATGGGCTTTCTGTTTGGCACTCTACTTTTCCCACACGAGTTTGTTCCAGGTGACACCCAGCGTGACATCCGTCTTGAGTTCCACCAACTTTCTTGAAAGATACAGTATTTCCCGCTCTTTTCGCAGGCTTTCACCGAGCGCGCCGGGCAAAATGCCGGCGCCAGCCATCACGGCGTCGATATTGCCGTAGGCGCGCAACAGTTTCGCGCCCGTTTTCAGGCCGATCTTCGACACGCCCGGGATGCTGTCGGTGACGTCGCCCATCAGCGCCAGCAGGTCGGGCAGCAGTTCCGGCGGCACGCCGAACTTTTTCTCGACCCAGGCGTGATCGTGCCAGATGCCCTTGAAATGGTCCCAGACCAGGGCGCCGTGCGCGATCAGTCCATGCAGATCCTTGTCGGTGGTGGCGATGACGGCCGCACCGCGCCCCTCGTGCAGCCAGCGCATGACGGCCGTGCCGATCACGTCGTCGGCCTCGACTTCGGGAATGCTGACCACGTGCATGCCGAAGCTGGCCAGGGTGGCGTAAAAGCCGGGCAAGGCGTCGCGCAGCACCTGCGGCATGGGCTGGCGCCCCTCGCGGTAGCCCGCATACAGGGCGTGGCGCCAGGTGGGGCCGCCAAAATCGAAGGCCGGCAGGATGTGCGTCGGCTCGTGGTCGTTGATGAGGGTGCGGAACGACGACAGCGCATGGCGCAGCGCGATCTCCGCCTTCAGGTCGGAATCGGGTTCAGGACTGGCTTCGTAGACGCGGCGTACGATATTCAAGCCGTCGATAGCGAGGAGTCTGGCCATGCGGTTATGATGACTTTTGAGGCTTGTTCAAGCCCGCATTCTACCGCATGGCCATGGTGCCGAGCAGTTTCAGCTACCGGCGCCGCCCGGGAAAAGCTGGTTGACCAACTCGCCAATTTTTTGATCCGCATCAATGAACTTCCCCGTGTTCAGACCCGCGCGCTTGGCGTCGTACACGGCTTCACCGACCACCTTGCCGTTGTTGTACACCTTGATATTGGCGTAGTGCATATACATCGCCAGATCCCAGCGCCAGTTCGCCGTGTAGGTGGACGTCAGCGGACATTCGATGATCGATGCCGTGACAGGCAATTGGCGTGCGACATAGCCCTTGCCTTCCAGCGCGCGCTTGTACGCGGCCATGAAGCCGACGCGCACATCCGGGTTATTCAGGATACAAACTTCTTTGGTGGCAAAGTTCCCAACCGGTTTGACGGTCTGGTGAATCGCGCAGCCGGTAAAGAGAAACATCACGGCGGCAAAGAGCACTATTTTTTTGATCATGGAAAAGAGCGCGTCGCGGCGCTGGCATATGGTTGCATAAAGGAAAATATTTTATAGCAAAACCATGTAAAAAAGTAATATTACTTTCTTTGTATGACCTATGCCGCGAGCAATCTGTTCACTTTGCAAAGTCGTAAGGCCCGCCTTTTTCCAGCGCGCGCTGGAAGGCGGGCCGCGCATGGATGCGCTGCAGGAAGGCCGTCAGCTTCGGCAGGCGCGCATCGAGGCCGCCGCGCGAGGCGGCCGCTTCCAGGGGAAAACTCATCTGGATGTCGACGGCCGTGAATTCATTGCCGGCAAACCATTTGGTTTTCTCCAGCTCCGCTTCCATGTAGGCGAGCTGGCTGTTGATGTTCGGCATGATGAAACTGTCCCTGACCTTGCTGGCGATGCCGCGCGCGATCGGTTTCACGAAGAAGGGCATGGGCGACGATTCGACCTTGTCGAACACCAGCTTCATCAGCAGCGGCGGCATGGCCGAGCCTTCCGCGAAATGCAGCCAGTAGGTCCAGCGCAGCTTTTCCGGCGTGCCCGCCGCCGGCACCAGGCGGCCATTGCCGTAGCGCTCGAGCAGGTAGTCGATGATGGCGCCCGATTCGGCGATGGTGTTGGCGCCGTCCGTGATCACGGGCGACTTGCCCAGCGGATGCACGGCCTTCAGCGCGGCGGGCGCCAGCATGGTTTTCGGGTCGCGCTGGTAGCGCTTGACCTCGTAATCGAGCCCTAGTTCCTCGAGCAGCCAGAGCACGCGCTGCGAGCGCGAATTGTTCAGATGGTGGACGACGATCATGGTTTTCCCGGTAGGCGATGGTTGAGTTCCAGTATAGCCGGGACGGCCAGATTGCGGCGGCGCAAGCGTATCGACGAAAAAATTGCGAAAAACAGTAGTTTCAATTGATAACTTTTCAGTATTCCCTTATCTTGTTTTGTTTCCAATAAGTAAGGAATCTCCCCGTGCACGTCGACGTCAACAACACCAATCCCCAGCGCGAAGCGATCACCTTCAGCGCCACCGGCAGCGAATACTTCCGTATCTGGATCGTCAACCTGCTGCTGAGCATTGTCACCCTCGGCATTTACTCGGCCTGGGCCAAGGTGCGCCGCAACCGCTATTTCTATTCCAGCACCCACCTGGCCGGCAGCAGCTTCGAATACCATGGCAACGCCGTCGCCATCCTGAAGGGCCGCATCGCGGCCGTGGTGCTGATCGGCGGCTACAACATCGCCTTCCAGGTCTCGCCCGTCGTCGGCCTGATCATGCTCGTGCTGATGCTCGCCGTGCTGCCCTGGCTCGTATGGAAAAGCCTGCAATTCAAGCTGTACAACACCAGCTATCGCGGCATCCGCTTCGGCTTTGGCGGCAGCGCCAAGGAAGCCTATAAATACTTCCTGTGGCTGCCGATCCTGAACACCTTCACGGGCGGCCTGATGACGCCGTTCCTGCACCAGCGCCTGAAACGCTTCCAGCACACGCACAGCCGCTTCGGCACCAGCAACTTCAGCTTCGACGCCAGCGTCGGCAGCTTCTACAAGACCTATCTGCTGTTCTTCGCCCTGCTGCTGGCCGGCTTCCTGGTGCTGATCTTTGTCGTCTTCGCCAGCGTCTTCGCCACGTTCGCCACGCATGCCAACGACGCCACCAAGGCCGGCAGCATCTTCGGCGCCGTCGCCGCCCTGTATGCGTGGGCCTTCATCGTGCTGCCGCTGTTCCTCACCATGATCCAGAACCTGATCTGGAACCACACGCGCCTGCAGCAGCACCAGTTCCAGTCGCAGCTGACGTGGGGCCGTACCACCTTCATCATGCTGACCAACCTGATCGGCATCGTCGTCACCCTGGGCCTGTTTTCGCCGTTCGCCCACGTGCGCTGGCTGAAATACCGGCTGGAAGCGACCTCGATGCTCGTGCATGGCAGCCTGGACGAGTTTGTCGCCGCCACGGGCCAGCAAGTGTCGGCCACCGGCGAAGGCGTGGTCGACCTGCTGGACTTCGACCTGTCGCTGTAAGATGCACAACGACAGCCCGACCGCGCAGGCGCCGCTGGCCGCCCGCTATTTCGACGGCCACAGCTCGCGCCTGTACCACGTGACGCTGGCCGTGCACGATGGCATGGCCGTGCTGGCCGGCGACATCGAGCGCAGCTGCCCGCTGGGCGAGCTGCACGTGTCCGAGCGCAGCAGCCACGCCGCGCGCAAGGTCAGCTTCCCCGATGGCGCCTACCTGGAAATCGCCGACCTGGCCGCCTTCAACCGCCTGCTGCACGACACGGGTCACCGCGACGGCTGGGTGGTGCGCCTGCAGCAAAGCTGGCGCGGCGCCCTGCTGGCCACGGTGGCCACCGTGCTGGCCCTGTGGCTCAGCTATCAATACCTGCTGCCGGTGGCGGCGCAAGGCATCGCGTATGCGATTCCCCAGTCCGTCGAGCGCCAGCTGGGCCAGGGCGTGCTCGATTTCCTCGACAAGCACGTGTTTGAGGCGAGCAAGCTCGATGGCGCGCGCCAGCAAGCCTTGCGCGCCCAGTTCGCGCGCCTGGCCACGCCCGGCGACAGCACGCCCGAGCACCGCATCGTCTTTCGCAAGAGCAAGATCGGCCCGAACGCCTTCGCCCTGCCTTCGGGCGACATCGTGCTCACCGATGAAATGGTGGCACTGATGCCGGACGACCTGGCCATCATGGGCGTGCTCGCGCATGAGCTGGGGCACCTGCAGCAGCGCCACCTGACGCGGCGCCTGATCCAGACCTCGGCCGTGGGCGCCGGCGCGGCGCTGCTGTTCGGCGACGTGTCGACGGTGGTGGCCACGCTGCCGCCGCTGCTGCTGGACTTGAAGTACTCGCGCGACGTCGAGCGCGAGGCGGACGACTATGCGATCGCCATGCTGCGCCAGAACGGCATTGCGCTGGAGCACCTGGCACAGGTGTTTGTCGCCCTCGACAAGCTCGGCGACGCCACGCCGTATCTGTCGAGCCATCCCGCCAGCGCCGAACGGGTGGCCCGCATCCGCGCCGCACAACGGTGAACACCTGACCAAACCTGCTGCGCGTCGCGCTTTGCGGCCGGCGATGCTCACCGTACCAAAGTACGGTTGCGCTTCTCGGCCGCAAATCGCTGCCGCCCGCTACGGTTTTGTCAGGTGTCGCGCGTATGGATAGCGCCGCTCTGACAGTACACTTTCCCAGTCAGCAAGATCTACAAATCACCGGTACACTCAGCAGTATCAGTCTGACTTCACCGGAGTGCCCATGCACCTAGTACCATTTCGCTACCTGACCTTCATTGCGACGGCCGCCATCTTTGTCCTGTCCCTGTTTTACTACGACCATTATTGGCTGCCCGTGCTGGCCGGTGCGCTGACCCTGCTGGGCATCAGCGACCTGCTGCAAACCAAGCGCGCGCTGCGCCGCAACTACCCCATCCTTGCGCATTTCCGCTTTTTCTTCGAGAGCATCCGCCCCGAAATCCGTCAGTACTTCCTGGAAAGCGACACGGAAGCGACGCCGTTCTCGCGCAGCCAGCGCAGCATCGTCTACCAGCGCGCCAAGGAACAGACGGACAAGCGCCCGTTCGGCACCCAGCTCGACATGTACCAGGCCGGCTACGAATGGATCAACCATTCCATCGCCCCCGCCAAGGTGACGGGACACGACTTCCGCATCGACATCGGCAACCACCCGGACTGCCCGCGCGAGAAACCGTATTCGGCCAGCGTCTTCAATATTTCGGCGATGAGCTTTGGCGCCCTGTCGGCCAACGCCATCCTGGCCCTGAACGGCGGCGCGCGCAGCGGCGGCTTCATGCACGACACGGGCGAAGGCAGCATCAGTCCCTACCACCGCGAAAACGGCGGCGACCTGGTCTGGGAAATCGGTTCCGGCTACTTCGGCTGCCGCAACCCGGACGGCACCTTCTCCGAGGAGCGCTTCGTCGCCAACGCCAGCTCGGAGCAAGTGAAAATGATCGAGCTGAAAATGTCGCAGGGCGCCAAGCCAGGCCACGGCGGCGTGCTGCCCGGTCCCAAGGTGACCATCGAGATCGCCACCACGCGCGGCGTGATGGTGGGCGAGGATTGCATCTCGCCGGCCGCGCACAGCGCCTTTTCCACGCCGCTGGAAATGCTGCACTTCATCGACCGCCTGCGCACCCTGTCGGGCGGCAAGCCGACGGGCTTCAAGCTGGCCATCGGCCACCCGTGGGAGTTTTTCGCCATCGTCAAAGCCATGCTGGAAACGGGCATCACGCCCGACTTCATCGTCGTCGACGGCAGCGAAGGCGGCACGGGCGCCGCGCCCGTGGAATTCACCGACCACGTGGGTACGCCGCTGCAGGAAGCGCTGGTGCTCGTGCATAACACCCTGGTGGGCGCCAACCTGCGCGCGAAGATCAAGATCGGCTGCTCGGGCAAGATCATCACGGCCTTCGACATCGCCCGCCTGCTGGCGCTGGGCGCCGACTGGTGCAATTCGGCGCGCGGCTTCATGTTCGCGCTGGGTTGCATCCAGTCGCAAAGCTGCCACACGGACCGCTGCCCGACGGGCGTGGCCACGCAGGATCCGCAGCGCCAGCGCGCGCTGGTGGTGTCCGACAAGATTTCCCGCGTGGCGCACTTCCACCAGAACACCATGAAGGCGCTGGCCGAACTGATCGCCGCCGCCGGCCTGGCGCACCCGCAGGACCTGCGCCCGCACCACCTGGTGCGGCGCATCTCGCCCAACCAGGTGAAACTGGCCTCGGCCCTGCTGCCCTTCCTGGAAGCGGGGCAATTGCTCGACCCGAGCCAGCTGCCGCAACTGCCGCCCGTGTTCGGCCTGTACTGGCCGAAGGCGCAGGCCGCATCGTTCCAGCGCCTGGACTAAGCCATGCATGGCGCAAGTGGACTAATACCACTTAATAACCACTTGCGCAAATATCCAAATCCAATACAATACCAAAACAAGTACAAAACCAGGCAGCTTTTCCGGTGATCGCCAGGACGCGCCACCACGATGCCACAATACGTATGCCATCATCACAATGAATACCGGAGGAGTTGCAGCATGGAGCAGGGTTTGCGCGAAAAAGTAGGACAGTTGTTCATGGTGGGCTTCGACGCCCTGCAGGCGGACGAGCATATCAAGACCTTGATACGCGACAAGAAGGTGGGCGGCGTGATCCTGTTCCGCCGCAATGTGCACACGCCCGCGCAAGTGTCGGCCCTGTGCCGCGAACTGCAGGAAATCAACGCGGAAGTGTCCGACACGCCGCTGCTCATCTCCATCGACCAGGAAGGCGGCATGGTGATGCGCATCGAACAGGGCGTCACGCCCGTTCCCGCCGCGATGGCCTTCCAGGCCGCCGGCTCGCCTGAAGACTGCGAACGCATGAACCAGATCAGCGGCGACGAGATGCGCCAGGTGGGCATCAACATGCTGCTGGCCCCCGTGCTGGATGTGAACAACAACCGCAACAACCCCGTCATCGGCGTGCGCGCGTATGGCGAGGATGCCGCCACCGTCATCGAATACGGCATGGCCGCCATGCGCGGCCAGCGCGCCAGCGGCGTGGCCGTCACGGCCAAGCATTTCCCCGGCCACGGCGACACGGCCATCGACACGCACTATGCCATGGCCCTGGTGCCGCACGACAAGGAACGCCTGCGCGCCGTGGAACTGGCGCCGTTCCGCGCGGCGATTGCCGGCGGCGTCGACGCCATCATGACGGCGCACGTGGTCTTCCCCGCGTTCGAAGCCGACACCAGCGTGCCGGCCACCCTGTCGAAAGGCGTGCTGACGGACCTGCTGCGCGGCGAGTTGCAATACAAGGGCGTCGTCATCACCGATTGCCTGGAAATGGCGGCCATCGCCGACGGCATCGGCATCGCCCAGGGCGCCATCGCCACCTTGCAGGCGGGCGCCGACATCGTCCTCATCTCGCACCGCGAAGCGCAGCAGACGGCGGCCATCGACGCCGTCATCGCCGCCGTGGAACGCGGTGACATTGCGCTCTCCCGCATCGACGCGGCTTGTGCCCGCGTGGCTGAACTCAAGCGCAACCGCGCCGTGCGCGACTGGCGCGCGCGTCCGCTCACCCCGCCGGCGCTGATGCAGCCGGCCGCCATGGCCCTGTCGCAGCTGCTGCAAAAGGCGGCCTTGCGCGTGCAGGGCGATTACCGCGCGCTCGACGCGGGCCTGCCCGTGACCCTGCTGACGGTGGAAGTGCGCTCGCGCAGCGAAATCGACGAAGTGGCGCTGGGCCGCAACAAGGAAGCGCGCAGCTCGATGCTGCCGGCGCTGCTCGAGGCGGGGCTGGACGTGCGCGAATACGCCCTGTCGGCCGAGGCGCTGGACGAGGAAGTGGACGCCGCCATCGCCTTTGCGCAAGGCGCGCAGCAGATCGTGCTGCAGACGTATAACGCCATGTTCATCGATGGCCAGCGCCGCCTGGTCGACGCCCTGCCGCACGATAAACTGTGGCTGGTGGCGGGCCGTTTGCCGTATGACCTCGACCTGGCGCCCGCCGCCCAAGGCCGCCTGGCCGCCTTCGGCTGCCGCCCGGCCGCGCTGGCGCCCGTGGTGGAAAAACTGGCGGGCAAGGCGTAAATCCACGCCGCCCTTCCTGCACATGCCGGGCCTTGCCCGGCATTTTTCATGCAGCGCCGGGATCGAAACGCACGCCCGTCATCTGTTCGCTCAGCGCCCATAGCTGGCGCGCCTGCGCAGGGTCGGCCGCCCAGCGCCGCACGCCCGCCCCCGTGCTGTCGTCCGCCACCAGGGCGGCAATATCGCAATCCTCGCAATACACGCCGCCAAGACCGTCCAGTTGCGTGCTGGTGGCACACCAGACGGCCGTGGCGGCGCCCTGCGCCACGTTCTTGAAACCCGATTGCGGCGGCGGATTCACCTGGCCCGCATCGTCAAGCGCGCCCACCCTGCGCAAATCATCCTGGTCCAGGTGGCGCACCAGCGGCGTCAGGATGGCGCCCGGGTGCAGCGAAAAGGCGCGCACCTCGTGCGCCGCACCGCGCCGGTCCAGCTCCACGGCAAACAGGGCGTTGGCGCTTTTCGACTGCGCATACGCGCGCCATTTGTCGTACGGCTGGCGCAGGAAATGCGGGTCGTCCAGGTCGACGCCCGCCTGCCGGTGGCCCAGCGACGACACGCACACCACGCGCGCGCCCTGCGCCTGCCGCAAGGCCGGCCACAGGCGCGCCGTCAACTGGAAATGCCCCAGGTGATTCGTCGCGAACTGCGCCTCGTAGCCGCGCGCATCGCGCAGCAAGGGCGTGGCCATGATGCCGGCGCCGTTCACCAGCAGGTGCAGGGCGCGGCCGGTGGCAAGGAAGGCAGCCGCGAATGCGTCGATCGATTGCGGATCGAGCAGGTCGAGCGCGGCGACTTCCACGCCGGCCAGACCGGTCAATGCAGCTTGCGCCTGGCGCGGGTCGCGCGCCGGCACCACCACGCGGGCGCCCGCGCCGGCCAGCACGCGCACCGTTTCCAGGCCTAGCCCTGAAGCACCGCCCGTGACGATGGCCTGCATGCCGGACAGGGTGCGCCCGGCCAGCGCCTCGGTGGCGGTGGTGGCCGCGCCGAAGCCGGTGTGAAGGGGAGTCTGCCTGGGATCGCCGTATGTCATGTCTGCCTCTGCATGTGGGGGCCAGCGCGGGATGGCTGGCGACATGCATATTTTGCGCGGGCCGTTCTGGACTGTGAATGGCGTAAAATCCTTGATACTGTCGCCATCGTCCAGAACTGGAACCCGCCATGGATCTGCTTTCCGATGTACTGTCGCTGTTTGACACGCGCAGCTCCTATTTTGCCGGCCTGAAGGCGGGCGGCGCATGGGCCATCGACTTTCCGCCGCCGGACGGCATCAAGTTCAACGCCGTGATCGAAGGTACTTGCTGGCTGATGGTCGCGGGCATCGACGCTCCCGTGCAGCTGCGCACGGGCGACTGCTTCCTGCTGGCGCCCGGACGCGCATTCACGCTGGCCAGCACGCCCGGCTTGCCGGCCACGCCGGCGCTGGAAGTGTACCGGCACGCGCAGCAGGGCGTGACCCGCCACGGCGGGCCGGAACACGATTTCTTCCTCATCGGTGGACGTTTCAGCTTTGGCGACGAGGCGGCCATCCTGCTCGACTGCCTGCCGCCCCTGTTGCACGTGCGCGGCGATACGGACCAGGCCAGCGTGCTGCACTGGGCCTTGCAGCGCCTGGCGCAGGAACTGCAGGCGACGGCGCCCGGTGCGACGCTGATGACGCGCCACCTGGGCCACATGATGCTGCTGCAGATGCTGCGCCAGTATCTTCAAGCGCAGGCGTCGCATCCCGTGGGCTGGCTGTTCGCGCTGGCCGATCCCCGGCTGCGCGCCGCCATCGAGGCCATGCATGCGCAGCCGGCGCAGCGCTGGACCTTGCTGCAGCTGGCCGCCGTCGCGGGACAGTCGCGCTCCGCCTTTGCCCTGCACTTCAGGAACCGGGTGGGCGTGACCCCGCTCGATTACCTGCTGCGCTGGCGCATGCGCCTGGCCACGCGGCGCCTGAAGGACAGTGCCGCGACAGTGACGTCGATCGCGCAGGCGCTGGGCTACGATTCGGACAGTGCCTTCAGCCATGCCTTCAAGCGCGTCATGGCATGCTCGCCACGCCAGTACCGGCTGCGCCACGCGGACGCGCAGGCGTAAAAAAACCCGCGCTGGCGGGTTGTGGCAATACAGGGTCAGCGCGCCGGCACGGGCGGCAAGGCCGCCACCGCCAGCAAGGCAAACGGTCCGAGGCACAGGCCGATGCCGAACCACAGGCCGCCGTGGCGGCCGCGCCGGCTGGCCAGCAGCCAGGTGGCGACCGCAAACAAAAACATGAAGATCAACAGTATCGCCATTGCCACTCCTTGCCATGCGGAAAGCCAAGTGTAGCCCACGGGCGCGCCCGTGGCCAGACCTACATCAATCCTGGCGCTGCACCTGCATCAGGATCACGCGCTTGCTGCTGCCGTCGGACGGCGGCGTGGCGGACGGCGGTGGCGGGCTGTCGCAGGAGCCGCAGGAACCGCAGCCGCTGCCGCAACCCGGCGCCACCTTGAACAGGGTCGACATCTTCGCCTCATCGAGGCCGCAGCGCACCAGGCCACGCACGATGGCGCGACGCACGCCGGCCGGCAGGTACTTGGTCGAGAAGTGCAGCAGCGCGGCGGCGACGATCAGGGCGACAATCAGGGTTTGCCACATGGCTTTCTCCTAGGCGCCCAGCAACAGGGCGAGACGGTAAGTGATGAACGAGGCGGCATACGCCAGCGCGAACATGTAGCCGGCCATCAGCAGCGGATAGCGCCAGCCGCCCGTCTCGCGTTTCACCACGGAGAGGGTCGACAGGCACTGCGGCGCGAAGACATACCAGGCCAGCAGCGACAGCGCGGTGGCCATCGACCACGAGTGGGCGATCAGCGGCTCCAGCGTGGAGGCGAGCGCATCGCCCGTTTGCGACAGCGCGTACACGGTGCCCAGGGCGCCGACGGCCACTTCGCGCGCGGCCATGCCCGGCACCAGCGCGATGCAGATCTGCCAGTTGAAGCCGATCGGCGCGAAGATCACTTCCAGGCCGCGGCCCAGGATGCCGGCCAGGCTGTAGTAGATCGGCGGGTGGATCGCGTTGTCCGGCGCGCCGGGGAAGGTGCTGAGGAACCACAGGATGATCATCAGGCTCAGGATGATGGTACCGACGCGCGTCAGGAAGATCTTCGCGCGCTCCCACAGGCTGACGGCCAGGTTGCGCAAATGCGGCCAGTGATAGGCCGGCAGTTCCAGCAGCAGCGGCTGGTTGCCGCGCACGCCCATGCCGCGCTTCATGACCCAGGCCACGGCCATGGCCGAAATGATGCCGGCGAAATACAGGGCGAACAGCACCAGGCCTTGCAGGCTCAGGTAGCCCCACACCTGGCGTTCGGGGATGAAGGCGGCGATGATCAGCGCATACACGGGCAGGCGCGCCGAGCACGTCATCAGCGGCGCGATCATGATGGTCACCAGGCGGTCGCGCGGGTTCTGGATGGTGCGCGCCGCCATCACGCCGGGGATGGCGCAGGCAAAGCTCGACAGCAGCGGGATGAAGGCGCGGCCCGACAGGCCCACGCCGCCCATCATGCGGTCCAGCAGGAAGGCGGCGCGCGGCAGGTAGCCGCAGTCTTCCAGGCTGAGGATGAAGAAGAACAGGATCAGGATCTGCGGCAGGAACACCAGCACGCTGCCGACGCCGCCGATGATGCCTTCCACCAGCAAGCTTTTCAGGTGGCCGTCGGGCATGTTCGCCGTCAGCAAGGCGCCCAGGTGGCCCACGCCATCCGTGATCATCTCCATCGGCGTCGCGGCCCAGGCAAACACGGCCTGGAAGATCAGGAACATCAGCACGGCCAGGATGATGGGGCCGAAGACGGGGTGCAGCACCACGTCGTCGATTTTTTCCGTCAGGTTGCCCTTGTCGCTCGTGTCATTGCTGACGGCGGCCAGGATGCGGCGCACTTCGCGCTGGGTCTCTTCGACGGAGACGGCGTCGATGGCCGCCAGCGGCTTGGCTTCCACGACGGGCAGCGGCAGCATGGCGTCGATGGCATTGAGCAGGGCTTTTTCGCCATCGTGCTGCACGGCGACCGTCTCGACCACGGGCATGCCCAGTTCGGCCGACAGCCTGGCCGTGTCGATCAGCATGCCGCGCTTGCGCGCCACGTCCGTCATGTTCAGCGCCAGCAGCATGGGCAGGCCCAGGCGCTTGACTTCCAGCACCAGGCGCAGGTTCAGGCGCAGATTGGTGGCGTCGACGACGCAGATGATGGCGTCCGGACGCGGATCGCCGCGGCGCAAGCCGCCCACGACGTCGCGCGTGATCGCTTCATCGGGCGTGGTGGCCGACAGGCTGTAGGCGCCCGGCAGATCGAGCAGGCGCACGGGTTTGCCGGCGGGCGACGTGAAATGGCCTTCCTTGCGCTCGATGGTCACGCCGGCGTAGTTCGCCACTTTCTGGCGCGCGCCCGTCAGGCGGTTGAACAGGGCGGTCTTGCCGCAGTTCGGATTGCCCAGCAAGGCGATTTGTGGCTGATGCGGCGGCTTGTGCAGGCCCGCATCGGCGATAGTTTCTACAGCACCCATAATTATTCCGGTTGAATCAGCGGTTGAATCGTAATCAGCGCCGCTTCGAAGCGGCGCAGGGCGAACGTGGCATTGCCGACCTTGATGGCGAGCGGGTCGCCACCGGGAATGCCGCGCTTGAGCATGCGGATACGTTCGCCAGGAACGAATCCCAGCTCCATCAAGCGACGGGCAAGGTCGACGCCGTCCTCCGTCTGTCCTGCCGCGTGGGGCGTGATCTTCAACACGGTGCCGCTCTGGCCGACGGCCAGCGCGTCGAGCGTCATCAAGGGTGGAACTAGAGTCATGAGCAAATTCCGTTCAGATTAAGAACACCTGATACCAGCTGCCGCGCGTAGCGCCCTGCACTGGCTCAGGTTTGTAAGGCAAGGCGCAAGCTGTTGCGCATTACCGACAAGCGGCCTTTCCGTATGTTCAGACGGCGACCGTCCGAGACAATACCAGCATTATAAACATGAATGCGAATTGTTTTTATTTAGCCCGGAGAGCCGCCCCTGCCAAGGGCTGCGTCATTCGCGCAGACAGCCAATCAACGCACCGCGCCAAGTCGCCAAGCGCCGCACGCTTGATCAAAATCGCTTGCATTGTCCTGCACTTTGCGCGACAATGAAACGTAATGATAATGATTCTCATTAAAACACTAGCAATAATGCTTCACAGCACTAGTGTCTGTTCATCATCCAGCCAGAAGGTGTATCAATGATTGTATGTGTCTGCAACAACATATCTGATCGTGAAATCCGTCAAGCCGTCGATCTTGGCCTGTCCAGCATGGCCGAACTGCGCCGCGACCTCGGCGTGGCCACGTGCTGCGGCAAATGCCATACCTGTGCCCGCGAAGTGCTGAACGATCACCTGAGCGCCACCGTAGTGCTGCAAGAAACCGTATTGATGCGAGCTGTACTGACAAACTAAGAAAGTGATGAATGCCATGACGATGATGCCCCCGCCCATAACGGTGCAGGCCGTGGAACAATTTGCCGATTTCGACAAGAAACGCAGCAAATTCGCGCCGCTGATGGCCATCGTCGTCCTGCATGTCGCCGGTTTCTACGCGATCCAGAGCGGCCTGCTGAGCCGCGTCGTCACGGCAGCCATGCCGACCATCACCACCATCAGCATCATCGCCCCGCCGGCGCCGCCGAAGCCGCCGGCGCCCTCCGTGCCGAAGACCGTGGAACTGAGCGCCCCCGTGCCGCGCGCCATCATCCCGCCGCTGCCGCTGGTCGCCGTGGCACCGACCGAACCGACGATCACGCCGCCGCAGCCAACGCGCGCCGAAGCGGCGCCCGTGGCCACCGCCGCGCCGACGGCGCCATCGACACCGGCGCCTTCGCCACCGGCCCCTTCCGCGCCGCGTACCGTCAGCAGCGTGGAATACATCAAGGCGCCGCAACTGATCTACCCGAACCTGTCGCGCCGCCTGGGCGAAAGCGGCACCGTCGTGCTGCGCATCCTGATCAATGAAAAGGGTTTGCCCGAGCAAATCCTGGTCCACAAATCGACCGGCTACAGCAACCTCGATGAAGCGGGCCGCCAGGCCGCGCAGCGCGCGCTGTTCAAGCCGATGATCGAAAACGGCAAAGCCGTACCCGTGTACGTCCTCGTACCGCTGACCTTCCAGCTGAGCTAGCCCACGGCGGCCCCGCGCCGCTGCCAGCCCGCAAGCATCGCACCGAGTGCCTGCTTGCTTTTTTGCGCCCTGCTTTTTATACCGTTTTTAGTCAAGCGATTTGCTTGTTTCAGTCTGCCAGCCTACATCCCCGGGCCAGGCAGACTTTTTTTTGCCTATGCAAGGACGGCGCGCCCAGGCAACGCCGCCATGCGCGCTCGCGCTACATCTCCGCCCACATCCGCAGCAGGTTGTGATAGTGGCCCGTCAGCCCCACCGTCGCCGGCGAATCGCCGTGTTCTCCGCGCACGCTCTGGATATTCTGGTCGAGCTCGAACAGCATGCTGCGCTTCCAGTCCTCGCGCACCATGCTTTGCGTCCACAGGAACGAGCAGATGCGCTCGCCGCTGGTGACGGGCAGCACTTGATGCACGCTGCTCGACGGATACACGATCACGTCGCCGGCCGGCAGTTTCACTTCATGCGTGCCATAGGCATCGACCACCACCAGCTCGCCGCCTTCGTATTCGTCCGGTTCGCTCAGGAACACGGTCGACGAGACGTCGGCGCGCATCGACTGCATGCCGTTTTTCGGCGTGCGGATGGCGCCGTCGATATGCAGGCCATAGTGTTCGCCGCCCGCATAGCTGTTGAAAAACGGCGGCAGGATGCGCAGCGGCAGCACGGCCGCAAAGAACAGCGGGTTGGCCATCAAGGCGCGGCTGACGATCTCGCCCAGTTCCAGCGCCAGCGGCGAGCCTTCGGCCAGCTGGCGGTTGCGCTTGACCTGCGCCCCTTGCGCGCCGACGCTGGAGCGCCCGTCGACCCAGTCCGTCTGCGCCAGGCGCTGGCGAAACTGCGTCACCTGTTCCGGCGTCAGCACGCCGGGTATATGCAACATCATCGTGCTATCCCTTTCGAAAAAATCGCTGCCTGATTATCGCACCGCCAGCGCGGCCCCAGAACAGCGAAAGGCAAGAAGCACGCAAACATTTTCCCATCTTGTCACGTGGGCGCAGCGGATCGCCGAACATGCAAAAAAGACAGCATGAACGCGAATGAGAATGGCCTTCATTTGCCTTAACAAATAAAAAACGGAAAAGTGTGGCAATCCACTTGAGAATGGGTTTTATTCGCACGATATTTACGTTAAAAAGACGGAAAAACACCGTTTTGCAGCAGAAATCGCCGACATTTTGCGCTATCATGCGGGCATAGCGAGACCGGCAACATGCGCGCCACCAGGCAGCCCTGCGCCACCCGGCAGTGGCCGCCAGCAGCCTCCGGTTTCATCATCGAACGCAACACAGAACAAAGGAAATCCCATGAAGGGCGATAAAGAAGTCATCCGCTTGCTCAACGCACAGCTCACCAACGAACTGTCCGCCATCAACCAGTACTTCCTGCATGCGCGCATGTACAAGCACTGGGGCCTGGAAAAGCTGGGCAAGAAGGAATACGAAGAATCGATCGGCGAAATGAAACACGCGGACAAGCTGATCGACCGCATCCTGATGCTCGACGGCCTGCCTAACCTGCAAGCGCTGCACAAGCTGCTGATCGGCGAGAACACGCCGGAAATGCTGGAATGCGACTTGAAACTGGAGCGCGCCGCGCACGCCACCGTCAAGGAAGGCATCGCCACCTGCGAAAAAGCCGGCGACTACGTCTCGCGCGATCTGTTCCTGATGATCCTGGAAGACACGGAAGAGCATATCGACTGGCTGGAAACGCAGATCGACCTGATCGCCAAGGTCGGCATCCAGAACTACCTGCAGAGCCAGATGGCCATCGAAGAGTGATAACACCTGGCAAAACCTACTGCGCGTCGGCATAGGCGGCCTGCGATGCTCACCGTACGAAAGTACGGTTGCGCTTCTCGGCAACCTCTTCCTTCCGCTCGCTACGGTTTTGCCAGGCGTCGCAATCTCTATGGTGAAATAAAAAAACCGGCAATTGCCGGTTTTTTTACGGCCGTGCCTTTACTGCGGCACGGTGTCCTTGAACGATTGGCGTTCGGACAATTTGTCGAACAGGCGCGCCAGCGCGGGGTGATCCGTGCGCCAGTCGATTTCCGGGAAACGGAAGCTGAGCCAGCCCAGCGCGCAGCCCACGGCCACGTCGGCCAGCGTGTAGTTGCGGCCGGCGCAATAGGCGCTCTCGCCCAGGCGCGTCTCCAGCGCCGCCAGGCCCAGGGTGATCTTGGCGAGCTGGCGTTCGATCCAGGCCGCGCTTTGCTGCTCGGGCGGGCGCTGCGTGCGCTCCAGGCGCACCAGCACGCCCGCATCGAGGATGCCGTCAGCCAGCGCTTCCCAATTCTTGATGTCGGCCCGCTCGCGGCCATTGCCGCCGGCAGGCAGCAGCTTGCACACGGGCGTGAGCGTATCGAGGTATTCGACGATGACGCGCGAATCGATCAGCGCGCTGCCGTCTTCCATCACCAGGCAAGGCACCTTGCCCAGCGGATTGGCCTGGGCGATGCGCGTTTCCGGCACCCAGACGTTCTCCAGCTCGAAGACATAGTCGAGCTTTTTTTCCGCCAGCACGATACGGGCTTTGCGGACATACGGGCTGGCGAGGGAACCGATGAGTTTCATAGACACTTTATGGTAAAGGAGCAGCAGCCAGTATAGCATCGGCGGCAGCGGCATTTGGCAGCGCGCGCCCCGCGCGCTCCACGGTGTGGCAGGCACGCCGCATCGGCGCCCGATTCTGCGGAAATGGGGGCCGCCAGCGGCCGACGGACGGCTGGCAACGCGCCAGCGGTGGTAAAATCGCCCTTTACTGTGGCGCCGTCAGTGTTGCTGTATTGAAATAGCCCTGCCCTCCCCGCGCGCCACACGCCAACCGTTTCTTTTAACTTGCGTCCGCTCTCATGACTTCTACTACTCCGTATTCCACGCTGTCGGCCCTGTCTCCGCTCGACGGCCGCTACGCCAGCAAGACCGATCTGCTGCGCCCGATCCTGTCCGAAGCCGGTTTCATGCACCACCGCGTGAAAGTGGAAATCTCCTGGCTGCAAGCGCTGTCGCAAGCCGGTTTCGCCGAGATCCAACCGTTCTCGCCAGCGGCCAACGCCCTGCTCGAGAAGATGGCCACCGAGTTCTCGGAAGCCGACGCGGCCCGCATCAAGGCCATCGAAGCGGTCACGAACCATGACGTCAAGGCCGTCGAATACTGGCTGAAGGAACAGGTCGCGGACGTGCCGGAACTGGTGGCGGCGTCGGAATTCATCCATTTCGCCTGCACCTCGGAAGACATCAACAACACCTCGCACGGCATGATGCTGAAAGCGGCCCGCGACGGCGTGATGCTGCCGGCACTGAACGGCCTGGTGGCCAAGCTGACGCAGATCGCGCACGACAATGCCGACGTGCCGATGCTGTCGCGCACGCACGGCCAGACGGCCAGCCCGACCACCCTGGGCAAGGAATTCGCCAACGTCGTGGCCCGTCTGCAGCGCGCCGTCAAGCGCATCGCGCAAGTGGAAATCCTCGGCAAGATGAATGGCGCCGTCGGCAACTACAACGCCCACCTGTCGGCCTACCCGAACTTCGACTGGCCGGCGTTCTCGCAAGCCGTCATCGAACAGCGCCTGGGCCTGGTATTCAACCCGTACACCATCCAGATCGAGCCGCACGACTACATGGCCGAACTGTTCGACGCCTTCGCGCGCGCCAACACCATCCTGCTCGACTTGAACCGCGACATCTGGACATACGTCTCGCTGGGCTACTTCAAGCAGAAACTGAAAGCGGGCGAAATCGGCTCGTCGACCATGCCGCACAAGGTCAACCCGATCGACTTCGAAAACTCGGAAGGCAACCTGGGCCTGGCCAACGCCGTCCTGAAGCACCTGTCGGAAAAATTGCCCGTCTCGCGCATGCAGCGCGACCTGACCGATTCGACCGTGCTGCGCAACATCGGCGTGGGCCTCGGTTACACCTTGCTCGCGTATGACAGCTGCCTGCGCGGCCTGAACAAGCTCGAAGTGAACCACGCGCGCCTGGCGCAAGACCTGGACGCGACGTGGGAAGTGCTGGCCGAGCCCGTACAAACCGTGATGCGCCGTTACGGCATCGAAAATCCGTACGAGCAGCTGAAAGAATTGACGCGCGGCAAAGGCATCTCGAAAGAAGCGATGCAAACCTTCGTCAACGGCCTGGCCATCCCGCAAGATGCCAAGGACGTGCTGCTGACCATGACGCCGGCGAACTACATCGGTATCGCCGCGCAGCTGGCCAAGGCCATCTAAGCAGTTTCCACATCGGGATCAGGCAGATCCCCTCCCGCGGGGCGGCCAGCACACAAATGCTGGCCGCCCCGCGGTTTTTCCGGCAGTCTTTCTTGTAGAATCTCCAGCACGCAGCGCAATTTGCTTTTCTTTGGTATATTAGGCCGAATTAGTCCTAACACGTACTACTTTCAAGAAAGCCGTCGATGCAACGCTACACCACCACCGCCATCATTCTGCACTGGCTGACCGCCCTGCTGATCATCAGCGCCTTTGTCATGGGCCTGGTCATGGTCGACATTCCCGGCCTGACGCCCACCAAGCTCAAATATTTCTCGTGGCATAAGTGGCTGGGCGTGACCGTGCTGGCCATCGCTGCCATCCGCTTGCTGTGGCGCAAGGCCAATGTGCCGCCGCCGCACCCGGCCAGCATGGTCGCCTGGCAAAAGAAGGCGGCCGACGCCATGCACGTGCTGCTGTACATCCTGATCTTCGCCGTGCCCGTTTCCGGCTACCTGTACACCTTGGCCGCCGGCGTGCCGGTAGTCTACCTGGGCCTGTTCCAGCTGCCCGTCATCATGGCGCCGAACCCCGAACTTAAGCCGCTTTTAAAAGAGATTCATTATGTTCTGAACATGACCATGGCCGCCGCCGTGGCCGCCCATGTGCTGGCGGCGCTCAAGCACCAGTTCATCGACCGCGACGGCGTGCTTAAACGCATGCTGCCTTGACGTCCACTTCCCCTTGCTCACTGAAACTCCAGGAAAAATAAGATGAAAAACACCCAACGCATCGTCCTCGCTTCACTGCTGGGCCTGTCCGTGGCCGCCACCGCTGCCACCCTGCTGAAAGTCGATCCCGCCAAGACCAGCGTATCGGCCGTCTTCAAGCAAATGAATGTGCCGGTGGAAGCGAAATTCAAGAAATTCAATATCGCCATCGATTACAACCCGGCGACGCCGGACGCCTCGAAAGCGTCGGTGGAAATCGACACGGCCAGCATCGATATCGGCGATCCGGAATACAACAAGGAAGTGGCCAAGAAAGAATGGTTCAACTCGGCCCAGTTCCCGAAAGCCACGTTTGTCTCGAGCAGCATCAAGGCGGCCGGCGCAGGCAAGCTGACGGTTACCGGCAAGCTGAACATCAAGGGCAAGGCCACCGACGTGACCTTCCCCCTGACGGTGAAAGCCGACGGCGGCAAGTACACGTTCGACGGCGCCCTGCCGATCAAGCGCCTGACCTACAACATCGGCGAAGGCGAGTGGAAAGACACGAGCATGGTTGCCGACGAGGTCACCATCAAATTCCACGTCGCAGCACAGTAAGGCCCGGGAAAACGTCCATGGCGTTGCTCTTGCCTGGCCGTCCGTTCATGCGGCCTGCGGCAAGGCGCCTGGTCCTGAACGTTTTTCAGGCCTGACCAAGCACACCCCTACCACCTGTTCAACTATAGGATCTGCATGAAATTTTCGCACTTGATGATCGCCGTGCTGGCAGCCGCCGGCGCCGGTTCGGCCATGGCCGCCACCGACACCTACAACCTCGACCCGACGCATACCTTCCCCAGCTTTGAAGCCGATCACATGGGCATGTCCGTCTGGCGTGGCAAGTTCAACAAGACCAAGGGTACCGTCACCCTGGACCGCGCCGCCAAGACGGGCAGCCTGGACCTGGTGATCGACGCCGATTCGATCGACTTCGGCCTCGACGCCATGAACACGCACGCGAAAAAAGCGGACATGTTCAACGTCGAAAAATTCCCGGAAATCAGCTACAAGAGCAAATCGTTCAAGTTCAATGGCGAACAGCTGGTGGAAGTCGACGGCGAGCTGACCCTGCTGGGCGTGACCAAGCCCGTCAAGCTGAACGTGAGCAAGTTCAAGTGCATCATGCACCCGCGCTACAAGCGTGAAGTGTGCGGCGCCGATGCCAGCGCGGAATTCAAGCGCAGCGACTTTGGCCTGAACTACGGCATGCCGGCGTTCTCGCCGGAAGTCAAACTGGCGATTCAGGTGGAAGCCATCAAGGCCGACTAACGGTCTGGTCCACTCGCCTTGCCGCATGACAAGCCCGCCTCGCTGCCCGCAGCCAGGCGGGCTTTTGCATGCGCAGCGCGAATCCGCTGGACTTTTCTATCGTGCGGCATCAGTATCAGCTGTCATGATGTTTTTCTGATATGGCAAACCACTCATCCATCGCGCGGAGGATTACATGAATTTCATTATCTGGATCGTTATTGGCGGCGTCATCGGCTGGCTGGCCAGCATGGTCATGAAAACCGATGCGCAACAGGGCATCTTCCTCAATATCGTGGTCGGCATCGTCGGCGCCTTCCTCGGCGGCTGGCTGCTGGCGCCGCTGTTTGGCACGGGCACCATCAATAGCGACAATTTCAGCCTGTCTGCGCTGCTCGTCTCGTTCCTGGGCGCCGTGATCCTGCTGGGCATCGTCAATCTTTTACGTCGTGGAAAAATCCGCTGAGTCCTGACTCGCCGTTCTTCTCGGGATGGCCGGGCCGCGCAAGCTCCCGGCCATTTTTATTGCTGCCAGGACAATTGTATGGACAATACCACAGTCGCGGCACGAGAAAATGCGCGCTGGCGGCCCGTTTTCACCCATGGCGCACTGGAAACTGTGGTAACTCTGCCATATATGTCGACCATGCCTTGCGGAAAATGTGATTGACTAGTGCGAGTTCGATACGGATACTCTATATCGCCCGCTGAGAAAAACACTGGGTACGCACGCTGATTCCGACTTCCCACCATGTAAAAGACAAGAACTCGAATGAAAAAATCTCTAATCGCGCTCGCCATCCTGAGCAACTTCGCACACGCCGATGAAGGCATGTGGATGCCCCAACAGCTGCCACAAGTAGCCAAGGAATTGAAAGCGGCCGGATTGAAACTCGATCCGACCACCCTGACCAAGCTGACCGAATTCCCGATGGGCGCCATCGTCAGCCTGGGCGGTTGCTCGGCCTCGTTTGTTTCGCCGCAAGGCCTGGTTGCCACCAACCACCATTGCGTCTACAACAGCGTGGCGGTCAATTCGACCAAAGAGCGCGATTTGCTGGCCAACGGTTTCCTGGCCAAGACCTTCGCTGAAGAATTGCCGGCCGCCCCAGGCAGCCGCATCTTCGTCACCTCGGCCGTGACCAACGTCAGCGACAAGATCATCACGGCGGACGTGGCCAAGCTGCAAGGCAAGGCACGCATCGACGCCATCGAGAAAAACCAGAAAAAACTGGTGGCCGAATGCGAAAAAGAAGCGGGCTTCCGCTGCACCGTGTCGAGCTACTACGGCGGCCTGGAGTTCTACCTGATCAAGCAACTGGAAATCCGCGACGTGCGCCTGGTGCACGCGCCGCCAGCCGGCGTGGGCAAGTTCGGCGGCGACACCGACAACTGGATGTGGCCGCGCCACACGGGCGACTACGGTTTCTACCGCGCCTACGTCAGCAAGGACGGCAAAGCTGCCGACTTCAGCAAGGACAACGTGCCATACCAGCCAAAACACGTGCTGAAACTGGCCAAGGATGGCTTGAAAGAAGGCGATTTCGTGATGGCGCTGGGCTACCCTGGCCGCACCAACCGTCACCGCCTGCCATCGGAAGTGGCGTTCACGTTTGATTGGAACTACCCGGCCTTCGTGAAAGCGTCGGGCGAAACCCTGGCCATCATCGCGCGCGAAACCAAGGACAACAAGGATGTGGCCCTGAAATACGCGGGTCAGGTCGCTGGCGTGAACAATTACTACAAGAACCGCCAAGGCATGCTGGACTCGTACGCCGGCAGCGACTTCCTGGCGCGCAAGACGACGGAACACGAAGCACTGAAAACCTGGGTCAACGCCAATCCTGCCCGCAAGGCGGAATTTGCCGGTGACATCGAGCAAGTGGAAAAGCTGATCGCCGAGCGCGATGCCGATACCAAGCGCGATTTCTTCCTCGGTTACGCACAGCCACGCCTGCTGAACACGGCACGCAGCCTGTACCGCCTGTCGAACGAAAGCACCAAGGCCGATACGGAACGCAAGTCCGGCTACCAGACGCGCGATTTGCCGCGCCTGTCGTCGGGCATCACGTCGGTCGAGCGCACCTACGATGAAAAAGTCGACAAGGCGCTGGTACTGAACAGCCTGACCAAGTACGCCGCGCAATCGGCAGCACAACGCCGCGCCAGCTTCGACGCCGCCATCGGCATCAAGGATGGCATGTCGCAAGCCGACCTGGCCGCCGCTCTGGACAAACTGTATGCCGGCAGCAAGCTGGCCGACAAGGAAGAGCGCGCAGCATGGCTGAAACGCACGCCGGCTGAATTCCAGGCCAGCAAGGACAGCTTCATCCAGGCCGCCGTCGCCATGTATCCGGACTCGCTGAAAAACGAAGCGGAAGAAGAAGAACTGGCAGGCAAGATCCAGCAGGCGTACGCCAACTACATGAAAGCCAAGATCGCCTTCATGAAGAGCAAGGGCCAAGCCGTCTATCCTGACGCCAACAGCACCCTGCGCGTGACCTTCGGCAAAGTGGCTGGCCGCGACCATGGCGCCGATGGCACCACCTGGACCGCATTCACCACCGTCAATGGCGTCGTTGCCAAAGCCACGGGCGAAGGCGAGTTCAATGCACCAGCGAAACAACTGGCCGCGATCAAAGCCAAGGACTTCGGTAAATTCGTCGATCCGAAGCTGAAAACCGTGCCGGTCGACTACCTGGCGACCCTGGACATCACCGGCGGCAACTCCGGTTCGGCAGCCCTGAACTCGAAAGGCGAATTCATCGGCCTGGCATTCGACGGCACGCTGGACTCGATCATCTCCGATTGGGACTACAACAAGGCCAACACCCGTTCGATCCAGGTCGACCTGCGCTACATGCTGTGGAACATGAAACACATCGACCACGCAGACAACCTGCTGAAAGAAATGGGCGCCGAGTAATTGCCTGACAACAAAAACTAACAAGCCCGGCAACGGGCGCGTTTCACCTGAGCCACTCCCCCCGGGAGTGGCTTTTTTTCGCCTAGCGTTTTACCTTGGAAAACAGGTAGGGCACGGCTTGCTCCGCGCCAAACACCTGCACGCGACTGCTTCCCAATGGCAACATCACGCGCCGGCCCTCCTGCAGCAGCAAGGCCAGGTCGGCGCCGGGAAAGCGCTGCGCCAGTTGCGCATGCTGTGGCGGGGCGAGCGCGTGGGCGGGAATGACGATGCGGTAATCGCCGTCGCCGAAGTCGAGCAGCAGGGCCGGCGCCTCATCCGACCCTGGCCCCGGCAGCGCCGTGATGCGCAAGCGCGTAGCCCCCTTGACGAGCTCGAGCGCCGTCCACACGGGCAAGTCGCGCGCCACGCGCCCGGCCTGCGCGCGCGGCGCCCGCTGTCCGCTGGCCGACGCCAGGCGCACGTCGGCCCGCGCATCGGCCGCGGCGTCATCGACGGCCAGCAGCCAGCCACGGTAACGTATCAGCGCGCCCTGCCCCAGCGCCGTGACGGAACCGCCGTCGGGCACCGGCACGGATGCGGCCGGCAAACGCAGCGGCGCCGCCTGCGTAGCCAGGCTGATGCACAACACCATCGCCGCTGCCAGCCTCTTGCGCATGCCGCCTCCGCTTGCGTGTATGCGCTATTCATAACACAAGTTGGGCCCAGGGCCGCTGCGGCGCATCAAGGCCGGAGCGCCGGTGCTACAATTGACAACCCGGCGGCGTGCTTACCCAGCGCGCTTTTCCTGCCCCTCCCAGACTCAGACCGCTATGCCATCAGACTTGCGCACGACCTACGAACTCGGTAACCACAACCAGACCACGACCTGGCTGGAATGCATCACTTTCTACAAAGATCTCGCCGCACGCTATCCGCACGTGCTGCGCTTCGAACAGATCGGCTTGTCCGATTCGGGCGTGCCCATCCACGCTGGCGTCGTCAGCGCCGATGGCGTCTTTGACCGCGAGCAAATCAAGCGCGAAGGCCGCACCGTCTTTTTCAACAACAACGGCATCCACCCGGGCGAACCGGAAGGCATCGACGCCTGCATGGCCATCGTGCGCGACCTGTGCACCGAACCGGCCCGCCTGGCGGCGCTGGGCAGGACGGTCTTGCTGTTCATTCCGATCTACAACGTCGATGGCAGCCTGAACCGCGCCAACACCTCGCGCGTGAACCAGGATGGCCCGGAGCAATTCGGTTTCCGCGGCAATAGCCGCCACCTGGACTTGAACCGCGATTTCATCAAGTGCGACAGCCTGAACGCGCAAGTGTTCAACCGCCTGCTGACAAGCTGGGACCCGGACGTGATGGTCGACACGCACACGTCGAACGGCGCCGACTATCCGTACACGATGACCCTGATCCACACGCAGACGGATAAGCTGGGCAATGGCCTGGGCCCCTTCCTGCAAGACACCATGCTGCCGCACATCTTTGCGCAGATGGAAGGCGCCGGCTGGCCCACCTGTCCTTACGTGAATCCCGTCAAAGACAGCCCGGACCACGGCATCGCCGAATTCCTCGAAGTACCGCGTTTTTCGACGGGTTTTGCGGCCCTGCATCATGTCATCGGTTTCATGCCGGAAACGCATATGCTCAAGCCCTTTGCCGACCGCTACGCCTCCATGCGCGCCCTGCTCGACATCACCATGGCATTTACGGTCAAACACGGCGAACAGATCAAACAACTGCGCGCCCAGGCCAAGGCGGCGGGCCGCACGCAGGCCGAGTGGCCCATCCACTGGGCCATGAACGAAGAGCAACCGTCGACCTTCCCCTTCAAGGGCTACGCGGCCAAGTACACGGCTAGCGTGCTGGGCGACTACCAGCGCCTGTCGTATGACCGCTCGCAGCCGTGGGAACGCGATATCACCTATTACAACCGTTTCGATGCGGATGTGACCATCGCCGCGCCGAAAGCCTATGTCGTGCCGCAAGCCTGGCGCGAAGTCATCGAGCGCCTGCGCTGGAATGGCGTCGAAATGTCACGCATCACCGCCGAACGGACGGTAACGGCGCGCTACTACCACATCGCTTCCGTCGGCACGCGCGCCACGGCCTATGAAGGGCATATGTTCCACGACACGGTCGAAGTCGAAGCGCGCACGGGCCAGTTCACGTTGCAAGCGGGCGACTACGTGGTGACCCTGGACCAGGACAATGCCCGCTACGCCGTGGAAACCCTGGAGCCGCAGGCGCACGACAGCTTCTTCCGCTGGGGTTTCTTCAACAGCGTGCTGGAGAAAAAAGAAGCGTTTTCCAATTACGTGTTCGAAGACATGGCGTCCGAGCTGCTGCGCGACGAGCCGGCGCTGGCCGCCAAGTTTGCCGACTGGAAAGCAGCCAACCCGGCCTTGCTGAGTGATCAGGAAGCCGTGCTCGATTTCATCTTCGCCAACTGCCAGCGCTTCGCCGAGCCGGAATGGCGACGCTATCCAGTGATCGCCCTGATGTAAATCCGGGCTGTAGCGAATGCAATATCCTGGCGCCGCATCGGAGACCCCGGTGCGGCGCCTCTTTCTGTGCTCTACCCACAAGGTACACCCATGCACTACGCATTGAACCTGCGCACCTTTATTTACAGTCATTATTTTTACCTGGGCTTGCGCGTGGCCATCGGCCTGGTCGGCCTGACCTTGCTGACCCTGGAAATCAGCGACAGCAATACCGCCATGACGGTGTGCATCGGCGCCCTGTGCACGACCTTGATGGACATGCCCAGTCCGCTGCGCCACAAGTTCAACGAGATGCTGGCCTCGGTCCTGCTGTGCAGCGCCGTCACCCTGTTGATCAGCTTGTGCGGCCCCGTGCAGTGGCTGTTGATGACGGTGCTGGTACTGGTCAGTTTCCTTGCCAGTATGATGGTGGTGTACGGCAAGAAATCCATGCCCTTGCAGCTGGCGGCCCTGTTCATCATGACCATGTCGATGGAGCATCAGATGACATGGCAGCAATCGTTCCACCATGCGGGCCTGTTCATGCTGGGGGGATTGATCTATCTGGCCTACGCCATGGCCATCGCCTGGGTCCTGCGCCACCGCATCAAGCAGCAAGTGCTGGCCGAAGCGCTGTTCGAACTGGCCGCCTACATCGACATCAAGGCCGATTTCTACGACACGCGCTTCAACCTGACGGAGCAGTTCAACAAGCTGGTGCGCCATCAAAGCATCCTGGCCGACCGCCAGCAAGCGTCGCGCGACTTGATTCTCCGCAGCCACAAAAACAGCAAGGATGCGATCGTCGTGCAGGTGCACGTGTGCATGCTCGATCTATATGAGCTGATCCTTTCCACGCACACCGATTACGCGCTGCTGCGCCATCACCTGGCCGACTCCGACGTCTTGAAATCCTTGCACGACCTGGCCTACAAGGCGGCGCGCGACATCGAGTCCGTCGCGTATGCCGTCACGCGCAAGCGCGCCTCGTATGCACAGATCAGCTATGACAAGGAATGGGCAGACATCGAAGCCGAGATTGCTCGCCTGCAAGCGAAGGGAGAAAACGCACAGGAAGCGCTGGCGACCCTGCGCGCGCAGCGCAACAAGATTCGCGCCATCCTGAAGATGATCGGCGAGCTGCACCTGGCCACGCAAAAGGTCTATGCCGACGTGCCGTTCTGGAGCGGCGCGGACATGGCGCCGTTTTTGTCGCAGCAAAAATACGAACTGAAGACCCTGCTGGCCAACCTGCGCCTGGACTCGCCCGTCTTCCGCTTCGCCCTGCGCGTGTCGATGGCCATTTCCGTGGGATTGCTGATCGGCCACTGGCTGCCGTACGCGGCGCACAGTTACTGGATCGTGCTCACCATCGTCATCATCCTGCGGCCTACCTTCAGCATGACGCGCCAGCGCCGCGCCGACCGCATCATCGGCACCATCATCGGCTGCGTGATCACCGCCATCGTGATCCGCTTCGTGCACAGCAATATCGTGCTGATGGCCATCCTGTTCCTTTCCATCGTGGCCACGCCCACCTTCATTTACTTGCGCTACCGCTACACGGCCATCGCCGTCAGCCTGATGATCTTGCTGCAAATGCATCTGGTGGCGCCCAGCAACCCGAATCTCGTCAGCGAGCGCCTGATCGACACCCTGATCGGCGCGGCGGTGGCCACCGTGTTCAGCTTCGTGCTGGCCAACTGGGAATACCAGAGCCTGCCAAGGCTGGTGCGCCAGGTGCTCAACGTGAACCTGAGCTATATGCAAACCAGCTTCGAACTCCTGCAAGGCAAATGTTTCGATGACTTCGCCTACCGCATCGAGCGCAAGCGCCTGATGGACAGCCTGGCCGCGCTCAGCTCGGCGCTGGTGCGCATGCTCGACGAACCGGCCAGCAAGCAGCGGGCCGTGGAAGACATCAACCTGTTCATCGTGCAAAACTACCTGCTGGTCGCCCACGTGGCGGCGCTGCGTTCCATCCTGGGGCGCCATGCCAGCCAGCTGCCTGTCGCGCCCGTCAACGCCTTGCTCAGCCACAGCCATACGCAAGTGTGTCTGACCCTGTCGCGCGCGCTCGACCAGCTCGACGACAAGGCCGCCATCAGCGCGCCGCTGGCCGCACCGCCCGCGCCGCCCGTCAGCGACGTGGCCTGGTCGGGCTGGCCGCTGGTGCAGCGCCGTATCCGCCTGTTGCAGGCCGATGCGGACAAGATCGTGATACATAGCGCGGCGATCGTGCATATCGTGGCGCCGCGCTAGGCCGCGGGAATTTACTTCAGATACCGCTCGAACCAGCCGATGGTGCGCTTTTGCAAGTCGCGCTGGTTTTCCGGCTTGCGGAAGGAATGGCCTTCGCCATCGTAGATGAACAGGCTGGACGGCACGCCCATGGCGCGCAAGCCGTGCCAGAATTCCAGCGACTGGGCGGCCGGCGTTTCCACGTCGCGCTCGCCCACATAGATCAGGGTCGGCGTCTTCGCCGCCTTGATCGATTCGATGGGCGAGGCACGGCGGTAGACGTCCGGCTTGTCATACGCGGAAGCGCCGAAAAACGGGATCATCCACTGATTGATGCCGTTCTGGCCGTAATAGCTGATCCAGTTCGACACGCCCGCACCGGCCACGGCCGCCTTGAAACGGTCGCTATGCGTGACGCCCCACATGGTCATGAAGCCGCCATACGAATGGCCTATCAGGCCCAGGCGCTGGCCATCGACGGGCGCCACTTTTTGCACCGCATCGATGCCGGCCAGGATGTCGCGCCAGTCGCCGCCGCCAAAGTCCGCCATGTTGGCGCGCGTAAAGGCCTGGCCCTGGCCAAAGCTGCCGCGCGGATTGGGCAGGAAGACAAAATAGCCTTTCTGCGTCAATTCCTGAATCACGGTGGCCGCTTCCACGTAGCGGGGCGAGGCGGCCGCGCCGGGTCCGCCATGCACATTGACAATCATCGGATACTGCTTGCCCGCTTCCGTCTTCAACGGCCCCAGCAGCCAGCCTTGCACCTGGTATTGCTCATTCGTCCAGCCCACGTTTTGCACGCTCACCTGCGGCGCAAACTGGTCATTGGCTTGTGTAATCTTTTTCAGCTGCCCGACCGGCCCGGCCACCAGGTGGCTGGCGTGCGTAAAGTCTTCCTGTGCGGCGGCGGCCTGCTGGCCGTCGGCGCTGAACGACAAACGGCCATCGGCCGCGCTGCTGCTGAGTTCGCCGAGCAGCACAGGCTGGGCGGGGCCATTTTGCGCATCGACGGGCACCAGCGCCAGCTGCGAGTCGATCAGGGCCGTCGCCAGCAAGCCCGCGCCGCGCCAAACGACGCCGTTGAAGGTGCCGCGGTAATCGGGCGTGAGGTTGCGCGGCGTGCCGCCGGCCAGCGGCACGGTGTAGAGATCGCCGCCGATGGAGCCGAAATCGCTCATCAGGCCGCCGATGAAGACCACCGTCTTGCCGTCCGGCGAGACCGAAGGCAGGTTCAGCTGCATGGCCGGCGCGGCGATCACGCGCAAGGCGCCCGTGCCCGCATCAATATGGCTGAGTTTGGCGACCCACCAGTTGCTGTCGCCATTGCCTTGCGCGCTGCTGGCAACGAAGCCGCGGCCATCGGGCGTCCAGTTGTATTCATACACATAGGTGTCGGCCGGCGACAGCAACCGCAGCTCGCCGCCGCTGGCCGCCACCACGGCGATGCGCTGGGCATCGTCTTCGCTGCCCACTTCGCCCACCTGGCGCGCGCCCGCTTCCACGGCGCCGGCCAGCTTGCGCGCGCCCACCGTGGCCAGCAAGGCCACCTGCTTGCCATCGGGCGACCAGCGCGCCGTGCTGGCCACGCCTTTGATGCTGGTCAATACCTTGGCTTGCGTCTGTGTCATCGTGACCAGGTACAGATGCGCCATGCCCGCTTTGGCGTCATAACCGACGAACGCCAGCTGACGGCCATCGGGCGACCAGCTGGGCTTGTCGTAAGAACATACGGCGCAGGGGTCAAACTCTTGCACGATGGCGCCGTTGGCGGCGTCGCGCACGACGATGGCCGCATGCGGGCGCTGCGGCTGGGCGCCAGCCTTGCTCGATTCGATGGCGACGATGCGCTGGCCATTGCCCGACAGGGCCACGGCGCGATAGTCGCGCAAGGCCGGGGCCGTGCCCGATTTCACCGCGGGGGCTGCTTGTACCGTCGCGCCAAGGAGCATGCTTGCCAGCAGGCCATAGCTGGCCAGATCAGTTATTTTCATCATGTAATTTCCGGTTAGAAATAAAAAAAACCGCCGGCAAGCGCGGCGGTTTCGAGTCAACAACACAGCATCATTTGGCCTGCTTGCCCAGGTGCGAATGCCGCACGCTGTACAGGAAATAAATAGCCACCGTGACGGCCATCCACACGCTGAACACGACAAACGTCGTATGCGGCAAGTCCCGCATGATGTACAGGCAAGCCATCACGCTCAGGCCGGGAATCACATACGGACCGAACGGCACGCTGAAGCCTTCGATGCGGTTCGCGCCCTGCTTGTGGCGCAGCACGGGCACGGCGATCGACACCACCATGAAGGCCGTCAGGGTGCCGATGCTGACCATGTCCCACAGATAGGTCGCGTCCACCGTGCCGGCCACCACGGCCACCACCAGGCAGACGATGATGGTATTGCTGACCGGCACCAGGGTACGCGGGTGGATTTTCTGGAACGATTTCGGAATCAGGCCGTCGCGGCTGACGGCAAACAGGATGCGCGTCTGGCCATAGATGGTCACCAGGGTCACGCTGAAGACGGAAATGACGGCGCCGGCCGACAGCACCAGCGCCGGCCAGGTCTTGCCCGTGACGTTTTGCAGAATCACCGCCAGGCCCGCTTCCTGGCCTTCGAACAGTTTCGCCTGCTGCGCGCCGAGGGCGGCCACGGCCACCAGCAGATAAAACACGGTGACGATCAGCAGGGCGCCAAGGATGCCGCGCGGCACATTGCGCGTGGGATTTTTTACCTCGTCACCCGCCGTCGCCACCGTATCGAGGCCGATGAACGAGAAGAAGACGGTGCCGGCGGCGGCCGTCACGCCCGTCATGCCGGCAAAGCCCTTGCTGTTGTCGGAATTGAAGAAGGGGAAGAAGTTGTCGGCATTAAAACCGGAAAATGCGATGACGATGAAGAACACGAGGATCGCCAGCTTGATGATGACCATGATGGCATTCATCAGGGCCGATTCCTTGGCGCCGCGCAGCAGCAGGAAGCCGCACATGCAGATCAGGAAGATGGGCGGCAGGTTGATGTGGCCGGCATGAAATTCCATGCCATGCGGGCCGGAAACAATCATCGGCGTGCGCAGCATTTCCGGAATATGCCAGCCGAAGGCATTTTCCAGGAAGTTATTCAGATAGGACGACCAGCCGATGGCTACGGCGCTGCCCGCCAACCCGTATTCGAGCAACAGGCAGGCGGCCATGATGAAGGCAAGAAACTCGCCCACGGTGGCATAGGCGAACGAATACGAGGAACCGGAGGCAGGAATGCGGAACGACAGCTCCGCATAGCACAGGGCCGTCAGGCCGGCCGTGATGGCGGCGATCAGGAACGACAGGATGACTGACGGGCCCGCCTTAGGGACGGCCTCGACCATGGTAAAGAAAATGCCCGTGCCGATGGTGGCGCCGACGCCGATCATGGTGAGGGAAAACAGGCCGATGGATCGGCTCAAGCCGCTGCTGCTGAGGCCCTCACCATACTCGACCGTGGTATCGATCGGCTTGGTGCGGCAAAGTTTCTGGACCAGGGTTTGGCTCACTAGCATTCCTTTATGAGGCATGCACTTACACACCGAGCAAAACCTGCTGCGCGTCGTGATTCGCGGCCGGCGATGCTCGCCGTGCATTCGCACAGCTGCGCTTCTTGGCCACAACTCATCCCGCTCGCTACGGTTTTGCTAGATGTTGTTAGGAACATGACGGGTAAAAACACTTAAAAACGGCGCTCCGGCCCTACCTGGCAAAAAACCGGAAAGATCGCGTCCATTTTCAAAACTAAGCGATTATAGGGCTTTCATCGGCTCAGCTAAACAGAAGTTTGATGCAAGGAAACAACGCCAGGCGTGCGCCGCAAAACGCGCGCTGGCGCTAGGAGAGCATGGAGTTGCCAATATGAAAGAAAAAGCGCGCCGCTGCAGGAGCAGGGGCGCGCTGTCGGTTCAGCTCAGCCGAGCCGGATTACTTCTTGCCCTGCGGCGCATCGGCCGGTGGCCAGCCCGCTTCGTAGCCTTGCGGCACGTCGTCGCGGCGGTCTTTCGGCGCCAGGCCCAGCACGTAGTACAGCACCGTCAGCAGGATCAGCCAGGCCGGTCCGACCATCAGGGCGATGCGCGTATCGGGGAAATACGCCATCAGACCGATCACCAGCGCCAGGAAGGCCAGCGAAATCCAGGAACCGTATGGCGCGAACGGCATGCGGAAGGCCAGGTTCTTGATTTCCAGCGGCGTCAAGGTCTTGCGGAACTGAATCTGCGTGACCAGGATCACGCCCCAGGTCCAGACGGCGCCGAAGGTGGAGATCGAGGTGACCCAGATAAACACTTTTTCCGGCACCAGGTAGTTCAGCAGCACGCCCAGCAGCAGCGCGAAGACGGACACCAGGATGGCGCGGCGCGGCACGCCGCTCGAGGTGGTTTCCGCAAACGCTTTCGGCGCCTGTCCTTGCAGTGCCAGGTTGTACAGCATGCGGCCGGTGCTGAAGATGCCGCCATTGCACGACGATAAGGCTGCCGTCAGCACGACGAAGTTGATGATGCCGGCCGCCGTCTTGATGCCCAGGCGTTCGAACGTCATCACGAACGGGCTGCCCGTGGTGCCGATTTCATTCCATGGATAGATCGACAGGATGACGAACAGCGCGCCGACATAGAAAATCAGGATGCGCCAGAACACCGAATTGATGGCGTCCGGGATCGATTTCTTCGGGTTGGCCGCTTCGCCGGCCGTCAGGCCGATCATTTCCACGCCCAGGTAGGCAAACATCACCATCTGCAATGACATCAGCACGCCTTGCGCGCCATTCGGGAAGAAGCCGCCATGCGTCCACAGGTTGGAAATGCCGATGGCCACGCCGTCGTTGCCGAAACCGAAGATGATCATGCCGGCGCCGCCGATGATCATCATGATGATGGTGACCACCTTGATCAGGGCGAACCAGAATTCGAATTCGCCGTAGGCTTTCACGGCCAGCAGGTTGATCGCGCCCATGGAACCCAGCGCCGCCAGGGCCCAGATCCAGCGCGGCGTGTCGGGGAACCAGATGCCCATGTAGATGGCGACTGCGGTAATTTCCGCCACGCAAGTGACCAGCCACAGGAACCAGTAGTTCCAGCCCGTCAGGTAGCCTTGCAGCGGGCCCAGGTAATCCTGGGCATAGCGGCTGAACGAGCCGGCCACCGGATTGTGCACGGCCATTTCGCCCAGCGCGCGCATGATCATGAAGATGACCGCGCCACCGATAATATACGACAGCATGATGCCGGGACCGGCCATCTTGATGGCGTTGCCGGAACCCAGAAACAGGCCCACGCCAATCGCCGCACCCAGCGCCATCAGGCGTATCTGCCGCTCGCCCAGGCCGCGGTGCAAGCCTTGTTCACTCGTTTTCATTACGTGTCTCCGTTTTTTTCTTGAATACACCGATCCCTCCACCCCAATGGCGGTTCCGCTCTTGCTGGAAAGGAGGAAAGGGCGAGCCGGCGGCAATCGCCGGCATGCTCAGATGATCAGGCCAGTTCGGCGATCAGTTCGATCTCGACGCAAGCGCCCAGCGGGATTTGCGCCACGCCGAAGGCGGAACGGGCATGCTTGCCGCTGTCGCCGAAGACTTCGACGAACAGTTCCGAAGCGCCGTTGGTGACCAGGTGCTGTTCCGTGAACTCGGAGGTGGAATTGACCAGGCTCATGACCTTGACGATGCGTTTGACTTTGTTCAGGTCGCCGCCGCAAGCGTCTTGCAGGGTGGCGATCAGTTCGATGGCGATGCCGCGCGCGGCCACTTTGCCTTCTTCCGTGCTGACATCCTTGCCCAGTTGACCGACCCAGACCTTGCCATCCTTCTTGGCCAGGTGGCCGGACAGGAACACGGTATTGCCGGTGCGGGCATGCATCACATAGGCGGCGGCTGGCGCGGCAACGACTGGCAATTCGATGTTGAGGGCTTTGAGTTTTTCGTAAAACGACATGCTATTTCTCCAAGAAAACAATATAAACGAAACCGAAATTCATGAACGGCTGGGCTGGGATAACGCTGCCCTGGCCGCGCGGTCATAGACCGTCAACAGTGCCAGATTAAACGTCATCATATTGGTGAACCAGCAGTTTTAGTTCACAAATAGGCCCGGTTATTCAGTGGATTATACCGACAATCAAACAAAATTCAGCATCGTTTCATGAAGCATGCTCTACAGGCATCGAGCGTGTATTTTTTCATTCAATTATCACTTAAGCAATGTCAAGCCCGCAGGATCAAGGTTTATCGCATCCAGAAACGCCTGGTCGTGCGATACCACAAGTAACGCACCCTGATATTGCAGCAGCATCTGTTCCAGCGCCTGCAGGCTGGCCAGGTCCAGGTGATTGTCGGGTTCGTCGAGCAGCAGCAACTGGGGCGGCGCCTGCGCGTACAGTTCGGCCGCCAGCGCCAGCTTCATGCGCTCGCCTCCGCTGAGCAGGTGGCTGGGCATGGTGGCGCGCGCGCCGGCGATGCCCAGCAGCGCCAGTCGCGTGCGCAACTCCCCTTCCGCCAGGGTGCTGTTGCGCTCCTGCAAACGCTGCACGGCGCTCAAGCCACCGGCGTGGGCGCCCGCGTGCTGGTCCAGCCAGGCCACCCGCGCATGGCAACGCAGCTCGCCGCCGGCGGGCGCCAGTTGCCCCGCGATCACGCGCAGCAGGGTCGACTTGCCGCTGCCGTTGTTTCCCGTCACGGCCAGGCGGCGCGGGCCGCTGAGCTGCAAGTCCAGCGGCTGCGCCTGGCCATACGGCAAGACCAGCGCGCGCAGCTCAAGGAGCAACTTGCCGTTGGGGACGACGCTGTCCGGCGCCAGCAGCAGGCGTTCGGCGTCGGGCGCGCAGCGGGCGCGGGCTTCAAGCACCCGCTGCTGGCGCGTCTGCTGCGCCTCCTGCGCGCGCAGGCGCAGCTTGCCCTGGCTATCCTGGCTCTTTTCCTTTTTCGCATCGAGCAGCAGCTTGCTTTGATTGCCTTCGCGCCCTTCCCTCTCACCGCGCCCGACCCTGCGCTGCTGGCGCTCCGCCTGCTGCTGCGCCTCGCGCTGCCCGCGCCTGGCGCCCGCCTTCTCCGCCTGCAGGGCGGCAGCAAAACCGGCTTGCTCCTGCGCGCGCTGCTGCGCGTAAAACGCATAATTGCCGCCATAGTTGCGCAAGCCCAGGCTCGACAATTCGACGATGGCATCGACGTGCTGCAGCAAGCCGCGGTCATGGCTGACCAGCAGCAAGCCGCGCGGCCAGCGCGCGATCTGCGCCACCAGGCGGGCACGCTGGCGCGCATCGAGATGGTTGCTCGGCTCATCGAACAGCAACCAGTCCGCCTGCGACAGCCAGGCCCCCTGCAGGGCGATGCGCTGGCGTTCGCCGCCGCTCAGGCTGGCCGTCGGCGTGCCGGCTTCCACATGCGGCAAGTCGATCTCGTCGAGCGCCTGGCGCAACCGGGCCTGCGCATCCCAGCGCTCGCCCACCAGCGCGTAATCGTCGGCATCGACGGAACCGGCGGCAATGCGTTCGAGCGCGGCCAGCAAGCCATCCATGCCGGCGAGCGCGGCCACGGTGGGATAGCGCTGCGGGTCGAGTTCCTGCGCCACGCAATGGAGCGTGCCGTCGCGACGCACGGCGCCGCTGCTGGGCTGTTCGAAGCCGGCCAGCAGGCGCGCCAGCACGCTCTTGCCCACGCCGTTATCGCCGACGAGGCCGATACGCTGCGGAGCGAAGGTAAATTGCAGATCGGAAAACAGGGCCCGGCCATCGGGCAAGGCGTAAGACAGACGGTCGATTTGTAGCAAAGCGGGCATGGATACTCCTTGGGCAGGCTGGCGAACCCGCGCGGCACGCAGCGCGCTGGCGGGAAGGGCAAGGCCGTGCACAGCACGGCAGTATCAATGGCGCATGTCGAAGCGTCCTGGAGGAATGGGGAAAGGAGCCGTGAGTCTAGCAGAAGATGGCGCGCGTTGCCGACGCGGCACGCGCGGCACGCCAGCCTCGGCCTGTCAGCGCTGGCCCAGGGTCGTGTCGCCGAACAGCTGCTTCAATTCGCGCGGCTGCGAACGCCAGTACTGCGGTGGCGCCGACACTTGCGCGCCCAGCTGGGCCGCCGCATGCCAGGGCCAGCGCGGGTCGAACAGGATGGCGCGCGCCAGCGCCACCATGTCGGACTGGCCCTGCGCAATGATGTCTTCCGCCTGCTGCGCTTCCGTGATCAAGCCCACGCTGATGGTGGGCAAGCCGCTGTCGCGCTTGATGCGTTCGGCAAACGCCACCTGGTAGCCGGGGCCGACGGGAATTTGCTGCTGCGGAGAAATGCCACCGCTGGAGACGTGAATGAAATCGGCGCCCAGCTGCTTGAGCTCCTGCGCGAAGCGCACGCTTTGCTCGATCTCCCAACCGCCGTCGACCCAATCGGTGGCGGAAAGGCGCACGCCCACGGCCACGCTCGCGGGCACGGCGGCGCGTACGGCGTCGAAGACTTCCAGCGGAAAACGCATGCGATTGTCCAGGCTGCCGCCATACGCATCCGTGCGATGATTCGACAGGGGCGAGAGGAACTGGTGCAGCAGATAGCCATGCGCCGCGTGCAGTTCGATGCCTTCGATGCCGAGCGCATGCACGCGCTGGGCGGCGGCGACAAAGGCGCCCTTGATCTGCAACAAGCCCATCTCATCGAGGGCGAGCGGCACCGTCTCGCCCGGCGCGTGGGCGATGGCGGACGGCGCCACCGTTTGCCAGCCGCCATCGGCCAGGCGCACGCAAGCGCCCCCCTGCCATGGCGCGCGGCTCGACGCCTTGCGTCCCGCATGGCCCAGCTGCACCACCAGCGGAATAGGCGCGTGGCGGCGGATCGCCTGCACCACTTTTTCCAGCGCCGCCTGGTTGGCGTCCGACCACAGGCCCAGGTCCTCGGCCGAGATGCGTCCCTCGGGCGAGACGGCCGTCGCCTCCGTCATCAGCACGCCCGCGCCGGACAGGGCCAGGTGCCCCAGGTGGATCATGTGCCAGTCGGTGGCGTTGCCGTTGTCGGCCGAGTACTGGCACATGGGCGCGATGGCGATGCGGTTAGCCACCTGCAAGGGGCCCAGCGCATACGGCGTGAATAACTGGCTCATGGCGCACTCCGGAAAAGGGGAAGCACCGATTCTACTGCGCTTTGGCGATCGGGGCCTTACACCTGCTTACGTTTGATACAGCGCAGCGTCTAGCCTTGCGGCGAGGAGACCGTTAATCTGGCCACATCAACAACACCCGCAGTAACAACACCCGCAGTGCCACACCCAGGAGAACACATGAACACGACGACCACCGCCAACCGCATCCACCCCTTGATGGCCGGCGCCGCCATTTCCGTCACGGTCCTGTGCCTGGTGGGCGCGGCGTCCATCGCCGGCATCCTGCCCAATTCGCGCGCGAATGCGCCAGCCGTTCCTGCCGACATGGCCGCCATGACGCCGGCCAGCGCCGCTGCCCTGGCCGCTCCCGCGACGGCTCCCGTGCCGGCACCGCTCGCCGCGCCTGTCGTCGCGCAAGCCACCCCGGCGCCAGCCCCGGCGCCCGTCGTGCACAAGCGCGTCGTGCACCACACGCAAGTGGCGCAGGCGCGCCCCGCCTACAATGACAGCAACGATGGCTACCGCGAGACGGCCTATCGCGAACCGGTACGCCAGCAACAAGCGGCGCCGGCCCCGGCCCAGCCCAACTACGTGGGCATCGGCACGGGCGCCGTCATCGGCGGCTTGATCGGCAATCAGGTAGGTGGCGGCCGCGGCAAGGCGCTGGCGACCGTGGCCGGCGTCATCGGCGGCGGCATGCTGGGTAATGCAGTACAGAACCAGGTACAGCAGCCGCAACGTTAATCGTATGGTCCCAGATAATCGAGCTTGCCCACGGCCACGCCATTGTTCCGCAAAATGGCGTGGACCATGGAAACGTGGAAATAGAAGTTCGGCAAGGCAAAGCTGAGCAGGTAATCGTCGCCCGAGAAGGTCGTCCCCTCGTCAGTCCAGTTCAGCACGACTTCCTTCTGCGCGCTGCCCGCCATCTGGCCCGCATTCACGCTGTCGATATAGGCGATGGTGTTGGCAATGCGTTCCTGCAATTGCTCGAACGATGCCTCGTTATCCTCGAACTTCGGCGCCGGCACGCCGCTCAGGCGCTCGACCGACATCTTCGACGTATCGCTGACGCGCTGCACCTGCGCCGTCAAGTCCAGCATGTCGGGCGCCAGCTGCGCGCCCAGTAAGATCTCGGGCACGATGCCGTCTTCCTCGACGTGCGCCTGGCCCTTTTCCAGCAAGGCCGAAACGACGCGCAAGCCGCGGATGAAGACGGGAATGGTTGCCTGATACATGGACACGGACATGGCGGACTCCTGGTAAATTGAACGATGAGCCAGTGTACCCGAGGCGCCATCCTGTGGCTGCGCACGCATGTGCGCCAGCACACGGATCGGCCCAGTTCGTCCTATTTATCCAGATTCACCTTGCCATCCGGCGCATGGCCGGGCTGTTCATCCGCGTCCGGCTGCGGCGCTGGCTGCGGCTGCGTTTCCTTGCGCTTGCCGCCAAAGAACTTGACGATGGCGGCACCGGCGCCCACCACGGCCAGGATCAGCACTTTCTTGAAGGCCAGCAGCAGCGCCAGCAATTTCCCAAACAGGCCCATCTTGCTGGCCACGCCGCCAGCCACCAGCGCCGCCAGGCCATACTCGGCCACCTTGTCCGTCTTGCTGTCGAAGTCCGCGTAGCGGTTACCCTCGGTAAATTCCGTGAATGCCGTCACCTGCCGCATTTCCTGCTTGATCGTCGCGATCTGCTGCATGCTGGCGATGGCATTCAGGTTCAGCACGCCTTCGCGGCCCAGCACGCGCACGTTGTAGTTCAGCGAGTGCTCGCCGCCATCGACCATCAGATCCTTGGCCCAGTACAGCTTGTGCGTCTCCTTGGCGTAGCTGGGTTTTTCCGCCCAGCCCATCAAATGGATGCCGGGATAGCCCTGCTTCTTGCGCTCCGCGTTGTTTTCCAGCACCGAGGCCTGCATATCCTTCAACAACTCGTCGTACTTGATACTGTCCGCATCGTCGTCCTTGATGTGCCCTTCCTTTTCATACGTCACCACCACGCCCCAGCTATCGCGCTCGAGCACGCTGATCTTGGCGGGCACGATCATGCCCAGCGATTCCATGCCCGGTGGATTGCCCCAGGCGTCGACCAGCACGCGCTCGGCATCGGCCGGCGACAGGTAGCGGAAGTTGGCTGGCAAGTCCAGGGTGGCGATGCCGCCTGGCAAGGTGATCTTGCCGCGCTGCAGGTGCAACTGGTCAAGGAATTGCTCGGCCGTCATTTCCGTTGCGGATGCCTTCTCTTCGGCATGGGCGGCGGCCATCAGGCCGGAGAGGGTCAGGCACAGCAGGGCTGCCAGCAGGCGTTTCAACATGATCGATCCAAAGAATTTCAAAGGGGCAAATATTTTAGCCCAAATGATTGCCTAATGGATAATTATTTCTGTGCGGCATCTTTTCCATGAAAAAAGCGCCAGGCGGGTTTCCCCGGCTGGCGCCTGATGCAGTGTCGTGGCCGAACACTCAGGAGGTACGTACCACCATCAATCCCGCGCGCAAGCCCACGCGCACGTCGGGATTCGGAAACACCACCAGCTCTTCCGCATGCTGCACCGTGTAGACATGCTCGCCATCGCTGGCGATCACGGCATGCTGCGGCAGCGACGTGAAGTTTTGCGTGCTGCGGTCGAAGGCCATGCGGAATTCATCGCTGTGCTTGATGATTTCCTGCGCCACCTTGAACACGTGCGGCGCCGCCTTGACGGGTTGCGCCGGCAGGTCGCGCAGCAAGCCGTCCAGCGCACGCGACACGTCGTCGAACAGGGACAAGTCGTTCTGCCCCAGGGTGCCGACGCGGCCCAGCTCCACCGTGCTGGCGGCCGCGCCGAAATGCTCGGCCGAATAATAGCTGTAGGTGCCGGCCGACTGCGGGTTCATAATGATGGCGCCGATGGCCGCCTGGCCCAGCCAGGCTATCAGCTGCGCCTTGGCGTCGTCGGCCACCAGGTCCGGCACGATGGCGAACGTCGGATACACGGAAGGACGGATGGCCGTGTGCAAATCCAGGTGCCAGCGCACGGGGCCGGCCGCGCCGAAGAACGCTGCCGTGGCAGCGATCATTTCATCGGCGCGCGCGCTTTCCGCCGCTTGCGCCAGGCTCCCCCGCACGGGGCGGAACATGCGATTGAGGTCGGCGTCGATGAAACGCTTGCCGGCCCGGATCGCGTCGACGTTGCCCACGCAGACGAGCAGGTCGACGGCCAGTGCCGACGCATCGCGCGACAGGGCGTCGAGCAGATGCGCCAGCACTTCGATCGGCCCCGTCTCGTCGCCATGCACGCCCACCGAGACGGCCACGCTGACGCGGCCTTCGCCCGGCTTGCGCACCTGCAGCATGCCGGGCGCCGGCAAGGCCACCATGAAACCGGCGTTGGCGAACAGCTGCGCCACGGCGCTGAAATCGGCTTGCGCCAGCGCCTGCACGGCCGGCGGCAAGCCGCCGGCGCCCGGTACGGCCTGCGCTGCTCCTTGTGTTGCTGCTTGCGTCATTACACCGCCGCTTCCGCTGGGGTTTTCGCCGTGATTTTATTCACGGCTTCGGAGAGCGTCCATACGTCCAGCATGGCTTGCTCCAGTTCCGTCGCCGCCACATAGGCCGACAGGCCCAGCGCGCCCGTCACCGCATCGACGGCCTGGCCCGCATTGCCTTGCTCGGCGCGCGCCAGCACTTGCGTCAGCAGGCGCTGTTGCGTGCGGCGCAGGGCTTGCTGCGCGTAGTTGCGCAGCTGTTCCTGCGACTTGCCTTGCGCCGCCAGCTTCAGGCCGCGTTCCAAGGTGTCGATGCCGGCCTGGCTGCGCAGGGCCAGGCCCAGTTGCAGGAAGGCCGCCAGGTCCATCGAGGCAGGACGTGGCACGGACAAGGCCGGGAACAGGAAGCCGGCGACGACTTCCAGCGCATCGACCGCATCCCACGCCTGCACGAATGCCGGCTTCAGGCCCGGCACCAGCGCCGCTTCGGACTTGATGCCGACGGCTTGCAGCAGTTCGCGCTTCGATTCCGCGCCAAACAGGCGGGTCAGCTCGGCCAGGCCGGCGCCGCGCAGCTGCTCGGCCGGCACGGACAGCACGCCGGCGATCATGGTTTGCTGCAGCACGCGCGTCTGCGCATCGACCTTGATCGATACTTCGCGCGGAATCGTCAGGGCATCGGCATCGAGCGCGTCGAACACGGGCGCCAGGTTCAGCGCCACCCAGGCCTGGCCCCAGGCCAGGATCACGGCCGACTCGTCGACGCCATGCTCCGCCGCCAGGTTGCGGATCATCAGCGGGCCGCAGCGGTTGATCACTTCATTGGCCAGCACGGTCGCCAGGATGGCGTTGGCCAGCGGGTGGTCGAGCGCAGAACGGGTTTCCACCAGCAAGGACGGGAAGTAGGGTTTCAGCACCGGCTCGGCCCACGTTGCATCCGTCAGCGGCAGCGCGGACAGGATGCGCTTGAAGCGGTTCTTCACGTTGGCGATCACCACCGCCAGCTCCGGTGTGGTCAGGCCACGGCCGTCGGCCTTGCGGCGCGCCAGTTCGGCCACCGACGGCAGCTGTTCCAGTTCGCGCGACAGGGCGCCCTCTTCTTCCAGGCTGGCGATCAGGGCGGCGTAGCCATCCTGCACGGCGCTCTCGCCCTGCGCCTGCAATTCGCGCACCAGCAAATGCGTCTGCTGCGTGTTGTCGCGCAAGACCAGGCGCTCGACGTCGTCCGTCATCGCATACAGCTCGCGGTTGCGTTCTTCCTCCGTCAGCTTGCCGGCGTTGACTTCCACGTCCAGCCAGATTTTCACGTTGACTTCATGGTCCGAGCAATCCACGCCGGCCGAATTGTCGATCGCATCGGTGAAGATGCGACCGCCCGTCAGCGCGAACTCGATGCGGCCCGCCTGCGTCGCGCCGAGGTTGCCGCCTTCGGCCACGACCTTCACGCGCAGCTCATTGCCGTTGACGCGGATATGGTCATTCGCGCGATCCTTCACCTGCGCGTGGCTCTCCGTCGACGCCTTGATGTAGGTGCCGATGCCGCCGTTGTAGAACAGGTCCACAGGCGACTTCAGAATGCGGTGCATCAGTTCTTCCGGCGCCAGCGAGGTCTCTGCAATATCGAGCGCGGCGCGGATCTGCGGCGACAGCTCGATCGTGCGTGCGGAGCGCGGATACACGCCGCCGCCGGCCGAAATCAAGTCCTTGTTGTAGTCGTCCCACGACGAACGCGGCAAGGCGAACAGGCGCGCGCGTTCCTCGAACGAGACGGCGACGTCCGGTGTCGGGTCGAGGAAGATGTGGCGGTGGTCAAACGCGGCCACCAGTTTCAGCTGGCGCGACAGCAGCACGCCATTGCCGAACACGTCGCCCGACATGTCGCCCACGCCGACCATGGTGATCGGCGTCGTGTTCAGGTCGTGGTCCATTTCATAGAAATGGCGTTTCACGGCTTCGAACGCTCCCTTGGCCGTGATGCCCAGCTTCTTGTGGTCGTAGCCGTTCGAGCCGCCCGAGGCAAACGCGTCACCGAGCCAGAAGCCGCGCTGCACGGCGATGCCGTTGGCGATGTCGGAGAAGGTGGCCGTGCCCTTGTCGGCAGCCACCACCAGGTAAGGATCGGCGTCGTCGAAGCACACGGTGTCGACTGGCGGGACGATATTGCCCAGCGAACGGTTGTCCGTCACTTCCAGCAGGCTGGAGATGAACAGGCGGTAGACGGCCTCGCCTTCTGCCGCGATGGTTTCGCGCACGGCGTCCTTCGGCATCATCTTGCAGACAAAACCACCCTTCGCGCCGGCCGGCACGATGACGGCATTCTTCACCATCTGCGCCTTGACGAGGCCCAGCACCTCCGTGCGGTAGTCTTCCATGCGGTCCGACCAGCGCAAGCCGCCGCGGGCGACGGGGCCGCCGCGCAGGTGCACGCCTTCGAAGCGGCGCGAGAACACGAAAATCTCGCGGTAAGGACGCGGTTCCGGCACCAGCGCCAGGCTGCTGGTGTCGAACTTGAAGATGATCTTGTCGCCCTGCTGCTTGTTCTGGAAGTAGCTGGTGCGCAGCGTGGCGCTGATCAAATCGGCCAGCGCGCCGAGGATTTCCTCGGTATCGGCGTGGTTCACGGACGGCAGGCCGGCCTTGATGGCGGCGATGCTTTCCAGGGCCGCCGCATGCTGCGCGTCGGACAGCGATGGATCGAAGCGCTGCAGGAAGGCTTCGACCAGGGCTTTCACGTGGGCCGGCTGCTTGCGCAGGCTTTCGGCGATGTAGCGCACCGAGAAGCGGCTGCCCGTCTGGCGCCAGTAGCTGGTGTAGGCGCGCACCAGCTGCACTTCGCGCGTCGACAGTCCGCCTTCGATGACCAGGCCATTCAGGCGGCCGTCTTCGGCTTCATCGTTGAACAGCGCGGCAAACAGTTCCTGCGCCACGGCGACGACGGATGGCTGCGCCAGTTTCGCCGCGCTGGCGGCATCGACCGTCAGGCTGGTGACGAAATAGCGCGTGCCTTCGGCCGGCGAAATCGAATACGCCTGTTCGCGGTCGATCGCCACGCCCGCGTTATGCAGGGCCGGCAGGATGGTCGACAGCGATGGCACGCGGTTGGCCGAGTACAGGCGGATGGTGGTGACGGCGCCCGTCTCGATGCGCACGGCCACGTGCGATGGGTCGGTGTTGCGCAGGATGGTGTCGAGATCGCGGAAGGCGACGGTCGGCGCCGTGGCGGCCACGTAATCGAGCGGCAGGGTGGCGCAGAGTTTGCGCAGGCTGGTGCGCAGTGCCACGTCGGGCACGGCGTCGGCCACGGCGGCGAAGCCGTTATGCCAGCCATCGAGTACGCCCAGCAGCGGCTGCTCGATATCCGTTTCCAGGTCCAGCGGATAGCGCGCGGCGTGGGCGATCAGGTAGACGCGCGCCAGAGGGCCGTCGGCCACCAGGGTCTGCGTGCTCACATGCGTGGCGCCGGAGCTGGCTTGCAGGGCCTTCGCCAGGCTCGATGCCACGCTGGCGCTGTAGCGTTCGCGCGGCAGGTACACCAGCACGTTCAGGTGGCGCGCATATACGTCGCGGCGCGCGAACACCTTGGTGCGCGGCTGCTTGTACAGCGAGACGACGGCGCCGCATACCTGCGCCAGCCAGTCGAGGTCCGCTTCCAGCGCTTCGGTGCGCGGCAAGGACTCGAGGATTTCACGGAATTTCTCGGCGCGGAAGCCCTGCTGGCGCACGCCGGCCAGGCTCAGTACCTTGGCCACGCGGCCGCGCGCGAAAGGCAGCGCCGCCAGCGGGGTGGAATTGCCGGCGCGGGTGAACAGGCCAACGAAGCAATGCTCGCCCAGGATCGCGCCTTGCGCGTCCGTGTCGCGCACGCCGATGAAGTCGAGCTGCTGGTCGCGGTGCAGAGTGCCTGCCACGTCCGCCTTGACGATGGACAGCGCCGATTCGCGCTTGGCCAGGGTGTCGAAGTCGCCCGGGATATTCGCCAGGCAGGTGCCGTACACAGGGTGCGCCGTATCCTGCAGCACGCCGACGCGGCTCGGGATATCGCGTTCCAGTTCGCGCACGCCCGGCTTGACGCGGTAGTAGGCATAGCCGAAGACTTCAAAGCCGCCGCTGCGGGCCCATTCCAGGAAAGCGGCAACTTCCGCGCCCTCTTCGCCATGCTGCGATGCGGCCGTGGCGACAGCCGCCAGGCGCTCGCCCATGACGGCACTGTCGCGGCGCACCACAAAGGCGTCGCGCGCCACCATGTCGATGGCGGCGACCAGCGCGGCCAGCGCGTCGGGCGCCAGTTCCTCGTCGAGCAGCACCAGCACATACGATTCGAGCGGGTCGCCGGATTGGCGCACGGCTTCCACGCTGCCGTCAGCGGCGCGGCGCACGGGCAGCACGGTGTTCATCACGCCGCGCACGGCCAGGTGCTGGCGGCGCATGGCCATGACGATGGAGTCGACCAGGTAAGGCATGTCTTCGTTCAGGATCAGCAAGGCGCTCGCCATACCGCCGCGGCCATCCGCATAACGCAGGGTGGCGATCTGGCAACCGCTGCCGGTGCGCCTGGCCGCTTGCGTGAAACCGTCCACCAGTACCGGCGCCAGGCTGCCGGGCGCGATGTCGGCCAGGTCTTCGGCGTCGAGCGAGTCTAGCCATGCCTGCACCAGCTGCACGACCGGCGCTGCCGCCTTGCCTGCATTGCTCACTGCGTTGACCAGCTCCAGCGTTTGTGTACGCAAATCTTGTGGCGTGTGATTCATCTTGCATCTCCATTACGGTAATGTGAATGTCCAACGCTGTCGTTCGGGCTTGTGGCTGCGCGGCAGCGGTGTCAAGAGACGGGGGTCGCCCGTCCAATTCTGTGCTACGGATAGTCTGTCTCGGATTTTCTGTGTGTTTTTCTATCGCCTACAAGTCGTACAATCCAGGTAAGTTGAGGATGATCGTCAATTCTTCAAGCGCCGCATGCACTTCCAGCGCCAGCTGCGGGTCGGCCAGGTCGCTCGGTTCCAGGTGGTCGCGGTAATGCTTCTCCACCCATTGCACCAGCCGATGGTACAGCGCTTCCGTCATGATCACGCCCTGGTGCATGGCGCGCGCTTCGTTTTCCGTCAACGCCACGCGCAAGCGCAGGCAGGCGGGCCCGCCGCCGTTGCGCATGCTCTGGCGCAGGTCGAAATGAATCAGTTCATCGACGGCGCCGCCGCTGGCCACCAGGCTTGCCAGGTAGCGCGACACGGCGCGGTTTTCCTGGCACTCCTGCGGAATCACCAGCGCCATCCTGCCGTCTTCCTTCGTCAGCAGCTGGCTGTTGAACAGGTAGCTGCTGACGGCGTCCGCGATCGGCACCTGGCCCGTGTCCACGCGCAGCGCCTGCAGGTCCGCTCCCGTGCCGGCGACGGCGCGGTGCAGCTGCGACAGGCTCGCCTCTTCATCGGCAAACGCCTGCTCGTGATAAAACAGCACATTGCCGTTGCCGACGGCGATGACGTCGTTGTGGAACACACCCTGGTCGATCACGTCCGGGTTTTGCTGCACGTACACGGTGCGCTTCGCGTCCAGGCCATGCAGGCGCGCCACGGCTTGCGACGCTTCCAGGGTCTGGCGCGCCGGGTAGCGCTTCGGACTCGGGGCCGACGGGTCGAACTCCACGCGACCATACACGAACAATTCAACTGATGGCGCGCCATGGCCCGCGCCCAGGCGCGTGTGGTTGGCCGCGCCCTCGTCGCCAAAGGCGGGCGTCGACGGCAGCGCATCGTGCACGGCGAAGTGCTTGTCGTCCTTGAAAATGGCGCGCAGGCTGCGCGCCGACTGCGCATGCTCGAAGGCGCGGTGCAGCTTGTTATTCAGGTTGGCGGCCGTGAAATGCACGCGCCCATCCTGCGTGTCGGCCGACGGGCTGACCGTGGCGGCGTTCGCCGTCCACATGGGCGAAGCGGAATACGCGCACGCGAGGATGACGGGCGATTCCTTGTACGCGCGCGCCAATACCTCCGCATCGCTGCCGGTAAAGCCGATTGAGCGCAGCAGGCGGAAATTCGGACGGTCCTGCGGCGGCAGCAAGGCCTGTGCAAAGCCGCGCGCGGCCAGCGCGCGCATCTTGGCCAGGCCCTGCAAGGCGGCCTGCTTCGGATTCGAAGCGCTTTTCACATTGCTGAACGAGGCCACGTTGCCGAACGAGAGCCCCGCATAGTTATGCGATGGGCCCACCAGGCCGTCAAAGTTGTATTCGCGCGTGCTGTGCATGGGTATTCCTTATAAACCTTAAACTTAAAAATTCAGGCCGGGCGACAGCTTGGCCGGCATTTCCAGGGCGCCGTTCTCGATCGAGGCGACCGGATAAGCGCAGTAATCGGCCGCGTAGTACGCGCTCGGACGGTGGTTGCCCGACTTGCCGATGCCGCCGAACGGCGCCGTGCTGGCCGCGCCCGTGGTCGGACGGTTCCAGTTGACGATGCCGGCGCGCGCGCGTACCTGGAAGGTCTGCCACAGGGCCGGATCATCGGACAGCAGCGCGGCGGCCAGGCCGAATTCGGTGGCGTTGGCGACCTTCAGGGCGGCGTTGAAATCAGCCACGCGTATCACCTGCAGCAAGGGGCCGAACCACTCCTCGTCGGGAATGCCGCTGGCGTTGGTGACGTCGACGATGCCGGCCGTCACAAACCCGGCCTCGGGATTCAGCTGGCGCATCTGCAGCAGGGTGGTGCCGCCCTTGGCCACCATGTCCGCCTGCGCCTGCACCAGGCGCGCGGCCACGGCGCTCGATACGACAGGGCCCATGAACGGCTGCGGCTGGGCGTCGGAAGCGCCGATGCCCAGTTTTGCCGCCACTTCCACCAGGCGCGCGACAAAGGCGGCGCCGGCGGCATTGTCCTGCACCACCAGGCGGCGCGCGCAGGTGCAGCGCTGGCCGGCCGAGACAAAGGCGGAGAAGATCGCGTGGTGCACGGCGGCGTCCACGTCCTTCACGTCCCACACCACCAAAGCGTTATTGCCGCCCATTTCCAGCGCCAGCATCTTGCCCGGCTGGCCGCCGAACTGGCGGTGCAGGCTGATGCCCGTCTGGCAGGAACCCGTAAACAGCACGCCGTCGAGGTGCGCATTCGCGCCCAGGGCCACGCCCGTGTCGCGCCCGCCGTTGACGAGGTTGACGACGCCATTCGGCAAGCCCGCCTGCTGCCACAGCTGCACGGTTTTGATGGCACTGCGCGGTGCGTATTCGCTGGGCTTGAAGACGATGGTGTTACCGGCGATCAGGGCTGGCACGATATGGCCGTTCGGCAGGTGGCCGGGGAAGTTGTACGGACCAAAGACGCCGAACACGCCATGCGGGCGGTGACGCAGCACGGCATCGCCATCGGCGATCTTGCTTTGCGTGATACCGGTGCGCGCGTGATACGACTGCACCGAGATATCGATCTTGTTGGCCATGGTGGCCACTTCCGTGCGCGATTCCCACAAAGGCTTGCCCACTTCTTCCGAGATCAGGAGCGCCAGCGCTTCGGCATGTTCCTTCAGCAGTTCGCGAAAGCGCACGCAGATGGCGATGCGCTCTTCGACGGGCGTGTCGGCCCATGCTTCAAAAGCGGCGCGGGCCGCCTGGCAAGCCTGTTCGACCTGCGTTGGCGTCGCTTCCAGGCTGGCCCAGGTCTGCTTGCCATTCGACGGATCGATGGTGAGCAGTTCGCGGCCCGTGCCTGGCAGCCAGGCGCCGTTGATGAAGTTCGATTGCGTGGTATTCACATTAGACATGGGGATGCTTCCTCGGGTTGAGTGACAGCGTGCGCACGGTGTCGCCGTTGTGGCTACGCAGCAGGTGCAGTTCGGCGTCGTCCAGCGCGATCTTGCCGCTATGCGGATTGGCGCTGGTGACGATCATGCGGAAATCTTTCAGGTCGGTGTTCGACACCAGGTATGGCTCGGCCTGGGCAAGGTCGCCACACGCTTCAGGCGCCGCCCCGGCATCGAGCACGGCCAGCATGCTGTCGCGCATGGCGCGCAGCTCCGAGACGCGCGCCTGCAGTACGGGACCGGCGTCGAAAATGTCGACATAGCCTTCGAAGTGCAGGCCTTCCTGCTCCAGCAGGCGGCGCGCGGGCGCCGTGCTCAGATGCACCTTGCCGATGACCTCCTGCGCTTCGTCGGGCAGGTAGGCCACGTACATGGGCTGGCGCGGCATCAGCTCGGCGATGAAGGATTTTTTCCCCAGGCTCGTCAAATCGTCGACGTGGTGGAAATCCATCTTGAAGAAGTGGCGTCCCAGGCCCTCATAAAATGGCGAGCTGCCGTCCGGCGCCTGGTAGCCGCGCATTTCGGCGATCAGCTTTTCCGTGAACAGGTGCGGGAACTGGGCGATGAAGAGAAAGCGGCTTTTCGACAGCAGCTTGCCGTTGTTGCCGCTGCGGTAATCGGGGTGCAGGAACAGCGAGCACAGTTCCGTGCTGCCCGTCAGGTCGTTCGACAGGTACAGCGTTTCCATGCGCGTAAACACGTCGAGCTCGCGGCTCGAATGCACGAGGGTGCCGATGCGATAGTTATAAAACGGTTCTTCCAGGCCCACGGCGCCCTTGATCGCGCACACGCCGGCCAGGCGGCCCGTGTCGGTATCCTCCATGACGAACATGTAGTCGCGCTTTTCGGGCGGGATGGTTTCGGCGAACGAGGCGCAGGCGATGGCCAGGCGGTCGCCCAGCATTTTCATGTCCGGCTTGAGGGTGGTCATGCCGGTGCCGACCTGGCTGGCCAGGCCATACAGGGCATCGAGGTCGTTGGCGTTGATGGCGCGTACTACTAACATAAAATTGACTCCCTTAGATACGCACGCAAATGACGCTGTCGCCTTCGGCCACGGCCAGCGCTTCGAGCAGTTCGGCCGGCAAGCCGATGGTGTCCTGCGCTTCGAGCGCATCGCAGGTGAAGGTGACGGCGCGGAAATTGCGCTCGGCACCCGAGGCGATCGCGTAATTGACTTTCAGGCCCGTGCGGCTGGGCGTGACGCCCGCGACGACGCGGCGCGTGAGCGAGCCCGTAAACGAGCGCAGCGAATTCTTGTGCGCCTGCAGGATCGGGCCGCCGTCGAAGATGTCGATGTAGTCGTCGGCCTCGAAGCCTTCTTCCGTCAGCAGGTTGAACGCCAGTTCGCCGCTCGGGTGGATCTGGCCCATGGCCGCCTGCGCGTCGCCGGGCAGCAGCGGCACGTACACGGGGTAATGCGGCATCAGCTCGACGATCAGGGTGCGGTTGCGCGCGCCGCCGATGACCTTTTCGGCATCGAGGAAATCCATCTGGAAGAACTTGCGGCCCAGCGCATCCCAGAACGGCGACTGGCCGTCGGCATCCGTGATGCCGGCCAGCGGCACGAAGAAGCGGTCGCCGAAACGGTGCGGCGCCAGCACGGCGAACAGCAGCCGCGCGCGCGACAGCAGGGCCGCTTCCAGGCCCGCCTGGTCCATATTGCGCACATAGAAACCGGACAGCTGCGAGTACGCCGTCAGCTCGGAACACAGGGTCAGCGCATGCACGCTGTGGCTGATGTTCAGGTCGCGCGAGACTTGCTGGATGACGTCGTTACGGAAGGAAAAATAGGTGCCGTTCGAGCCGGCCGAGGCGAAGATGGCGGCCGTGCCGGCGATGCTCTTGTCGAGCAGGGATTCAAGCACGAAGAGATACGACTCTTCGCTGGGGATGTCGACATGGGCGGCAAACGAGGCGATGGAGCGCTCGACGGAGGCGGCGATTTTCTCGCGCGTCTTCGGCAGGGTATGGACACCCGGCATGGTTACCGCGGCCAGCGCTTCGAGGGCTGCAATATCCGCAATTTCTACCGGACGGACAACATACATGGGTACTCCTTCAATGCGGACAATCCTAGGGTAGAACCAAGCCGGCCCGCAGCAAAGCGGCGGGCCGGTGATCAAACAGGGAGCGAAGCCAGCGTCAGGCTTTCAGCAAGCCGTCGATGGCCACGCGCAGCAAGCGGCCCGCCTCGGCGATCTGCTCATCCGAGACGATCAGGGCCGGCGCCAGGCGCACCACGTCCATGCCGGCGATCAGCACCATCAAGCCTTGCGCTTCGGCCGCTTTCTGGATGTCTTTCGCGCGGCCTTTGTAGGCATCGGTGACTACCAGGCCCAGCAGCAAACCGCTGCCGCGCACCACGGAGAACACTTGCGGGTAGTCGCTGATCAAGCCTTGCAGCATGGCGATGGTGTTGACGCTGGCGTCCTTGACGCGCGCCAGGAACGCCGGCGTGTTGATCGTTTCCAGCACTTTCAGGGCCACGGTGGCGGCCAGCGGGTTGCCGCCGTAGGTGGTGCCGTGGGTGCCGACGGCCAGCGTCTGCGCCAGCGCGTCGGTGGTCAGCATGGCGCCGATCGGGTAGCCGTTGCCGAGCGCCTTGGCGGCCGTCAGGATGTCCGGCGTGACGCCATAGCCCATGTACGCGAACAACGCGCCAGTGCGGCCCATGCCGCACTGGACTTCGTCGAAAATCAGGAGGGCGCCGGTCTTGTCGCACAGGGCCCGCAGCTCCTTGAGGAATTCCGGATTGCCTGGCACCACGCCGCCTTCGCCTTGCACCGGCTCGACGATCACCGCGCATACGTCGTCACCGATGGCGGCGCGTGCCGCTTCGATGTCGTTGTAGGCGATGTGGTTGATTTCTTGCGGCAGCGGCTCGAAGCCTTCCGTGTACTTGGCCTGGCCGCCGACGGAGACCGTAAACAAGGTGCGGCCGTGGAAGGAGCTGAAGCACGAGATGATGCGCGACTTGTGCGCGCCAAACTTGGTGTGCGCATACTTGCGCGCCAGTTTCAGGGCCGCTTCATTGGCTTCCGCGCCCGAGTTGCAGAAGAAGGCGCGGTCGGCGAAGGTCGCTTCCGTCAGGGCCAGCGCCAGGCGCAGCACGGGTTCGTTGGTGTAGCCGTTGCCCAAATGCCACAGGTTGTTGATTTGCTTGGTCAGCACGTCGACCAGGACCGGATGGCAGTGGCCCAGGCTGTTGACGGCGATGCCGGAGGTGAAATCGAGGTAATGCTTGCCAGACTGGTCCCACAGATCCAGTCCGGTACCGCGCACGGGAACCATGGCAGCGGGAGCGTAGGTAGGAACCAGGACCTGGTCAAAGGTTTCCCGGGTGACTGGACGAGCCGTTACGGTCGAATCAAGCTTGGCATTCATAGCATTCCCCATCAATATGTTAGGTACTCCCGCAGCTACGACAGCCACGTGTGTACAGCATTATAAAAAGCGGGATGCTAAAACTCTTTTGAATCTGCGACAAGGATTTTCACAATTCATCACAGCCGGGCTTGCCTCATTAAGGTGGGGGCATGAGCTTTCTTTGCCGCTCCTCGCGCGGCGTATTGCCAAACAGGGTGCCAAACGCCGTGGAAAAGTGCGAACCGGAAGAAAAACCGCACATCAGGCCCACTTGCACGATGGAATAATGTGTATCAAGCAATAGTTGCCGCGAGCGTTGCAGCCGCAGCTCCAGGTAATAGCGCGACGGCAGGCTGCCCAGGTATTGCTTGAACAGCCGCTCCAGCTGGCGCCGCGACAGGCCCACCAGGCTGGCGATGTCGTCCGTCGACAGCGGCTCCTCGATATTGGCCTCCATCAAGGTGACGGCTTCCGACAGTTTCGGCTGCAATACGCCGAAACGCGCCTGCAGGGCCACGCGCTGGCGCTCTTCCTTGCCGCGCACCTTGTCCACGCACAGCGCTTCCTTGACGAGCGCCTGCACGTCGGCGCCAAACACGGTCTCGATCAGGGTCAGCGAAAAGTCGATGCTGGCCGCGCCGCCGCAGCAGGTGATGTGCGAGCCGTCGATGTCGAACAGGTGCGGCGTCAGGATGGCCCGCTCGGCCTTCGCTTCCGCATCCGCATACAGGGCCCACGGCAAGGCGATGCGCACGCCATCCATGACGCCCGCGTCGGCCAGCCACAGCACGGCGGCGCCCACGCCGCCCCAGAACGGCGCCGAGCGGCAGCGCTCGATCACGGCCCGGCACAGTTCGGCGCGCAGCGGCGCTTCCGTCTCGTCGGCCACCAGCAGCGCGATATGCCAGTTGCCGCCCTGCGCGGCCACCTGTTCGGGCGTGCGCACCTCGAGCTGCAGCGCCTCGGGGCCCAGCGCCCGCGCGCACAGGCGCAGCGGCTGCACCAGGCCGGCCCAGGTGATCGACTCGGCATCGCCGGCATGGACCAGCAGCAAACGCAGCGGTTTGTCGAGGCCGATACGGGAAAGATTAGCGAAAGACATCGGCGAGGCGGGATAGGGGCAAGGGCTGAGTTGCACACATGATACCGGACTTCAGCCCCATCCAGACCCTCATGCAACAGCGCATCCTGACGCGGCGGAAAAAAGCGGGACAGAAGGATATAATCACGCCCTATGGGTGAACGATATTTAAAAAGTATCCGGCTGCTGGCCGAGTGCATGCAAGGCTTCGAGCGGTTTTCAGGCGACTTCGTGCGCCAGTACGGCTTGACGCATGCGCAATTCGACATCATTGCCACGCTCGGCAACACCTGCGGCATGTCCTACAAGGAACTGGGCCAGAAAACCCTGATCACCAAGGGGACCTTGACGGGCGTGGTGGACCGGCTGGAACAGAAGGGGCTGGTGATACGGGAGCGTTGTCCACGCGACAAGCGCTCCTATTTCGTGCGCCTGAGCTGCGAGGGCGAGCACGTGTTCCATGACGTGTTCCCCAAGCTGACCACGCAGGGCCAGCGCCTGTTTGCGCACTATACGGACGACGATTTCAGTCGCCTGGAAACGACCCTGACGGGCTTGAAACATGCCATCGCCAACGGTCACAGCTGACATTTCATCAAGCACAGACATTCAAACAAGACAAAGGAAACAAGTTGAAAACCACACTGCTCGAAGGCAAAAAGCCCGCTCATTTCGACAAACACATCATCGGCAACCTCTTGCTCAACGCCAGCACGCCTGAACTGGTGCGCCAGGAAAAACTGATCATCGGCGTGCGCAACGAAGATGGCGAAATCTACCGCCTGATCGGCGCGACCAAGCACAACAGCTTCATGAACGCCGTCGAGGAATTGTTCGACCTGGGCTTGACGGATGAACTGGAAGACAGCGACGAGCTGGTCGAAGGCTGCGATGCCATCTTCAGCGAATCTCTGTAGTAGCGCTTGACGGGACCTGCTGCGCGGTGGGCTTTGCGGCCTGCGATGATCCGCTCGCGATGGTCCTGTCCAGCGCTTTAACGATCGCTGTCATTAAAAAAGGGCATGCCGCTGATACAGTGGCGTGCCCTTTTGGCGTTTACGAGGCTTTGCTTGCCTTTTGCCAGGCTGTTTGCGAAAAGATCACGCTTAAAAAGTTCCGTACGGAAATATTGCGAGTATAATTTTTTCAATGAACAGACTCGACGCCTTTAAAAGTATCGCCGCACTTGCCGGTCGCGGCGAGCTGACCTTTCCCGCCAATGTGGACGCTTCGCTCAAGCTGCAGCAGGCGCTGGCCGATCCCGACTGCCATATCGAGGCGGCGGCCAAGCTGGTGCAGGCCGATCCGCTGCTGGCCGCGCGCACGGTGGCCATCGCCAATTCCGTGGCCTTCAACCGCTCCGGCAACGAAATCACCAGCGTGCGCAATGCCGTGCAACGACTCGGCGTGCGCACCCTGCAATCGGTGGTGGCGTCGCTGATCGTGCGCCAGCTGGGCAGCACCATCACCGATCCCGTGCTGCAAGCGAAGGCCAACCAGCTGTGGGAGCATACGGCCCACGTGGCGGCGCTGTCGCAGGTGCTGGCGCGCCGCGTCACCAAGGTCGATCCCGATACCGCGCTGTTTGCCGGCATCATGCATGAAGTGGGCGGTTTCTACATGCTGTCGCGCGCGGCCGAGTTTCCCGGCATCCTGGAAGGCGAGCCGCAAGACTGGGTCGAACACGGCGAGCAAGCCATCGGCCACGGCGTCTTGACCAAGCTCAAGGTGCCGGAAGCCGTGATGCAAGCCATTGGCTCCCTGTGGGAAGGCTTGCGCGCCATTCCGCCCGAATCGCTGGGCGACACCTTGCTGCTGGCCAACGACCTGGCGCCGGTGGCGTCGCCGCTCAACGAAAGCCCGGCCGCCATCGCCGTGCGGGCCGCCCGCGCCGCGCGCAGCATCGACTGCGTCATCGGCGATGACTTGACCCTGTCGCGCATCATGGAAGAATCGGACGATGAAGTGCAGTCGCTGCTGAAGGTGCTCGTGCATTAATCGCTGCCCGCCTTCGGTGCGGGTGCGGGTGCGGGTGCGGGTGCGGGTGCGGGTGCGGGTGCGATAAGCGCGGCCTTGGCGGTCTCGACGATCAGCACATGCTTGTCCGCCGCCTGGCTTTGCTGCCGATGCTGGACGACCAGCGTGGCGACGGCCTTGGTACTCAGCAGCGGCTTCGGATGGCGTGGCATGAACATGGCGGGCCTTCTTGAAAGAGAGTACGGCCCACATGCGGAGCACTTATCAACTTTTCAAGTTCCAACGGTACAAAAAAACAGGACAAAAAAAACCCGCTCGAAAGCGGGTAAAGTCCAAAGCTAGGGATGTCCTGAAAGAGACAGCCCTATCTTATGCGGTGCGTGGCAACGGCTCCGTGCGCTGGCACACTTAGCGCGCACATTTATCCGACGCTCAGATCGACTTGCGTTGCCTGCCAGGCGCGCAGCTGCCGCACGCGCCCGAACCACGCCTGGATCTGCGCATACTGTCCCAGCGGCAGGCGCACCGCCTCGCTGTACATCAGCGGCGCGGCCACGGCAAAATCGGCCAGGGTCACGTCTTCGCCGCTGAGCCAGCTGCGCCTTGCCAGGTGCGCGTCGAGCACCGCGGCGCACGCATGCAGTTCGCGCTCGCCGCGCGCCTCTTCCAGCGGATCCGCGGGGCCGCCGCCCGTCATGCCTTTCCACGCGCGCTCCCACGCCAGCACGCCGATGGCGGGCGCGAAATGCTGCGCGGCCCAGAACAGCCAGCGGTTGACATCGGCACGCGCCTGCGGCGCCGACGGATAAATCGTCTGGCCCGGCACCTGCTCGGCCAGGTATTGCATGATGGCGCAGGACTCCCACAGCAGGAAATCGCCATCGGCCAGCACGGGCACCTTGCCGTTCGGGTTCAGTTCGGCCAGGCGGCGGCGGTCATCCGCATTCATCAGATCGACTTCGGCCAGCTCCAGAGGCAGTTCAAGGTGGATCGCCGTCATCAGGGCGCGGCGGGCATTCGAGGACATGGGGTGGTGGTAGAGGCGCATGATGGATAGCTCCAGTGAGTGAGAAAGCCACCATCGTACGAGCCGTCACTGACAGTTTTTGTCAGGAGCGTACTCTATGTTTCCGGGTCGATATCGTGCGCCTTGCGCCAGGTTTCCAGCAAGACGTGGCGACGCGTGGGATAGCGCTCGCCGCAGTTGTCCACGCTGGCGATGCGGTCGATGCGGAAATGGCGGTAGTCGCCGCGCAGCTCGCACCAGGCGGCCAGCAGGCGCTTGCCCTCAAAAAAGGCCAGCGCAAACGGCCAGACCGTGCGCTGCGTGGCGCTGCCACGCTCATCCTGGTAGCCCAGCGTGAGTTTCTGCTCGTAGCGGATGGCTTCGCGCACCGGCTGCACATACCGGTCGGCCGGTTCCGTGCCATCGGCGGGGCGCCCCAGCGGCACCCACAGGCTGGTTTCGGCCATGTTGTCGCGCAGGTCGCGCGGCGAGGCGGCGGCGATCTTCGCCAACGCGGCGGACGCTGCCTGCGCCAGGCCCGCATCGCCCTGGCGGCGCACCCAGCGCGCGCCCAGCACCAGCGCCTCCAGTTCGTCGGGACCGAACATCAGCGGCGGCAAAAAAACGCCACGGCGCAGCACATAGCCGATGCCGGCCTCGCCCTGCAGCGGCGCACCGAGTTCGGCCAGGGTCTGGATATCGCGGTAAATCGTGCGCTCGGAAACGCCGAGCTGCTGCGCCAGCTGGGCGGCCGTCACCGGCACCCGTTTCGCGCGCATGGCGTCCATCAGCAGGAACAAACGGCCGCTGCGGCTCATGGGCAGGCCTGCAAGCCCTGGTCGCCCATGACGAGCGCCGACAGGGCCGGCACATACAGGTAGCCGCCCGGTGCCAGGCGCGCCGCGCGGGCGCCCTCGTCGACAGCCGCGATGCCGTAGCAGCGCTCGAGGCGTTTGGCCGCCGGCCACCAGAAGACGGCCGCATCCTGGTCGGGAAAGCGCTGGCGCGTGGCCTCGGCCTGCGCCGCGACTTGGCGGAAGTCGCGGTAAAAGGCGGGCGCGATGCCCAGGTCGCGGGCAAATGCCGCTTCCAGCGCTGCCGCATCCGCCAGCTGCGCGGCCAGCGCATCCGTTTCCGCTTCCAGGTCCTCGGCCGCCACGCCCGCCTCGACCAGCGTGCGCCGCAACTGCGCCGGCCTCGCCTGCGCGCGCAGGAAGGCCGATTCCTGCAGCGCCAGCACGCCGTCGGCCGGGATGCGCTTGCGCCGCGCGGCCGGGAAGACATAGCTGGCGCAGCTGCCCGTGCAGACGGTGTCGATGGCGATGTCGAGCCCCTGCTGGCGGACCAGGCGCGCCAGCAGCATGGCGGCCTGCGCGTCGCCGCCGTCGCTATTCACGCGCAACAGGGTCGCTTCGCGCGGGGCCAGCTGGCGCAGCCTGTCCACGTCGCCCTCGGCGATCGCGCCGCGCATGGCGATGCTGCCATCGGCCATGCGGCTGAAATCGGCGGCACCGGCCAGCGCGGTCGCGCCGGCCATGATGCCCATGCATAAAAAACGCTTCATCGTCATCCGTTACAAAAAAAAACGACCACCGCGAACGGTGATCGTCTTGGAATCGACATGCAACGACCCGCGCTTACACCACGGCGCCGTCGGTCTCGTCTTTTTCCTTGACTGGCTTGATCAAGTCTTCGCGTTTCACGCCCAGCCACATGGCGATGGCCGCGGCGACGAACACGGACGAGTAAATACCGAAGCAGATACCGATGGTCAGCGCGATGGCAAAGTGATGCAGGGTCTGGCCGCCGAAGAACAGCATCGACAGCACCATCATCTGGGTACAGCCGTGGGTGATGATGGTACGCGAGATGGTGCTGGTGATCGCATTGTCGATCACTTCATGCACGCTGGCCTTGCGGTGCTTGCGGAAGTTTTCGCGGATACGGTCAAAGATCACCACCGATTCGTTGACGGAGTAGCCGAGCACCGCCAGGATCGCCGCCAGCACCGTCAGCGAGAATTCCCACTGGAAGTAGGCGAAGAAGCCCAGGATGATCACCACGTCATGCAAGTTGGCGACGATGGCCGACACCGCGTATTTCCATTCGAAGCGGATGGCCAGGTAGATCATCACGCCGATGATCACCATCACCAGCGCGTTCAAGCCGTTCTGCGCCAGTTCCTCGCCCACTTGCGGGCCGACGAATTCGACTTTCTGCAAGACCAGCGCCTCGTTGCCGGCCGCATCCAGGCAGGCGCTCTTGAGCACGTGCTCACCCTTTTCGGTGACCGTGTCGATGCCCTTGGTCGTGCCTTGCTCGGCCTTGCACAGCGCCTCGAACACGCGCAGCGAGGTATTCGCGGCGGTGACGCCCTTTTCCACCGGCAGGCGGATCATCACGTCGCGCGCCGTGTCGAAGCTGGTCACGCCCGGCTCTTCATAGCCCATGCCGATCAGGGTGCCGCGTATGCCTTCGAGATTGGCCGCCTTGGGGTATTTCACCTCCATCACGGTGCCGCCCTTGAATTCCACGGACAGGTGCAAGCCCTTGTGCAGCAGGAAGAACACGGCCGCCACGAAGGTAAGCGCCGAAATCACGTTGAAAATCAACGCATGGCGCATGAAGGGAATATCTTTTTTGATCCGGAAAAATTCCATGAAATCCTCTGAGTTCTGTTCTGTGCGTCCGGCGGCTGGGCCACCGGACGCTATCGCTGTTGACGCTATTGAGTAGGACGGGGCGCTGGCTTATTTGCTCGTGCCTGGCACCCAGACCGTGCCGATCGACAGCGTGGTCAGCTTTTTCTTGCGGCCATACCAGAGGTTGACCACGCCGCGCGAAACGAAGACGGCGGAGAACATCGAGGTCAGGATACCCAGGCAGTGCACCACCGCGAAGCCGCGCACCGGACCGCTGCCGAAGGCCAGCAGGGCGATACCGACGATCAGGGTGGTCACGTTCGAGTCCAGAATCGTCGCCCAGGCGCGGTCGAAGCCGGCGGCGATCGCCGCCTGCGGCGTGCTGCCGGCGCGCAGCTCTTCACGGATACGTTCGTTAATCAGCACGTTGGCGTCAATCGCCATACCCAGCGCCAGCGCGATAGCGGCGATACCTGGCAGTGTCAGCGTGACCTGGATCATCGACAGCAGGGCGATCAGCAGCAACAGGTTGCAGGCCAGGGCCAGCACGCTGAAGGCGCCGAACATCATGTAGTAGGCGATCATGAAGACGGCGATGGCAAGGAAGCCGTACATCGTCGAATGCAAGCCCTTGGCGATGTTTTCCGCGCCCAGCTGCGGTCCGATCGTGCGTTCTTCGATGACCGTCATCGGTGCCGACAAGGCGCCCGAGCGCAGCAGCAGCGCCAGTTCGTTGGCGTTTTCCGCGCCGCCCATGCCGGTGATCTGGAAGCGCGAACCGAGTTCCTGCTGGATGGTGGCGACCGACAGCACTTCCGGCTTGCCTTTTTCAAACAGCACGATGGCCATGCGCTTGCCCACGCGTTCGCGGGTCGCTTCGCGCATCTTGCGGCCGCCGTCGCCGTTCAGGTCGATCGACACGGCCGCTTGCTGGTTCTGGTCGAAGCTGGCCGTGGCGCTGGAGATATAGTCGCCCGTCAGGATCACGTCTTTCGACAGCACGACAGGCACGCCCTTGCCGACGGTGAACAGTTCGGAATTGAACGGGATGGCGCTCGACAGCTCCGTGCCAGGCACGATGCTTTCGTCGACGAGGCGCACTTCCAGGGTGGCCGTGCGGCCGATGATGGCCTTGGCGCGGGCCACGTCTTGCACGCCGGGCAATTGCACCACGATGCGGTCGGGACCTTGCTGCTGGATCAGCGGCTCGGCCACGCCCAGTTCATTGACGCGCTTGGACAGCGTCGAGATATTCTGTTTTACGCCTTCATCGATGGTGGCTTTCAGGGCCGCCGGCTTGAGGGTGATGACGAGTTTCAGATCGCTGCCGCTGCCGGCATCGGCAAAGGCCAGCTCCGACATCTGGTCGGACAGCACATTTTTTGCCTTCAGGCGCGTTTCCGCGTCGCGGAAGTTGATGTCGATGCTGTCGCCCACGCGTTCGATGCCGGCGTGGCGGATATTCTTGTCGCGCAACACGCTGCGCGCGGCGGACTGGATGCCCTGGACTTTCTTGGTCAGCACGGCTTTCGCGTCGACTTGCATCAGGAAGTGCACGCCACCGCGCAAGTCCAGGCCCAGGAACATGGGCAAGGCATGCAATTTTTGCATCCATTGCGGGGTATTCGCTTGCAGATTGACCGTCACCACGTAGGTCGGGTCGCTCGGATCCGTGTTCAGGTCCTTTTCCAGTACCAGCTTGGCCTTGAACTGGGTATCCGGATCGGCGAAACGCACGCGCACGGAGGCGAGATTGCCGACGCCGTCCATGGTGATACCTTCCGACTTGACGCTCTCTTTCGTCAATATTTGCTCGACTTGCGTCATCAACTCGCCCGTCACTTTGACGGTCGACTTGCCGCTGGTTACTTGCAGCGCCGGTGATTCACCGAAATAATTGGGCGCCGTATAGAGTGCGCCCAGCAATAAGGCGACGGCAATGATGATGTATTTCCAGGCAGGGTAGCGATTCATATTGATTCAGCGTTCAGTGTTGAGCGTCGGAGGCGTCGCGGGGGGCGGCGGATAGCCGCCCCGGTCAGTCATTGCCGTGGCAATGACAGCGAGGAATTACAGCGCCTTCAGGGTGCCTTTAGGCAGCAAGGTGGTGATGGAGCTCTTTTGCACCGTGATTTCGGTGCCGGTCGCCACTTCGATGGTGACGTAAGCGTCCACTACCTTGACAACACGGCCCAGCATGCCGCCGGCGGTGACGACTTCGTCACCCTTGGTCAGCGCGTCCATCATCGCCTTTTGTTCTTTGGCGCGTTTTTGCTGTGGGCGGATCATCAGGAAGTACATGACCACGAACATCAATACCAGCGGCAGGAAGCTGGTCAGGTTGCCGCCGAAACCCAGGGCATCGGCAGGGGCTTGCGCATAAGCGTTGGAAATGAAAAACACGGTGACTCCAGTTCTAATCAGTTTGAAAAATAGCGCTGTATTCTAGCATTGGCGATAGACCATTACCCTAATTGTAGGCATGGCAACTTTAAATGGGGCTAAAAAGGCATTATGCAATGCTTTATAGCCCCAGTCCAAGCACCAATATATAAAACATCAGGCCATGGCGCCAGTGGCCATCGGCATAAGGATTTCTTAAGTTCCCCGTGCGCGTTCCGCGTGGAATTGCAGCGTAAACGCGTGGAAACGGTCTTCGTCGAGCGCTTCGCGCATCTGGCGCATCAAGTCCAGGTAGTAATGCAGGTTGTGGATGGTATTCAAGCGCGCACCGAGGATTTCCTTCGAGCGGTGCAGATGGTGCAGATACGCGCGCGAGAAATTGCGGCAGGCGTAGCAGCTGCACGTCTCGTCCAGCGGCGCCTGGTCTTCCTTGTACTTGGCGTTCTTGATCTTGATGTCGCCGAAACGGGTAAACAGCCAGCCATTGCGCGCATTACGCGTCGGCATGACGCAATCGAACATGTCGATCCCGTTCGACACGCCCGCCACCAGGTCTTCCGGCGTGCCCACGCCCATCAGGTAATGCGGCTTGTTGGCCGGCAGGCGCGGGCCCACGTGGGCCAGCATGCGCATCATGTCTTCCTTCGGCTCGCCGACGGACAGGCCGCCGATGGCGATGCCGGGGAAGTCGATCTCTTCCAGCTTGGCCAAGGACTCGTCGCGCAGCATTTCGAACATGCCGCCCTGCACGATGCCGAACAGCGCATTCGGGTTCTCGCCGCGGTGGAACTCGTCCTTCGAGCGCTGCGCCCAGCGCAAGGACATGCGCATGGACTTGGCCGCTTCCTCGATGGTGGCCGGGCGGCCCTGGATCTCGTACGGCGTGCATTCGTCGAACTGCATGACGATGTCGGAATTCAAGACGCGCTGCACCTGCATCGACACTTCCGGCGACAGGAACAATTTATCGCCGTTGATGGGCGAATTGAAATGCACGCCCTCTTCCGTGATCTTGCGCATGGCGCCCAGCGAAAACACCTGGAAACCGCCGGAATCCGTGAGGATCGGCTTGTTCCAGCCCATAAAGCCGTGCAAGCCGCCGAATTTCTCCATGACGGTGTTGCCAGGACGCAACCAAAGGTGAAACGTGTTGCCCAGGATAATCTGCGCGTCGATCTCGTTGAGTTCCAGCGGCGACATGGCTTTCACGGAGCCGTAAGTGCCCACTGGCATGAAGATCGGCGTCTGCACGACGCCGTGGTTCAGTTTCAAGGTGCCGCGGCGTGCCTTGGTCAGGCCGCTCGTGTCGGTCTTGAGTAATGTAAATTCCAGCATGTCAGTCTTTCACGGGAGTATGGAGGTTCAGCGCAGCGCGCGATTGCGTGGTCAGCAGCATCGCGTCGCCATAGCTGAAGAAACGGTAGTTCTGCGCGATCGCATGCGCGTAGGCATGGCGGATCGGCTCATAGCCGGCAAAGGCCGACACCAGCATCAGCAGGGTCGATTTCGGCAAATGGAAGTTGGTGATCAGCCGTGTCACCGTCTTGAACGCATAGCCGGGCGTGATGAACAGGGCCGTATCGGCGCTGCCCGCCAGCAATTGCCCGCTTTGCGAGGCCGATTCCAGCGCGCGCAGGCTGGTCGTGCCGACGGCCACCACGTCGCGCCCGGCCAGTTGCGTGGCGCGCACGGCGTCCACGGTGTCCTGCGGCATGGTGTACCACTCGGTATGCATCTTGTGCTCGGACAACACTTCCGTGCGCACGGGCTGGAAGGTGCCGGCGCCCACGTGCAGGGTCACATAGGCGAAGTTGACGCCCTTGGCCTTCAGCTGGTCGAGCAGGGCCTGGTCGAAATGCAGGCCCGCCGTCGGCGCGGCCACGGCGCCCGGCACCTTGTTGAACACGGTCTGGTAGCGCGTCTCGTCGAATTCGTCCGCGTCATGCTCGATATACGGCGGCAGCGGCAAACGGCCATGCGCCTCGATCAGCTCGAACACGTCGGCCTCGAAATGCAGGGTAAAGAATTCGCCGGCGCGCTGGCCCACCGTCACGTCGAAGGCGTCGGCCAGGCGGATGCGGCAGCCGGGCGGCGGCGACTTCGAGGCGCGCACCTGGGCCAGCACGGTGCGCTCATCGAGCACGCGCTCGACCAGCGCCTCGATCTTGCCGCCGCTTTCCTTGACGCCAAAGAAGCGCGCTTTCAGCACGCGCGTGTCGTTCATCACCAGCAGGTCGCCAGCTTGCAGCAGTCCGACGATGTCGGCGAACTGGCGGTCGACCAGGGCGTCGCCGTCCAGATGCAACAGGCGCGAGGCGCTGCGCTCGGCCAGCGGAGTTTGCGCAATGTTTTCTTGCGGCAAATTAAAATCGAAATCGGAAAGCGAATACATGCGTTTTGCTTCAAAAATACGTCAAAAATGATTAGGAGTGCGCAATGGAAGATCTGGCACTATACTGTGCGCCTATACAGGCATTACAATAATCCGCCGCAACAAACGATGACTGCGGTACGCACAGGGTGTGCCGGACAACCCTCTATTTTACGCTAGCGGCACTGAAACTTGCGCCAGCGGCACCAAAACCTTGCATATGCCCGATCCAACGCCCGATCTTCCCCCCGCCGCCAAGCCCGCCGCCAAGCCGAAAGCGGCCAAAAAGGTGGTCAGCACGGAAAGCCGCCTGGCCAAGCTGGGCTTGCGTACCGATATGGACCTGGTGCTGCACCTGCCGATGCGCTACGAAGATGAAACCAAGGTCTACACGATACGCGACGCCTGCCTGCGCGGTGGCGAGTCGTGGCAGGTCGAGGGCGTCGTCACCAAGTGCGAAGTCAGTTTCAAGCCGCGCAAGCAATTGCTGGTGACGATCGCCGATGAAACGGGCAACCTGCTGCTGCGCTTCATGAATTTCTACGGCAGCCAGGTCAAGCAACTGGCCGAAGGCACGCGGGTACGCGCGCGCGCCGAACTCAAACACGGCTTTTTCGGCGCCGAGATGGTGCACCCGACCTACAAGGTCGTCAACGAGGGCGCGCCGCTGCCCACGGCCCTGACGCCCGTCTACCCGTCCGGCGAAGGCCTGTCGCAGCACGTCCTGCGGCGCGAGATCGCCGACGCCATGCGCCGCATCGACTGGCAGGACACCCTGCCCGAGCCGCTGCTGCACGAGATGCAGCTGTCGCCATTCCGCGCCGCCGTGCACCTGCTGCACTATCCGCCGCAGGACATCGATGAAAGCGCGCTGATGGACCGCTCGCACCCGGCCTGGGTGCGCATGAAATTCGATGAACTGCTGGCGCAGCAGCTGTCGCTGAAACGCGCCCAGCGCGCGCGCCGCTCGAAAGGCGCCGCCTCGCTGCCCATCGTCGGCACGTTGTCGGAAGCCTTTGGCGCCGCCCTGCCCTTCAAGCTGACGGGCGCGCAGGCGCGCGTGCTCGCCGAAATCCGCGCCGACCTGCGCCAGCCGTATCCGATGCAGCGCCTGTTGCAGGGTGACGTCGGCAGCGGCAAGACGGTGGTGGCGGCCTTGTCCGCCACGCAGGCCATCGACAGCGGCTACCAAGCCGCGCTGATGGCGCCCACGGAGATTTTGGCCGAGCAGCACTTCCGCAAGATCGCCGCCTGGATGGAGCCGCTGGGCGTGAAGGTGGCCTGGCTGACGGGCAGCTTGAAGAAAAAGGAAAAGACGGCCGCGCTGGCCCTGATCGAATCGGGCGAAGCGCAGCTGGTGATCGGCACGCATGCGCTGATCCAGGACAACGTGCAGTTCGCCAAACTGGGCCTGGTCATCGTCGACGAACAGCACCGCTTCGGCGTGGGCCAGCGCCTGACCCTGCGCAACAAGGGCGACAGCGCGGCCGTGCCGCACCAGCTGATGATGTCGGCCACGCCGATCCCGCGCACCCTGGCCATGACCTATTACGCCGACCTGGAAGTGTCGGTGATCGACGAGCTGCCGCCCGGGCGCAGTCCCATCGTCACGCGCGCCATCGACCAGAACCGGCGCGACGAAGTCATCGCCCGCGTCTACGCGGCCGCGCTGGAAGGCCGGCAGGTGTACTGGGTCTGCCCGCTGATCGAGGAATCGGAGGCGCTGCAGCTGCAGACGGCCACCGACACCTACATGATGCTGGCCGAGGCCCTGCCCGCGCTGCAGGTGGGCCTCGTGCACGGGCGCCTGAAGCCGGCGGAAAAACAGGAAGTGATGGACGCCTTCATCGCCGGCCAGCTGCACGTGCTGGTCGCCACCACCGTCATCGAAGTGGGCGTCGACGTGCCGAATGCCTCGCTGATGGTGATCGAGCACGCCGAGCGTTTCGGCCTGTCGCAGCTGCACCAGCTGCGCGGCCGCGTGGGCCGCGGCTCGGCGGCCAGCGTCTGCCTGCTGCTGTACCAGGGCCCGCTGGGCGGCGTGGCCCGCCAGCGCCTGATGACGATGCGCGAAACGACGGACGGCTTCGAGATCGCCCGCCGCGACCTGGAAATCCGCGGCCCCGGCGAGTTCCTCGGCGCGCGCCAGTCCGGCCAGGCCATGCTGCGCTTCGCCGACCTGGAAACGGACCAATGGTTGGTAGACCAGGCGCGCGACGTGGCGCACGACCTGCTGCACGCCACCACGGCCGCCGCCGCGGCCACCGTGGAAGCCCACCTGGCGCGCTGGCTCGGCGGGAAAGAGGAATTTTTGAAGGTGTAGATCTGGTATTGCTGATTGACGGGTATTGTCGGATTACGGCCTGCGGCCTAAACACTATTGGTATTGCTGATTGACGGGTGTTGTCGGATTACGGCCTACGGCCTAATCCGACCTACGCAAATACGCAACGTTAGGTCGGGTAGGTCGGATTAGCGTAGCGTAATCCGACAACATTGTTGACGCTGCTCACTCCCGCCCAACACCCGCCACGTCCACGCCCTCCCCGCCCCAATCCGCGGCACACCATCCCTGCTTTAAATACCGATGAAAACTGGAATACGGCCAATCGATGACTTGCTCCACCAAGCCATGCTTGACCGGGTTGTAATGGATGTAATCGACATGATTGGCGAGGTCGCGTTCGTCGCGGAGCACATGCTCCCAGAAGCGGTGCTGCCAAGTATCTTTAATTCCTGCATGCTTGCTGAACCATGTCTTGATCAGCCTCCAGCGCGTCATGAAATCGGCATCGCCTTCAGGCAGGGTCCAGATGCAATGCAGGTGATCGGGCAGGATAACGATAGCGTCGATATTGAATGGCCGTTTATGGCGTACGGTGCGGAAAGCGTCCCGCAGCAAATCCACGGCAGTGGCAGTAGCAAAAACGGGCCGGCGGTGTGCCGTCACCACCGTGAAGAAAAAGCTGCCGCCTGGCTGGAATGCGCGTCGGTATCGCATAGTTTCATGGGTGTTGTCGGATTACGGCCTTGCGGCCTAATCGCTACGGCTTTTCTTGGTTCCCGGTGTTGTCGGATTACGGCCTTGCGGCCTAATCGCTATGGCTTTTCTTGCTTCCCGGTGTTGTCGGATTACGGCCTACGGCCTAATCCGACCTACGCACATATGCGGCGGCAGGTCGGGTAGGTCGGATTAGCGTGGCGTAATCCGACTTCCAGCATAAGCCGGCTTTTCGCAATCGACCTTGCGTCCGCGCAGCCTACATGCACATCCAGAAGCGGTTCGCCAGGTCGAGCATGAAATCGGGCCGCAGATACGCCATGAAGACGATGGCCAGCAGCGCGGCGCCCAGCAGGCGCCACAGCCATGCGCGCCAGCTGCCCATTACGCCGCCACCGCCGCGCGCTTGACGGCGCGCTCGTCGATCGGCAGGTTGATCAGCGCGGCCAGCAAGCCCAGGCCGATGGTGATCATCCACACGGCGTGGTACGTGCCCTGGTGCTCGTACAGGTAGCCGCCCAGCCATGCGCCGAGAAAACTGCCCACCTGGTGCGAGAAGAACACCATCCCGGCCAGCATCGACAGGTGCTTCACGCCGAAGATGCCGGCGATGATGCCATTCGTCAGCGGCACGGTCGACAGCCACAGCACGCCCATGCCGGCGGCGAACAGGTACACCGACCATGACGACAACGGCGCCAGCAGGAACAGCGTGATGACCACCGCGCGGGCCACGTAGATGGCCGACAGCAGATAGCGCTTGGCGATTTTTCCGCCCAGCTTGCCCGCGTAGTAGGAACCGACGATATTGAACAGGCCGATCAGCGCCAGCGCCGTGACGGCGATATTCGGATTCATCAGGCCCTGGTCCTTCAGGTAGGCCGGCAAGTGCACGCCGATGAACACCAGCTGGAAGCCGCACACGAAATACCCTGCCAGCAGCAGCCAGAACGAGCGGCTGGCGACGGCTTCGCTGAAGGCGGCGCCGATGCTTTGCTGCGGACCGCTGGCGTGCGTGACGGGCGGCTCGCGCAGGTAAAAGGCCATGGGGATCATGGCCAGCAGCACCAGCGCGGCCAGCACGTAAAAGGCGTTTTGCCAGCCCACGGCGGAAATCAGTTGCTGCTCGACCGGCATCATCAGGAACTGGCCAAACGAGCCGGCCGCCGACGAGATGCCGAAGGCCCACGAACGCTGCTCGGGCGGCGCGCTGCGGCCGATGATGCCGCTGATGGCGCCAAACGCCGTGCAGGCCAGCGCCAGGCCGATGAAGATGCCCGAGCCGACGATGAACAGCGTGGGCTGCGTCACCAGCGCCATCCACACGAGGCCGGCCATGTAGCTGATGGCGCCGACGATGACGACGCGCATGGTGCCGAAGCGGTCGGCCGCCATGCCGGCGAACGGGCCGAAGACGCCCCACATCAGGTTTTGCATGGCCAGCGCCAGCGAATACGTTTCGCGCGTCCAGCCATTGGCTTGCGAAATCGGCTGCATCCAGAAGCCCAGGCCATGGCGCACGCCCATCGCCAGGGTCAGGACAACGCCGCTGGCGATCAGGACGGTTTTCAGGCTGGGACGGGATGAGGGCAATGTCATGGGGCTCCTGATTACGCCTGGTCGGCGCTGTAAACGAGGCCGATCTGGCCGCGCATGGTGTCCAGATTATGCATCAGCGCCACGCTGTCGGCATGCGGCATGACGGGGCTTTCCAGCAGGCCGGCGCGGATGCAGCGCATCGCTTCCAGCGCTTCGTGCGTGTAGCCATTGCCCAGGCAGGGCGCGGCGACCACGCGGCGTTCGCCGTCCATCGCTTCGACGATCAAGGAGTCGGGCTTGTAAAAACGGTTGGGCAGGCGGATGCGCCCCAGGCTGCAGGAAATCGTCATTTCCGTCGGCGTCAGCGCGTGCAGGCTGCAGGCGCAGGACGAGGTGCCGCCGCCAGCATGCAGCAGCGAGAAGACGACTTGCTCGTCGACGCCGGTGGCGCCCATCTCGGCCAGCGCCTGCACGGCCGACACGGGTCCGAGGAAGAAGGCCGCCATCGACAGCGGATAGATGCCCACGTCGAGCAGCGCGCCGCCGCCCAATTCAGGATTGAACATGCGGTGTTCGGGCGGGAAGCTGGCGACAAAGCCGATATCGGCCTGCACCTGCTGCGGCACGCCGATTTCGCCGCTGGCGATGATGCGTTTGGCTTCCTGCACGGCCGGCAGGAAGCGGCTCCACATGGCTTCCATCAGGAACAGCTTTTTCTCGCGCGCCATGTCGACCACGGCCTGCGCTTCGCGCGCGTTCATGGTGAACGGCTTTTCGCACACGACGTGCTTGCCGGCGGCCAGGCACATCAGCGCATTTTCCGCATGCAGGGTGTGCGGCGTGGCGATGTAGATCACGTCCACGTCCGCGTCGTCGGCCAGCGCCTGGTACGAACCGTGGCAGCGTTCGATGCCGAATTCGGCGCCGAAGGCCAGCGCGCCGGCATCGCTGCGCGAGGCCACCGCCACCAGTTGCGCACCCGGCGCATCGCGCAAGCCGATGGCCATTGCGCGCGCTATCTTGCCCGTGCCGAGGATGCCCCAGCGTATCACCTTATCCATGCATCGATCCCTTTGGCCGCCGCAGCGGCATGCGTTAAGTTGACGCCTTGCGCTTCGGACGAAACACCGCCGCGTCATTGTAAAAATCGTCGTCCTGGCCTTCGCTCCAGCCGGGCAAGCCCAGCACGGGCAGCGGCGTAAAATCGGCCGTCGTCAGGCCGCCGCTGGCCAGGTCCTGCGCCACGCGCTCGTCGAGCCAGGCGCGCCGCGCCGCATCGTCGAGCGCGAAGTAGGCGTCGCCGGCAAAGATCACGCGCGCGTGCGCCGTGATGGCCTTGTACGGCGCCACCAGTTTTTCCATCAGCGCGTGGCCGAACAGGCAGACTTCGGCGTCGCCGCCGGCGCCAAACTTGCCGCGCTGCGCGATGAAAGCGCCGCGCCAGTCGTGTCCGCGCAACGCCGCTTCCAGCGCGCGCCCCGCATCGCTGTCGCGCAGCACCAGCAAGGCCGAATTTTCATCGAAAATGGTGGCGCCGTCGCGTGCCGGGCCACGCGACTTGCCGACGCCGGAGAGGGCGATCTGCGCCGCCTGCAAGGCGTTCAGCTGCCGCTTGATGCGCGGGAAGGTCAGCCATACGAGCGCATTGAAAAAGTCATGCAGATTGTCGCGCGTGGGCACGCCGCCCGTGGCGCCGATGAATTCTTCATACGCGACGCCTTCGGGCAGCTCGCTTTGCGGCACGAAGGCCAGCGGCAAGCCCGATGGATTGCGCAAGTCCAGCGCCCGCGCCTGCCCGTTCAGCGCGGCGATGACCGTGTCGCGCTGCAGGTCCAGCTGCCGTCGCGCCGGTAGCACCGTGGCATACCAGGGGCGGGTCCAGTCTATCGATGGCAGCATGAAGCGCTTACACCATTTTCCAGTTGATCTGCTCGCCGGCATTGAGCGGAATGACATGGCTGTCGCCCAGCGGCAGAGAGGCTGGCAGGGTCCAGCTTTCACGCTTCAGGGTGATGGTGTCCGTGTTGCGCGCCACGCCGTAGAAGGCCGGGCCGTGGAAGCTGGCAAACGCTTCCAGCTTGTCGAGCGCGCCGGCGCGCTCGAACGCCTCGGCATACATTTCCATCGCATGCAGGGCCGTGTAGCAGCCGGCGCAGCCGCAAGCCATTTCCTTGGCGCCTTGCGCGTGCGGCGCCGAATCTGTGCCGAGGAAGAAGCGTTCGTCGCCGCTGGCGGCCGCCGTCATCAGCGCCAGGCGGTGCTCTTCGCGCTTGAGAATCGGCAGGCAGTAGTAATGCGGGCGGATGCCGCCCTTGAAGATCTCGTTGCGGTTGTACAGCAGGTGATGCGCCGTAATGGTGGCGGCGATCGGGCCTTCCGCTTCGGCCACGTACTGCGCCGCATCCTTGGTGGTGATGTGCTCGAATACGACGGACAGGGCCGGGAAGGCGCTGCGCAGCGGACGCATCACGCGCTCGATGAAGACGGCTTCACGGTCGAAAATATCGATTTCCGGGTCCGTCACTTCGCCATGCACAAGGAAGGGCATGCCCACTTCCTGCATCACTTCCAGCACCTTGTAGCAGTTTTTCAGGTCCGTCACGCCCGCATCCGAATTGGTGGTGGCGCCGGCCGGATACAGTTTCACGGCTTGCACGATGCCGCTGTCCTGCGCGCGGCGGATTTCATCGGGCGAGGTGTTGTTCGTCAGGTACAGCACCATCAGCGGGTCGAAGTTCACGCCTTCCGGCACGGCCGCCAGGATGCGTTCGCGGTAGGCGGCTGCGTCGGCGGTGGTGGTGACGGGCGGTTTCAGGTTCGGCATGACGATGGCGCGGCCGAACTGGCGCGCGCTGTGCGGCAGCACGCTGGCCATGACGGCGCCGTCGCGCAGGTGCAGATGCCAGTCGTCTGGACGGGTGATGGTGATGGACGAAGGAACGGCGGTCGGGGTGTGATCGGGTGTGGACATGGCGGCTGCTCTCAGGCGGTCATTGCGAATAGCGCCATTTTACCAGCCGCCGGGCCGCCTCGCCCGCCGGGAAAGCCCGTATGCGCTGCCGCCCTGACGGTAAAACGGCCAGTGTGCGCTGGCCGTTTTGCATATCAGGAGCGCATGCGCATCAGGATTTGGCAGGCGGCGCCTCCTGCTTCGCCACCCAGGCGCGGATATCGGTCAGCATCCGGTCCAGCGCGGCGCGGTCATACACGTGGCCACGGCTGACCACCAGGCGGATCTGGCGCGTGGCGCCGATGTCCTGCAGCGGATTGGCGTCGAGCACCAGCAGGTCGGCCGCCTTGCCGGCCGCCACGCTGCCGTAGCGCGCCAGCTTGCCCAGGAAGCGGGGGCCGTTGATGACGGCCGACTGCAAGGCTTGCTGCGGCGTCAGTCCATACTGCACGTACAGGCCGATTTCATCGTGCAGGGCCTGTCCCGGATAGTCGAAGGAATTGAGGAAGCCCGCATCGGTGCCGGCGATGATGCTCACGCCCTGCTGCTGCAAGATCGGCAGCAGCTTTGCCGATTGCTCGAACTGCGCATGGCGCTGGGCGATGGCTTCCGGACCATCCTTGGCGGCGCGCTGCACGCGCCAGTCGTAAGTGGCGCGCAGCCCCTTGCCGATGTATTGCAGGGCCGGATCGTGCGTGTGGTCTTCGCGGTCCAGGTAAGCCGTCACGCGCGAACCCCACAGGGTCGGCACGATGGCCGTGCCGCGCGCGGCCAGGTAGCTGAAGGCCTTGCGCGCCGTCGGTTCGTCATAGCTTTGCACGCTTGCGCGCATCGCCTCCTTGCCCGTCAGCTTGCCGGCGGCCACCTGGTCCGTCAGTTCCTGTTCGCGCGGCGTGGTGGCGCGCAGCAGGTAGGACTGGTGCTCGATCGTGCCCAGGCCCGCGTCGGCCATCTGTCCCAATGTCAGCTGCACGGGGATATGCCCCGAGGTGCGCATGCCGCGCTCGCGCGCCTGGCGCAGCGCTTCCAGGTACAGCTCCGGCTTCAGGGTGTTTTCCGTGATCTTCACGAAGTCGACGTGCTGCGCCTGCAGGCCGTCGAGCGCGCGCGTGACTTCCTGCGGCGTGCCCACTTCGATGGTGCCCTTCCACAGCGGCTTGATGCCTTCCAGCTTGGCGCCGGAGGTAAAAATCGTCGGCCCCTGCAGCTGGCCCGCATTGATCTGCTGGCGCCAGGCCAGCACCGTGTCGGGCAAGTCGCCCGAGCAGTCGCGCACCGTGGTGATGCCGTGCGCCAGGTACAGCGGCAGCAGCTGCTTGTTCTCGTCGATCAGCTCGGGGCCGCCGCCGAAATGCACATGCGTGTCCCACAGGCCCGGCATCAGGTATTTGCCGGGCAGGCGGATGGTGCGCTTCGGCGCATAGCTGCGCAGCTGCGCGTCATCGACAACGGCGACGATGCTGTCGCCCTTGAGCAGCACGGATTGTCCCGTGATGGCGCGGCCGGCGGCAACGTCGATCACGGTGGCGTCGCGCAGGGCGATGTCGACGGCGATCCTGTCGGCCGCGTGGGCCTGTGCCAGGAAGCCCAGCGCCAGCATCGCGCCGGCCATTTTTTTCAGTACAGGCAGCATTACCAATTTCAATGTCATTCCAGTTCAACAGATAAAAAATTAATGGATGATTTTGGCGAGAAAATCGCGCGCGCGGTCCGAACGCGTCGTGTTGAAGAAATCGTCCTTGCTGCAATCCTCGATGATCTTGCCCTGGTCCATGAAGACGATGCGGTTGGCCACGCGCTTGGCAAAGCCCATTTCATGCGTGACGACCATCATCGTCATGCCTTCCTGCGCCAGGCCCACCATCACGTCGAGCACTTCGTTGATCATTTCCGGGTCGAGCGCCGATGTCGGTTCGTCGAACAGCATGGCGATCGGGTCCATCGACAGCGCGCGGGCGATCGCCACGCGCTGCTGCTGGCCGCCCGAAAGCTGGCCGGGGAATTTGTCCTGCTGCGACAGCAGACCCACGCGGTCCAGGTATTTCAAGCCCTTGGCATTGGCTTCGTCGGCGCTGCGGCCCAGCACCTTGATCTGGCCGATGGTGAGGTTTTCGCGGATCGACAAATGCGGGAACAGCTCGAAATTCTGGAACACCATGCCGATGCGCGCGCGCAGTTTCGACAGATTCGTTTTCGGGTCGTTGACGGCGATGCCGTCGACGATGATCTGCCCCTGCTGGATCGGCTCGAGGCCGTTGACGGTCTTGATCAGGGTCGACTTGCCGGAGCCGGACGGTCCGCAAATGACCATCACGTCGCCCTTGGCCACTTGCGTGGTGCAGTCGGTCAGCACCTGAAACTGGCCATACCATTTGCTTACTTTGTTCAGTTCAATCATGGTCTTCTTTCTTGTTTTCCCGAGCATCAGGCTGGAATGGATTAGCGAATGATGGCGACGCGCTTTTGCAGGCGTTTCACCAGGAACGACAAGGCATAGCACAGCACGAAATACACGACGGCGACGAACACGTACATCTCCACCAGGCGGCCGTCGCGCTGCGCGATTTTCGAGGCGGCGCCGACAAAATCGGGAATCGACAGCACGTACACGAGCGAGACGTCCTGGAACAGCACGATGGTTTGCGTCAGCAGCACGGGGATCATGTTGCGAAACGCCTGCGGCAGCACGATGCTGCCCATGGTTTGCCGGTAGTTCATGCCCAGCGCCTGGCCCGCCCATACCTGGCCACGCGGGATCGACTGTATGCCGCTGCGCATGATCTCGCAATAGTAGGCCGCCTCGAACATGATGAAGGTGATCAGCGCCGAGGAAAACGCGCCCACCTTCACGGGCTCGGCGGCGCCGATGATCCAGGCGGCGATGTACGGCACCAGGAAGTAGAACCAGAAGATCACCAGCACCAGCGGGATCGAGCGTATCAGGTTGACATAGCTCGACGCCACGCCGGACAGGATGCGGTTGCTGGACAGCCGCATCAGCGCCAGCAGGGTACCCAGCACGATGCCGCCCACCATGGACAGCGCCGTCAGTTTCAGGGTGAACACCATGCCGGTCTGGAACAGGTAGACCCACGAGCGGGAGATGACATCGAAGTCGAAGTTACCGAACATGTCAGTGTCCTCCCGTCTTGGCGCCGGCGACGATGAAGCCCGGGATGGCGACCTTTTTCTCGATCAGGTGCATCAGCACCACCACCAGCAGATTGACGACGACGTAGATGATGGTGGCGGCCGAAAACGCTTCGAAGACCTGGAACGAGAATTCCTGGATGGCGCGCGCGCTGGCCGTCAGTTCGATCAGGCCGATGGTCAGCGCCACGGAGCTGTTCTTGATGATGTTCAGGAACTCGCTGGTCAGCGGCGGCATGATGACGCGCGCGGCCATCGGCAGCAGGATGAAGCGATAGGTTTGCGGCAGGGTCAGGCCGAGCGCCGTGCCGGCCAGTTTCTGCCCGCGCGGCAGCGCCTCGATGCCCGTCGTCACCTGCACGGCGACGCGCGAGGAAGTGAAAAATCCCAGGCACAGAACCGCCGTGACGAACGGTGCGTTCGGCAGCGACTTGACCCAGTTGCCCATGTCCGTGGGCAGCAGCTCCGGCATGACGAAATACCAGAGAAACATCTGCACCAGCAGCGGCACGTTGCGGAACAATTCGACATACGCGTTGGCCACGCCAACGATCCATTTATTCGGCAGGGTGCGGATGGTGCCGATCACCAGGCCCAGGATCAGGGCCATGATCCAGGCCGTGCCGGCCGTGGCCAGAGTCCAGATCAAGCCGGACCACAGGGTGTCCATATACGTGCCGACGCCATCGGGAGATATCTCCCAGAAAATGCGCCAATTCCAGTTGTAATTCATGATCATCCTTCCCATGCGGCCCAAGGACGGCGGCTTGCCCGCCGCCCGCCCCGCAAATGAAACGGGAGGCTTGCGCCCCCCGGTTTTTACGCACTCTTGTTACTTTTTCCGTTTGTCCGACGTCTTCTGCGCTTCCGGCACGGCCGCATACGCGGCCGGATCGCCCGAATCGGTCGGATTCGTGAAGACCGCCTTCAATTGCGGCGGCATGGGGAATTTCAGGTTGATGTTTTTCGGCGGGATCGGCGAGGTAAACCACTTGGCGTAGATGCGGTTGATATCATCGCTCTTGTACAGGCGGATCAGGGCGTCGTCGACCACCTTCTTGAAGGCCGGGTCGCCCTTGCGCAACATGATGCCGTATGGCTCGACGGACAGCGCTTCCTTGGTGATTTCGTAGTCGTTCGGATTTTTCGAATTGGCCACCTGCGAGGCGAGCAAGATATCGTCGTTGGCTTCGGCCACCGCGCGGCCCGTTTCCAGCATCAGGAACGATTCGGGATGGTCCTTGCCGACGGCGATGTTCATGCCCAGGTTCTTTTCCTTGTTGAGGATGGTCATCTGCTTGATGGTCGACGTGCCGGCCGTGGCGACCAGGGTCTTGCCGCGCAAGTCTTCCAGGGTCTTGATGTTCGAGGATTTTTTCGACAGCACGCGGTTGCCGATGACGAACATGGTGGGCGCGAATGCCACCTGCTGCTGGCGCTCGAGGTTGTTCGTCGTCGAGCCGCATTCGAGGTCGATGGTGCCGTTGGCCATCAGCGGGATGCGGTTGGCCGACGTGACGGGGCTCATCACCACTTTCAGTTCGCTCAGGCCCAGGTGCTTTTGCAGGGCCGTGACGACTTTCATGCACAGGTCGATCGAATAGCCCTGGTATTGCTGCTTGTCATCGAGATAGGAGAAGGGCACGGAGCCGTCACGCACACCGAGGGTGACGGAACCGGCTTTCTTGATCTTGGCCAATGTGCCGGTCAATTCCTGTGCCTGGGCTGGCGACATGCTGCTAAGGACGCCAACGCTGAGCAGCGTGGCGACGATTCTGGTCAATTTCATAAATTCTCCTGGGCGGACAAACCGGATGCGACTCCGGACGAAACAACTGTGGTGCAGACGCCACCAATGGAATTAATTTTATTTCATTTTCAGCGCCGGACTAGCCGTTTTCTGCGATTGCCCTCAAATAGGCGCTATACGCGCGCCTGAAGGGGCGCGGCTGTAGCATTTTTCCTACTGATTTCCCATTCCCGATTTATTTTGCTGGCGCCAAGCCCGCCAGCGCGTCGTCCTCTTCCGTCTCATCGTCCATATTCGCCTGCTGGCGTTGCCACATCTGCGCATACAGGCCATTTGCGGCCAGCAATTGCGGATGCGTGCCGCGCTCGACGATGCGGCCATGGTCGAGCACGAGGATTTGCTGGGCGTCGGCCACCGTCGACAGGCGGTGCGCAATCACCAGCGTGGTGCGGTTCCTGGCGATGTCCTTCAGCTGCGCCTGGATCGCCTGTTCGGCCTTCGAATCGAGCGCCGAGGTGGCTTCATCGAAGATCAAAATGGCCGGATCCTTCAGCAAGGTGCGGGCGATGGCCACGCGCTGCTTTTCGCCGCCCGACAGCTTCAAGCCCCGCTCGCCCACCATGGAGTTGTAGCCATCGGGCAAGCTTTCAATGAAATCATGGATCGACGCCGCCTTCGCCGCCGCCACGATGGCGTCCTTGCTGGCGCCCGGCTTGCCATAGGCGATGTTGTATTCGATGGTGTCGTTGAACAACACCGTGTCTTGCGGCACGATGCCGATGGCGGCGCGCAAGGAATCCTGCGTGATGCTGCGCAAGTCCTGGCCGTCGATGGTGATGCCGCCGCCATCGACTTCATAGAAGCGGAACAGCAGGCGCGACAGGGTCGACTTGCCCGAGCCGCTGTGGCCCACCACGGCCGTCGTGGTGCCGGCGGCGATCTGGAAATCCACGTCGAACAGGATTTGCCGCTTGGCTTCATAGCTGAAATCCACATGCTCGAAACGCACGGCCGCGCCCCGCGTGACGAGCGGCCTGGCTTCCGGCGTATCGGCGATTTCGCGGTTTTCGTTCAGCAGCGAGAACAGGCGCTCCATGTCGGCCAGGCTCTGCTTGATTTCGCGGTAGATGACGCCAAGGAAATTGAGGGGAATGTACAGCTGGATCATGAAGGCGTTCACCAGCACCAGGTCGCCCAGGGTCATCGTGCCGGCGATCACGCCCACCGTGGCGCGCCACAGGATCAATGTGACGGCCGTGGCGATGATCAGCGACTGGCCCGTATTGAGCAGGGACAAGGAAGTCTGCGATTTCACGGCCGCACTTTCATAGCGCTGCAAGCCCTCGTCATAGCGCTTCGCTTCGTAATCCTCGTTGCCGAAATATTTCACGGTTTCATAGTTGATCAGCGAATCGATGGCCTTGGTATTCGCCTTGGAATCGAGGTCGTTCATGGTGCGGCGGAAGTGCGTGCGCCAGTTCGTCACCAGCACGGTAAACGCGATATAGGACACGAGCGCCACCGCCGTGATGACGGTGAACCAGATGTCGTAATGCAAGACCAGATAGCCGAGCACGAGGGTGATTTCCACCAGGGTCGGCAAGATGTTGAACAAGGTATAGGAAATGAGCGAGCCGACGCTGCGCGTGCCCCGTTCGATGTCGCGCGTCATGCCACCCGTCTGGCGGTTCAAATGAAAGCGCAAGGACAGCGCATGCAGGTGGCGGAACACTTGCAGCGCGATGGTGCGCACGGCGCGCTGCGTGACCCGGGCGAACAGGAATTCGCGCAGCTCCGTAAACAAGGTGGTCGACAGGCGCAGCAAGCCGTAGGCCACCAGCAAGCCCACCGGCAATACCAGCAGCGCTTGCGGATGGGCCGCCGTGATGGTCATGGCGTCGACGAGTTTTTTCAGGATCAGGGGCACGCCCACGTTGGCCAGCTTGGCGCCCACCAGGCAGAGCAGCGCCAGCAGCACCCGCCATTTGTAGACCCATAAGTACGGCAGCAGGGTCTTGATGGTGGCGAAATCGCTGTGGCTGGCGGAAGCTGGCGAGCGGGGCGGAGGGGGAGTCTGGGAACGGCGCATGGCGAAGGTCGGCTTTTTATGGTTCAATCGGGGCAATTGTAGCCTTTCATGAGAATAAAAGATGAGCACCTCCCCCGCCCGCCCCGATAACTGCCTCGCCTCCGGCCTGCCCGCCGGAAAAATGCCCGAACTGCGCATGATGCCCGCGCCATCGGACGCCAATGTATACGGCGACGTCTTCGGCGGCTGGATCATGTCGCAAGTCGATATCGCCGGCTCCCTGCCGGCTACGCGACGCGCCAACGGCCGCGTCGCCACCATCGCCGTCAACTCCTTCGTCTTCAAAAACCCCGTGTTCGTCGGCGATCTACTGTCCTTCTACGCCGATATCGTCAAGGTCGGCAATACCTCGATCACCGTCAATGTCGAAGTGTATGCCGAGCGCAACCGCCTGCAGGCGTGCATCGTGAAAGTCACGGAAGCCACCCTGATCTATGTCGCCACCGATTCCGACCGCAAGCCGCGCAAGGTGCCGCCGATCGAAACCTTGTTGTCGCAATAATTCCACTCCGCAGGCTCCGCCGGCATGGATAGCCAGCGCCGCATCTTCCTGCACAGCGCCGCCCGCATCGGTGCCCTGGCCGCCGCCGGCGGCATGCTGTCCGGTTCCGGCGCACGCTCCACCACGCGCCTGAATGGCGGCGGCTATCCATTCGCGCTCGGCGTCGCTTCCGGCTCGCCCCTGCCCGATGCCGTCGTGCTGTGGACGCGCATCTGCTACGACCCGCTGCACGCGGCCGCCACGCCCGCCATCGCCCTCACCGTGCGCTGGGAAGTGGCCGAGGACGAAGCGTTCCGGCGCATCGCCGCCAAGGGGCAAGCGACGGCCACGCCGGCGCTCGCGCACAGCGTGCATGTGGACGTGGCAGGCCTGGCGCCCGGACGCTGGTACTGGTACCGCTTCATGCTGGGCGACGCCGTCAGCCCCGTGGGCCGCACGCGCACGGCGCCGGCCGCCGATGCCCTGCCCGCCTCGCTGAAACTGGCCGTGGCCTCGTGCCAGCACTGGGAATTTGGCGCCTACGCGGCGCACCGGCATATCGCCGCGGCCGCGCCCGACCTGGTGGCCTTCCTCGGCGACTATATCTACGAATGGGGGCCGTACCAGCTGCAGCACCCGGGCCGGGCCATGCGCACGCATGAAAGCTTCACCCTGGCCGACTACCGCGTCCGCTATGCGCAGTACAAGAGCGACCAGGATCTGCAGGACGCGCACCTGGCCGCGCCGTGGATCGTCACCTGGGATGACCATGAGGTGGCCAACGATTACGGCAATGACCGCGATGAATTGCTCACGCCGTCGTTCCTTGCGCGCCGCGCGGCCGCCTACCAGGCGTTCTATGAGCACATGCCGCTGCGTCTGCTGCCGCTGGGACGGCGCGGCTTCGTCGACATGCGCATCTACCAGCGCTACGACTGGGGCCGCCTGGCGCGCTTCCATGTGCTGGACGACCGCCAGTACCGCGCCTACCACGCGTGCGCCAGACCGGGCCGCGGCGGCTCGAATTCCGTCACCACGCGCAACTGCCCCGACTTGCTGAAACCGGGTCGCACCATGCTGGGCGAAGAACAGCAGCGCTGGCTGCAAGCCGGGCTCGACAATTCTCCCGCGCACTGGAACATTCTGGCCCAGCAAACACTGATGGCGCAATCGAGCCAGGTGCCGATCGTGCGGCCCGGCGACGAGCGCATCTGGACCGATGGCTGGGATGGCTATCCGCTGGCGCGCCAGCACCTGCTCGACGCCCTGCACAACAGCCAGGCCCGCAACCCGCTGGTGCTGTCAGGCGACGTGCACACGTTTTATGCGACGGAGCTGAGCCGCAACGCCACGCGTTCCATTGGCAAGGCGAATCCCGTGCTGGCCACCGAGTTTTGCGGCACCTCCGTCACCTCGAGTTCCCGTCCGCAGGCGCGCACGGACCAGTACGTGGCGATGAATCCGCACATCCGCTACGGACGCAGCGACAAGCGCGGCTATATGTGGATGGATATCACGCCAGAGAAAACCACGACCGTGTTCCAGGGCCTGGAAAATGTGCGCGACCGCGCCTCCGCCATCGCGCCGCTGGCCAGTTTTACCGTGCGCGACGGTATCCCCGGCCTGCAGCAAAGCTGAATCACGCCATCGACAGCTGTTTCAGGGCGTCGCGGTAGCGCCGGCTGACGGGCACCTCGCCGCCCGTGCTCAGGCCGATGCGCGCCTCGCCCGACTCCAGCGGCGTGATCGTTTGCACGAAATCAAGGTTGACGATATAGCTGCGATGCACGCGCACAAAGCGCTTGCCATCGAGGCGGCGCTCGATGGCCGCCATGGTCGAGCGCAGCGGGTAGTCGTGGCCGCGCGCATGCAGGTTCACATAATTGCCCCAGGCCTGTATCCATTCGATGTCGGCCGCGGGCAGCAGGAAATCCTTGCCCAGCTTGCGCACCAGGAAGCGTTCCGGCTGCTCCACCGGTTCCACGGCCGCCCCTGCATCGGGTTCGCCCAGCAAGGTCGCCTCGCCTTGCCAGCGCATCAGCAGCAACTGGTAAAAGCCGGTGAACAATAAAATGGAGAAGTAAGTACGCACATCCTTGACATACTCGTATGGCAATTCGCGCCACCAGTCGCCGAAATCGTAATCGCTGCCCTGGCTCCAGTACGCGAGCTTGCGCAAGGCCACCATGGCCAGCACATGCACCAGGCTGTAGACGAGCGACGCGGCCAGGTGCCAGCGCAGGTTCCGGCGCTGGAATACCAGGTGCAGGGGACGCAGCTGGTTGGCCAGGATCACTACCGGTACCAGCGCCAGCAACACCAGGTTGCTGCTCCATTCCCACACGGCCACTTCCCAGAATGGCGTCGCGAGCCCGGCGCGCACGCGGTCGGTCCAGCTGATCCAGCAGTTGAGCGAAGTTTGCAGCAGATACAGGACGATCCAGAAAGCTGGCTCGGCGAGCTTGCGCCAGCGTTGATATCGTTGCAACAAATCGGTGGAAGAAAGGCGCATGGTGGCGGACGGTGAATGAGTTGCATGATTGTAATGTCCCACCGCCGTCCCGGCGTTGCCGCTTGTCACAAACTGCCCGCAATTGGTCACTTTTCACTGGGTCGGCCGCCGCGACCTGCCTATGCTCGGGCATTCCTACACCAACGTCCCCATCGCCCATCATGAGCATCCATTCTCGCCGTTACGATATCGACGCCTTGCGCTTTCTTGTCTTCAGCCTGCTGATCGCCTACCACACGGCCATGCTGTATCTGGACGGCGCCGCCTTCCATATGAAAAGCACGTACTTGACGGAAACGTTGAATTTCCCCATGGTCTTTATCAACCGTTGGCGCATGGAAATCGTCTTCCTCATTTCCGGCGTGTCATGCGCCATGATGACGCAAGCGTCCCGTGGCGCTTTCCTGCGGCGCAGGCTCGCGCGCCTGCTGCTGCCCCTGCTGTTTGGCGTGCTGCTGGTGGTGCCCGTGCAGCCGTATTGCGAAGGCGTCAGCAACGGCCTGGTCGAGCCTGGCTATGGACAATTCCTGCTGCATTATTTTGGCGGCTACGCCTGGCCGGCCGGCGCATTTACGGGCTGGAAAACCAGTTTTACCTGGAACCATCTGTGGTATCTCGTGTATCTGCTGCTGTACACCCTCGTGCTGGCGGCGCTGCAGCCGCTGCTGGCCCAGGCCAGGCCGCTGTTCACGAGACTGCGCGGCTGGCGCCTGCTGATCCTGCCCGCCCTGCCAACGCTGGCGGCAACCGTCTTCCTGAAACTGCGCTATCCGGAAAACCACGCGCTGCTCAAGGACTGGTACGCGCACGCCATCTATTTCACCATGTACCTGTATGGCTGGTGGCTGGGCAACGACAAGGGAGTGTGGCAGGAACTGGCCCGGCTGCGCTGGCATGCGCTGCTGCTGGCGCCATGCGCGTTTGCCGCGTATCTGGGCTTTGACCTCGTGTATTCGGAAAACCTGCTGACCTGGGCTTCGGCCGGCTCCTGGCCCATGCGCGACCTGTACATGTGGCTGGCCATCTGCGCCATCCTGGGCTGGTCGCACACCTTGCTGAACCGGCCCTTTTCCTGGCTGCCATGGGCGCGCCAGGCGGTCTTTCCCTGGTACATACTGCACCAGAGCGCGATCGTGCTGCTGGCGTTCTGGCTGGTGCCGCTGCGGCTGGGTCCCGTGCTCGAGCCATTGCTGATACTGGCCGGCACGGTGGCGCTCTGCTGGCTGGGGACGTCGCTGTTGATCAGCAAGGTGAGCTGGCTGCGTCCCTGCTTCGGCTTGCCCGCCCTGCCACGGCAAGCCGTAGCGGCGGACACAGCCTTGCCTGCAAATTAAGCAGCTTTCTTTTCGTCGCGCAATTGCCGGCGCAAGATCTTGCCGACGTTGGTTTTTGGCAATTCATCGCGGAATTCGATGTATTTCGGCTTCTTGTAGGCCGTCAATTCATGCTTGCAATGCTCGCGGATCTGTTCCACCGTCAGATTCGGATCCTTACGCACGACAAACACTTTCACGGCTTCGCCCGAGTTCGCATCGGGCACGCCGATGCACGCGCATTCGAGCACGCCCGGACACGACGCGACCACGTCTTCCACCTCGTTCGGATACACGTTGAAGCCGGAGACGATGATCATGTCTTTCTTGCGATCCACGATTTTCACATAGCCGCGCTCGTCCATGACACCCACGTCGCCCGTCTTGAAATAGCCGTCCGCCGTCATCGACTTGACCGTCTCGTCCGGACGCTGCCAGTAGCCGGCCATCACTTGCGGGCCGCGCACGGCGATCTCGCCCGGTTCGCCCAGCGGTACTTCCACGCCGTCGTCGTTCAGGATCGCCACTTCCGTCGACGGGAAAGGCAAGCCGATGGTGCCCGTGAATTCCGTGATGTCGACGCGGTTGCCCGTCACCACGGGCGACGTTTCCGACATGCCATAGCCTTCGATCAGCGGGCAGCCCGTCAATTTCAGCCAGCGCTCGGCCACGTTGCGCTGCAAGGCCATGCCGCCGCCGTTGCACACCTTGTAGCTGGAGAAATCGAGCTTGGCAAACTCGGCATTGTTCAGCAGCGCGTTGTACAGCGTATTGACGGCCGGGAAGACGACGATCTTGTGCTTGGACAATTCCTTGACGAAACCGGGAATGTCGCGCGGGTTCGGGATCAGCACGTTCAAGCCACCCACGCGCATGCCCATCAGGGCGCTGACCGTCAGCGAATAGATGTGATACAGGGGCAAGGCGCACATGAAGCCCATCGAGGTGGCGCGCATTTCCTTGGTCATCACGGGCGAAATCCACGCCTCGTTTTGCAGCACGTTGGCGATCACGTTACGGTGCAGCAGCATGGCGCCCTTCGACACGCCCGTCGTGCCGCCCGTGTATTGCAGGAAGACGATATCGTCATGGCCCTGCTGCACGGGCGTCAAGGTCAGGCGCGCTCCCTCGGCCAGCATCTTGTTGAAGCTGATGGCGCCAGGCAAGGAAAACGCGGGCACCATTTTCTTGATCTTGCGCACGACGAAGTTGACAATCGTGCCTTTCAGTCCACCCAGCAAGTCGCCCATGGTGGCAACGATCACATGCTTGACCTGGGTATGCGGCAATACCTGCTCGACCGTGGTGGCAAAGTTTTCCAGCACGATGATCGCTTCACTGCCCGAATCGATCAGCTGGTGCTGCAATTCGCGCGGCGTGTACAGCGGATTGACGTTGACGACTGTGTAGCCGGCGCGCAAGATCGCCGCCATCGCCACCGGATACTGGAGCACGTTCGGCAACATGATCGCCACGCGCGCGCCCGTCTTCAGGCCCTTGCTTTGCAGCCAGGCACCCATCTGCAGCGACAGCTTGTCGAGTTCGCGGTAGGTGAGGAATTTATCCATGCACACGAAAGCGTTGCGGTCCGCGTATTTCTGGAACGATTCTTCCAGCAAATGCGTGACGGAACGATACTGCGTGCAGTCGATCTCTGCGGGAACGCTGTCCGGGTACGACTTCAACCAAATCTTGTCCATCAATTGCCTCATCTTTATCTGTATTAAAGGGGGCGCAGCCTTGGGCGCCCCCGGCACTGTTTATGCTGCTATCTTCTTCTCGTCGCGCAAGGCGCGACGCAAAATCTTGCCAACGTTGGTCTTCGGCAGTTCATCGCGGAATTCGATGTATTTCGGCCGCTTGTAGCCCGTGAACTGCTCCTTGCAATACGCGGCCAGCACTTCCTGGGTCAGGTTCGGGTCCTTGCGCACGACGAACACTTTCACGGCTTCGCCAGAATGTTCGTCCGGCACGCCCACGCAGGCGCATTCGAGCACGCCCGGATGGGCCGCGATGACGGCTTCGACCTCGTTCGGATACACATTGAAGCCGGAGACGAGGATCATGTCTTTCTTGCGATCCACGATCTTCACGTAACCGCGCTCGTCCATGATGCCCACGTCGCCCGATTTGAAGTAACCGTCCTGTGTCATCACCTTGGCCGTCTCGTCGGGGCGGTTCCAGTAGCCCGTCATCACTTGCGGACCGCGGATGGCGATCTCGCCCGTCTGGCCCAGCGGCACTTCCTTGCCGTCATCGTCGAGGATGGCGATGTCGGTCGACGGCACGGGCAAGCCGATGGTGCCGGAAAACACCGTGGTGTCGGCGCGGTTGCAGGTGGCAACCGGTGATGTTTCCGACAAACCATAGCCTTCGATGATGGAGACGCCCGTCGCCTGCAGCCATTTGTCGTTGACGGATTGCTGCACCGCCATGCCGCCGCCATTGGCGATCTTCAAGCCCGAGAAGTCGAGCCGGGCAAAATCGGGGTGATTCACCAGCGCGTTGTACAGCGTATTGACTGCCGGCAACAAGTTGAATTTGTACTTGCCCAGTTCCTTGATCAGGCCCGGGATATCGCGCGGATTCGGAATCAGGATATTCAGCGCGCCTACGCGCGTGCCCCACATCGCGCACGCCGTCAGCGCGAAGATATGGTACAGCGGCAAGGCGCAGACGATGATCAGCTGCTCCTTGCTGTTCTGGTCGAGCGCCGCGCCCGACCACGCTTCGCTCTGCAGCACATTCGCGATCACATTGCGGTGGCTCAAGGTCGCGCCTTTCGACACGCCCGTCGTGCCGCCGGTGTATTGCAGGAAGGCGGCGTCGTTGATGCTCAGCTCGACCGGTGTGAGTTTCATGCGGCTGCCCAGCGCCAGCGCCTGCTTGAAACGCATGGCGTTCGGCAGGGAATACGCGGGCACCATCTTCTTGACGTTGCGCACGACAAAATTGACGATCATGCCCTTCAAGCCGCCGAGCATCTCGCCCATGCTGGCAACGATGATGTGCTTGACGGCTGTCTTGCTCAACACCTGTTCGAGCGTGTGGGCGAAGTTTTCCAGCACGATGATGGCTTCGCTGCCCGAATCGTTGAGCTGGTGCTCGAGTTCGCGCGGCGTGTACAGCGGATTGACGTTGACCACCGTGTAGCCGGCGCGCAGCACGGCGGCAATCGCCACCGGATACTGGAGCACGTTCGGCATCATCAGGGCGACTCTGGCCCCTTTTTTCAAGCCACGGCTTTGCAGCCAGGCGCCCAACTGGCGCGAATAGGTATCGAGTTCGGCATAGGTGAGAAATTTGTCCATGCAGACATAGGCATTGCGGTCCGCATATTTTTGAAACGCTTCTTCCAGCACATGCACCAGCGAACGATATTGATCAGGATTAATGTCGGCAGGTACGCCGGGAGGGTACGACTTCAGCCAAATTTTTTCCATCCTGTGCCTCTTGTCTCGAATAATCGTGGGGAGCCGGCGCACCTTGCCGGCGCGGATCATTGCTGCGGATTCTGTCGTCCTGCAGTCGGTTTGAGCATTCTGACGAGCAATTGCTCTATGCTACTAACGCGATGCTATCGGTCGCCGCGCTTCCATGCAAGCGCTTTCAACAGTATTCGAGCAGCAACTCTAGGGCAGTTTTGTGCTGCATTGCAGCATGATAAATACGCCGTTGCAGGATCGTTCGCCTCGGCGTACGGGGCAATCTTTACGGGTCAGGGGCTGGACAATTGTTCCAGCGCACGCCTGCGCTCAGGCTTCTTGATCTGAGACATTGTGTGCACTGCAGCATAAAAAGCACGAAAGTTCTTTTTTTCTTCCAGCAATTTTTTGAAGGCAGGCAAAAATTCATTGTAGGTGGACACGGAAGCCAGGTGCGCATTGCTCAATGGCTGCTCGAACCAGCGGTCATAACCGGCAAAACCGCCCCAGTTTTGCCGCAGCACCTGATACGCCTCTTTCAACTCGGCAAATAGCTGCGCCTTGCGCGCCCGCTTCTGCGCATCGCTGGCGTCGCCCGCATACACGGCTTCCAGTTCGCCCCGGTAGTGCAGCAGCAAGGCGAGGAAATCCTGGCGCCGCGCCGCATACCGGGCATAGGCGTCGCGCATGGCGTCATTGCCCTCGCGCGCCAGCCAGCGCTGCACGCCCGCTTCTTCCACGGCGCCGGCAAACGATTCGTTGAAGGCGGAATCGCCGGGCACGTACACCACCTGGTGCGCCAGTTCGTGGAAGACCAGGCGCGCCAGCTCCGCATCGTTGTAATGGATAAAGGTCGACAGCAGCGGGTCGTCGAACCAGCCCAGCGTGGAATACGCGGGCACGCCGCCCACCTGCACGTCGTAATGCTGGGCCCGCAGTTCATCGGCGTAGGCCAGGGCCTCGTCCTTGCTGTAATAGCCGCGGTAGCTGACGCAGCCGGCGACGGGAAAACACCATTGCAGCGGCTGCAGCGACAGTTCCGGCGTGGCCACCACGTTCCACAGCACGAACGGCCGCGACAAGGCGGCGTATTGCGTGTAGCTGCCATTGTCCGGCAAGTCCAGTTCGCTGACGGCAAAACGGCGGATCTGCTGCGCCTTGAGCAGGCGGGCCTTCAGGCGCGGCTCGGTGGCAGGGTCGTTCATCCAGTCGTCGACGGGACGCGCGCCGGACCACAACGCATACTGTCCCTGCGCCGCCTGCGCGTAATAGCGCAGCTGCGTGCAGCCGCCCAGCGACAGGCACAGCATGCCTGCAAGCAGCCGGGCCGGCCAGCGCGCCATGTCAGCCAGCCTTTTCCACTTCGACCAGCGTGTCGTAGAAGGTGGGAGCGCGGCCCATGTCCGTCAGGCGCTGGCTCGTCACTTCATTGGCGTTCTTGCCATCGCTGGCCAGTTTCTTCCACCACACGGACAAGCCCACCACCAGGCCTTTTCTTGCCTTGTCCGTCACCCTGGCCTTGGCCACAAAACTGCCGCGGTCATTGAAGATGCGCACCATGTCGCCGGCCGCGATGCCGCGCGCGGCGCCATCCTCGGGATGGATATCGAGGTGCGGCTCGCCTTCGGCCGCGCGCAGGCTAGTCACGTTGACGAAAGTGGAATTCAAAAAATTGCGGGCCGGCGGGGAAATCATCGCCAGCGGATAACGGGCCGCCAGCGCGGGATTGCTGGCCAGCGATTCGTACGGCGCGATATACGTGGGCAAGGGATCGAGTCCTGCTTGCGCCATGGCATCGGAGTAGAACTCGCACTTGCCCGATGGCGTGGGGAAGCCGCCGTCGGCGAACGGCGCCTCGGGCATGGCCAGTTTTTGCCAGCCCGTGCGTTTCAGCGATTCCCAATCGAAATGCACGGCCCGCGCATGGGTCGCGTCAAACGCCTGCGCGGCCAGCGCATCGTCGCTTTCCTGGAAGCACGGATCATCAAAGCCCATGTGCTGCGCCAGCAGGCGGAAAATCTCCGTATTCGCCTTCGCCTCGCCCAGCGGCGCCACGGCCGCGTTGTTCGCCATCATGTACAAATGGCCATACGTGGCGTGCGCGTCGACGTGTTCCAGCTGCGTCGTGGCGGGCAGCACGATGTCGGCGTAGTCGACGGTATCGGTCTGGAAGTGCTCGAGCACGACCGTAAATAAATCCTCGCGGGCAAAACCCTGCGCCACTTTCGAGGAGTCGGGCGCCACGGCCAGCGGATTCGAGTTGTAGACGATCACGGCTTCGACTTGCGGGCCGAACTCGGGCGAGCTTTCCTTCAACAGGTCGTCGCCGATGGTGCTCATGTTGATGGTGCGCGGGCTTCCCTTCAATAAATCAGGGCGCTGCAAGGCCTTGCGGTTGACGGGGAAGGAACCCGAGCTCGACAGCTGCATGCCGCCGGCCGCATGGCGCCAGGCGCCCGTCAGCGCGGGCAGGCAGGCGATATTGCGCACCGCCATGCCGCCCCCGTGCACGCGCTGCACGCCGTAGTTGGCGCGGATGGCGGCACCGTCGCCGTTACGGCAAGTCTGGCCGTACAGGCGTGCCAGTTCCACCACTTCCGTGGCGGTGATGCCGCACACCTCGGCCGCGCGCTCGGGCGGCCATTCCAGCGCGCGCTGTTGCAACGCGTCATAGCCGACAGTGTAGCGTTCGATGTAATCATGATCGAGCCAATCTTCCGTGATCAAGACATGCATCAAGCCCAGCGCCAGGGCCGCGTCGGTGCCGGGCAGCAAGGCGATATGCTGGTGGCATTTCTCGGCCGTCAGCGAACGGTAGGGGTCGATGGCGATCAGAGTGGCGCCATGGCGCTTGGCTTCCTGCGCGCGCATCCAGAAATGCAGGTTCGAGGCGATCGGATTGCCGCCCCAGATGATGATCAGCTTGGCATTCTGAAACTGTTCCAGGTCCGTGCCGATACTGGCGCCCACCGTATAGCGGTATCCGGTGGCGCCGGCCGAGGCGCAGATGGTGCGGTCCAGCAGGGAAGCGCCCAGCTGGTTGAAAAAGCGCGACGACATCGACTCGCCCTGCACCAGGCCCATGGTGCCGCAGTAGCTGTACGGCAAGATCGCTTGCGGATCGCGCGCGGCGATCGGTTTCAATCGGGCCGCGATGGTCTGCAATGCCTCGTCCCAGCTGATGGGCTCGAACTTGCCCTCGCCTTTCTTGCCCACACGGCGCAGCGGCGTCAACAGGCGGTCCGCATGGTAGGTGCGCTCCGTGAAGCGCGACACCTTCGTGCACAGCACGCCAGCCGTGGTCGGGTGGTCGGGATCGCCCTTGACGGCCGTGGCGACGCCGTCGGTCACCGTGACCAGGAGGGCGCAGGTATCGGGGCAGTCGAGCGGGCAGGCGGCGCGCACTTGGGTCGTGGTCATGGTGCAATCCAAAAACGTTGGCGGAAGGCGATACTGTAAACCATTCCGCACGCTTGCTGTTGGCGCCATGGCAAGCTCGGCCGTGCGCTGGATTTCCCCGGCTAACAAGGGCTACAATGCATTATTAGCCGCGCCTGTTTTTGATCAGACAAACGCGGTCCGGCGCGCCCTACATGGCTGCGCGCCAGCATCCACAGGAGAGTCCCATGAAACTAGTTGATCCCATCTTGGCGTTTCAATCCGAGCTGCAAGCTATCCGCCGCGACCTGCACGCCCATCCCGAGCTGTGCTATGAAGAACAGCGCACCTCGGACGTCGTCGCCGCCAAACTGACGGAATGGGGCATTCCCGTGGTACGCGGCCTGGGCCGCACGGGCGTGGTCGGCATCATCCAGAATGGCACGTCCAAGCGCGCCATCGGCTTGCGTGCCGACATGGATGCTCTTCCCATGCAGGAAATGAATACCTTCGAGCATGCTTCGCGCCATCCGGGCAAGATGCACGCCTGCGGCCATGACGGCCACACGGCCATGCTGCTCGGCGCCGCCCATCACCTGGCGCAGCACCGCCATTTCGACGGCACCGTGTACCTGGTCTTCCAGCCGGCCGAAGAAGGCGGCGCCGGCGCGCGCGAAATGATCGAAGACGGCTTGTTTACCCGCTTTCCCATGGATGCCATCTACGGCATGCACAACTGGCCGGGCGCGGAAACGGGCACCCTGAGCGTGGTGCCAGGACCGATGATGGCTTCCAGCAATGAATTCCACGTCACAGTGAAAGGCAAGGGAGCGCACGCGGCCCAGCCGCACAAGGGCATCGATCCCGTGATGGTGGCCGTGCAAATCGCGCAAAGCTGGCAAACCGTGATTACCCGCAACAAGAGTCCGCTCGACACGGCCGTGCTGTCGATCACGCAAATCCATGCGGGCAGCGCCACCAATGTGATCCCCGATGACGCCAGCCTGGTCGGCACGGTACGCACCTTCACCACGCCCGTGCTGGACTTGATCGAAGAGCGCATGCGCGATATCGCCGTGCACACGGCCACCGCCTTTGGCGCCGAAGTCGATTTCCACTTCAAGCGCAACTATCCGCCGCTGGTCAACCATGCGAAAGAAACGGCGTTTGCCGTCGAAGTGATGCAGAGCGTGGTGGGAGCGGACAAGGTCAACGCCAATGTCGAGCCCACCATGGGTGCCGAGGACTTTGCGTTTTTCCTGCAGGAAAAAGCCGGCTGCTACATTTTCATCGGCAATGGCGATGGCGAGCACCGCGATGGCGGTCACGGCCTGGGACCGTGCGTCCTGCACAATGGCAGTTATGACTTCAACGACCATCTGCTGCCGATCGGCGCCAGTTTCTGGGTCAAGCTGGCCGAAGCGAGCCTGCCCGTCACTTGAATCAGCTCAACTTGTCCGGACCGCCGCCCAGGCGCTGGCCCGGATTCAACGCTTCCAGGGCCAGCAAGGCGGCCGCATGGTCCGCCGTCGGATAGGTGGCGGCGATGCTGTCATAGCGTTGCGTCACCAATTGCGTCACCGGCAAGGTGACATGGGCCGCCTCGGCCGCCGCAAGGATATTGTGCATGTCCTTGATCTGGCTTTTCACCTGGCCACCGGCAACGAAATTACGTTCCAGCATGCGTTGACCATGCACATCCAGAATCTTGCTTTCGGCGAAGCCGCCGCGGATCGCGGCCCGTACGGCGCTCGCATCGGCGCCGGCCGCCTGGGCCAGCAGCAATGCTTCTGCCACGATATTCAGGGTCGCGCCGACGATCAGCTGATTGCATAACTTGGCCACCTGGCCGCTGCCGGCCGGCCCCACCAGGGTCGGCCGCCCCATTGCCGTCAAAATATGCGCCACGCGCGCATAATCGCTGGCGCTGGCGCCGGCCATGATGGCCAGGCTGCCAGCCTGGGCGCCGCCGACGCCCCCTGAAACGGGTGCATCGACAAAGGCATGGCCAGCTGCTTGCAAGGTGGCATGAAATTGCTGGGCTTCGGCTTGCTTGGTGGAACTCATATCGATCCAGATCGCGCCAGCCGGCAGGGCCGGCAACGCATCTTGCAGCACCTGCGCCACGATGGGACCCGCCTCCAGCATCGAGATGATCACGTCCGCACCATTGACCGCCTCGGCGATGGAAACGACAGGCTGCGCGCCTGCCGCACGCAGGACTTGGGCCTTGCTGTGCGTGCGATTCCAAATTGTGACAGAATATCCAGCGTGCAGCAGGCGCCGGACCATCGGATCCCCCATCAGACCGATACCGAGAAACGCGATTTTTGTAGAGAATGTCAATTGAACCCCTGAGATCAACAAGTGGCGAAAGCGGCATGCAAAGCAAGCTTGCGCCTGCGCAAACAAGACAGCAGCCTATCGGCCAATTTTACGATGAAAGCCTCTATGTTCTTCAAGAAGAATCTCCTCAAATCCATCGCCGCCTTGACCGCGCTGATGGCGGCCAATGCCGGCTTTGCCGCCGACGACAAACTGATCGACTCCGTCTACGGTGAATACGCCAAGGGCGTAAAGGTGCAAATGGTGCGCGCTGGCGTGACCTCGAACTGGGATAAGGCCTGGTTCGTATCGAATGGCACGCAATTGAGCGGCTACTGGGATGCCAGCATCGGCGGTTGGGATGGCAAGAGCTATCGCAATGTCCCTGGCCAGCATCAAAAACTGTGGGATCTGGGTTTTACCCCCGTGTTCCGCTTTGAAAACACAAATAAACTGGGCTTCTATGCCGAAGGCGGCATAGGCGTGCATATGCTGTCCAAGCTGTACGATAACGACGATAACCGCCTGTCGACCCACTTCCAGTTCGGCGACCATATCGGCGTCGGCTATATCTTCAATAACAAATGGGAAGTCGCTGCAAAGATCCAGCATTTCTCGAACGGTGGCTACAAGAAACCGAATAGCGGCGTCAATTACATGAACATCAAAGTCGCTTACCATTTTTAATGGGCGTGATAAATGACAAAGGCACCGCGTAGCGGTGCCTTTTTTTATGCCTGCCATTCGACTGCCTCAAACAAAACCGGCAGACGAAAAAAAACCCCACCGGAGTCCGGTGGGGTTTTTCTCTACTGCGTATAACAAGCCTGACGATAACCTACTTTCACACTGGTTGCAGCACTATCATCGGCGCAAAGTTGTTTCACGGTCCTGTTCGGGATGGGAAGGGGTGGG